>DYKB01000002.1:234153-271162 GCA_020722815.1 Caldithrix sp. | reverse complement strand
TGTCAATAAAAATATCATTCTGCACCCAAAAAGTTATGCGTAATGGTTAGCTCCCCCTGGGAGAGGGTTAGGGTGAGGGCTGGTTTTGCTTCATCAAAAAGTATACAGTAGTGAAACTGAACACTCTTGATTTTCTTCACCAATCACTTTTTTTCTTTTGTCTGTTTGTGGAAACAAACGTTCCACTCAATTCGGGAGGTGTCAGCGAAATCCAATCGAACTCTTAAGATTTTGTTGTCAACCATTTTTATTGTAAAATATCTGAAATCATCGTATAATTTGTTTTGTACAGGTGACCACGAGTATCCATCCGGGACATATACAATAACATCGAATCTGTTTCCGACGGGGGCGGTAGAAACGCCTTGCAGAACACCCGAAGCATTATCGAAGGTGATATTTTCAATTTCAACAGCGCCCTGCATGGCATGACGTGTCGTAGAAATGAACTGCGGTACACTTTTTTTCTCGTGAATACTCATCAGTCGGACACAACCCGGATCAACTGTAATTTTGATATCCCCCTGAATTTCACCCAGAAATTTTTCATTCCAAAAATCATAGAGAAGATAAGTTTTTTGAGTATCGAGCCATATTCTGTCCAGCGTAAAATGTTTTTCAACCGGATGTTCCAGGTTCGGATTGAAAAAACCGGCCACCGTCCATTCAGCAAAAGGTTTTGAAAAGGCGACCGCGAAACTGGTCGGCGGATCATTATCAAGCAGGTCAATGGGTTTCGCATTGATACCAACTGAAGGAAATACCTTCTTCAGGATTTCGATTTTATCCTTATCGAGCCAGGTAAGCCTGTCACCGGACATCATATTACCGCCACTCAATGATATTAAAGACGCGGCGGCTTCTGCCTGAACATTGGATAATATATCGATGCACACATGGTCGGCATCATTCGTCCATGTGCGATTGTGATAAAAAAAGCGTTTCCCCATCGCGCCGGCGCTGGAAGCCGATCCCCTGAAATATTGCGTCCACGCCTCGTTTCGATAGCCATAGTACTGATCATATTCAATCCGCATGCTGTTTATTGAACCAAGGGTGATATTTCCGGGGCCGCAGTCCAGAATGTGACAATTTTCGCCGGCGGTTTTTCTCATAATACTTAAAGCCCTGGAATATACCTGTGCCGGCGTTGCCGAAGTGTCCCAGAAATGATCGGCTGAAAAAACGGTCCACGCCACAAAATCCACTTTAATCATTTCAAATCCCCAATTATTTGCAAGCGTATCAATCAGATCGGTGAACCATTTTTCTGCTTCCGGATGCGTAATATCAAGTCCATACCTTTTGGGGATTTCATTTCTGAACCAATCGGTATCTTCACCGGGCCAGGGCCCAATGCGTTTCAGCGAGCCATCACTATTTTTCAAAAACCAGTCTGGATGTTCTTTAAAAAGCGGCGTGGTATCCGATACGACAAAAGGAGCTATCCAGATGCCGGGTTTTAGTCCTGAATTCCTGATTTGCGTCGCTAACCATTTCAGCCCGTGCGGAAAGCGGCTGTTACCTCTCCAGTCCCCATGCCAGGTCTGATAGCCTTCATCAATCTGGATGTATTCTAAACCGTATTTCTTAAAATTATCTGCAATGAATCGGGCATTTTCCAGAATTTCTTCCTCAGAATAAGTGTCATGCGTATAAAACCAGTTGCACCAGCCATTTACAATAGAGCCAATCCTGGCATGTCCGATTTTGCCCATGAGGTCGGCATATTCTTCAAGCGTTTGATATGGATTCTGACCGAAACTGACCATGAACCGGTCGGAACTGATACTCTGGCTGCTTTTCAATATGAATCCGGGATCCAATACAGATTCAGCAACAACCGCGAATTTATCGGCAGCGTTTTGAAGCAGTTGAATACGCCCGAGGCCAGTCTTGTTTTCAATGTATCCAAGCGAAAGTCCCTCTTTGTCATATCCACTGAAAATTCCCACATTCCACCAACTCTGAATCGTTTTGGGATTATCGGCCAGCTCGTTATTGAAGATGACGCCACCTTTGGTTTCTCCGTAGAAAGCGGGTTTTGTGTATGTCGAATCAAAGAAAAGAAGCCTACCGGGATCATAGTACATCGGGCCATTGGTAATGCAGTTTTTCGCACCTGGCCATTTCAGAAAACCGGATGTTTTTCCGGCAAGTGTCAGGGGAACGATACTTTTCAAATTTAGTTGTTCCGATCCTGAATTTGTCATTTTTGTTTCAAAAATAATTCCAGGAAGATTGTCATAGAGTGATATAAACCAATCGATTCGGACATGTTCGTTATCATTTACAAAAGAAAGTGTCAGCATTCGTCCGTTGCCGATCTCGTTTCCGATATCAGATACCGATTTTTCCGTGAATATTTTAAAATCAGAATAATAAACTTTGTTTGTATCGGTGTTCCATGAGGTTCTGGCATCACGAATAATTATGATATTGTCCGGACGATAAACATCAATACCGCCGGTGGTGGAATTATAAATTACTTTGAAAAAGTCATTTTGGATGACAATTTCTTCGGTTTCACTGGCATTTCTATGACAACCCGCTAAATTTAAAATAAACATAAAGAACAATAAAAATGATTGCATTCGTCGCATTTGGGTTTATTCTCCGGAAATTAATGCTGAATTTGCACAAACAACTCATTAAAATGTATTATCACAATCGTGTTTATTTAATTGAGACTAATCTTCACCAAATTACCAGAATATTGCTGCAAATGACTTTATGAAACGACTGGAGTGCACTTCCCGTAAATTAAATCGCTGATTAAGACCGGTAAAAAAAAATGGGGTGCTACTATGAGCATCAAGCCGAAAGGTGCCCCCCAAGTGGGGGCATTTGCCAAATCTGATCTTAATAATTAAAAAAACAATAACTTAACAATACTATGCCCCCTTAGGTTGACGGCTATGCCGCGGACTCCAGTCCCAGCCGAATGAATATTGCGGTTTGCGAACAAAACTCCGCCGGGCGTCGCCGCGATCGGGACGACCGTTTTGCGCTTCCGTATTGGCACGAACACCATCGGGGGAATCGATATCCATTTCGCTCACGGTTTCCACGCCGGCGCTCAGCCGGACAAGTAAAAAATTCTCACCCGGTACAACGAAACGTTTTACATCTTTTATAAACGGCCGAAAAGCGTTCCGATGTGAACCGATATGATGAAAATTTAAGAAAATCTCGGCATTGGCATCCAGTCCATGCATTTCCAGTTCAATGACATCCGTCTGGAAAATGATGTCATCCATCTGGAATTTTTTACGATACCACCAGGAGCGATTTTCAGTCCATTGGCAATCAAAGCTGTTCAGACCGATGAGTGGTTCTTTAATTTTGCCAGCAGCCAGGAGTCCCTGATGAATATCGCCTGGTACCGGTGTTGTTATCCATCCATCTTGTGTGTGCATTAAACGAAATGCATCGTGAAGTGGAAACCCAAGAAATTCATCCCGAAGTTCCCAATTACCATTGAGTAGAATTTGCTGGTTCAGGTACACTTTGCCTCCGAATTGTGAGTGGGTGCGAGGGAGAGCGGATGAGGGGGAGAACGAATTTTGTTTTCACTTCATTATAGAAGTTTTATCGCAAAATTGGTTTGCCTCACCATTTCTCAAAAGTTTATTTTTGTATCCGTTCAAGGTTTAAGGTTCAAAATTCAGCGTTAAAAGGCTTCTTCCGCTTAAATAAGAGCACTTGAATTAAGCGCTGCCGATCTATGAAAACATGAAATACGACAATAACAGGGAGCGATGAACCTGGAACCTGAGAACGGTTACTTTTTTTGCATACAAAATAATCATTATCTGAATTACTTTACACTTTTTCAATAGTCGTCCTTAAACCACCCACATGACCCTCACCCCAACTTTCTTTCAAAGGGAGAAGGCGTCGTTATTCCCTCTTCCCTGAGAGGAGCGTGTTGGGGTGAGGGATCAGATTAGGCGACATCAAAAAGTATGAGTTACAAATTCTTTCGTAAAAATTTAAAATTTTTGGAATTCATCAGCTCCAGATTTTTGGCGACTAATTCGATCCGTTGTTGAACACAGGCATAAGAACGAAGGGGATCTTTGGGCGTATTCTTCACATAGTCGATCATTTTTTCAATTGTCGTGGTGGCAACATGAACTCTGGTATCAGAAGAGGCATAATAGATTAAAATTTCGCCATTTTCTTTCATAATCCAGCCATTACTGAACAGAACATTGGAGACATCGCCCACTCTTTCCTTGCCACGGGGAGCCATGAGATAACCACCGGGTTCATAAATGACTTCAAAAGGCTTTTCCAGACTGGTCATAAACGCATACAATACATAACGAAAACCAGCAGCAGTATTTCGAACGCTATGAGCTAATTGCAGCCAGCCCTCACTGGTTTTGATGGGTGCCGGTCCCAATCCATTCTTTGATTCTTTAATGGTATGATATTTTTTACTGTCAACAATCAGTTCTTCTTTCAATTCAGCTTTTTCAATTGAATCAGCTAATCCCCAGCCAATTCCCCCCCCCGGAACCTGTCTGAATAAAATCATCCTGTGGACGTGTATAGAAGGCATATTTGCCTTGATAAAATTCAGGATGCAGAACCACATTGCGTTGTTGCGGTGATTTGGTTTTTAAATCTGCAAGCCGTTCCCAGTTTTTCAAGTCTTGGGTCCGGGCGATGCCAGCCTGTGCCATTGCAATGCAGGTATCGCCAGGAGGCGCATTTGGATCTTTCCGTTCGGTGCAAAAAACACCATAAATCCAGCCATCTTCATGCTGAATGAGCCGCATATCATAAATATTAACATCCGGATTTTCAGTTTCGGGCATCACGATGGGATAATCCCAAAAACGGAAATTATCGATTCCATTTGGACTTTCAGCAATGGCCAGAAAAGATTTCCGATCAGCGCCTTCCACCCGAACAACCAGATAAATGGTTCCATTAATCAATATCGCGCCTGGATTAAAAGCGCTGTTGATTTGCATCCGCTCCATTAAAAACGGGTTGGTTTCATGATTTAAATCATAGCGCCAGAACAGCGGGGTATGCTCAGCCGTCATGACGGGATTTTTATATCGAATGTAGATACCATTATTTGATTTGAAAGGTTTATTCGTCAAACTCAGGTACTGCTTCTGTTGGCGAAAAAGTTGTTTTAACTTTTTGTTAAATTCCTTCTTTTTCATTATGTTACTTTCCTCGTGCTTAATCTTTTTCTAATTTATTATACCAGTTATATTTCAAAATAAGTGTTGTTATTATCAACACCAAAACAGAAATCCACATCGATTTAAAATCTTTAATCACAAAATAAATTGGTATCAGTACCAGCGTCAGTTGCCAGACAACGCCTGTTAAAACATTGAACATATCGCGTTTAAAAGATTTATTTCGATTAAAGGACGGATTTTCTTTGATTACCAATTCATAAATGGGGTTCCAAAAACCCCAGGGCCGGACCCTGGAGTAGAAATTTTTCAAGACACTTTCTTCTTCCGGAACTGTGGCCAGACTGGCAACAATGCAAGCGATTCCCGATATTAAAAGAATGAGCGGGAAGGTATTGAGCGCGGAAATACCTGGCAGTAATATGGGCAGAATTAAGGCGCAGGCGATGCCTGTCAGCATGCCATAAAAGTAACCATACCCATTAAAACGCCACCAGTACCATTTTAAAATATTCGGAGCCGTATAGCCCCCCCATAATCCTGAGACAATCCATTGCATGACCTGGTCAATTGATTTGGTGTAGAATCCAAAAATAATCCCGACAATGACGATAATAAATGAGGCCATGTAACTTATCAAAACGTAATGTTGATCACTGGCGGTTGGTTTCAGGTATCGTTTATAGATATCGTTCACGAGATAGGCAGCGCCGGCATTGACCGTCGAATCAAAAGTGGACATAAAAGCAGCCAGCAAGCCAGCGATCATAACGCCGGTAAGTCCAACAGGCACAAAACGATTGATAACATAAGGCAAAATCATCTCAAAATCGATAGCAGAACCCATCGCTTTTAATTCCGGACTATAAAATAACAGTGCCAAAACAGTGATACCGGTGATCATGATCCAGCGGGGAAAAAGCGCAACCGATACAACACTGCTCATGAGGGCTGATTCTTTTGCATTGCGCGTGGCAAGGATTCGTTGCATGTCATAATTGGGAGCGGGGCCGGCCATACTGATGAGAATTCCTTTAAAGAGAATCATCATCATGATGATTGAGAAGAATGAGTAGCCATCGGCTGATATTTTCTCATTGACAGCGGGAATGAGATTTGACCAATCCAGATTCAATTTCCAGCCAAAGAAAAGTTGATTCCACCCTTCCGGGAGAACTTCTTTCAATAATTCCGGGGTGACATGTGTGAACGCAATGTATCCAATGGCGATAGATGCAATTGCCAGCATTACAAATTGTACGACATCGGTTAGAACCACACTATATATACCACCGGCAATAACATAGATGGTGGTAATCCCCATGAATACCACGGCGTAGAAATTGGCCGAGAGTGTTTCCGGTAGCATTGAACCAAGCACGGGTATATTTCTTATCGAATTCGGGACTTCATGGGGTAAAAATTCCCAGGCGAACTTTCCAATTCCAGCAAAATCATAAGTCAGAAAGCCAATCACGCTGACCAGTGCGAAAATAACAACGACAATCCGGGAAAGTTCAGCGCCTGTAGCCGTACCAAAGCGAGAGGTGATCCATTCAGCACCAGTCAAGACGTTTGAACGCCGAATCCAGACAGATAAAAAAATCATCAGAAAAATCTGGTTAAATGTTGGCCAGAGCCATGGAAGCCATACACCTTTCAGTCCATATACAAAAATCACATAAACCAGCCACATGGTGCCCGTGATATCAAACATCGATGACGCATTGGAAATTCCGAGGATATACCAGGGCATACTATTGTTACCAAGAAAATAAGAATCGATACTACTGCCTGCTTTTCGCGAAATCCAGAAGCCGATGCCAATAACAATCACCAGATAGCCGAGAATGATTCCAACATCGATTGCATGTAAGTTCATTTTACCCCTCAAAATAAGTTAGGTTATCAGTTGGCGGCAAGATGCGTTTAGTATTCAAGAATCAAAATTCAGATTAATGACGAAATTCATCATTCAGATCAACAACTTGTGCCCGTTTTATTATTGTCGTAAAAGAGTTTCTGATCGTATTTCATTATTTAGGCAGAAATCCCTGAACCTGTAACCAGCGTTTACAATGTTCCGGCCAGGTCGAAAGAACCGGATCATTCGGTGCCAGACCAAAACCATGCTTGCCGCGCGCATAAATATGCATTTCAGCAGGAACGCCGGCTTCGTGCAGTGCCAGATAAAACAGAATGCTATTTTCTGACGGAACAGCCGTATCTTCACTGGTATGAATGAGAAATGCCGGCGGGGTCATGCTGGTGACCTGTGTTTCATTGGAAAGATTTTCCACCAGCGTCATATCCGCATTTTCACCGAGCAATGCCTTTCGCGAACCCCGATGAACGTATTTTGTTTTTAATGAAATAACCGGGTAGATTAACACCATAAAATTAGGGCGGGAACTGACGCGTTCGATTTTATCCGGTGAATCCGGTTGACCGCTGTCGAAATGCGTTCCCACCGTTGAAGCCAGATGGCCGCCGGCGGAAAAGCCAAGTATGCCGATTCTTTCGGGATTAATTTTCCATTCATTTGCCCGTGCCCGTATGGTTCGAATCCCTCGTTGCGCATCCAATAAAGGAATGGGGTGATTATTTTTTTTGCCTTCCCAGGTGCCAATGCGATATTTGAGAATAAATGCCGAAATGCCCATTGAATTGAGCCATTGGGCTATTTGATGTCCCTCATGATCCATAGCCAGATGTTGGTAGCCGCCACCCGGACAGATTAGGACAGCCGTATCGGTTGGTTTGTCCCCTGGCGCCTGATAAATTGTTAATGTCGGCACCGGATCGACGGTTTCGCCGGCATTCGTTGGGGCGCCATTCGGCCAAAGTGGAATTTCCAATTTTTCCTGCGCTGTCAAATTTAAACTTAACATCATGTTCATCATAGAAAGAAAAGTCAGTATTTTCATGATTCCTCCAGAATTTGCAAATCGTAAATGGCAGAATAATAAAATTCACTCGCTACTTTTAAATGATTTTATTTCACGCGATGCACTTCACACCAAACGCCATACCAGTTATTTTCCGTGCTACTCCTGCTTCTCACTTATGGGCGCTCCCAATTTTTTTTGCAAAGCCTCCAGATTCTTGGCTGCAATTTCAAAATTCGGATTTACTGTTAGGGCGGCCTGATAATATTTAATCGCGGATTCAGTTTTCCCCAAATCTTCCAGTATCGAACCTAGATTATTGAGCGATTCAACATGATTCGGATCGATTTTCAAAACTTCCTGAAAATAGGCCGCCGCCGCCCCTTTAATGTTCATCAAATCATATAAATTACCCAGATGATAATTCGCCCAAACCTTATCCGAAAAAGTCGGCAATTGTTCCTGTACTTTGACAACCTGAGCATAGATCACCTGTTTTTGTATCTGCTCATCGTCGATAAACGAGTAGTCATACATCAGATGCTTTTGGGCGTGGGCCTCGAGCATTTTAGTATAACGTTCCTTCTGGACATCGGAGAGTTCGGCAATTTGAAGTAATCCTTTAAATGATTTATCGAATTGGAGCAAATATTCAATTAAATCCATTCGCGTATCGATATTAGCGGTCAACTCGCTAATAATCTGTTTTGAATCAAATTCAAGCCAGTTCTTTTCCTGCATATTTTTACTAATTTCCGGATCATAAACCTGTACCAGTCGGGGAGCCGCGTATTCAAGTAAAGGCAAATTATCGCTATTGATATTTCCGTTTCCAAAAAGCCAGGGCAGATTTTCATTAATGAAGAGATGATAAAAGACGCGATGATTGGGGATTTTAATAATTCGCGATTGCTTCGCATATTGCCAATTTTTCGCTGTAATTTCCGGACTTAAAAGCTTTTTATCTTTAAATCCAACCAGTAAATAATCGCCGCGAAGGCCGGTCGTAATCAACAGGCTGTTTGGGAAAATTTCGGCAAAAGTTCGTCCAATCATTGAAAAGGTTGGCCAATCAATTTGATAGGCGTATAACCATTGCGTAAAAATACCATTTGAATCAAGTTTATCTTTAACATTGGCAAAAAAATCCTTTGTATATAAACCCGCCATGCCGGCAATCCAGTGGCTGGAAGGCTCGGAAATAATGACGTCATACTTCTCGCTGGTCAGCGCCAAATGCGCACGCGCATCCTGAATAATGACCCGCGCTTTCGGATTGGCGAGAATTTCATTGTTCCATGGCTTGAAAAATTCACTGGCAGCGATGGTTTGTTGATTCATTTCAACAATATCGACTTTTTCGATTGGATAAAGTGATACTTCACCGGCAGTTATACCACTGGCCAGACCCAGTACCATCACTTTTTGAGCCTCCGGATGAAAGAGCATGGGAAAATGGGCCAATAATGTCTGGATACTCATATCGCCTGGCTGATTGGACGCTTCCGGCTGGCCACTATTATGGAGCGAAAAAAAGGAATTTCCAATCGGATCCTGGCTTTTTAAAACGCTGGTAAATCCCCCCACCCCATCACCAAAATAGACCAATTCTGCGGCTTTATCCAGATTATATTGGGCAGCATCCCCGAATAAAGCATCGAACCAGTTTATTGCCTTAAAGTTAAATTGTGCCAGCCGATGGTATTTTCCTATTGCCAGCATTTTTCGATTCCAAGTGGGAAAGAAGATGACCAGCGCCAGCCCTAAAATCACCGGAATACCATACCATAAAAGTTTTCGTTTCGGCGCCGGCATTTCTTTCAATAAAAATAAGGACATACCGCCAGCAAAAATCAGTTGGATAATCGCTAAAAATCGAATGCTGCCTTCTTTACCAAACAGCGGAATCAATAAAAATCCCGCCGCCAAAGCACCTGCCACCGCCCCGATTGTATTAAGGGAATAGGCCGTTCCGATTTTCTGTCCAACCTTTTCTGATGAAGAAACAATAATTTTTCCGATTAGTGGAAATGCAGCACCAAAAAGGAAAGTGGGGACAAAAATAAAAAGAAACAGGAAAACGGACTTCATCACCATCAACGTCCCAAACGAATCGCCCAATGTTTGAATGAGTTTTGAAAAGAAAATTTGACTATTTCCCAAAACCTGGCTAATGAGGAGCGCGGAAATAGCGGCGCCTAATTGGGTTCCAATCAACCAGACGAATGGTTTCTGGCTGCGATTACCAATTCGCCCCCAGATCAAAGCACCAATGGCCAGTCCGGCGATAAAAGTGGTCACGACAATTGTAAAGGCATAAGTAGTCGGGCCAATGATGAGACTCAGAAGCCGGGTCCAGATAACCTGATACGCCATCGCACAAAATCCCGAAATGGCGAAAATGACCAGAACTATTTTTGTGATTTTATTGGTACCTTGACTCACTTCAGTTTCATCGGCGGGGAAAGTTTCAACCGTCGTTTTCGATTTTGGGGATAATAGTAAAAGGCTTAAAGCAATACTTGAAGCGCCGATGATGGTGTTCATCACAAAAGCAGTGAGCAATGTCCCCCAAACACCGGTCCACTGAATTAACCAGAATCCACCGGCAACTGAACCAATCACGGCGCCAATGGTATTTAAGCCATAAAGAAGTCCCAGCCGGCTGGAACTATTTTCCACCCGGGTAATGTAAATTTGACTCAGTATCGGTAGCGATGCTCCCATAAAAACGGCTGGTATCAGGAGCAGGAATGTGCATAGAACAAACGTTAAGAGATGATACAGCCAGAAATGGGCCAACAAGAGATGATAAAATACTGCGAAAAGAGGTGTAGCAATCCTGATGATAAAAGGCAACAGGAGTGAATAGATGCCGATAATGAGTTGAATTATTCCAAAATACTGAACCAGTCGTCCGGGTTCGGTTTTTATGGTCAGCTTTTTGCCGGCCCAATAACTTCCCAGCGCTATACCACCCATGACGATGGTGAGAATGATACTAACAGTAAATGGGGCATTGCCAATGACATTTGTCAGCAAACGCATCCAGAGCAGTTCGTAAATCAGTCCGGTTAAACCAGCAATGAGAAAGAAGAAGAGAAGAATCGGATTCAGGTATCGCTTGAGGTTCATAAATATTTCTGCCTTTTGTAATTGAATTAAAATTTTTCTGCTGCGGTTTCGGTAATATTAAATTGCCCTTTTTTGAAAGGTTTGATTCGTATTTTATAATGATATTCGCCAGGATAGGTGCGATAACGCATTCGGGGGGAAATCGATGTTCCGCCGACACCACTTACTTTCTTATCGATATTTAATGAAATGGCGGTTTTACGCTTTAGTTGATACGGGTACCAGGCCTGCGCCAGATTGGAATAGGGATCAACACTCACATTCATCTGATTATCGCTGATAACTGCCAGTCCATAACCGTTTTCTTTTGTTACTAGAACCCACTTCACCTCGGTTCGATTATCAAAATCCTGCGGAATGATATAAGGCATTTTGATCTCATCGATTCGTTGCGTGTAATGATCCGTCTTTGCGCCGGATTTTCGGTCGGGATAGGTCTCGAACGGACCCTTGCCAAACCATTCAATCGTTTTCATTCCTTCAGCAAGATGAAATACTAGGCCCATTTTCTGCAGCCATTCAATATCTTTTTTCGGCCAGCCGGTCACTTCCACGGAGCAGATAACATGATGATCGATAACGATATCACCACTTCCCAGAAAACTATATTCAAAGAATTGACGAAAGCGAATAACACGTGTCATGCATGAATAGGAGATGACTTCAAGGGTTACTTTATAAACGTCAGTCGTGGTGCGCGCTGTTCGCCAGGTTTGAACTTCATGCACTAATGAATCGAGTCCCCAGCGGTACCAGTTGTCAAATTCAGAAACACCCCAGGTTGATCGCTCGTTCATGAGCGGTGGCCGGGAAACATTTAACAATGGACCCGAAGTCAACAAAGGCTCACCATCCAGATCAATCTGAGTGAGTGTTCCTTTGGCAAGATCGAAATGATATTTAAAATTCTGGCCGTTAATTTGAATATCCCTCTTCGTTTCCTGAATTGATAATGCGGGCAAATTTGAGTTTTCTATTGATTTGAGATACTCCTGAGAATTCGGAATTTTAAATTCTTCGAAGGCCACTTCATAACCCGCATCAGCCCAGGTAGTTGCCTGTTTCAAATGAAAGCTGACGATTATAAAATAATTGCTGCCGGGTTTCATATCAAATTCTTTGAACGGAACGGTTACTTCCTGTTTTTCCAGCGGTAAAATGTTTAAATCCAGTTTGCCGGCTTGCAATGGCTGACCATCTTCCAGCAGTTTCCATCTTGATTCCAATTCATTCAAATTGGTAAAATGATGACGGTTGGTAATCTCAATTTGACCGTTCCGAACACGAATCGGTTTTATTAAAACAGGTTGCTGACTCTTTTTGGCCTGCCACGCTTCCGGCTGAGGCGTTTTATCCGCGGAAATAATGCCATCCATGGTACCGGAACCAGTGGGTGTCGCGCCATAAGCGAAAAAATAGCCTTCATTTTTCAGGCTTTCGAATGTCAACCAGAGCAAAGTATGTTCATCTTTTGGCGCTTCACGCGTCACATAACCCAATTCAGCCGGCTGACGAGCAATATTATGTAATCGGACATCATCAAAAATAGAATTTGACGTAAATCCAGGCGTCTGTTCGTGATTTAAAATCTGATTTTTGCCAACCATGAAGACATGCGGGGATCGATCAATTGGACCGGTGACTTTTCGGGAAGCGAAGGATTTTCCATCAATGAAGATTTGCATGGTTTGGCCATTGTAGATACCAGCGAGATGATGCCAGTTATTATCCCAATTGCGAGGTAAAAAGGCTTTTAAAACATATCTTTTCTGTGCACTCTGCAGGAAAAATAGAATCGAATCCGGATGAAATTGCGTCAGCCCGAAAATATAGCCAGTCCCCATTAGTTGATTTTTCTCCACAAAACCACGGGGATAAATCCAGGTTTCCATCGTAAGCTGGTTTCCGCGCACATTTAATGCTGGATGCGGGGTTAATTCAACAAAATCATCGAGACCACTTAATTTAAGCGCTTTGCCGGATTTGCCAGCAACCAGTTCCGGCCGCCCCTGGAGAACCGCCTGATGCTGGTAAATCGATAAATCCGGTGTGGTATTCAATGGTAACAGCAGCCCCTGATCAATCCAGTCCCAGATAAAACCACCCTGCAGAGTCGGATGTTTATAAATTGTTTCCCAATATTCATCAAAATGTCCCAGCGAATTGCCCACATTATGCGCATATTCGCCCATAATTATCGGCTTTTGGGTCGTATCGGCCATTACATCCAGTAGTTCGGGACTGGGATAGCGCGTACCACGAACTTCAGCGTAAGGTGCGTCGCCATTTGGCTCATTGGACTGATGATAAAGCACACGGGTACCATCAATTTCCCGAATGGCAGCCTGCATGGCAAAATGAATCGGCGCAAGCCCACATTCATTCCCGGTACTCCACAGAATAATCGACGGATGATTTTTATCCCGCTCCACAAAGCGTCGGGTGCGATCCAGGAAGGCCGTTTCCCAGCCCGGCATACCGGCGAGCTTATGTTCCCAATAATGGCACTCCGCATTAACCTCATCGCACACGTAAATGCCAATTTCATCGGCTAAATCATAAAACATCGGATCATTGGGGTAATGGGACGTCCGGACCCCATTAAAATTGAGTTGTTTCATCAATTTAAGTTCATACGCAATCCCGTCGCGACTCATGGTGCGACCGGTATAGGCATCATGTTCATGCCGATTCGTTCCTTTTATTTTAATGGGAACACCATTGACCAACACCTGCCGGTTTTTAACTTCTATTTTTCGAAATCCAACTTTTTCTTCCAGTACTTCCAAAACCTGATTTTTATCATCCATTAATGTTAACAGCAGTGTATAGAGATTGGGTTTTTCCGCCGACCATTTTAAGGGATTTTTAACCAGTTGTTTTAATTCAAGTTGTTGTTCGGAATTGGCCGGCAATGATTTTGCCTTCTGGGTAAAAGTAGATTGCAACTGGTGCGATTTATCGTATAATTTTGCCAGAATGGTGAGATTCGCCGAATTTTGTTTTGCATAATTTCGGAGCGTGCATTTGATATTTAAGTTCGCATTTTGTAGATGATCATCGAAAATAGTCTTGATATAAAAATCACGGATATGAATCGATGGCGTGGAAAAAAGATAAACCTGTCGATAAATGCCCGCGAAACGCCACATATCCTGATCTTCCAGATAACTGCCATCTGACCAGCGAAGGACGCGAACTGCAATTCGATTTTTTCCAGCTTTCACAAAGCGCGTAATATTAAATTCAGCCGGCGTCATGCTGCCTTTATCAAATCCAATATATTGCCCATTAATCCAGAGCCAGAAGCAGGATTTTACGCCGTCAAAATGAATAAATATAGTGCGGCCATCCCAGGTTGCTGGAATCTCGAAAGTTTTTAAATAGCAGCCAGTTGGATTAAAATTGTCCGGCACACGCGGTGGGTCGTACGGACTGAATTCCATGGGAATATTTCGGTAAATATTATAATCAAATCCCTGCATCTGCCAGGTTCCCGGCACCTGAATTTCCTTCCAATCGGCAGGCGTATAATCAGTTTTATAAAAATCAACAGGTGCTTTTGCCGGATTTTCACGCCATTTAAACTTCCAGGTGCCATTTAGCGATTTGAAAAAGGGTGAAGTGTCCCACTTTCCATTCAATGCCTGATTTTCATCGGCAAATGAAATCAGCGGCACATGCGTGGGCTCCTGATTTTCCGCTACCATATCTGGATTTTCGATGTATGCATTCAAGGCATCCGCATCAAAAGCTTGTGAAAAAGCCAATTGATGATACAAAAGTATTAAAAAACTGACTAAAAACATGAGTTTCATGGGTCGATTCCTTTTTAATGAATATGATAGCCACCATCCTTGAAGAATTTAATCCAGATGATGTAATTTCTTCAATCGTGGAATATAATCCGTATCGATTGATTCCACCGGCTCAGGGAATTGTGAAGAGCCAAACGGGTCGACCGTATCCGATCGACCGAGCAAAATTTTAATCGTATTGGCGACTGCAACGTTGATAACATCCAGATGATATCCCCCGTTTAACGAGAAGATAATCCTTCCCTGACAGACTTCGCCGGCGATGTCAACCAGGAATTGACATAACCAGGTGTAGCCGGCTAATGATAATCCCAAATTACCCAACGGATCTTTAAAGTGGGCATCATAACCGGCATTGATGAAAATAAAATCTGGTTTGAAACGCTTTATAATTGGAAGCACGATTGCTGAATATACTTTTTTAAAGATAGCATCGCCACTTCTTTCTGATAATGGCAAGTTAACAGTGGCGCCTGTGCCAGCTCCGGACCCAATTTCATTCATATTACCAGTCCCCGGATAGAAAGGATAGGAATGGCTGGAAATATAGAGCACATTGGGATCGGTTTCAAAGACTGTCTGCGTCCCGTTACCATGATGGACATCGAAATCAACAATGGCAATTCTTGCAATACCGGGCCATTGCAACGCGACTTTTGCCGCAATCGCTTCATTATTATATATGCAAAATCCCATTCCCTGATGAGGAAGCGCATGATGTCCTGGCGGACGTAGCAGCGCCATGCCATTTTGAACTTCGCCGGAAAGAACAGCATTTGCGAGGGCAATCAAACTGCCGGCGGCTGTCGCGGCAGCCAGGTAACTATCCGGTGTGGTGTAGGTATCCGGATCGAGATATTCACTTTGACTGGATTTCGCCTTCACTTCCGAAAGATAATCCGCTGAATGAACCAGCAACAATTCTTCCGTGGCTGCCATGCGGGAATTTATCGGATGGATTTCTGCGAGAATTTTATTGATCTCGAGATATTTCAGGATGCTTTCCAATCTTGAGGCGTTTTCAGGATGATTTGCCAGATTATGCTGTTGAAATATCGGATCATAAACATAACCGGTGCGGTGCATTGGAGTCTTCATCCTTTTCTCCTCTCGAAAAATTTATAATGTACGAAAAGATGAATTGAAAATAGAAAAATTCTGCTAATTTATTCAGAAGTATACGATTTATTACCTGCGTGATCGGTTACGCAAGGCTATCAAAATAATTAAATTTTTTTAATTAATCAAGGATAAAATAGAAATAGTGAAGATTTTATAAGGCAGATTTTACGGACATGGTTGAAGGCTTTGCTCCTGTTCATCCAGAATATCCAGTCATTCCCGTCTTAAAAATAAGTGATGGGAGGAAAAATTATCATGGTAATCGTTTAGCTACTGGTTTTAAGTAATTATCCAGACATCAGATATCATAACCGGGTTCACGGTTCCGGATTCACCGTTCCCGGCTAAAAGCACAAAACGCATAACCCGGAACCCTGAACCATTATTTGAACGAAAATAATCATACAAGCGCCAGAAACAGTGATGCAAGGCAATGATGTACTTCTACCCCGCTGAACTTTTACTCATCATGTTTATCGGAAATACTTATCACCCATGTAAAATTTGTTGAACACTTACTGGATAGGGTTTGCTTTTAAGTTGATAAAGAATTCTACTGAATAAAATAACGTTCACGAGACAAACAATCGCCCCGATAAAAAGTGTTTTGGTCGCGCCGATATAGCCGGCCAGGCTCCCTGCCAGAAGACTCCCAAACGGAGAAAATGCCAAAAAAGACATGGTATAAAAGCTGATAACACGCCCGCGTTTGTCATCGTCTGAAATGGATTGTAAAACGGTGTTACTGGAGGTCATTTGCGTCATCATGCCAAAGCCACAGAAGAGTAGTAACATGAGTGAGAGATAAAAATGCTGTGAAAAAGAAAAAATAAGCAAGCCAACGCTAAAAATGGTGCCTCCCAGACTGATAATCTGACCGGTACCATTAATATTATGCCGCGAGGCCAGGAAAAATGCACCCGCCAGTGCTCCCACGCCAATCGCACCCATTAAAGAGCCCAATGTTTCAGGTCCGCCCTGAATGACATCTTTCGCATAAATCGGTAAAAGGACGGCATACGGCATGGCGACAAAACTGACGATGCTGGTATAAATGAGAATTGTTCGAATCGGTGTAAATTCGACGGAGTATTTGACACCTTCCTTTAATTCTTCATAAAAATGGTTTGGTGTATTTTTCGGATTTTGCTGCTTGAAATGCATGAAAACCAGGGCAACGACCGCAGCGAGGAAACTGATACCGTTAATGATAAAACACCAGCCTTCACCAATGGCTTTGATTAGAAAACCGGCTATCGATGGTCCGATTAACCGGGCGCCATTGAACATCGATGAATTTAACGCAATCGCATTACCCAGGTCTTCCTTGCGTTCAACCAAATCGAGTACAAATGACTGCCGAGCCGGGGCGTCGAAAGCATTCACCATGCCTGAAAAAGTGCTCAAAATTATCAGTGAACTCACGCCGATATGGTTTCCGATCACCAGAATACCCAACACCATGGCCTGAACCATTAATAAAAGCTGTAAAATAATCAATAAATTACGACGATGGAGACGATCCACCACCACACCCGCAAACGGCCCCAGAAAAAACGACGGGATGCTCTGGCTAAAACTGATTAATCCCAGCAAAAAGCCGGAGTTTGTCATCCGATAAACCAGCCACCCCATGGCAATATTTTGCATCCACGTTCCAATAAGCGAAATTCCCTGTCCGGCAAAAAAAAGACGATAATTCCGATACCGAAATGCACGCAGGAGCCGTTTTAAACCTGCATTCTTCTCAGGTGTCGTGTTCATTTGTTCAATTTTTAATTTAGAATAATCAGGTAATGATAACATCATTTTTTGGAATTTATTCTGAAACGATCCATTTTTGATTTAGTTCGGGAAGTAAGGTAAATTTTTCAAATTAATGTGTGTAATTTATGATATCGTCATTTTGAAGAACGCGAAGCGGGGTGAAAAATGAGAATGTAAAATACACGATCCGCAAGGCTATAAAAGATCCCGTAAGGAAATCGATGTTCTAACATCAGCGAATGTTATCTTCAATTAAAGTCCATGCTATTATCAATTATCAATGGAAATTTTTGATGTTCAAAATCAATGTAGAACCGCCTTCTGCCTCCCCCAAAATCCAAAAAACAGAATTTAGGGGAGAGAAACTTCGGTTCTCTCCCCTATTTTCGCTTTTTAAAAACCGGAAGATACAGAGAGGATCCATCATTACTGAAAAAGATTCATTTTAGAATTTCAGGAATAATCAAAAATCTTCATGCAGCCGTAAATAATCAACAATCTTTTGCGCTTGTTGTACCTTTGCTTTAAAGGCCAGGCCAATGCTGGATAATTGAAATAATGAACCACAGCCGGCTTTCGTAAAAATGTCAACTAATTTCGGATTATCTTTTAAATCGGTTGAGATAAAGGTACTTAATTTATCAATCTCCAGATATTTCAATTCAATCATTTTTAATCCGGAAATTTTCTTTAAATTTTCTCCTTCCGGCGTCCCACTATTCGTCAGGAAAAGAAAAGTACGAATAATAATCATACTTTCTGCGATATCAAAAACCAGATAACCGACTTTCTGACTAAAAAGACGATACTCAATCAATGTGGAACCATCTTCCATCTGAGTGGTATGTAAGTCGAACAGCGAGTCAAATAGAAAAAAATGGGGAATCGATTCACCCACGGCATCAATTCGTTCAATGAGTCGCATTAAAGCATGAGATTGGATATAAACATTTAACGGCATGTTAGAAAAACGGGTATTTATCCCCAATTTACCCGCTTTGATAGTCGCCCAAATAACCCCAGCATCCGGAAAAGCCCAACCGACACGATAAGCCGGACGTTTTTTGCCATCCAGATAAATTTCAATTTTTTCTGCATCAGTTCGATTCAGCGACAGGCCAAGAGCGAACGAGGGCATGAAGGTTTCTTTCATAAATGAGTTATTTCTGAACCAGAAATAGAAACGATGTATCCGGTTACAATGGAGACAGACATCATTTCCCAATTCCCGAATTTTATCACCAGGATCCGGTATCGAATCCACCCATTTTATGAACGGTGCAAAACCCTGTTTTATTCCTGGTACGACCCTGCTTTCATCTTCTAGATATATTTTCAGAAATGAATAAAAGGATAAGACAATGGTAATATAATCATGAAGTGAAATATTGGTTCCATCCGGCAAAGTCGCAAAAATGGTATCCTTTGCAGCATTTGAAATATATTTTCTGGCGACAGTAAGCAAACCCGGAAGAATTTTATGTCCGGGTTCTGCTTCAATCTGAAGTGGACGAATGCGCATCAATGCGATCGTATTTCGGTCCCTTTTTGGAATCAAACGATAAGCCGCCAATGTATCGGTTGCTCTGGCGATTGACTCAATAGACTGTAGATATTCATTCCGCCGCTGCGCGATTCGTATCTTCGGTTTAATCTTTATGGATTTCTTTTTCTGTGATTTTGCTTTTTTCTTTTTTCCCATATAAGCTGATTTCCCTGAAAGCAATCCTTCTCATTGACAGATGCATACGCTGCTGATAATTATAGAAAAGTGAAAGCAAATTAAAAAAAATCTTCAAGAATTTTAAAACCTTGAAGATTTAAAGATAATCTAAAAATCAAAAATTGTCAATAATTTTGTATTCACTTCATCCGATTTTGAAATTCATTCAACAAATGATAGTGAACATCGTCCGGTTTGATAATATTTAATCTAAAATCAATCATCTTTTTGATTTCAGAACTTGTTACTGTACACTTTTTGATTTTGACGGATCTGATCCCTCACCATAACCCTCTCTCTTTGGGTTGATCGTGTCCCTCATCTTCTACTGGACACGGGGAGATGGTAAAATGACGGAGAATGAGAACGAAACCGGCACCTTTTGAACTCACCCCCCGGCCCCCTCTCTTAAAAAGAGAGGGGGAGAAACTGGTTTCTCCCCCCTTCGCTTCTCAAGAGAAGGAGGTTAGGGAAATGAGTTCAAACGCGCGACTGGCAAAAAATTGGCACTTTTTGGCGCTCTATTTCAATTAACATCCTCTGCCCGTGTCCAGTAATGAGATGTGGGACAAAATCAGCTCTTTGGGTGAGGGTCACAAGAGTGATTTAAAGAAAATTTATAAAAAAGTATATGATAGTAACTTTCAGAACAAGGATTAATGAGTTTTGTTATTTTTATGAGATTTCCTTCTTTATTCGGCTGGTTTTTCCGTTTCTTCTCCGCCTTTTTTATATTTTTTCGGCCATTTACTTTGAAATAACTGCATGATATTCGGCTCATTCTTAAAAATTTGCCGCCCAATTTTATTAATTTTGTTAGTCATTTCATAAATATTGGCAAATTTTTGCTGGCGTTGTAGTGTTGCCGTATGTTTTTCTGATTTTTTAATCTCCTGAGCAAGATTTACTTGTCGAAGTTGCTGATATAAATCTTTCCCGGTCTGAATAATTTCAGGAGTTTGTCCAGCTTTGACCAATGCTGATTGATATTTTTCAGATAATCCGATAATTCTTTCAAAAATACTGAGTAGTACAATTTCACTTTTTTCACTCTTGCGAAATTCTTTATTCGGAAAGGCATCATATTCAGGTGATTTCTTTCCAAAAACGATTTCCAACCGGCTTTGTAAATCCCGACACCATTCATAAGAAGTACCTAATACATGATTTTTGTTTCGGGTCGATTCTTTAACCTTTTCTTTTTGGGTTCCTTCACGCGGTAAGGCTTCACATTCAGTAATATCCAAATCAAATTGCTGCAATACCTCCGCCGTAAATCCAAATTTGGATAATGCTTCCAAATGCAGACGCGCATTATTCAATGTCAAGCGTGCTACCGAAATAATAACTTCATCTGGATAAACAGTTCTTGCCATAAAGGCTCCTTTCTTGATTAGAATTTGTCACAACCAGATAGTGAATTAAAAATTGAATATTTTTAATGATTGATGATCCTAAAATAACTAAAATTGAATGTTGATTGAACGAATCGAACAAATTTTCATGAATAAAAATGACTTCTGCCACTGTGAAATGGAGATCTGTTATCCAGAAATATACATTTGCAATTGCGAAACAGAGATCCGCCGCGCAGAAATGAACATCCGCCATTGCGAAACAGAGATCCGCCACACAGAAATGAACATCCGCCATTGCGAAACAGAGATCCGCCACATAGAAATGTAGATCCACCATTGCGAAATAGAGATCCGCCACATAGAAATGTAGATCCACCATTGCGAAATAGAGATCCGCCGCGCAGAAATGTACATCCGCCATTGCGAAATAGAGATCCGCCGCGCAGAAATGTACATCCGCCATTGCGAAATTGAGATCCGCCACACAGAAATTTAGATCCGCCATTGCGAAACGGAGATCCGCCATTCAGAATGAACATCTATCTTAATAAAAAGTCTATTTAATTGATTAAACTGGAAATTCAATAGAATAAAATCATATCCGGTTTTGATTAAATAAAGAAAATATCATGAGATATCTTTAAATTTTACCCATTAGAAAAAGAAGTGCAGTAAGAAACCCGGTTCCGGCAGCGTTAGTAGAAGCAATTAAATCGAAAATAATTAATCATATTCCTGATATCTTCTTGTGATAAACTATCAAAACAAGTACTTCAGTCCCCTTTCTGAAATATTTTATCGAGAATATTAAATTTGCAGGGAAAATAAAAACGCCTTGATGTCAAGCAAAGAATCTAAAAATTTGATACTATTTATAATATAATTAATTTAGATGATAATGTCAATAAAAATATTAAAACTCTTATTTTTGGACCTGTCAACTTGGCAAATATTGCTGATTAACCGTAAAAACAATATTTTAAAAGCGTTATAAAAAATCACTAAAATTTTGAAATTTGAATGAGGCATTTATTCATTATACTGGTATAAAATTATTTATTTTTTAGCATTTTATATAAAAAAATGTCTTGATATATTCAAATAAATGATTTAAATTTATTTTTATTTTTGTAGGAATGATGCATTTCTTTCACCATTCAATTGAATGAAATATAAGATTTGTATCAGAAATGCATCACCCCTTCTGCCAAAAATCAAAAGGAGAACCTTATGAATCGTACCATCATTTTCATTACCCTCTGATTTATATTTTCCACCATCATCTTTGCCCAAACCTCCATCGGATTTAAAAACAAACATCATATCAAACCGATTTCAGACTATCGACTGCCCCAATGGGGCTATTCCACCATTCTGCTGGACGGCTGGGGCCTGACCAAATCATCCTATAATGAGAGCAATCAGGCCAAAATTGAAAATTTTGAGTATCAATTATTGATGAAACCGTCACTTTTGGGATACTATGAAAGCGAAAAATATATTCAAAACTATCAGGTGAATCTATCGCTGGATAATCATTATAAAATGTACCAGAATAATCCAAAATTAATTGGAAACGCCATGCTGAAAAATCGGGAAATGAAATACGATATCACGCTTGACTTAAAAGGCTCCCGGAAACAGTATCTTCTTCCAAAAGGCTTTTTACTCATCGACGGCACTTATAACCACACCTATCAGGATCATAAAACGGAAGAAAAAACAGCGGAAAATGAAACTGATTACAAGGGAATCGCACGCGATTATCAAGCTGATATTAAACTTGGCGTTGGCTTTGGCAGGATTCGGAACATTTCTCCCCTCATCCGGGCGCTGCGATGGCGGGAGCGTTTTGAAGCCTTACGCGACAGCTTTGTCATCACCGATGATAAAATTCAACTCATCGGCCAGGAATTTTCTAAAATTTCCGGTTATGAAGTGATTTATGATCGGAAAGATAAATACTTCTGGAATAATCTCTTTAATCATATTGATCCGAATCAATCCCTGACGCCGTTTGAAACATTTTACCTCACGGATGTGCTTTACGAAAATATCGACGAACGCTTTGAAGGGTGGGAAGTATCCGCGGCTTATAATTTACAATTTCGCAAGGAATATAAGGATAATTGGGGCGGTGTTTTAAAACTTAATTGGTATAAAAATTTATCACTTGAAGATCAAATAAATTTTGGAAGTACAATATCTTTTCAGAAAATGAATTTAAAAAATGAGATCAGTTCCTTCTATGAAAATACAGAATATATCTATACAACTTTTAGTAATTATCTCTGGCTACTGACGGATCGAATTACCTGGCATTCCCAACTCAGCCATAAATATCATTACGTTCGTAACAGATATCAAAACCTAGCTTATGATGGGTCTGATAAGTTTACCGGTCATTATTTAAATTCCAAATTTATTTATTATATTGAGAATGGAATGAATTTTTTCATCAATGTAGAGTATAATTTCGCTGATTCATCGCAACGATATTCAAATAGAATGCCATACATGGAAGATAATTCTCATGGTTTGCAACTGAATTTTGG
This sequence comes from Caldithrix sp., assembly GCA_020722815.1. Classification (GTDB taxonomy): domain Bacteria; phylum Zhuqueibacterota; class Zhuqueibacteria; order Thermofontimicrobiales; family Sulfurfontimicrobiaceae; genus DYKB01. The sequence continues at coordinate 247,625 of DYKB01000002.1, read as the reverse complement.
ATTTCATTATATTTTCAATCAAAAAAGCTTTTAATTCAATTGAACTTAATTTCTTTGACATATAAAAATCGGGGCAAATTATGAAAAATCTGATTTATATTATCACCTTGATAGCAAGTTTAATAAATTTATCATTCGCACAATCATCTATTAGCTTTGAAAATATAAAAAATATCGGACCAGTATTAGCTTACCGGCTGCCTGCCTGGGGTTATTCAACTTTTTTTATCGATATGAGTGGTACAACATACTATAATAGTAGAAATAGTATAGATTACGATAAAAGTAAAGTATACTCACTTCAATCAAATCTGAATCCCGCATTAAGAGGATATCATGAGAGTGAACAATATATCGGGAACTATCAACTATCAGTCAATTTGGGAAATCAATTCGCCCACAGGAATTATACAATATATAACACATTAAATCCATCGACCACCAATCGGCAGAATAATTATTTTTTTGGATTTAGTTTTAATGGACTTTTGCAGCGATATATTTTCAAAAACTTTTTTTTCATGTTAGATGGAAATACATCCGGTGATTATCGTAATTTATCAATCAAGACTACGAATCGCGCTGATGAAACCCGTGAGTATAAACATTTTAATATTGAATTTAAACCCGGAATTGGTATCGGCCGCATCAGAAATGTAACACCCGTTGCGCGCGTTGCGTCTGCAGGAGCGGTGCAAAGCCTTAAATTCAGGTCTGTCCATTGAAGATGAAGAAATACAGATGGTAGCACAGGAAATTGCCAAAATTTCCGGCTACGAAGTAATTTATCAGCGCGAAGCGCGTTATTTCTGGCAAAATGTCCTGAAACAAGCGGAAAATATTTCTACCGTAACGCCTTATGAAGTTCACTATTTGACGGATATTCTGAAAGAAAACATCAGGACGCAATATGAGGGATGGAATTTAATCGTCGGATTGCAGACTTCAAAGCCTGATAAAGCGAAATGGATCCTGGGTGGATTTAGCACTGCAAACTGGTATAAAAATTTTTCATTGGAGCATCAGACGCATTTAACTTTGTATGGGACTTATTTGAAATATCCGGATAAAAAATATTATGGACAAGAACGGGTGATGTTTGGAATGAATATCAATTACTTATGGCTTTTAACCGACAGAATATTTTGGAATTCGCTGCTGGGGAGCCGCTGGACTTCTAATAAAGGTAAAGAAAATCGATCCATCTTTGATAATCTGTATAAGTTAGAATCAAGTTTGGTTTTTTATATCGAGAATGGATTTAATTTTAATATCAATTTACTGCTTGAACTGGACAAACGAAAAGAAAACTATCATATCAGTCCGGAAAATAATATCACCTACCGTGGCAGCGAATTGACTTTTGGTTTTACTTATTATTTTGATCGAAAATTGTTTTAGTTATAGTCCTTTGAATCACCGGGGTCACGGATGAAATCAAATATGACGAATCTTATTGACCTTCATAACGAACCGTCACCAGCCCCAACGAAAACCGTATTCGCTTATTTCGTAATAACTCCTGATAAGTCAATAAGGTTGACGAAAAACGGGAGATCGGGTGTTATTAAGGTCAATAAGGTTTTTAATCAACTGGCGGTTAAATCAAACTTACATGATTTTCCGGAGTAGCAAGTCGAATTATATTCAGCGAGCGGCATATAATCAGAAAACACGTCATTGTCATTCTGAATCCCGTGCTTTTTTCGGGATGAACAATTCTGACGTATTGATGACATCATTAAAATAAAAAGGGCGAGTTATCAACTCGCCCAACAACTATTTCAATTATGCTTTTAATAAATTATTGAGATTCTTCAGACATTTTTCCACGCATTCCAGTGGGGGATAGACATCCTTTTCTTCCTCAACAATATACCATTCCGTTTCGCCGACGGTTTCGCAGAGATTAAAAACTTCAGCCCATTTCACATCGCCTTCGCCCAGAATTGCTGTTTTATTGGTTGCGGAATATTCTTTGAGATGAATTGTTTTGGCGACGCCTGGAAACTTTTTCAGAAAAGCGACCGGATCACCGCCGCCGCTCATCATATTGCCGGTATCGACTTGCATCACGACATCTTTGCTGACATTACTGAACAGAATATCCCACGGGGTCTCATTGTCAATTAATCCAAATTCGAAGTTATGATTATGATATCCGACCCTCATCCCGTGCGGTTTGACTTTTTCTGCCAGGTCATTAAAAATTGTAGCCGCTTTCAGCCAGTTTTCCCTTGAACCGCGATATTCTTCGCCCAACCAGGGAACTATCAGATATTTATTACCGAGAATGTGATTAAATTCAATCGTTTTCATCAGATTATCACCCAGGAGGGTGTCCAGTTGGGTGTGCGAACCGCAGCATTTCAAATTATGATCATCCAGCATCTTTTTAATGTCAGTTGCGGCATAATCATAATATCCCGCAAATTCAACACCGGCATAGCCCATCTTCCCCACTGCCGCAATTGTTCCCGGAAAATCTTTTTCACATTCTTTCCGGACAGAATATAATTGCAATCCAATTTGGATTTTTGATTTCATCGGTTCCTCTTCTTTTTTCGCCCCACAGCCAGCCAGAGATAAAGCGGCGACTGTTCCGGCACTGATTTTTAAAAAATGACGACGAGATAGATTGTGCTCCAATTTCATCAAAATTTCCTCCCGGATAATTTCATAATGAACTTATTCACTCAGGATTATCATCGTATAAACTGTTACTGAGTCGAATAAAGTATAATCAATGAGGAAATTAAAATCAAGTATTTTAATAATGTTGACAATAATTATTTGGATATTCATTCGTTAAAAAATATTCAAAATGAAGGTTTTAATTTCAAAATTATGTATCCGTTCACAGGTATGATAAGAAAGCTTTATCCGTGATGCCCATTGGCTTCGACAAATTTCTCGGCACGTTGGGTTATCACGCGCGTATCCCGACTATAAATTTGCTGCGTCAAGGGATCCTGGATGTTCTTTAAAAAAGAAAGGGTGGGATCATCCATGAACGGATCAATGAACATGGTTTCCAAATCCGGACGAATCAACATATCGCTTTCATAAATATGCTGGAAACCGCGTAGAGAAGAGCTATCAAAACCAATTCCATGGATAAACATTTTTTTTTTCAAAAGCTTCAACAGGCAAATTAATATGCTGCAGACTCCCTAATAAATCCGTAAATTTAACGTCGACATATCTAATTTTTTTTTCAGATATGACCCGGTAACCACGCTCAAAAAGTCCTCACCCCAACCTTCTTCCAAAGGGAGAGGATGAGGGCTGGTTTTGCTTAATCAAAAAGTGTACTACAGGATGCGCTGAAGCATCCGCGTGGGAATTGTGCCAAAGCAGCAAGGTTTCTGGAGACGACGGAACGGATCAACTGCTATAAAATTGCGAATTATCAGATTGATGGGAGTCGGTTCAGGACGTGAAACGTAATACCTGATGCGTGATATGTAATTTGTGATGCGTGAAAGACATTTTATCGGTGATTTTAGCGCTTGATTTATAAAACAGTCGGCTGAATGATAATAAAATCCGATCCCAATTTACGCATCACGCAGTACGTTTCACGCATCACGTCACTTTTCTTTCATTATTTGGAATTCAACCTGAAAATTCCTTTGCAAATTCCACTTACGAAATAATCCCAAACTCCTTCCCTACCTTTCGGAAAATTTCCAGTGCCCGATCGAGAAGGTCCGGCGTTTGCGTTGCCATATAGCTGGTCCGAATCAGGGCGTGCCCTGGTTCAACAGCCGGACTGATGGCGGTATTGGTGAAAACACCATGATCGAAAAGGGCGCGCCAGAATTTGAAAGTTGTCATATCTTCACCAATCTCTATCGGGATAACGGCGGATTCGGTTTTTCCGATTTTATAACCTAAATCGAGAAAGCCCTGTTTCATTTTGCGGATATTCTTCCAGAGCATTTCCACGCGCTCGGGTTCCTTTTCGAGAATATCCAGCGCCGCGAGGACACTGGCAATCGAAGCCGGTGCGGGACTGGCAGAAAAAATGAAAGCGCGGGCGTGATGTTTAATATAATGAATGACGGATTCATCACCAACCACGAAACCACCCAGTGATGCCAGAGATTTACTGAAGGTGCCCATCGTCAGGTCAACATCGACATTAAAGTGCGAAGCTGTTCCACGACCACCTTTGCCAAGCACCCCCAGGGAATGTGCATCATCGACCATGACCCGTACATTATATTTTTTCGCCAGTTCAACCAATTCTGGCAATTTGACCACATCACCTTCCATACTAAAGACACCATCGACCACAATTAAACGGCCACAAACTTCTTGATGGGTATTTTTCAAAAGGCGTTCCAGATCTGCCAGGTCATTATGCTTGTATTTATAAGTGCGGCCGAATGCCAGCCGACAGCCATCCACGATACTGGCGTGATTTTGACGATCCGCATAAATAATATCATCTTTGCCAATAATACTGGAAATTATGCCCTGATTTGTCTGAAAACCAGTCGAAAACAGAAGTGCAGCCTCCCGGTTCATAAAAGCCGCCAGTCGTTCTTCCAGTTCTTCATGAATTTTTAATGTTCCATTCAAAAAACGAGAGCCCGTACAACCAGAACCATAAACTTTAATCGCCTCAATCGCAGCTTCCTTTACTTTCGGATGTTGGGTTAATCCAAGATAGTTATTGGAACCCAGCATAATCAAGGTACGACCATCAATAGTAACTTCAGTATCCGCTCCGGATTCAATTGCATGAAAATACGGGTAAATACCCAGCGCCATCACCTCTTTTGCTCGGGTAAAATTCTTACACTTATCAAACAGGTCCATTTTTTCTCCTTTCTGATTTGAATAAGGAAACTTCTGTAAATATATTTATTTCTTTTTAAAAATCAAGAGTAAAATGGAATTTTTTGATTTGAAGGTATCTTATGATGAAGAATTTAGCAGTATACAATCAGCGCGCAAGCATAAAAAAAAACGGGAGCCTTCTTTGGAGGCTCCCGTCACGAATTGTTAAAAGATTACTTTACTAACAACATTTTATTGGTTTTTTGAAAACCATCCGCTTTAAAAGTATAGAAATAAATACCGGTGGTAACTTTTTGACCGGCATCATTGGTTCCATCCCAGTTGATTTGGTATGAACCAGCAACCTTGGGAGCATCAACCAATGTTTTAATCTTCTGGCCTAGCATATTGTAGATAACCAAAGAAACCTGTGTATCTTTCGCGATATCATAGCGCAATGATGTCGTTGGATTGAAGGGGTTCGGATAGTTGGCAAAAATTTCAGTTTTAAGCGGAACCATGACAACGGGTTCTTCAACGCCGACGTTTTCCAGGTCATAGATTTCCAGATAACCCCAGGTAGATGGGCGTTTCCAGCCTTCAGTATTACTGATGCCACCAATATTACACTGCCCAACACGGCTAGTCGCAGGAGCATCTGCTACCGGATCCTTGTCGTTTATATCAATTCGACAGGGCAACATATCACCATGTTTTGGCTTATAGCCATTCGCGGCCAATGAATCGAGCTCAATGAGTGCTTCAATTAAATAACCGGTCGGGCTGGGGAGAACCAAAAAGTCAAAAAGCTCCGTCTCCCAGACAGTGGTTCCATTTCGTTGAAGTTCACCCCAGGACGTAAAAGCAAAACGATAGTCACTCATGCCAGCTTTATCGATATCGCCTAAATCATGCCACTGTTTTACGCCAGCAATTGGATAGATGCTCATGAAAATTTCAAGCGCATCCCCTTCCCAGGCCTGACCACCGGGGTCCATTACCACATCATCATCAACAATTTCAGCACCAATATAGAGATAATTATCATCGGCTACGAAATAAACCGTACCATTGATATCGGTTGATTCAGTATCCCAGGGATTGGTTGAAGAACCACTCTCTGGGGTGATGGCATATTCTTTATAAGCTTCGAATTCGGAAAGGGAACCATCAAAATTGAAATTAAAATTCTTATCATAGATGGCTTTCATGGTTTTTGAAGATTTTACCGTTACCGGTCCCAATGAATTTTGCAATTCAGTCTCATTACCATCCAGTCCGGTCGCTGTGACAGCGTAATAGTAAGTAACTTCATCACCATTTGTCGTATATGGACGATGACTCCAAAATTGAACCGCACGCGGAATCTTGGTACCAATCCGTAACACGCCATCAGCAGTTAAATCAGTAATCGGCTGCAGACTGGCATAAACCGTGTAGGTTTCATTCAAATTTTCTTCATTATCGGTCCATTCAACCATGGCAAAATCATATATTAAATTTGAAGCTGTTGTATCGGTAACTGCACGTACAGTTGAGGCAGGGGATTTTAAAGCACCAGCCGGTTTTTCAAGACCAATGAGCGTGAAGTTATCAAAATAAATGGAACCACTCCAGGTCAGATCAAAGAACAGAATCTGAACACCGATCTGCAAGGTGGTACCGACTGGATTCACTTTCCCTTCTTTAGCATATTTCACAATGTCATACATAATGGTATTCCATTTACCTGGGATAAGTGTTGAATCTGTGACCAGCCATTGGGTTTCTGTCCAGGTCCAGTTTTTCTTGTCCATCGCCCAGAAACCAACCTGGGTTCCGATTGGTGTATTATCTGGTACCCAGATATCAAAGGTAACAGCCCTGGCACCCGTATCAGCCTCTGTCCATTGGACATCGAGATCGGGAAGCTGAAATTGTGCTTTTGTATCAAGGGCTGAATTCCAGTCAGTTTGTAAAACCCCAGCGGTGCGACCGGATGGATCCGGCGCCCATGCGACTGAAGTCAACGCCTTATTCCAGGTAGTATTGGCAAAACCCTGGGTTCCCAGCGATTGTTTTTCAAAATCCGCATAAACCCATTTTTTACCAACTTCGAGACCGTGGATGGCAAAATCATCGATCATGACGGTTCCAGCCCAGCCGGCCCGGTTAAACCAGAATTCTAGTCCGCCTTTGGCATTCCAGGGGACGAAATTTGGATTAATCTGGTGAGTCCGATAAACCGGGAAAGCAAGCAAATTCCATTCACCTTTTACTAATTTCCAGCTTCCTGCTACCGGAGCCGCCGGTGAGTATTTAACATCATTCCAGGTCCAATTGACTTTATCCTGACACCAGAGTTTTACCTGAGCACTATCCGGAAAATCAGCCGGTACGAAAACCTTATAGGTGATGACATAAGCACCGACTTCGGTTTCTGTCCAGCCCAAGGGCAATGGATCCGGACCGCCAATTGCGGCCTTTGGGTCATCACCGTCAATACTGGCAACACGGATATCCAGCGCCAGCTTACCATCCATCTGGCGGAGATTTGAACCCGCATTTCCCCAGCCATACCAGAAACCCTGCGTTCCGGTTTCGAAGTCAGCCAGCAGTTTTGGCTCAACCCCAACCAGCGCGAAATTGTCAATCAGAACCGTACCGACCCAACCAGCCTCCGGAAAATAGAGTTCAATACCACCCTTGGCATTCCAGGGTACATAGTTTGGATTTAATTGATGCATCCGCGCAATTGGAAAGGTCAGCGTATTCCAGGCACCTTTAACCAGTTGATAAACGCCATCCCATGGGGTGGCGACGTACTTCACATCCAGCCAGGTCCAGTTGATTTTATCCTGGCTCCAAAGTTTAACTTCTGCCTTATCCGGAAAATCAGCGGGAACATAGACATCAACCGTAAAGAATCGGGCCCCGACTTTGGTTTCCGTCCAGCCGAAGGGCATTGGGTCTGGTCCGCCAATTGCAGCTTTTGGGCCATCACCGGTGGTGCTGGCAACATTGACATCGATGGATAAAACACCACCATGAGTTGGATCATCCACGCGTTTAAAATTTGAACCCGCATTTCCCCAACCATACCAGAAACCTTGTGTTCCCTGGGCAGCATTTTCAAAATCAGCAACTACCTGCGCTGACAAATTTTCCGTTAAAACAAAGCAACTTAGTACAAACAAAATGATTAATAACCTTTTCATGCTCTTGCCTCCACTTTGAATGAAAAATCATTAACTTATTTAAGAATTTTAATACAGGTAAAACTTTCGTATCTCTACGACATCACCTCCTTCTGTTCATTCAGGATTTATTGGACATCTAATTTTTTAACCGATTCTCTTTCTACTAATTTTACAGGTACGATGACAGTTTGTGGGAATTCTAATTCACCATTAATTGATTTGAAAAGGGCTCTCACTGCCAGTGAACCTAATTCTTCCTTATAGACGCGAACCGTTGTAAGCGGGGGCGTTGAAAATTTTGCCAAATCGATATCATCAAATCCCACAATACTAATATCATCCGGTATTACATAACCGAGTTCATGAATTGCCTGGTATCCATAGATGGCATTAATATCATTCGCAGCGAAAATGGCGGTGGGACGATTCTGGGCCAGGAGCAATTCTTTCACCTGATCATAACCTTTTTCAAGCCCGCCTGTTTTTATTAACGCTGAATCAGGTTCAATCCGATTGTATTTTAATGCCTTCAGATATCCTTCGTATCGTTGTTGAAAACTCATTCGCGTCAAATCACCTGAAATAAAGCCAATTTTTTTATGTCCCATACTGATGAGATATTGCGTCGCCGCAAAAGCACCATCTTCATTATTAATTAAAACCTGATGACTATTGGTAAGACGTATTTTGGGATCAATTTGAATAATGGGAAGACCTGATTGGTTCAGTATCTGAATGAATTCGAGATGAAAAACACCGACCAGGATGATACCATCGACCTGGTGTTCACGAACCATTTTGGGCGAAATATCCTGTTGATTAGTCGGGACAAAGTAGAGAATCAGGTTAAAATTATTAAGTGCGACTTCGGCCTCAATACCTTCCAATACGCGCGAATAAAAGGGATTACCAGAAAGTGGCTGCAATTCACGACAAAAAATAACGCCCAGATTCTCGGTGGTTCGATTTTTAAGTCCTTTTCCAAAAGCATTCGGGCTATAATTCAATTCTTTGGCAATAGCCAGAATCCGTTTTTTGGTGGCATCACTAATATCTGTTTGATTATTTAAAGCTTTGGAAACTGTCGAAGGTGAAACATTTGCTAATCGGGCGATATCTTTTATATTAATCATCACTTCACCAGACAAGGTCAGAATTTAAAAATGAAACGAAATCGATTTAGTAATTTTAGCTAATAGCAAAATGATCAGAAAATTTGAGCTTCTTGTTAAACAGACAGAAATATTTTTTGGCGCTTTTTTCCAGGAGAAAATAAGCCAAAATGGGTTGAAACCGACGAAATGATATGATTTGGATATATTTTTCCATCATACATCCGGTTCTTGAAGCAATGTCGCCATCTGAGTCAACGTTTTTTCCATGCTGAGTCCCATTGACTTTAAAGAAAACGTTTTCGTAACCATAAAGTATAATAAACTAATTTGAGAAAATCAAGTAAAAAATAAAAAAAATTACAAGATTTTTACATACCGGATGCAATTTCTCCTTGACTATTTCATTCGGTTTTTTTATATAGGAGATGAATTTCTCGATAGATGCGGGAATATCTGATAAGTAAAACTGGATGATTCATAATGATTTGATTCTCAATAAAATGAAAACTCTTGAAAGACATTGAAATGAAAGAATTAGGTGATGCATTACGAATTTTGCTCGCGAAAATCAGTGATTTCTTTGATATTCTGGATTTATCGTTTTTGATATCAGGCGCTGCTTTCGTTGGAGCATTCTATTTCCTGGAAAAAGTTACCCCAATCCACGCGTTGGGCTTTTTAAGCCGCGCCAGTCTCCTGACCCTCATTTTCCTCTGTTATATCAGTGGCTTGATTTGTTTCGCTCTGGGACGCTGGTTACGGGTTCTCTTTTCTTTCAAATATCAGGAAAAATTTAAAACGCTTTTTCTCGAAGTCCTTTCCGCCCATCAGCTCGACAAAGAATTGCCTTTTAAGCCTTATTTAAAAAGTCGGGGGCATGGCGACCTATCGCGGCTCTACGTTCGCCTTTGGGCAGAAATCCGGCAAAATCCCAACCTTGCCCCTTCCTTCTCGTTAATTCGGCGCTATTGGGTGATGGCGGCGACGTATGATGGTCTGGCGTTTGCCGGATTAAGCTGGATGATCATGATTTCGTCAGCAAAGTTTCTTCTGGCCTTTTCACTTGGCCTGACGTCCTATATTCTGATAATGATTTTGTTAGCACTGGTGGTATATGCCTGCATGCGTGAAGCCCGCCGCAATCAAAATCATCAGGTGGAAGAATTGGTGGCGTCCATTACGGTTTCACGGAATAAGTTTTAACGATCTGCGATATTAATTGCTCCCTTACTTCATCAACAATAATTTCCTAGCCAGCATTTCCCGTTCCGTCCGTAATTTATAAAAATAAAATCCGGAGCCAACACTTTCTCCGTTATCATTTTTTCCATCCCATTTGATCGCATACAGGCCGGGATTACAATTTTGGTTCATCAATGAGCGGATTTTTTGACCCAGCAGATTAAAAATTTCCACCCGGACAGCCATTTTTTCGGGAATATAGAATTTGATCAATGTTTCTGCATTAAATGGATTGGGAAAATTTTGAAATAAATTGGTTTTCGGTAATTGATAGCGATAATGGGCACTTATGCCTGTGCCTTTGGTCTGATTTTCAGGGGAATTACCCGCATCAAAAAAACGCCAGATTGATCCATATTCGATTATCGGTTGTGGATTTAATAGCCGCAGGTCAAAGGCAAAATCATGCGCATCGTTTGCCGCCTGGTGTATTTCAACCGCCAGGACATTTCGTCCCTCGCGCAGGAGTGCGAATTCTACTGTCCCAAAATTGATGGCTTTTACGCCCCCTGTGGCGGAAATGGCCGGCGTTTCATAATTAATTTCACCTTCCGGCATATTCAACCGCCTGATTTCCTGGCCATTGAGATAGATGACCGCCCCATTATCATATTTCACAATCGCGGCCAGGTAAGTAATCGAGTTAACAGCGTTAAGCATAAACTCATGCCGAAAATAGGCGGTGTTGACATTATTAATTGGCGTTTTGTCAGCGGTTCCATTGCCAAAGCCGAACTGGGCGTTTCCATTCTTCCAGGCGCTGTCATTATACTTCACATCATACCAGTAAACCGGCGCCTGCGTGGTATCGATTTTAAAAGCAATAGGTATGGCATCCGGTGTTTCATTGCCATAAAAATCCTTTGCGCGAATATAATAAACATAACTTTCACTTTGCTTTCCAATAATCTTCGTTGAATGCTGAAAAACACCCTGCCCCTGCTCAAATTCAAAAGGCATCTTATCAAAAGTTTCATCGTTCTGACTATAGCGCAAAAAGGCACGTTCATCACTTTCAATTTCAATTACCACTGTGGTATCCACTGCGGTGAATGGCGCGACCGGGAAACCAGTTAAAACAGGCGGGGTCGAATCGGCATCGGTCAGGCGATAGACATTGGGCAGATCAGCCGCAAAAAGTGTATACGGATCATTGTAAAATTTAATAAAATCCGGCACACTTGGATCACCAGGGTAAGGTGCAAAATGATGGATGGTATTCGCATTCCGCCAAACAGCCGCATAAACCACCCGTTTTGCCACCGGATCGTTTTTCAGCGGTGATAACAAGACCCGGGTAAACCAATCCGGTGTCGGAATACCCTCCTGCCCTACCTCGGTGAGTGCCGCGACTTTCTCATGTGCGCGTGACTGCTCAGCCACAATTTGCAGCCGGTTCAGGAAATTTTTCGTGCCGTTTTCATTAATTATGGGGTCAAAATAAAAATCCATGCCGTAGATATCCAGATAGGCATCGCCTGGAAAGATTTTGTAATAATCATCGACCGTATTGAAAGAGGATGGCGAAATGGCGTACAGCAGATTATGCACATTCAATGAATCGCGTAAATAATGAACCGTAAATTGCCAGAGCGCGTTATATTCCTCGATGGTACAGTGACCAGTACCCCACCAGAACCAGCCGCCATCATGTTCGTGATAGGGTCGAAAAATCACGGGAATCGACTCCCCATGATCACCACGCAGGCTGTGCATAAACCGGGCAATTTGTTTCAATTCATCTTTATAAAATTGATGATAAATACCGCCAGGTAAAATTTTAATAACAATTTTTTCATTATTAATATCTTTTGCATAAAAGCTCCGATTCAACGGGTCATTTTGATGCCAGCACAGCGTATTCATACCACCCCGATTATAGGCAGCGCGCATTCGATAGCGGTAACTTTCCCAATTATTCCCCAGCGCAACACTTGCCAGATCCCAACTAAAGACCGCCGGATAATCGCCGCACACATCTTTCACATCGGAGCGATCATCATCATCGGTCCAGCCCACACCATAACCAGTTGCATCGTGCATGCCGAACAGTAAATTTTGGGTGGAGAGAAAATTTAAATTATCGTACAAATATTTGGTCTCTTTGGTTGCCAGTTTGTCGATAACCGGAATCGAACGCACATTTGCCCGGGTTTCAAAATGGACGCAGGCATCATATAATTCCCAAACAGCCTCATCTAGCTGCAATTGAGTCAAATTGGGGGCGTTTTGAAGATTTTGTGCCGTTTGAATCGCCAATTGTAGCGTCGCTTTTGAACCTGTTACAAATTGACCTTCTTCCGTGCCTTCTACTGAAGCATCATGCAGCGTTTGCGCTTTATCGATGGCAATTTCCAGGTCAAGAAAATTCAATGTTGTTTTATAGTCTACCGAATCACCTATCTGCAAATCATCCAGGTAAATTGTACCCGATTTAGTGGTTGCCAAACCGCCATCCAGATAAAAATAAATTCGGCTAATCGGCCCGGAATTGGCTTTCTCCAATTTGACAACATATTGGTGCCAGGCATTATCAGACAATAAATTGACAGAAAGCCAGTCACTTTCATTAACGGGATAAATGGGCTTAAAAGTCAGTTCAGTACTGATATCCGATTTCGCCTTTATCGCAATATAAGGCATATTCGCTGATAGAATTGGCTGCGGCGGTATAAAATTAAAATTATCCCACTCCCAGCTTTGCGCCACCCGATGATAAACAATTTTCATCACCCCGTCACTTGCTGATAATTCAAACGTATACGGTTGATCGGCCGGAACCTCCCAGCCGGTCAGCAGATTATCATTAAAATCTTCCGTATAGCCAGTCACCTGGGCATGCAGCACACTTGCGAATAATCCAACCAGAAGCAAGCAGATAAGTTTATTAAACATAGAACCTCCCGTTTTTACAGGTATCAAAGTAAGTGCAATCGATTAAAAGTATTTGGCCATGAAAAGGAAAGAGGTGTCTGGCTTTTGGCTATTGGCTTTTGGCTATTGGCCGCTGGCTATTCGACCTGATTCCCAGGCTTGAGGTTGGAGATTTCCTATTCAGGAATCTCCAGTTTCATGAGAAAAACGCCATTTAATTCTATCGAAAAGCTGGAGCTTTTCGAGTATGGGGTTACCAACCTGGAGGTTG
>DYKB01000002.1:0-234053 GCA_020722815.1 Caldithrix sp. | reverse complement strand
CCAACCTGGAGGTTGGTAACCAGTAAATCTCCAGTTTCATGAGAAAAACGCCATTAAATTCTATCGAAAAGCTGGAGCTTTTCGAGTATGGGGTTACCAACCTGGAGGTTGGTAACCAGTAAATCTGGAGGTTGGTAACCAGTAAACGAACCAGTATAACCAGTATACTTTATGTTACGTCTTACGCTTCACGCCTCACGTATAACGCATCTCCAGTATCAATTAAATGAAACCTACCCAATCATTTCCGACCAACAAACGGCATCACCAATTCTGTCCACAGCCGATAACCATTATCGTTTAAATGCAGCCCATCTTCCCGAAACAATTCCGGCTTCGGCATGCCATCAGCACCGAGTGTATGGCTGAATGTGTCAATAAAAGATAAACGCGAGTCATTTACGATGAACTCTTTCATCAAATTATTGGCCTGGCGCATCAATTCCACTTTTTCCCAACGCGAAAAACTGGGTTTGATAGCAATCAGGATAATCCGGGTTGTTGGCAAAGAATCCTGGATAATTTTGACCAGATTTTTAAAATCATCGCAGACCTGCTCCGGAGTCTTTCCGGAATTGATATCATTATCTCCTGAGTAGATGACAATCTTTTTCGGTCGATACGGCAAGATGATCCGATGGGCAAAGTGTACCAGATCGGCTATACATGATCCGCCAAAGCCTCGATTCAATACTTTGACTGCCTTAAAGTCATCTTTGAGTGTCGACCAGAGCCGGATACTGGAACTTCCCACAAACAAAACATCCAGTGAATCCGGAAAATTGATTTTGTCCTGACTTTCAAACGCCAGGATATCCGGTTCCCAGTGATTCAGGCTGTCGGTTTGACTATAAACTGGTGATAAAAACAGGATTAATAATAACAAATTGGTTAAAATCGGTAAAGCTTTTTTCATTTTTTGCATTTTTCTGCTCCTCAAATATATAATTTCCAAAAATTTTGTTACCGTAAACTTTTTGATATCGCCAAATCTGACCCCCTACCCTAACCCGCTCCCTATGGGCGAATCTTGATCCACATTTCGTTACGGGATACGGAGAGATGGAAAAATGGAGGGAAATTAGAGCAAACCTGGCACCTTTTGAACTCACCCCCTGGCCCCATCGCTTGAAAAGAGAGGGAGAAAAGCCGGTTTCTCCCCCTTCTCTTCTCAAGAGAAGGGGGTTGGGGGGATGAGTTAAAAAGAGCAACTGGCAGAAATTTGGCACTTTTTGGCGCTCTATTCCTATTTGACATCCTCTCCCCGTGTCCAGTCATGAGATGTGGGTCAAAATCAGCCCCAAAGGGGAGAGGGAATAGCTACGCCCTCTCCCTATGGGCTGATCTTGACCCACATCCGGGTACTGGACACGGGGAAGTGGCCACTCCCCTTTCCTGATTTGAGGGATCGGTCAGAAAATGGCGTTGATAAGAACAAATTTAAATTTTTTTCTTGGTCACGATGAAACTTAATTAAAAAAATATTTCTTTGTTATGTCAGCATCCTTTTTTACCCATCCCCTGGCCTCTTCCCTAACAAAATAGGGAAAGGGAATTCGTCATCTCCTCGTGTCCAGTAAAAGATGTGGGACACGCTCAGCCCTTGGGGTGAGGATCATAAGTTTGGTTTAAAGACGATTTATAAAAAAGTGCACGGCAGTGAATCAAAACTTCATAACACAGCCAGGCCACAACCAAAATAGAACTCGGATTTAACGGATCGAACAGATTTTCAACGGGTCAAGAATATGTCAAATCTGCGGTCTAAAACAACGACCTACTGGAGCAAAACAACCTTTTTTGTCGCCGAGAAAGAAGTACTCATAAATCGACAAAAATAGATACCAGACGCCACTCGCTGACCGGAGTCACTCAAGCCATCCCATTTAATCGTATAACGACCAGCTTTCTGGTCTTCACTCACTAGATTCACAATTTTTTGACCAGCCAGATTATAAATCGCAATGTTGATAAACTCAGGCTTGCTCAATTGATATGAAATCGTGGTTTGTGAATTAAATGGATTGGGATAATTTTGAAAAAGTTGAAATGAAAATGGCTTTTCATAATTTACATCTCGAATTTCAAGTGATCCTTTTGTCTGAATCTGCGGCTCGAATCCTTCATCGAAATATTCCCACGTCGATCCATATTCAATAATGGGTTTGGTACTGATAAACCGCAAGTCAAAAAAAGCATCGGAGCTATCGTTTACATGTTGATGCAGCTCGACCGCCAGAATATTTTTTCCATTTCGCAGTAAATTAATCACATTTTGTTCAAAACGAATCGCTTTGAGGCCATTGCTCCCATCGATTGATTGCGTTTTATCATCCACTTTGCCATCGGGCATATTCAGTCGTCCCGCCGCTTGCCCATCCAAATAGAGCACTACGCCATTATCATATTTGACAATCGCTGCCAGATAATTAATGGATTGTGCATCGGTCAGGTCAAAGATATGTCGAAAATACAAGGTTTGCTGGTGAAGCGTCGGCGTTTTTATTGGCGTGTCGACTCCAAATCCAACAGGCGCAGCACCCTCTTTCCACATGCTTGTATTATAATCGAGATCATACCAATGAATGGGTGCTTGCATGGTATCTATTTTAAATGAAATAGTCGTTGATGTTGTTGCGATATTGCCTGGCACATCCATCGCGCGCAGATAATAGGTGTAATGTCCTCCCTGATCGCCTCTTAGCGTCGTCGAATGCTTCGTTGTCCCCTGACCGGCCTGAAATTCGAAAGGCATTTTTTCATAAGCTTCGTCCAAAAGGCTATAGCGAACAAAGGCATTTTCATTCGTTTCCACATTAAGGGTGAAAGTGGTATCCGTGGCGATAAAATTGACCTCCGGCAATTGGGTAAAAACCGGTGGCGCCGAATCCATCCCTGTCTGATAAACATTCGGGAGATTTATTTCAAAAAGGGTAAACGGATCATCATAAAATTTAACGAAATCCGGCGCGGTGCCATGGCCGGGATAAGGTCCAAAGAAATGAGAAGCACTGGCATTCCGCCAGACTAACATATAGGCAATTTTTTGCGCTATCGGATCACTTTTAATCGCTTTTAACATGGTCGTCCAACACGTGGCGTTATTTAAATTTAAACCAACCTCCGTTAGCGCGGGAATTTTATTCCGCTCAGTGCTTAACCTGACAATATCCCGCAGCATTTCTAAAGCCCGGTTGTGATTTTGTCCGTAAAAAGCCTCATAATCATCCAGACCCAACATATCCACATAATCATCGCCCGGATAGCGCTCCAGATAGTGGTTCAGATTCTTATGGGTATAGGGCGAATAGGCATAAAGCAGGTGATGCAACCCCTTGACATCCCGCAGATAATGGACAATAAACTGCCACAAGGTTTGATATTCGGCAATCGTACACACATCCTGACACCACCAGAAGGTCTTGTCTTTATTATGCTCATGCAAAGGACGAAAAATAATGGGAATGGCCTCACCGGTTTCTGCCCGCAGACTTTTGAGAAAGAAAGCCAGGCGATCCAGTTGGACTTTATATTTTTCGTGAAGTGAACCACCGGGCAAAATCGAAGGCACGGCGGGTGTCAAATCCAGATAATTGCCCCCACTTACGGGGTTCGTGGCATGCCAGGTAATGGTGATGATACCACCACGTGAATAACCAGTCCGAATCCAGTGACGTATCCCCTCAAAACTGAGTTTTCCCAGACTTCGGGGACGTCTGAGCTCGATTTCGCCAATGTCCCAGCCATAAACCGCCGGATACGCGCCACAAACCGATTTCACATCGGAACGGCCTTCTTCATCTTTCCAACCGACACCATAAGCCAGATCATCCTGATGCCCAAACAACAGATAATTTTGACCTAAATACAATAAATTTGAAAAGAGATTTCGCGTCTCTTTCGTCGCCAGACTATCGACCAGGGGCATTTTTTTGACATGCGCCTGAATTTCAAAAGCTGTACAGGCGTCATAAAGCGCTTCCAGGGCGAGATCAATTGCCTTCTGATTGGTTGGCGGTGGATTCAGAGAGCGTTCAGCCTGATCAATAGCCGATTGAAGCGCAGCTTTACTGCCTTGCGGAAATTCACCTTCTTCCCCACCCTCGCTGGAATTTTGATAAAGCGCCTTCGCATCCAGAATAGCCTGATTGAAAAGCGTGAGATCAATTTCGGTTTCCACCTGATCACCAATCCGCAGATTATCAAAATAGACCACGCCATTTGCCGGCTCTTTAGAACCGCCATCGAAATAGAAATAAATCCGATCCAACAATCCATTCGCAAATGTGGCCATTTGAAAGGTATATTTATGCCAGGCATTATCCGCCGGCAACTCCGCCTCGAGCCAGTCACTGTTTCCATTGGAGTAAACTGGTTTAACCGCCAAAATTGTGTGCATTGTCGATTTCGCTTCCAACTGAAGATATGGCGCCGAGGCAATATCCATTTGCGGCGGCGAAAAATTAAAATTTTCCCATTCATAATCTGTCGCCGTACGGTCAAAAACAATTTTTAACGTTCCTTCCTGTTCAGAAAGCCTGAAAACTGGTGGTCCTTCAACCCAGCCAGTTAACAGATTATCATTAAAATCGTCAGTCAATCCAGTAACTTGAGAAAATAGTGGATTGAATATGAAAATTGAGCAAATAATTATTAAAAACAGATAGCGATGATGTTTTGAGAAATCAGGTAAGAAATGAAAGATTTTTGAAATGAACATGAAAAACCTCTATAATTTAAAATAGATAAAAATTTATCTTTTTGCAAACTGATAAGCAGTCCGGCGTAATACGGAATGCGTGAAACGTAAATTGAAATTCTTTAATAAAACCTGGAAAAGCGAATTACGTATCACGCATCACGTTTTACGCTTCACTCAAAATTTATTAAAAAAAGTGCTTCCGTTTTCGCTCTGATTCATTGCGGGGATTCGCTATTGAAATTCACGAATTTTCTCCCCCAATCGCCACATGAAAAAATTGTTCATGATAAAGCTGCGAATACAATCCCCCCTGCTCCAAAAGCTGTGAATGGGTCCCAATTTCCACAATTTGTCCCCGATCAAGCACAACAATTTTATCGGCATTAATTACCGTTGAAAGGCGATGAGCAATGATAATCGATGTCCGACCTTTCAGCAGCTCATCCAGCGCCTCCTGAATGAGATGTTCCGAGCGCGAATCCAGGGCCGAGGTGGCTTCATCGAGAATCAGAATTTTGGGATTCTTTAAAAATGCTCGTGCAATGGCCAGCCGTTGTTTTTGCCCGCCGGAAAGCATCACCCCGCGCTCTCCTAACTCCGTCCAGAGCCCTTCGCCAAGCGCTTCGACAAATTCAGTTGCGTTCGCTGCCTTGAGCGCCTGGTCAATTTCAGCCGGTAAGGCATTGAGATTCGCCAGCAGCAAATTTTCCCGCACGGTACCGGAAAAGAAAATCGTATCCTGATTCACAATACCAATATTCTCCCGCAGACTCTGAAGCTTGATTTCTTTGAGATCAATTCCATCGAGCCGGATGACGCCCGACTGCGGATCATAAAACCGGGGCACCAGATTGGCCAATGTCGATTTGCCCGAACCACTGGGACCCACAAAAGCCACTTTCTCACCGGGCTGAATTTCAAAAGTTACATTTTTAATGACCGGAATACCCGGTTCGTATTCAAAACAGACATTTTCAAATTGAATATGACCGTTGGCCTTTTTTACGAACCTTGCATTGGGTGATTCCACCACATGCGGCTGAATCTCAAAATACTCAAAAATTCGCTCAATTGCCGCCAGTGAATTGGCCAGCACCACATTCAGGTCCGACAAACGTTGAATCGGGCCATAAAACATATTGAGATATAACAAAAATTGTGTCAATTCACCAATGGTCAGGCGGTTCTGGATAATTTGATTCGCGCCATACCAGGTCACTAGAGCCGGCGTCGAAAGCACCACCAGGCCTACCAGCATCTCATTGACCGTCCCATACTGCAAAGCGCGCACAACTTTACTATATAATTTATTCGCCTGCGACGTAAAGGCGTGCAATTCCTCGTTTTCACGCGTAAAACCTTTGACGATGGTGACGCCGGCAATCTTTTCCTGCAATCCCCCGGAGAGAACTTCGACACGTTGCTGCACTTCACGACTCGCCAGTCGAATGCGCCGGCCCACCAGTCGCAACGAAAAGAGAAAGATGGGCATGAGTGCGAGCGCAAATAGTGTCAGCGTCAAATGAATTTGCAATAAGATAATCAACAGCACAATGAGCAAAATGCCATCCATCCAGACATTTGTCAGTGCAGCACCAACGAAATTTTGTGCCTGGGCGATATCATTCACCAGCCGCGAGACAATGGCGCCGGTTTGGCGTTTCACGAAAAACTGGTGCGAAAGCCGCTGAACATGATTAAATAAAGCCACGCGCAAATCCCGAATCATCCCGTTCCCGGCAATTGCTGTAAAAACGCCGCGAATATAGGTTGCCCCCATCCAGATAATATTGGCCCCAATCGCCAACAGCACCAGATGAAGTATCCGGGTGCTTTTCGTAGCCAGGCTCAAAGCAGAATTTGAAATAACGTCATCCATAATAATTCGTAAAATCCACGGAAAAATCAGGGGAATTAAAAATTTCCCAATACCGGCAGTCGTGGCCAATGTGAAATAGTGCCAGTATTTTCGCGCATTTCTCAAAAACTGCCAGAGGGGACTGTACTTCTTCCCCTTAATTTTATATTTGGCGATATTATTGCCGTAAGCATCCTTGACTTTCACAATTCGCGCTGGACTGAGATCGGTTTCAAGATAGAAAGAATTCATTTGCAATAAATTCAATCCCTCGCTGCTGATTCCCGCGGAAACGGATGCCTGTGGAATCGGCGCTTGTACCAGCATATCCTCATCGACATTCAGAACAATAACCCGCAGCCGCTCCAGACTGCTCTCCCCGGATATGGATGCATCAAAAAGCTGGGATTCCAGAATCAGCTCAATAAAATCCCATTTTTTGAAGACGTAAAATCGCTTCGTCGCCCGTTTCAGGCCTTCTAAAATGTACGTCTGCAATTGTTCCTGATCGGTTAAATAGTAGACATTCATGATGTCTCGCATTCATTTATTTAATTTACTCCTGTATTCAGCGGTTATTTTTTGGTTTTTCTGACCGCTTCTTTCAGATTCATTTTGACGCAATGAAAAATTCAGAGAAAAAATACGAAATATAGACGGGAAATTCAATGGAAATTTTAAGTTTTTGGGAGGTGAGGCGAAGTTTGGTGTGACTTGTCTGAAAAGATTATTTATTGCTTTCAATGATTCATCTGACTTGTAATGGCTTAGGTTGGGTGGTTCAGGGTTCGCGGTTTGAAATCCTTCGCTTTTATCTGTTCGATATGTCAGAAAAAAATATCTTAAATTTAAAAGCAGACCAACGAATACTGAGGAACTCTGAACCGGGAACCTTTGAACCTTGAACTTGATTCGTTACAATCGATTACAAAAAATACGCCTTATTCAGGTAAAAAAGATTCATAGATGATTGCATTGCATGATAACAATAAATTAAAGCCGCCGGTACGGTCATTGCGAGGAGCGTTTTTGGCGACGAAGCAATCTCAGCCGTTTTATGAGGGGATTGCTTCGGCAAAAAACGCCTCGCAATGACAAAATTGGGTATTTTCGGACAGACACTATTAAGTAGCAAAATTATACTTTCGTCCTTACAATTTTGCAAAAAGTATTCCTTAATATATTGAGTTCACAATACCTCCCAATAACAAAAATTTCTATTTGAAAATCGAAGTTCATATAAGTTTTCATTGATATTAACTGTAAAATTTAACAACTTTATCCTACGCCAAATTGTATCAAATTTTTTCTTTTCGAACTGAATCGTTATCATCAGGTTAAACACCACCGAAAATTTTTTTATTTTTTTTTATCCAGGACAGACTGTGTCCTACATCTGTTTGTATATTATAACAAAAATATGTATCCCTTCAATAAAGGATGGTAAAATCTACCCTTTCAAAGGTTTAAAACCTTTGAAAGGGTGTACGACCATGTTTTATTGAGTGGATACAAAAATATTGTATCCTGTAAATGACTGATCTGATTTGGAAAACCTATCTTTAATTTTGAAAGATTAAAATGAAAAAATCCTATTTTCAAATTGAACGGCTCATTCGCATTGATGAACAATTACGGAATAAAACTTATCCGGATAATCAAAAACTCGCCAATTCACTGGATGTCGATCCCCGAACCATCCGCCGGGACATTGAACAGATGCGGCTCATGGGGGCAGAGATTGCTTATGACCATCAGAAAAGAGGCTATTATTATGTGAATCCCAACATTGTTTTTCCGGGGATGATTCTGAAGGGCAATGAAGTTTTATATTTTCAGGTCGCGGAAAAAATATTAAAACAATATGAAAATACGCCCTATTATCATCAGGTCAAGGGGGCGGTGGATAAAATTTTATCATTTGTCAGCGAAGAAGTAACCAACGAAAAATTCGCCAATTATTTTGATTTTCAGCAAATGCCTGCCGCACCAATCGATCAGGCAAATTATTTAAAACTGGAAGAAGCCATCCACCAGGAGGTGGAAGTTATCATTCGTTATCATTCAATGCATCGTGATATCATCAGTGAACGTCAGGTAGCGCCGTATCATATTCTGAATCAAAGTGGCTCCTGGTATCTCATTGGGTACTGCCATACCCGAAAAGATATTCGGACATTTTCATTGAACCGAATCCAGGAAATTTCATTAACCGATGACTATTTTGAGCGCCCACCAGATTTTGATCTGCAAAAATATCTGGGCAAAAGCTTTCGGATTATTCGTGAGGGCCAACCTTATGTCATCCAGTTAAAATTTTCTGCTTATCAGGCGCGATGGATTCGGGAAAAACAGTGGCATCCCACCCAAAAATTAACACCTTTGGCTGATGGCTCTTTGCTCATGGAACTGGAAGTCGCGGGGCTTTCTGAAGTGAAACGCTGGATTTTGCAATATGGCGCGGAAGTCGAAGTGCTCGCACCGCCAGAATTAAGGGAAGAAATGAAGAAGGAAATTGATAAAATGAAAAGGATTTATTCAACAGTTTAAATTTTGAAATTGAATTGCCAGGCGCTTTAGCGCGTGGTTAATGAATTTCTGCCCCAAAAAAATCATCGGGATTTAAATCCCGAATTAAAAGGGGGGAAATTCCATTAATCCACGAGTTGAAACTCGTGGCAATTCAATTAAAAGAGATAAAATAAAAAAAATCCCTCCAGATTGGTTTTGCATGTCGCGCAGCAGGGGTTTATTAATAAATCACCCAATTTTTTTTAACTTTTATCGTTGGAGGTACCTTATGCTTAAATGTTGTATCCTTTTCATGCTCATCTCCGGTTCAATCCTGTGGGCCGGCGATAATTTTGTTGTTCAAATTCAGGATATTACCGCAGAATTTCAACAAATGGAGCAACGGATTGCCCCAAAACCATCACAAATTGAAGCGACCGGCGTCTGCCTCATGCCGGCCAGTCTTCCCTTTTTGACATCCATCAAAGAGGCCAATAATCGTTTCACCTGGTCGCTCCTGAGCAAATATTATTACGAGGAGGAAGTCGATTCCAGCGGAACCACCCGCCTGACGACCCTGAATTATCGCCCAATCGATGATGTCTTTCAATATTTTCCGGCACTCTATGGCGTTTGGATGTCGGAACCGGTGAATTCATTGGCCGAATACAAGAACAATTTTATTGCAGCAGCCAAATCCGTCGGTGGTAGTTCTTATACTGAATTGATTAACAAATCCGAAACTTTTTATAATGGCATTGCTGGCGTGAATTTTTGCTACAAATATCGCAGCGGCACGACCTATTATGTCTGGTATTCCCACCTCCTCTGGAAAGATCATATTGGCTATATGACTTATTTTATTTGCGAGGAGTCCGATTATAACAACTCTTTAAATCAGTCCTATTTTCAACTTGTTTTAATGCTGGTTAATTTTAGTGGAACCTCGGCTGTGCTGGATAAAATTCCGCTCCAGGTACCGGAAAACTTCACTTTACAGCAAAATTATCCCAATCCCTTTAATAGCAGCACCATTTTCCAATATCAATTAACAACGACGGCCAGTCCCCAATTAACCATTTTCAACACCCTGGGACAGGAAATTCGTCATTATTCAATGGAAAATCAGTTACCCGGTGAATATCAAATCCAGTGGGATGGGCGCAATAATCAGGGTGAAATGGTCCAAAGTGGCATCTATTTTTATCGTTTGCAGGCAGATGGTGGACAGATGGTGAAACAGATGACGCTGCTTAAGTAGAGTCTGTCCGAAAATACCAAAACCTGTCATTGCGAGGCGTTCTTTGCCGAAGCAATCCCCTTGTATAATGACGGAGATTGCTTCGTCACAAAAAACGCTCCTCGCAATGACAGTACCGGCGGCATTTGTGGACAGACACTAATTAATCCAATATCGCTTTTATAAAAAATATTTTATTTTATGAGACGACTAATTTTTTCTCCGATATTGATTCGACCAATTCCCACTGCCCCCTGGCGCAACGGGGACATAATAAACCAAAACGGCACGACCTGCGGCAATTGGGTTTAATGCTGGTCGTCACCCGGCAGGATGGGCGGCCCCTGTTCCACCCGGTTTATCCCGGCAATGAAGCCGATAAAACGCGCTTCGCCATCCATTTTAAAAAAATTATGCAGCGTCTCAAACGCCTGGCAGGCACGTTAGACCGGCTTACGCTGGTCTTTGACCAGGGAAATAATTCCAAACAGGTGCTCGGTCAGGTGGTGGAACACGGTTATTTTGTCGGGGCGCTATCGCCGTCCTGGCACCGCCAGCTCATTGAACAGGCCAATATCGCCCTGCAGCCCGTGTCCCTGAACCCGGAGATGAATAGAGTTATCCCCACCGCGCCAGCGACAATGCCGCCGCCGATAATCATGTAAAGTAAAGCTTTGGGTCCGGCATGAGAAACGCTCTGCCAATCGGGAAAACTGACAAACCCCAGTAGAATCAGCGCCACGAAAGTTCGGATAGTAATTCCCATCTGTGGCGCCAGATTTCCCAGATGCAATCCTTTTTTCTTAAAATAGCCGCCGACACCCCAGGCTATCGCGGTTAATATAGCAAAGATTTGTGGTTTCATTCAGGTTCCTTATGGATCAAATAAAGTGGCCATGTCATTTATAAATCAGTTCAAATACTCATTAAGTGCCTGTATTTTTTTAAAGTAACGCTTTAAGATTCTTGTATAACGCAGCTAAATCACGGCTTCCACTTGACCGCGTTTAAAATAAATTGGGTAATCAGCGGATTTTCAAATTCTTTTGCCGAATGACCAGGTTGAAAAAAAAGGATATGCCCTCTTCCCTGTTCTTTTATCCAGGCAAGCCGATCCGGCATGAATTCCTTGCCAGTCCGTTGATCCAGAAACTTGAAACCACACAAAACTGTTTTTTCACCCCCGTCAGTAAATTTATGATTCAGGTAAACCTCGGCACTATCCAGTGTTATGCCTGGATATTCCATCTCAATTGCGGGACCATCCGAAGAAATATATAAAACACTTTCCGGCCAGTTGATTCCATGACTGGTGATAGAGTGATTGGGATTCAAATTCACCAGCTTATATGTAATCGGATCGGCATAACCATAATCACCACCCGGCATTACAGGATTTTTGGCACCTTTGGGATTATCTAGTTGAATTCCCAGAAATGAAAAATAGTGCTCGTTTTTGGCCTTTCCGCTACTAATTGAATGATGCAAAAGTATCAGCCGCCCCCCATTTCGCGCGTATTCGATAATTTTCAGTTCCGTTTCTACTTCCAATTTCTGATGGATATAGACAATGACAATTTCATAGAGAGAAAATTTTTCGGGGAGTTGTTTCTGATCAACCATTTCGATATTAGGGACACCGTTTTCGGTGAAAAATTTTGCCAGAATTTCCATTTGGGGCTTTTCATCCTGTATTATCAGTATTTTGGGATTTGACGCGGTGAGATAATTCGTGATGCCGAATAGCCAGAATAGATAAAAAATTAATCGGGACATTTTTTTCTCCTTTTTCAGCATCAATAATAGTGAATGATATATAAAATCGTTATCAATTTCAAGTTAAATCTTTATAATACTATAACTTCAACCGTCCGCAACAGCCTCTCAAAATATCATTGAGAGAAGCTTTTTGGGCGATGAGGTAATTTCGTAGGGCAAATTGCCAATTTGCCAGGTATCGAGCTTGTATCCGGCATTTGATTTGGACAAATTAACAATTTGTCCTACAATTTCGGATAGACACTATTGCGTATCATGATCCTCAATAATCGAAAATTTTTTAAAATAATACTTGACTTTTTGTAAATAATTAATTACATTTATCCAATAAACAATTTGTACGTTTCTTTAACTATAAATTTAAATAGAGAACGCATGTATCATCACGCATGACGTATGACGCTTCATAAAATAACATTTAACACTTGGGAACTATGCAAAACAAAATACGCTATTTTCGATTTATGACACAGGAGATGACACAGCAGGAACTGGCGGAGAAAGCCGGTGTTACTCGTCAAACAATTATTGCCATCGAAAAAGGCGATTTTAATCCTTCGGTTAAACTGGCATTGAAATTAGCCCGAATCTTCGGCACACCGGTCGAGACCATTTTTACGCTTGATGAAAATGATTGAAATTTAAATCATCTTATAACGGAGGAATTATGTCATTTTATGCCAATAATTCAAAAAAAATTTTACTTTTTCTGAAAAAAGCGCACCCGGTTTTAAAAAGTCTATGGTTTTTGTTGCTCGTCCTTTTAGTCATGATCGGACGGGGATTACCATTTCCCTGGCTGGTTGCACTTGCCTTTATCACGATTGGAATTCCCTTAATGCGTGAATTCCTTATTAAAAAGGCGTTGGACGAACGCCAGATTCAAATTGGTCATCACTCCAGTCATTTTGCATATTTAACATATACCCTTTTGCTGCTTTTTATCATTATCCGTGAATTAATTATCAATGGACAAATCGAAATACTGACCTTTACGGTCCTGTTAATTGTGCCATTAATTTTTAAAATGACCTTAGGATTAATCCAAAAATATGGTGCCGGTAAAGGGCTGCGTCATAATTTGCTGCTGCTCTTGCGCGGTTTAATTCCTTTTAACAAGGCGGATGAGCGGCAGGATGCCATAGGAAATCTCTCCAGTCATATTGCTTTCTATGTCTTTGTTATTTTGACGCTTATCTTTATTTTTATTCAAGTTATCAAAAAGGGAGAAAATCCGACCAATCTGTGGTATATGTTATTAATTGTCCCGTTGTTGATAAAACTTTTCACCAGTTTTCTGATGACTTACGGTACTATTACCGGCGCCAGATTTATTGGTTTCACCATTGTCGGTATCTTTTTTCTTTTCATTCTGCTTTCACATGGAATCAGTCTGGGAACGGTTATGGAATCAATTCCATTCGTGATCGTTTTTATTTTTCTGTTGCTGGCGGGAAAATATCCCCGGCCAGCGGGGACTTTGCTGATATTGGTAGCGGTGGCATTGACCATTTTCTTTCGGAGTTGGCGAAATATGGACATTTTTGGCCGGATTTTAATGTTTGCTTTGATTCCCATCCCGGTGTTAATCTGTGGTGCGGCGTTATTTTTTCCCGACAATCCAAAATTTTCAAATCAAGGAGAATAGTGCAATGAAAAAATATGTATTGATGGTCTGCATCTATTTTTTATTTTTTCAATTCGTTACACTGAATTTGAATGCTGCTGAAAACAAAACGCATCAAATCAATTTTTCTATCACTTTAAGCGGGCATATTCTGTTTAGTATTGGTTATTCCTATTTTTTTAATGACAATCATGCCATTCAGGCGACTTTTCTTTCCATTCCTGAAAAAGGCTTTCCATTTGGAATAAATACGGGCTATAATTATTACTGGGAAGGCCAAAAATGGCGGCCGAACCTCGGCGGTGAGTTTACTTTATTAGTAAGTCCGCCGGATCCAGACAAACGCCGGGTATTGCCGCTTATTAAATTGGTTCCGGGAGTTCGTCATGATTTTAATGAACGTCATAACCTCAATTCCCGTCTCTGGATTGCTTATTTCCCTACCAGTAAACGCGTCCGGATTGCGCCGATTGGGCTGGATTTTCGATATGGCGTAAATTTATAACGATTCCTGGCGTTTCGCCTTTGGCGGAGGCGAGCAATTCCCCTGCGGGAGGTTGGGTGATCAGATTGGTGGTTGACGCTAAATTAAAAAACCTCCCGCAGGGTGATTCCATAAAAATCGTCAACAAAATATACGATTTTAGCTGCCTGAGCGCCTAACGCAAATTTGTTGGGCAAATTGCTAATTTGCCCAACAATATTTAACAGACGCGATCAAGCATTAAAATATTATTGACTTTCTGGCCTTAATTATGTATATTCTGTAAATTATGAAATTTCAGTTAATGATATCTCCAAATTCAATCGACGATTGACAGGTAAAAAAGCTACCGATGAAAAAAGGCAACCACATCCTGAATTTTATTCTTTGCCTGAGTCTAATCCTGACCCTTTTTATCCCATTGCTGGATGATCCCGCTCATTTTCTTCAACCGGATCCTGACTGTCAATTATGCCAAATTTCACAGACACAATATATTACCAATACACTTTCCTATTATTTTCCGGATGTCATTAAAGCCGAATTCTCCGTATCATTTATTGATGAAAAGATTCCTGCCACTCACCATTCTCACTCAACAACGACCAGGGCGCCTCCATCAATTTCATAAAAATAAATTCCATCAAACAAGCTAACAATTCACTTAAAAGTTGGATATTAACGACATTTTTGCACCATTTGCCCTATTGTCGCTATCCTGGATTATTTAAAATTTTCGCCACCAAGGCCCCAGGAAAACAATAAATTCTGGATTATCTTTTATAAACCTTTTAGCCTTCTTTGTGCCTTCGTGGCTATAAATTATTCAGGTTATATAATTATTAATGCAAAATGGTTTTATTGTTTTGATTTCAATCTGTTTGTTATGATTTCCTGGTTTATAATCGTGACGAGACAATTACCAACGCAAGAAATCATTGCCATTTTCGAATACACAAATTTTTTAACCTGTCATCTTAAAAAAATGATAAAAATTGTTATATTTGTGTTATTTCTTTTCTATTCAGCTTTAGCTTAAAAATTAGAAAATCCTTAACCGAAATCATTTTTAAAACAATTAAAACAAGGGAAATCTCTTATGAGAAATTTTATGATCCTGGGAATAAGTTGGTTGCTATTAGCCATTTTATTCTCTCCTGTCAATTCACAGGACGCCGCAGCAACAGGAATCAGTCGCGCCTTTAATCCCGCGCTCAGTGTTAATGGCCTGTTTGCCGGCATGGGTTCGAGCACCAGTCAACCTCTCTGGAATGAAATTGGCCTTAAACCGGGACTGCATTATCAGGAAATCTCATTGGAAATGACTTCAAATGTCGATGTTTATTTGCAATCCAAAGTTGTTTTTTCCACAACCGAAGATAAAAAAGTCGATGTTGAGGAAGCCTATTTCACCACTCTCCAAATGCCCATTCCGGTTATTCTCCGGGGCGGTAAGATGTTGAATACTTTTGGCCGGCATAATCTCTATCATCTGCATCATTTCGCTTTTGCAGAGGCACCGATGATCCTGAATCAGGTCTTTGGCAGCGATTTATGTGAAGTTGGTCTGGAGGCATCCTATCTTATTCCGCTGAATTGGTATTCGGATCTCACCGTCGGAGTCCTCAATGGTGACAATCGATACTTATTTCAAAGTGAAAAACAGAGCGATTTGGCCTATCTTTTTCATCTGGATAATTTATGGGATGTGACGGATGAAATTTCAACCCGGCTGGGCGGTTCATTTTTAACAGGTAAAAAGGGGCTGAATTATTCAACAGCATTTAACGGACCTCTTTTGCCAAATACCAATAACGCCTTTTCGCAAACCTGGGGCGTCGATTTTTATCTGAAGTGGAAGCCGCTGAAATATGGTCGTTATCGTTCACTGGTATTGCAGGGGGAATATGTTCATACAAATCTCAGTCTCGATGGAAAAGCGACAGGTCAGTTACATGGCTTTTTTATCCAGGCGATGCGACAATTTAATTTAACCTGGTGGATTCAGGGGCGGTTCGACTGGTTTGAGCGCTCACCGGAATTACATAACATTTTTACCGAACCATATAATTTGAGCTACGACCGCAATCAGGCTTTAACCGGGAAACGGGCGAGTGTTGCATTGGCTTATGTCCCGACTGAATTTGGGGCCTATCGCCTTCAATATAATTGGACAACGCTGGGTGAACAAACGGAACATCAGGTTATTTTTCAGGTCAATATCACAATGGGTTCGCACCCGGCACATAAGTATTAATTCATTCATGCACGACCGTACACTTTATGCTAAAGCAAAATCGAATCTCTCACCCTGACCCTCTCCCCAAAGGAGAGAGGGAATGACTACGCCATCTCCCTTTGGGAGAGGGTTGGGGTGAGGGTTTAAAGTGTACAGTCACAAATTTCATTACAAGGAGTATTCATGAAAACAAAACGATTTATTCTCTTGCTAAGTGCGCTGATGTGTTTCGCTTTTACCGCGAATCTCAGCGCCAAAAAATTAAATGTTGTCGCGACTTTGCCCAGTCTGGCTTCAATTGCTGAGAATGTTGGGGGTAATCTGATTCAAATTTCCAGCATCACCAAAGGCAGTCAGGATGCCCACTATCTGGAAGCCAAACCCAGTTATATGCTTAAACTAAATAAAGCTGATTTATTAATTTATTCAGGTCTTGAACTTGAAATTGGCTGGTTACCGCTTTTAATTCAGGGTTCGCGAAATAATCAAATCATTGTTGGCGGAAAAGGTAATTTAAATGCGTCCATCGCGCTGCAAAGTAATAGTATTCTGGAAAAGCCAAAAGGTGAAGTTGATCGTAGTATGGGGGACGTTCATCCGTCGGGAAATCCCCACTATTTATTGGATCCGCGTAACGCCTTGTTAGTGGCGGATTTAATGAATCAAAAGTTTTCTGCACTTGATCCGGCCAATCAAAACGCCTATCAACAAAATTATGAAACATTTAAACATAAATTAGAGCAAAAAATAACCGAATATGAACAAAAATTTGCGCCGGTCAAAGGTCGTGAAGTCGTTTGTTATCATCCCCATTGGAGCTATTTGTTAAACTGGATGAATCTCATACCCGTAACGTATATTGAGCCCCGTCCCGGCATTCCGCCAACACCTAAACATAAAAAAGAGACCATTGAATTAATGCAGGCGAAAAAAATCAAAGTGGTTATTATTTCATCCTGGAAAGAACCATCGAAAGCGCTTGAAGTCGCGCATGCAACGAATGCAGAACTCCTGATTCTTCCGGGCGAAGTACAGGCAGATAACGATTCGAACGATTATTTTTCCTGGATTGAATCCATGGTAAATAAAATTGTCACGGCTTATTTAACCAAATAACTGGAGGAAAATTTCCGATGTTAGATATTCTTCAATTCATGGCGCCGGCCATCGCGATGTGTTTTATCCTGGTTGGGATATGTGGTTATGTTGGTATTCATGTCATTATGCGCGAAGTCATTTTTATTGATATCGCGTTGGCGCAAATCGCCGCCCTGGGAGCATCTCTGAGTATCTTTTGGGGGTTGGAACTCTCCAGCGGCTGGACATTTCTGATTTCATTGAGTGTAACCTTTCTGGCTGCTTTTTTACTGGCTGGAACCCGGAAATTGAGTCGGTTTGTGCCTCAGGAAGCATTTATTGGAATTTTGTATGCCACCGGCGCCGCGGCCATTCTTTTGCTCGGTGATCGCCTGGCCCATGGATCAGAACATGTCAAAGAATTAATGGTGGGCCATTTGCTCTGGACAAACTGGGGTGAAGTTGGGCGTTATTTATTGGCGTATGCCATTTTGGGTGGAATTTATGCGCTGATTCATAAACGGTTACTGGCACTCAACCAATCAGGACGGCATAAAAATGGTGAGATGAAAAACGCGGTATTATGGGAATTCATCTTTTATGCTTTGATGGGAATTCTGGTAACCATTGCCGTGCATGTGGCCGGGGTTTTACTGGTATTCGGATTTTTAGTCGTGCCGGCAGTTATTGGCTCACTCCTGGGCACATCCTTTTTTAATCGTTTGATCATCGGGTGGATTACTGGATTGGTCGTCAGTATTATTGGCGCGTACTTTTCCTATAGTCTCGATTTTCCCACGGGTGCAACGATTGTGGTGACGCTGGGTATCGGGCTTCTTCTGGTTTCAATCTTCAAAAGCTTCCAATTAAGCGCAAAAAAGAGTCATTAACTTTTAAACCTTCAAGGTTTTTAAAACCTTGAAGGTTTATTTTTTTAAAAAAATACTTGACAAAAACAATTAAATTTGATATAAGTTAATTGAGCTTCTTCGTGACCTGACGACTATTTCATATTCTATCTCAAAGCTCTCTCTGTTAATTTCAACATACGAAAAGCCTGGAGTTCTCAACGATGCCGCAACTTGTAAAAGGTGGTAAAAACGCTTTTGCCTGGTCCATCGTTAATGAGCGCGGTGAAATTATCATTCCGCCGGAAGCCTGGTTCGAATATCGATTTATACAAAACGAAATCGCCATCCTGATGACAGCGAGCAAAACGTCCGGTGGATTCGTTTTATCACGGTACGAAATGTTCAAAAATTCACCAATTTCCAGGGTATTTCAAGTCTATCCTGAATTAAAGAAACACACGATTCCTGAAGGTGAATTGATTGTATTTAATCAAAAGGACTATTGCTGGCTTAAAATTGGAAATCAAAAAATCAGCGTTCCAGTCGTGACATTAGAAAAATTCGGTATCGTGAAAGGATCACATTTACTTTCAGTCCGCGGCAGTAATCTTGGACTTTCATTTATTGTCAGAGGTCCAATTATTGAAAAAGCCCGGAAACATCCTGAATTGGAAACCTTTTATTAGTTTTCAAGCAATACAGCCAATATATTCTTTTTAATTCATATATCTTTGTAACCCACAACATAGGAGAAGTGCCTATGGAAGAAGAAATGAAAGTTGGTTGTGCCCGACCAACTGGCGGACCTGTCGGCGAACCGGCAGCAGAGAAAAAAGAAACTGAACAAACCATCATCAAAAAGGAGGCTAGTATGATTAAAGTTGGACAAAAGGCGCCCGATTTTGTGGCTCCGGCTTATTTTAAAGGCAAATTTGTCAACATTAAATTATCCGATTATCTTGGCAAATGGGTCAGCTTGTGTTTTTACCCTGGTGATTTTACCTTTGTCTGAGCGACGGAGGTCTCGGCAGTTGCTGAGAAATTTCCGGAATTCCAAAAACTGGGGGTTGAAGTATTATCCATGAGTATCGATAGTGTATTTGTTCATAAAATGTGGAACGATAATGAGTTATCAAAAATGGTAGCCGGAGGTATTCCCTTCCCCATGCTATCTGATGCCGGCGGCAAGGTTGGGACGGTGTACGGTATTTATGATGAAAACGCCGGCGTTGAAACACGAGGGCGCTTTTTAATAGATCCCGATGGAGTCGTTCAGGCATTTGAAGTGCTGACTCCCCCTGTGGGAAGGAATGTCAACGAGACATTACGACAAATTCAGGCATTTCAACTGGTGCGTAATAGCAAAGGCACTGAAGCAACGCCTTCCGGCTGGAAGCCAGGTAAAAAGACCTTAAAACCAGGACCAGACCTGGTTGGTAAAGTCTGGGAAGTGTGGAAAACAAGTAGGGCATTTGATTAGTGTCTGTCCAAAGATACCAAGGCCTGTCATTGCGAGGCGTTTTTTGCCGAAGCCTGGTTTTTAGGCTCGCACAATCCTCTTGAATAACAGCGGAGATTGCTTCGGCACAAAAAACGCTCTTCGCAATGACAGTACTGGAGGCTTTTGCGGACAGACACAAATAGAATCACCCGTTTTTTTATGTCACCCCAACTTAATCATTTTCCGACAATGATTCGTCCACCGAATGGGTTGCTACGGTAATTCGGTGAAGTTTATTGTGCAAGTACAATTGGATAACATGATGGATGGTTAAATCATCGGTTTCAATTTGATAAATATCGATAAAATTTTCTCTTAACAAAGAAAAAGAAATTTCACCAAGTCGATTAGTAAATAACATGTCCAGATCATAATTAACAAGCACTTTTACCACATGCAGCCCAATATGCTTCTCGCGATCTAAAAATTCATTTAAATAAAAATCTTCAATTTCGATCTGATTTTCCTGAATATTGACAATGGCAAAATAAGGAGCCCTACCAAAATGACCATAGACTTTTGATTCTATTCCATTTATTTCAGTTACGGGAAAAACCGCGCGCAAGGTAGCTTTCCGGGATGGCTCGGCATGAACCAATACTGATTCAACCGTTGAATAGTGCTGATGAATTTTGTGTTCAATTTCATCAGCCACGGCGTGGGCCTGATAAATAGAAATCGAAGGATTGGTGGTAAATTTTAATTCAACCATTCGAAAAGGACCTGCCTGACGAATTTTTAAATCCTTCACATCGGTGACACCCGGAATTTCTTGGACAGTCTGTTCGATTTGCTTTTGCAAATTTTCATCCAGATTGGCATCTAATAGAATTAGCAGGGAATTCCAAAAATTTTCAAGACCAAGTTTTAAAATCATGAGGGCAATTAATATAATTACAGCCCCCTCGACGTAAGGAATCCGCCAATAAGTCATCAGAATACCCAAAAGTACAACAATCGATGAAAAAATATCCAGAAAAGATTCACTGGCGTTAGCAAGCAGCGACTGCGAATTGATAGCCTTTCCGATCTGTTTTTCTTTTCGGGCAATAAAATAGGCAACCACAATAGAGGAAATAGAAGCGATAACAGGTAATGTCGGAAATTCATTGGCCTGAGCAATAAAAAATAACTTTTGATAGCCATCCAAAATCAGTTCGATGCCCGCCCAGATAATCAATATTCCAATAACAGCCGTGAGTAAAGTTTCAGCTTTATAAAGACCATAAGGAAAACGCAAGCTTTTTTTTCGCGCTGCCAGCCAGAGTCCGAAGCCAGAAGCAAAAATGGCAATGGTATCAGCCGCACTGTGAAAAGCATCTGCCACCAGTACTTTTGAATCAAATAAAACGCCAATAATGCCTTTTAATAAAGAAATAAAAAGAGTGATTAATGTTGCCCAAAATGCCACTTGCTGACCTCTCTTGAGCTGTGTCACTTTTTCAGCCATTCAGGATTCCTTTGTTAACTAATTACAGAAAATGGGCAAGCGGGAATACAAATTCGGCAATTGATGCATTTATCCGCCAGAATAAATGCTTTGCGTGAGCGCATTTCAATTGCCTTTTCAGGACAAGCGGGAACACATTTCGCACAACCGACGCAGCTATTTTGATCGACTACGGGCTTTGGCAACGTTTTCTTTTCGACAGGTTCATACACACCCGGGACATTGAACTGACGGGTCATTACCGAGCCACAGTTCGGACAGGTTGTTTGAAAACAGGGTACACCTAATTGATGCGGCGCAATTGCACCACAAGCTGGGCATACACAATGCTCCGTCTGCCCCATCCTTCGCATTCGACCTGGACCACGTCCACGGTGTCCAAGTCCTCTTCCAAAACCACCACCTCGCATTCCAAAAGGCATAGTTTATCTCCTAATTTCTACCAAATACAATAAAATCACCTTTGTGAACTCCAACATGATTCGCGACATGTTCACATTTCGTCATTAACAAAAAATAAATTTTCCGGTCACAATCACTCAGGCTTTCATAATTTCCCTGTCCCTTGGCGATGATCAAATCTGCTTCCTGAAAGCGCTTTCGAAATTCAGGCGAAACATTTTCCAATAAAGTACCGGGAGTATCGTCGCCATTGGAAATAATTTTAGCCACCTGATCCATGCCTACCTGATAGGCATCTTCAGTCGTCACATCGTTTATAATCGGCTTTCCACGCACGGCAAAAAAAACATTGGGGTGTTGGATAGTCTCAATTAAAAGCCGATCCATCACAATTTCGCCGGCGTTATCACCCAGATACAAAATTTTTTCAGAATTAGTAATATCTTCCCGTAATTGGGTTGAATGGTCTATTGCCAGTTCTACCGATTTGGCTTTCTGGATTGTTTCGTGTACATTAAAGGTATGATTTGGACCAAAATCGATGATATTTCCGGCAATGGCCAAACGCAACGCCATAAAGAAAGGTTCAGGTGCTGTCAGTACTTCCTGTTTCAGCGCTGGATACATGGCTAACATCATGGCATTAAATTCGGCTTTGATCTGCCGATAGGGATCTGGATTATCAATTATATGGCGAATCATACGATGCATTTCCCGCCCCAGTGCTGGTGGTGATTGGTTGTAATTTACTTCACTCAGATACTCGAGCAGGTGAGACATGACCTCCGGCTGTTTTTCAATGGGCACCAGACCTTTTTTGATTAGTGTAATCAGGCTGCCAATCGCACAGGGGATACAATCATAAGTCAATTGAATAGGTTTTTTTATTTTTGACAATTGCTTATCCGATGTAATACTTGAATAGGAATCTCTCATATGGTATTATTTATTAAAAAGTTGTGTATTATTATCTTCTTCCCCGGCCCCGGCCGGCTCCGGGACCTGTTCCTGCCCAAACCGGGATTCCTTTATTGTCCCGAAGGGTTATTTCTTTCGCATTGTATTTAATAACACAGGCTATCATTAAATCCTGTTGATTGTATTTGATGACGGCGCCAGTAACCGATAAATTCTGTTCAGGCTTTAACTCTATTTTTTGTTTTGTGAAGTACCAGTCCGGGGCGATATAAACCAGCATCGCTTTATCTTTTGTCCTGAGTTCCACGAGAGTTGCTGGGAAACGGCCATATCCTGACGCATTTGGAATAATTTTGATAACTTGCCCTTCGAAAGTTACCTCATTTGCTGGATTATATAGCCGGGTAATTTCATTTTGATTTAAGCCGCGTCCTGGTTGAGCAAATGCAAAATGAGTTGAGCACAACATAAGTGCCGTTAAGATCAAAATGCTAAAATATTTGTTCATTACAAGACCTCTTTTTAATTAGTGTCTATCCGCCAAAGCCTCCGGTACTGTCATTGCGAGGAGCGTTTTTGGCGACGAAGCAATCGCCGCTCTTATTCAAGGGGATTGCTTCGGCAAAAAACGCTTTGCAATGACAGGTTTTGGGATTCTCGGACAGCCACTAATTATATTTAAAAAAAATCAAAATCCCGCCAGATAAAAAATCAGGCCAACAATAATTCCAAACGCCAGATTAAATACTTTTATTAAGATTGAATCTTTAACTGAATAAGAAAGCATCGGCAGCATCCCATGACCATCCTGTACAATCGAACTGGCTAACAAGATCGAAAAAGGAATTAAT
Source organism: Caldithrix sp. (assembly GCA_020722815.1). Lineage (GTDB taxonomy): Bacteria > Zhuqueibacterota > Zhuqueibacteria > Thermofontimicrobiales > Sulfurfontimicrobiaceae > DYKB01. The sequence goes on along the minus strand of DYKB01000002.1, from coordinate 210,563 downwards.
CCTTGATTGAACATCATAACAAAAATCAAATGTGGGCCAGATTCAGGAACAATTGCGACTAAAACTGCGATTAAGCCCACTAATTCCATATTATTTTTTATAAAATGTTCAATATTCCAATAATGAAAACCCATATCCACTACTAAGATGGCAAAAAATGACCATAAAAAAACCCGTCCCAGATGCTTTTTTACAATATGCTGCCAGACGTGCTCGAGTAGATAATGGTTCGGGACGCTGCTAAAAATTAAAATTGCAATGACTAACAAAATCGTCAGGGTCAAACGTTTCCATCCCCAGGTTACTGGACCGATAAAACCAGTCGTTAATAAAACCAGAAAAACAATTCCCAGGAAGACAAAAGCCAGACGTAAGAAGGAAATATCTAAAAAGTTTTTGACTAAATTTTCTTTTTCAAAGCAATTACAATCTTCAATTGTATGAATTTGCTGAAGTTGACATTCAGTACAGGTCTTGATCTTTAGCCAGCCAACCAATTTATCGGTGACCCAGGATAGAAAAATACCAATGATAAATAAAATGCCGAATAAAAGCAAAGCCTTTTCCGGAAAAAGGGCAAGCATAACAAAAGCTTCATCGCCAGAGGTCGCGACCATATTGCCAACGATGGCGCCGAAACTTATCAAACCATGAACATAAAAAGAAACTGCCAAATAAGTTCCCAGACAGCCAGGTAAAATTCCCAAAAAGGATGTTATCGAATATTGTCGCCAGCGATTTCCTTTGATAATATTTGACATCCGCCCCTTGGTCAAGACATTAAAATAATCAACGATAAGCATCATGACAAACACAAAGACGGTGATCATAATGGAATTTTTCAAAATTTGCCATAGTTGCATCGGTTTTTACACTCCCTGAATGATAACATAATTTCTAAATCGATTAATGTTGATGCTGGTAATTCTCACCATGTGTACATTCATCCTTTTCCACGCCATATCCTTTTCCGACACCCGGTTTACAGAGACTTTCGCCACCTTCCAATTCCCCGTTGCATAATTTATTGACCACTTCATCGATTTTTCCAGTAACCCCCAGGACAAATTGAATATTTTTTTCTGCAAATAGCATCTGGGCGCGTTGTCCACCACCACCGGCAATAATAGTATCAACTCCCATCTCTTCAAAAAATACAGGTAAATAACCTGGATGGTGTCCGGGATTTGGAATTACTTCATTCTGAATAATTTTTCCATTATTAATAAACAAAATTGTAAATTCCGGACAGCGTCCAAAATGTGCTGAAACATATCCATTATCTGTTGAAATAGCGACTTTCATAAATGATCCTTCATGAATTAATTTTTATTTAATAATTGTTCGTTTAGAAATATTTTCATTTTCAAGATACTTATCGACCCAACCCTCGCAATGACAACCCAAATCCTGTCATTGCGAGGCGTTTTTTGCCGAAGCAATGCCCTTCTATAAAAACGGAGATTGCTTCGTCGCCCAAAACGCTCCTTGCAATGACAGTTCCGGATTCATTTTCGGACAGACACTAATTAGCCAATTGAATCAATGTCGATTTTTCACAGCATCTTTTCGAATTTTCACAGCCGTCAGTTGTTACCACAACAGCTTTCGGCCTTCTTCTCATCATTTTGATAAAATCCCTTGCCTCGTAACAAAAATCCCGCGCTCCCTGCAATCAGTCGTTGCGTTTCGCCTTCACATTATGGACCTTTCTGGAGCGTTTCATCCGTGATATTCAGAAATCTTTCAAATTGAAATCCCCATTTTTGACACTGAAGAACATAAGTTGGTATTTATGGCTCCTTGATCTAATTCGCAATTGAATTCAAAAAATCTTCAATCTTCTTCCAGATGGCTGCAATTTCGTCAGCCACTGGACTGGAGCGATACTCAAAAATATTTTTGCCCTGAACCATCGCTTTGATGATGGCCTCATCGTAGCGCACTTTACCGCCAAAATGTATTTGATTTTCATAACAAAAGTTCTCAATCTGATCCGAAATTTCCCGATTCAAATCAAATTTATTAACACAAACAAAAGTTGGTATCTGAAAATATTTATTAGCCAATTGGATGACTCGTTCCAGATCATGCAATCCAGAGAGTGTGGGTTCGGTGACCACCAATACCGCACTGGCACCGGTAAGGGACGAAATGACCGGGCAGCCAATACCAGGTGCCCCATCAACGATGATATAATCACTATTTTCTTTTTTAGCCTGTTCTTTTGCCTGACGCCGGACCAGGCTGACTAATTTGCCAGAATTTTCTTCAGCGATACCCAACCGGGCGTGCACCAACGTTCCAAATCGGGTTCGGGAAATGAACCATTGTCCACTTAAATTTTCGGGAAAATCAATCGCCTGCACTGGACAAAAGTGAACACAAACGCCGCACCCTTCACAAGAAACTGCATCCACCACAAAGTCGGGTGATATCGCATCAAATTGACAGACCGCGACACATTTGCCACATCGGGTACAATCTTTTTCCCGAATAAATGCCGTATGGCCGCTATAAAAATCTTCCTGATATTGAATTTCAGGCTTCAAAATCAAGTGAAGGTCTGCCGCATCCACATCACAATCCGCCATAATCTTTTGATCCACCAACGAAGCAAAGGCCGCGGTGATTGTTGTTTTGCCGGTACCACCTTTTCCACTGATAATCACAATCTCTTTCATGACCGTACCCTCCGTTCCACCTCCTGATAAAGCTGCTGAAACTGTGTTTTATACTCCGGCAGTGCTTTTATCATTGGAACACCTCGTGAATAAGCTTCAGCAATCCGGCGATCATTTTTAATCTCCATTAAAATCGGTATTTGTTCGCGTTCACAATATTTTTGGACAGCATCATGGCCAATATCAGAACGATTTATTACCACACCAAATTTTATTCCCATGGTCCGGATCATCGCCACTGCCAGCGTTAAATCATGTAATCCAAAAGGCGTTGGCTCGGTTACCAATATCACAAAATCACTATTCTTTACAGCGGTAATAACCGGACAGGAAGTACCCGGCGGCGCATCGATAATCACTGTCTTTCGGGGATCCATCGCTTTTTTCACCGCCCTAATCAATGGCGGTGACATGGCTTCACCAATTCGCAATTGACCCTGGATAAATTCAATTTCGCCAACATTTCCCTGTTCAAGCACACCGAGTTCCCGTTCCTGCGGACGAATAGCATTTACAGGACAAACCAGCCAGCAACCAGCACAGGAATGACAGAGCTCTTTAAATACCAAAACACTTCCTTTTAACACAATAATCGCATGATATTCACAAATTTCGGCACATTTACCACAAAAAGTACAAATAGATTCATCGACTTCAGGAATTGGAGTCCCGACGATGGAGGTTTTTTCAAATTTGGGCTTCAGAAAAATATGTCCATTTGGTTCTTCCACATCACAATCCAGATATTGGACATTTTTTTCCAATGAAAGCGCCAGATTCACGGCAATGGTTGTTTTACCAGTTCCACCTTTTCCACTGGCAACGCTGATGATCATGATTAATATTCCAATTTTATAAATTAATTTTGTTTTTTAAAACCTAAAATTCTAAAATGGAAATTTGTAAGGGGATGAATCAATGAGAGACCCCCATTTTCGCTTTTTGAAAATGGGGGAGAGACAGCGAGGGCCAATTTCTCACTGAAACCGAGTTCTCCGAAGAAAAAACGTTTCATTTTAGAATTTCAGGTAAAATTCAAATCTCTACCGTACACTTTTTGCATTGCGTTAAAAATTCACGCTTCGCCCGTGTTCAATGTCCTCTCCCGGAAGGAGATGACGTAATGATTCCCTCTTCCGCTGGAAAAAAGTTAAGGTGAGGGCAGGTCTTGCTTAATCAAAAAGTGTACGGTAGTGAAAAATTCAATAAAAAAAGGCAGAAGTGCAAACCTTTTATTTAAGATTTTGGCAACGTATAACGGCTTACACTTCTGGTTCCAACTTATTGGCCTTTATTTACGGTCAGTTTTCTCAATGATTTGGGCAACGATGGCCTGCATGGCTTTTGCAGCCGGTGCCTCAGCATGCTCATAAATGTACGAATGTCCATCATCGCAGCTTTCAACGATGTCGGGATCGATGGGAATTCGGCCTAAAAACGGGACATTCATGGATTGGGCAGCACGCTCTCCCCCACCAATTTTGAATAAATCGATAGGCTGACCACAATGCGGACAGACCAGGCCACTCATGTTTTCCACAATTCCCAACACCGGAATTTTGAGCACCTGTGAAAAACGAACCGCTTTACGAGAGTCAATCAAAGCTACATCCTGCGGGGTGGTCACAATGACCGAACCATCGGCTTCCGGAATTAATTGGCAAACACTGAGTGGTTCATCTCCCGTGCCCGGAGGTGAATCAATGACAAGATAATCGAGATCGCCCCATTCAATTTCACCAAGGAACTGTTTGATAGCACCCATTTTGAGTGGGCCACGCCAGATAACCGGTGCATCCGGATCCTGAAGTAAAGACGCCATGGTAACGACTTTCATTCCTTTTACTTCGATAGGTATTAAGCCATGTCCCGATGGCGAAGGAATAAGTACCTGGCCTTCAATACCCAACATTTTACCAAGTGAAGGACCGTGAATATCGGTATCCATCAATCCAATTTTGTATCCATTTAAGCCCAGGCCAAAAGCTAAATTCGTGGCAAGCGTACTTTTCCCAACGCCACCCTTACCGCTCATGACGATTATTTTATGCTTAATTCGCGCCATATTTTCACGAACTGCTGTATTGAGCAGTTCCTGGTCGGCCTGTCGACCTCCTGCATGATGTTCTGGTTTCAATTTTTTCTCCAATCAATAATTTATAATGTTTAAAATTTTAAGCTTTGTAAAAAAATATATGCTGCATGAAACATGCATTAAATGGTGAGTTAAATATCAATTAAAATTATCGTCTCATACTCCTCTTCATGGATGGATGGTTGATAGCCTTGGGCTTCAAACCATAACTTGATTTGCTGAATCGACCATCCAGACACCGGATGAATTCCCCGGCCTTCCTCTTCATGGATTTTATCAATAAATTTAAATCCTTTTTCATTAAAGTCACCTATCACAATTCGACCACCTGGACGACATACGCGCAAAATTTCATTCAGTACTATTTCAGGTTCCTGAACATGATGAAAAAAAGCAGCCGCCATGACCGCATGAAACGAATTTGGTTCAAATTGTAGATGCTGGGCATCCTGTACCTGAAATTCAATCAATTTATCGAGATTAAAATAGATGGCGTTTAATTTGGTATTCGTCATTTCTGTCTCAGAGATATCGACGGCGATACAGTGTCTGCCTGCCCTGGCGATAGCGAATGCCAGATGGCCTTTGCCACATCCAATATCGATAATTTTCGCCTCTGCCGGCAAATCTGAAAGCATTTGAACCATCCGATTTCGCATTTCAGGAATATCATATCCCCGTGATCGATATTTTTCTATTCGGACGGCATATTTTTGATAATTCGCTTTTAATAAATAAGCAGCAATTGCCCCATGGAGTCCCTGAATACCCAGGATGGAACAATGTTGTTTGTTTTCAGGGATACCTTTTAACGCCTGGATGACATCATCATCGGTTAAATTGAGGGCATCGGTGATAGATTTACCAGTCGCCAATTCAGAAATAACGCTGGTAGTAGCAATTGCGCCCCAGCAGCCAAAAACTTTATATTTAAAGTCAGTGATAATTTCATCCCCAACGCGAATCCAGACTTCGATAAAATCACCACAATTGGGATCGCCAACTTTTGCATAACCATCTGCATTTTCAATTTCACCAATATTTCGGGGATTAAGGAAATGCTCCATAATTAGTTGATTAAATTCAGGGGGGTAGGTATTCATAACTTGTTATTAAATTGTCCTTTTCTCAATAAGTAGAAATTTTTATTAAATTTGTTTGATGCGTAATACGTGGTGCGTAATGCGTAAAGTGTGTTCAAAATAAAGATACTTGGCCTGCGTTTGTCGAAGAGAATAATATATAAGCCCATTTTTAAAAGGCATAAAATCACCCTTTCGCGCAAAAAAAAATCTCCTAACTTATTGAAAAATAAAGATTCTTTAGCCCGTCTCGCTCAATTCAGAATGACAAAAATAATTTTTTAATTTTATTCAGATCGAAATCACGCATTACACGTTACGCATTACGAATTACGCTTCAATCCTTTGCCTCCAAAACCATTCTTCTGCCCACACCGGACTGGATAAAGTTTTCTTGATATCGTTGACTGAAAATGGCAATGGCAGCTTCTCCGGTACAATGACTGGGAGCAATTTGCTGAATGCCCAATCCCTGAATTAAATCAATAATCTGTTCTACTTTTTCATTGCTAAAACTTTTCAAATGAAACCCACCCATCGCTAGATTAATTTTTTCCCGTGGAAAGAGAGATTGAACTTGAGACAAAATATTAACAATTCCTGGATGGGCACAACCCGTTACCACCACCAATCCCCTGGCAGTTTGAATCACTATGGATTGCTCTGGCATTTCGCCGGCTAATTCCCCGGTCGAAAAAATGCCAGTAGCAATTCGGTGCGATAATTCAACGCGAATAGATCTGACACCGCGAGCCGCTATCTTTTTTTCATCTTCCTGAGAAGTTGAATTTGGGATATAGACTTCAACATGTGGATTTATAGCCAGAAAGTCATCAAGCCCACCTAAATGATCCCAATGTGTGTGAGAAATAACTACCGAATGGATGGACTGGGGATCAATTTTTAATTTGACCATATTTTGCAATAAAATTTTGCCACGGCTGCCGGTATCAAACAGTACCGTATCTTTATCGGTTTGAATAACACAGCTAAAACCCCAATCAGTTGTCAGATCTGATAAATAGGCAATATTATCAAAAATGACCGTTAAGGTTATTTTTTTTTTATCTAATTTTTGTTCAGGCATTTTTGTAAATCCGGGTTTAAATGATAAAAACCATAAAATAAATATCATCCCCATGATATGAATTTTTTTGTTTAAAAGCATTATCGCTTCCCCCCGCGATTTCTTCGCTGGCGTCCGCCCCCCCTTCCTCCCATTTTGTTTAGATATTGTCTGTTCATGCCAGTATTACGCGGTGAATTATCAATTTTTGAATTTACGATGTCACCCAATTTTGAAATCAAAAACGGTGCCAGTACACTTCCCACCGCTTTTGCCGTTGCTTTAAGGGCTGAAAAAATACTTCTTGACATGGATGGTTGTTCAACAACCTGAATTGGTTGAATTTTCGCAGCCTCGAATCTTATAGCCTGCCCAGAACAAACTTCCAGACACCTGCCACAATCCGTACAGAGGTCGTAATTGATGTTTGCCTTATGATTCACCAGGTAGATTGCGCTTGTTGGACAAATTTCCATACAGGCGGCACATCCGGTACATTTTGCTTCATCAATTAAGTACATGAAATACCTCAAATTTATTTGATTTGTTCCATTAAATGCGACAGGAACTTGTTTTTATCTTCCGCCGCGACGACGCCCCTGTCCACCACCCATACCACCACCACCACCCATACCACCGCCACCTCCCATACCACGTCCCATTCCTCGCCCCATACCGAATCCCATTGCACTCCCCATAGTGCCACCCGTACCGGCATGGGCCGGCCCTATCTGGTTGACAGGTTGAAGCTGTCCATTTTTAAAGGCCTCTATCATTTGAGCGACAGTACCTGGAACCGATTGAAAAATTTGAATACCCGCTGCCGTCAAAGTTTGATGTGCATTCGGTCCGACGCTACCGGTAATAATTGCACTCACATCTTTTTGACTCATTAATTGACCTGACTGAATTCCAGCTCCATGTGCTGTATCAATACTGGTATTTTCAATTACTTCAGATTGCATGGTTTCAGTATCAACAATTATAAAGAATTGAGCTCTTCCAAAACGTGGATCAACCTGAGCCTGTAAATCAGGACCTAAAGCCGTAATCGCGATTTTCATAGAAATATTCCTAAAATTCGTTAATTGTTATTGTACAAGGATAACCCGGCTTTTCATAGATGTTTTTACTTGGAGAATGCATAAATTTATCATTTTCACGCTATGAAAAGCCGGGCTATCAAACGTCCTGCATTATTTTCATTCTTTTGATTTAGACAATTCATTCATCCGGTCTTCAATATTTTTAAGACTGGCTTTGAGAAATTCAGCGTCACTTTTCAACGCCGCCATTTCATCCTCCTGGGAAGGGGGTGTCGTGTTGATAAAGGGACTACGTGCCCAATATGGAAGGCCAGTTGCCCGAAACCAGTTACGATGACCTCTTCCTCGACCAAAAGAACCCAATTGACCAAATCCTGTGCCCATTCTACCCATTCCAGAATAGCCTGCACAGGGTCCCATGCCGCGGCCCGTCATTGGTCCCATTCCAGCAGGACCTGTTCCGTCTCTAAATGGCATAAATACCTCCTTATTGATTAATTTATTACAATAACGAAACTACTCAGGTTTAATAGTTACCGGTTCAAGGTTAATATTAAAAACAAAGGTTTTCTCACTGTAAACCATGAACCTGCCAACCTCAGTAATTAGAAAATAAAAGTATCCAAAGATCACTTTAATGTGAAACGATTCGATATAAATCGTATTTCAATCTTTATTTGCCAGAAAAGAATCAACTTTCTTTAAAAATTCGCTGATCGCATGTTGACGTTGCTGAAGCGTTTCAGCCCAAAGTTTTAATTGCTCCTTACCTGCTTCGGTTATAGTATAACGTCGCTTTGCTGGACCGGTACCAGAAGTATCCCATTCTGAAATAACAAAACCAAATTCCTCCAGATGCCGAAGGGTTCGATATATAACCCCCGGATCGGCTGGTTCATCGATAAAACCGAGTTCAGGCATCAGATTCATCAGTTCATAGCCATGTTTTGACGAATCGAGCAACATTAATAATACCGAAGGCTCAATCCAGCGACTTTGCCGAGTCTGATGGCATCCGCAACCCATTCGATGTCGATTTTGCATTATTCTCTCATTACAAGCTTATATATGTTTTTTACATATATAAGTTATAAATTTTTTTCTTCAAAGTCAAGTGTTTTTTTATAAAGTTTTCAATATAAAACCTGGTAGTTCCTGGACCCATGAAGACCTTTTATTAAAATCCCGAGAATACGCTTTATAGCGTAATTTGAATCATTTAAACCTCATAGTTGGAAATTTTAGTGGTTGTAGACTATCGATTCATCCAATGTAGTTGCGGCCAATCGGTTGGTTCGTCATTTTTCTGCGGAATTCCGGGCGTACTTCGACCATTTTGAATATAACGGGACAGGAGCCGTGTTAATTTTTCAACAACCTCCGGAGATTGATCGTAAACATTGCGCGTTTCGGCAATATCATTTTCAAGGTCGTATAACTGAATAGGGGGCAAATTTTTAGCTTCTTCAGAATTTGGCCGGGGCGAACTCCAGCCACCCGAACCTGGACAAAGCACCAATTTCCATTTTCCCTGCCGAATCGAAAAATTTCCATTTACGGAATGATGCACGGTCGCTTCGCGAAAATGGGATTTATCAAATCTGTTCATTAAAAAAGGAAGTAAATTGTAACTATCTTCGCCTGCATTATCAGGCAGTTTTTCCTTAACGATTCCGGCGCAGGTCGCAATGAAATCGGTGAGGCAAATTGTTGCATCACATTTTGAACCAGCTTTAATTTTATTCGGCCACCGGGCTATGAAAGGAATATGGTGCCCACCTTCATAAATATCCGCTTTGTGTCCACGAAAAACATAATTTGGATTATGCCCAAAGCGCTCTAATTCAGCGAAGTCCACATGAGGAGCACAACCATTATCACTGGTGAAAATAATTAACGTATTTTCTTCAAGCCGGTTACTTTTTAAGGCGTCGAGAATCTGGCCAACACTCCAATCGACCTGAAGTACAAAATCGCCATAACTATTCGTTTTACTTTTGCCAACAAAGTCATCCGTGGGTAAAATAGGGGTATGCGGCGCCGGCAATGGGAAATAGAGGAAAAATGGCTGTCCGGCATGCTGATTGACAAATTCGACAGCCTTTTCTGTCAATTTGGGCAAAACTTCAATATGTTGAAAATCAGCGCCAATTGGTCCTTTGCGCCAGAATTCCTTCCGACCCGTATTTTCAGTTTCACGATCCGGTAGTGCAGTGATCCGATCATTTTCAATATAAAAATAGGGTTCCATATCCAGCGAAGCCGAAATGCCGAAGAAATAATCAAATCCAAGAGCGTTGGGGCCGTTTTGAATCGGTTGGGAAAAATCGATATGTTTCGCTTTTTCATTTGGACTATCAAGCGGAACAACGTCATCTGTGTGATGCCAGTCCATGCCCAGATGCCATTTTCCAATGCAACCAGTCGTATAGCCATTTCGCTTTAGTAAAGAAGCGACCGTCAATCGTTCTTTAGGAATTAATGGCCGTGAATATCCCCATAAGACACCTGATTTCAATCGTGAACGCCAGGAATAGCGACCAGTTAAAATACCATACCGGGTCGGCGTGCAAACCGCTGAACCGGAATGTGCATCGGTAAAGATAACGCCGTCACGGCCCAGTTTATCAATATTTATTGTATGTAGCTTTGAATTTTCATTGAGACAGGAGAGGTCACCATAGCCCAGATCATCGGCTAAAATGTAAATAATATTCGGGTGATCTGTTCTTTTTGAAGAACAATTAAAATAAAACGGTGTTGAAAGCGCAATAGTTGAAGCCAATGTTGATTTTAAAAAGTTACGTCGATTGATTGATTTCATTTCATGTATTCCTTTATAAAAAACAAGGCCATAGAACTGCGAGGTCACAAAATAATTATTCAATTATGTTGCGTTGGGTTCTGTATTCTGTGGCCAGAAATTATGTCATTTTTATAGAATCGGAACTAATCTAATCGATTTTAAATTTACTGCCTGCCACTTCCCTTCAACAGTCCCCAATGAATGAAAAGGCCAAATCTGGCTTCCCGCCACCATTGCATTTTGTCCACCGCCGGCACTTGTTTCTTATTACAGGAGAAAAATATCGCAAGTAGGGTTACGATGACAATTCAAATGAAGAGAATCACAAAAAATTTCATGCTGCCTCCTTTTCAGGTTATGCTTCGCATAGTGAATAATTGACAAGGAGGTAATATAAATATAATTTAAACAGATTTCAATATAAAAGAAAGCGAATGTCAAGTTCTTCTGGTAAAAAAAAGATGTTAGCGGTTTAATTTTATTCAATCCGGTAATTCGTGCGTGTCGACAAACGCCTTCAGTGTCGTCATTTAAAGGATCGTTCTTTTCGACGAAGCAAGCTCAGCTTTTTGATTATCTATAAAAAACCTTTTGCGCTAACTCATTTATTTTCAACGCCATTCGATAGCAGAAAGAATATTATTTTTAAAATCAGGAGATGTTATAAACCAGCGGGATTTTTTTTCGGCAGCCGAAACCCATTTTGGTGCGTAACCGTTCAGATCATTTATGGCAGAGAGATGCGTATTGGTCAGCCAGGAAGAATCAGACATAAATTTAATGGATGATTTTTTTTGAAATTCAATCTCACCATAGACATTAATACTGGCGACCTGGCCTGGATCATAATTATAAACTTCAATATGAAGCTGATTTTCACCCTTCTGAATAAACCGGGTGACGTCCCATAATTTGACGCGTTCTTTCTCAACGATAAGCGATACAGAGGGTCTTGCAAGCTGTTCACCAATTAATTTCCCATTAAAATAAATTCTGAGATGCGATTGACCGATTGTCTGAAATTTGAATGAATCAATTGTATCATCAATAGTAAAATTTTTCAAAAAAATTGCATAATCTTTATCTTTCGCTTTTGAATTATTCTCAGGATGATAAATCCACTTGCTCCTCAATTCATCACCGGGTAAAATATAGTGAAAAGTTTTTATTTCCTCAACCTTTCGCAGCCAGTAAGCAATTTGCCGATCATATAATTCCAAAATTCGGTCGAGATTATATTTTTTATTCTGGACAAGCCACAATTTTTCAAAAAACAGTTTCAGATTTTTGAGCTCATGGATAATTGATCCTGCCAGTGCCAGCATCATATTATGGGTTTGACCGTTTTTCTTTCCTGCCCGAATGGCGTGCGAGAATTCCATAATTTCCAGGGCATAAAGGACTTGTTGCGATAAAACAATAACACGACGTGCCACAAAATCAAGATATTGTAAATGGTAACCATTATTTGTAATTTTGCCATTAATTGCCTTGATTTGGCGGCGAATTGAATATGAAATCGAACGAATTTTTGTAATCCAGATTAATTTCTGCTTTTTATTCGTTGTCAGGTTTTTAAAAGGATAACTCCAAAAATCAGCCAACGTGGTGAGTTCCGCCAGTGAATTTAAATTTTGATAGATCGAATCAAGTTCAGGTCGATACGTTTCATAAAATAGTTGAAAAAATTTTCTATTAAATTCTGAAATCACAATCGGTTGATTATGCCAGGAACATTCAGCGGCAAAGGCATAGCCATACCAACTATATTCATTAAAATTTTCGCCACCAAAATCTCCCCAACTCGCAACCACTGAACCAAGAACCTGTGCCTTCTGGCCCTGTCGGATAAAGGATTCAATATTTAAAAATGCCTGCGAATAATCCGGGTATATGAGCCGCCAATTTGATAAACCGGGTGAAACAATTATTTCGCGTTTTTTTGTTAAAAAGAAATCTAAACTGGGATAATAATTTCTGGGTGCATACTGCCAGTCCTGAATAATCACGTTCGCCGGGAGCTTCTGCAAAATTTCAGGATATTCGCGTAGCATATCTCCATAAATAATCACTTTTCGCTGATATTGATTTAAAATTTCACCGACTTTCAGAAAATGATTGGCCAGGAGCGAACCTCTTCCCTGTTCTTCATTATCGATTTTGCGAAAGCCGCGCCCGGCATCATAACATTCATCTCCCCCAATATGAAAATATTCTGAATCAAATGCCGGTGCGACTTCTCGCACCAGGCTTTCAACGAATTCAATGGATTCAAGGGCATCCATTTTTAAGACTGCAGCACCTGGAAATTCTGCAATTGAGCGATATTGTGGCAAAAGCAGAATATTTTCCAGATGTCCCGCTGTTTGCAAAATGGGGATGATTTCAATGAAATATTTCGCGGCGATTTGCTGAAGCTGCGCGATTTCATGCGGTGTTAATGCACCCCGATTCAATCCGATATCCGGATGATTTAAATAGACAAACATATCTTCGATATAGAGCATCAGGGTATTGAGCTTGCATTCACTCATGAATTGAATTTGGCGTTTAAAATTCTCCAGGGACGGGACCTGACCGCGGCTGATATCCAGCGATATGGCACGCATTTTTAGACCTGGCCAGTCACGGATGATTAACCCCGGTAGAAATACTTTTTGATTTTCGATTTGAAGTAATTGTTTAAGGGTTAATGCGGCATAATAGAATCCCTGCAATGATTTTGCGTATACATCGACTTTAGTTGCCTCAATCATGATAAGATAGCCGGATTCATCCATTACAGGTTGCCACGGCACGGAAAGATTGGCCGGCAGTTTGGTCTGGGGATTCAAAATGACAAAATTTATTGAATTGTCAGTTACAAATGTTCGATGTACCGATAATTTTAGCGGTGAAAGCTGGTGTTTAAGCAAGGTTCCATTAATCGTTTCCAGAATAATGTTGGTATTTTCCGAAATGCCATGAAATCGGATTACAGTAGTGGGTAAAATTTCAAAGGATTCACCAAATCCTTCCATTTCTTGTGGTTGTGGCAAGATCTGAAATGGCTGACTGGTCTTTTTCTGAGCAGATAATGAGTTGTTCAATATGATTACAAAATTGACGATGATGCCACAAAAAAGGAGAAAACAATTCCACATTTTCATTGACGACATTCCAATTCAAGAGCAATTTCCAGTGATATAACAAGTCCAGCGCAATTTCATCACATCTTATTCGAAAACCAATAAAAAAGGGCTGCCGTTTTACCGCAGCCCTTCCTGAATTTGTTTATCAAAATTTATACCGTAATGTCTGTTTTTAACAGTGTATAAATTAAAAATTAGCCATATTTTCTTTTCAAGCGGACTATTTCACCATCGGTAATCCATATTTTTTGGCTTTCCGATAGATTGTTGCACGACCAATTCCCAGCTTTTTAGCCGTTTTGGAAATATTACCTTCACATTCAAGCAATGCCTGTTTCAGCGCTTCTTCTTCCAATTTTTCAATCCAGCTCGAAAGGGTATTATCCGACTCGAAAATCTTCTTTTCACCCAGGGAACGCACCGCATTCGGCAAATCTTTTGCAGAAATAATTTCATTATTTGCCAGAACCACTGCCCGTTCCACTGCATTTTCCAGTTCACGAACATTTCCTGGCCAATTATAGGCCATCAAAAGCTCCAATGCATCGGGATGGATACTTTCAACGACTTTGTTCTCCTGTTTGGCATATTTTTTCAGGAAATAACCAGCGAGCAATGGAATATCTTCTTTCCGTTCCCGTAAGGGTGGTAATTTTATTGGAAATACGGAAATTCGATAAAAAAGATCTTCACGGAATTCATTCCTTTTGATAGCATCTTCCAGGTCCCGATTGGTGGCGGAGATAAACCGAAGATCAACTTTAACCAGATCATTGCCACCAACACGTTCAAATTCCCGTTCCTGTAAAACTCTCAGGACTTTCGCTTGTGTCGCTGGTGTCATTAATGCAATTTCATCAAGAAAAATGGTGCCATTGTGCGCCAACTCAAATTTGCCAAGCCGGCGGCCGGTGGCTCCGGTAAAAGCCCCTTTTTCATGTCCAAAGAGTTCGCTCTCAAGTAATGATTCCGGCAAAGCCGAGCAATTTACGGCGACAAAATTTTTATTGGCACGGGCTTTATTATGATAATGAATCGCACGGGCAATCAATTCTTTGCCAGTACCACTCTCGCCCTGAATGAGTACCGTAACATTACTGTTAATGACCTTTGAAAGCGATTTAAATACTTTTTGCATCGCACTACTTTGGCCAATAATATTTTTAAATTGATAGCGTTCTTTTAATTCAGATCGTAATTCAGCAATTTCCTGCTGCAGATCACTGGCCATAAGTGCATTTTTGACAGTGACCATTAACCGATCAGTTACAAATGGCTTGTTGATAAAATCGTAAGCCCCTAATTTCATAGAAGTTACGGCGCGCTCAATTGTACCATGCGCGGTCATCATCACGACCGGAATCCGGGGTTCTTCTTCTTTGAGTTTCTTTAATGTTTCAATCCCATCAATTCCTGGCATCTGAATATCCAGCATGACCAGATCTGGCAGGTTTTCGCGAAAAGCTTTTAGACAGGCTTCACCACTGGTTACAATTTTAACATCGTACTTTTTCTCTTTTTGCAGTGTCGCTTCTATCATTTTGGCGATATTTTTATCATCATCTACTACCAGTACGACATATTGTCGTTCAAAATCATTTATCGCATTCTCCATCGCAATATCTCCATTACGCTTTTGCCCATTCATCATTATTGTATTCGTCTGATACATCCATTATGAGTATACTGAATTGATTTCAATCCGCTAAAATTTCGTTATAACACATCGTCAGTCGATTCAGGGTTGTGATTGAATTTTTGGAAGCATCTTTTACTATTTTTTTAATTTAACGATCTTAAATTTTTAATTTTAATCTTAAAATTTCCTGAAACAATGTCACTTCTTTCTTTAATTTTATCCCCATTTTTAGATAATATATTGGCGTCGTAAAATTTAATTCCCAATTTAATTTAACGGCATCTTTTTCAGTGGTTAGAATAAAGTCTGCCTGAGTCGTTTGGCTCATTTCCTGGATTAAATGCATATCAGATTCAGTATATGCATGATGATCACGAAAAGTTTTTAACGCGAACCACGAAGGTTCGAGTTTTGTTAAGGTGCGCTGAAATCGTTCAGGAAAAGCGATTCCTGCGAAAGCCAAAATTCGTTTATTTCTTATCACTTCTAATGCCGCTGGTTGTCGGTTCTTCAGATTAATTAACATCTCAGGAACATAATCTGCTTCAACGACTGGTAACTTTAGATGATAAATCTCTTCTCCATTGAAAAATTGTGACGCTCGCCCGGTATCAATATGATTAATCCAGATATAATGCGCTCGTTTAATAGCTTTAATCGATTCTCGTAACGGGCCGGCCGGCAAAAGACGTTTGTTACCAAAGCCAGTCATGGCATTTACGACGATAATATTGAGATCACGCGCCAGTCGTCGATGTTGAAATCCATCATCAAGCAGGATGAAATCTGGCCGAAAATGGTCGATCGCAAATTGAGCGCCTCGTACGCGATCTTTATCTACGATGATGGGTATATTCTGAAGGTGATTTGCCAATAAAAATGGTTCATCTCCAGCCAATTTTACATCGATAGGATTATCCTGACCATTAGTTACAATTACTGTACCATTTGTGAGACGTTTATACCCCCGACTCACAATGGCGACTTGCTGGTTATAAGTATGTCGGAGCGTATGTGCTAAAAATTCGACCACCGGGGTTTTACCAGTACCCCCAACTGAAATATTTCCAACACATAAGACAGGGCAACTCAGTCGAAAGGATTTAAAAATGTGCCAGTCATAAAATTTATTACGAAGAAAAATGATGAACTGATAAAGCAGCGAAAGTGGAATCAGCAAGATTCGGAGGATTTTATTTTCGAAAATAGTCATCAGCGGCGCCCTCTAATTCTGTCAATTTAATTTCAAGTTCAACACGAACTGTCTCAAGTTGAGACGGTTCTAACCGTGTCGGAACGTGATAGGGTTCGCCATACATAATGATACTTCGGCTAAATGGTTTCATGAGCATAAATTTATCCCAGCTTCGAAATTGGAAAAAGCGATTAGATGAAAAAGTCATTGGTAAAATTGGAACCCGTGCCAGTTGTGCGATATAAATAGCCCCCGGCTTAAATTCATGGTGTGGCCCGTGCGGTCCATCGGGCATCACCGTCGCAATTTTACCTTTTTTTAACTCCCGAACAATAGCCAGCAATGCTTGCCGACCGCCACGCGTGCTGGAGCCACGTACTGTCGTAAATCCTAATTTTTCAACGGATTGGGCGATCATTTCACCATCATCATGCTGACTGACCATGGCAACGACACCTTGCCATCGATGATGAAAAATTGGCAATAAGATACGGCCATGCCACAGCAAAACCAGGAACCCTGTTTTTTGGGCGATAAGTTCATCCCAGTAGTGTTGATTGATGACCGTAATCCGTGTTAATTTACCCAATAACCAGATAAGAATCCAGCCCAGCCGGGTGGCCAGAAAAAAAATGATTTTTTTACTAATTTTTGTCATAAATTCCAATAGTTTAGTGATGAATTAAACTCATAGCCAACTTTGCAGCACGCGTAGCTGCCCCCTTTTCGCCAACCCGGCGCTGAACAATCGCCAATTCTTTTCTTTGATCAGCATTGACGCGTGGATTAAACAATAGTTCTTCAAGAATTGGAATGACATTTTCCGCTTTAAAGTGATTCTGAATGAATTCAGGCACGATTATTTTTTCAGCCAGAATATTTGGCAAACCAATACATTGAACTCGTGCGACAAATTTTGCCAGCCAATAAGTCAATTTCGAGGTTCGATAGACAATTGCCATGGGCGTACCGAATAACGCAGCCTCTAAAGTCGCTGTACCCGACGCAATGAGCAAGGTATCGGCATAATTCATGATATCATAAGTGGCACGATTGAGAAGCTGCGCGACAGGGAATCGTTCCAAAATCGCCCGGTATACCTGTTGATCAACGCTTTCCGCGCCAGCAATGAGTAATTGCAAGGTCGGATATTTTTCCTGAAGCTTTTGAGCGATTAATAGCATTTCCGGCAATAATCGCTGAATTTCCGATATTCTGCTACCTGGTAAGAGCCCCAGGATTTTATTTTCGCTGGAAAGATTAAATTTTTGAAAAAACTCATCACGATTCGAATCCGGCTTTAAAAAATCCAGCAATGGATGACCAACATAAATTGCATCTACGCCGGCCTGATTTAAAATTCTTTCTTCAAAAGGGAAAATCACAGCGGCCCTGTCGACATACTTCACCAGCTTTTCAACGCGCCAATAGCCCCAAGCCCAGATTTGCGGGGCGATGTAGTACAGTACCGGTATCTGGTACTTCTTCGCCAGTCGGGCTAATCGTAAATTGAAACCAGGATAATCGATTAAGATTAATAAATCCGGTGGCGATTTTTGAAAAAAACTTTCCAGATTTCGAAATACTGAACGGATGAAGGGAAGTTGTTTGATGACTTCAAAAAAACCAACAATTCCCATCTGTCGAATATGATAAATCGATTCCAGGCCAGCGGACTCCATCCGATCGCCGCCGATTCCGACAAATTTCGCCTCAGGGAGTAATATTTTTATCTCGTGCATCAGGTGGCTGGCATGGAGATCACCAGAAACTTCACCGGCACTGAGCATTATTTTCGTCATGTTTTTACCGTTAATTAAAATACCAACGCAAACCAATGAGCCCAATAAAAATGGCTGTATTAATCAAGGTGGTTCTTTCGGAGCGCAATGCACGCTTTAAATTAAAATCTTGTTCAGGCGATGCCTTTTCATAAGCTGAAATGCGGGGAATGAGTCGGGGTACATTTTTCAAGTAATCTTCATAATGACTCCCGAATTTCCCCCGGAGATGCTCCTCTTCCTTGGAAATAATCAGACCGTATTGAATTCCGAAGAAGAACAAATAAATCAGCAGCATCCAGGGCATCCAGGGCCAGGCCATAATACACAGCCCAAGGCTTAAGAGAAAATTTCCCAGATAAAGTGGATTTCGAACATGCGCAAAAGCACCACTGACAATGAGCACATCACCACCAACACCACTGGTGGTCCGGGTTGCACCGCCGGCATAGCCAACCCCCCAGATTCGAATCAATTCTCCGATAAGCACCAGAAGTAAGCCGCCTGAAAATGAATATAAGGTTGGTTTGGCCAAAATCAAAACCGCGATTGCTAATGGAATCGGGGTATAACTTCGATAATTAAAAATCTTTTCACGTAGGTCCAAATTTTTCCTTTCTAATAGCGTCTGTCTAGAAATACTGATTTGTCAGGCAAAGTGACAAATATTGAGCTTGTATCAAGTATTCGATTGGGACAAATTACAATTTGTCCGACAATCCCGGTCAAAAACTAGATCGGATTAGTTAAAAAGCCAGTTGATTAAAAAGACTAAAAAATTAAATTGTATTAATTTAATACAAAAATCGATGATAAGCAACTATTTTTATACTTTGGGTCGATTAAGATAAGTAGAAATCATGATTAAAAATGAACGATGACCATTATATCAAACAATGGCCAATAGCGAATGATGCGATAAGAACTCAAATCCATTTTTAAAAAATGAATACACTGAATATCTTCAAAATTTTGATCACAATCTTTACAAAATTTTTACAAATGTGAAAAAAAAGGTTGACATTTATTTCTAAAATTTATTATATTAATAGTCTATGTATTGATTTTCTGATTGAATGATAATGCCTCATTTCTTATGATAAAAAAAATTCAGGAAATATTAGCTCAACACAAATGCGTTCTCAGTAGCAAAGAGATCACAGAATATTACCAGGAATTTGAAAACTCCCAGAAGTATTTTCCCCGCGCCGAACAATATGCGTTAATGATTCGTCTTTTCGAAGAGTGGAAAGATCGGGCTGATGAAAAGATATTGCTAATCACTACTGAATATTCAATACCAAAAGATCCCAACCATTCTGTTACCTTCGGAATTATCAGTTCAGATTGGCCAGGCTTAAGTGACTCTTGCATCGGTGTTATTCATGAAAAAGGCTGGAACGCATTTTTCGCCCTTGGAATTACCTTGAATTATAACGACGAAAAATTGGGTTTAATAATCGTTAGCATCCTGACCCAAACCGAGCGAGAGTACGAAGAGCTTATTCGACAATCACCAGAAATTATTCAGGATATCCGAAAAGCTTCGGTCGGTAATAGCACTAAGATGTATCTTCTGAACGAAGAAATCAAAAAATTACAGATTTATAGCAGCGTTATCGATAAAATTGAAGCCTTGTATCATCAACCCGATATTAACAAAATTATTGGTCCCGAAGGCGAAGCCATCAAATATTTTGCAGCTCGGTCCCGTGATTACATTGAAAACAGGGATACCGAGGAGATTGCCCAGCAAATTATTACTAATTACCAATTTCAACATAAAGCCCATCAATTCAAACGTCACATGCATGTGGAAATTCGTAATTTCTTCACCAAGAAGGAAGGTGAATTCACAGGAATTACGGTGGCAGGCAGCACCAATCAAATGAATCTGGATAATTTGCTCCAATCCATCGAGCGGGCTGCACCGGGCAGTCTCATTAAGCATCATAAAGATTTTACGACAGAAGACGGGATTTCCATTCACCATTTTGAAATTACCAACAACAATGGTTCAGCACTGGATGAGCTCCAAATTAAGCAGATCACCGCGATTTTTAAAAATCTCGACATCACCAAACGGAAGGAACGCCAAAACTGGATTGAAACTATCGGTGGTTTTGAACATTATGCCCGGGCAATCATCCCGTTTTTAATTAAACAAAATCAATCTACCGGCCAGAATCAGGTCTTCATGAGTGTTTTACAAAGTAGTGAAAGTGTCGTTGATTTTAAGATCCTAATTGTACTCACCGCTCGTGAAGAAAAAATGAATAAAATCATGTATCAGTGTGTGAACAAATTGGACTCTTTTCCTGGATTTTACATATCAAAAATTAAACCACCAACACGACATGGTGAGAGCGAAGTGTTGATTCTCGATTTAACGATTGATTTATCAATCAATAAAGAAATTGAACCCGTTTATCAAAAAGTCATGAAAGTACTGGAAGAATCCTTTGGCAAATTTCGGGATTTTGACGAAGGAATGCGCCAGATGGATTTACGCAATTTTCAGGGAGTTAGAAATCTCCTTTCGCATATTAAAGAAAGTCGACTTCGTGAATATTATTACTCTCTGGAAGATTTTTATCGTATTACCGCCACGGCAGAAGAAATCGCCATTCAAATAAATCTGGCACTGGAGATACAAACAGTTGCACTTTCTGACGAAAAATTTCCGATAGTCCTCTGGCAAAATGTCCGGCAGGATAATCTCAAAGGGAGTGTCCCCTATCCGGCAACAATTATTGTCGTTTGCTTTCCCGAAAAGGTCGATTTATTGGAAAAAATTCTCAGCGTTTTTGAAGAATATGAATTGGTACTGAGCAAGTTAGAGCGGAATGAGCGAAAGACGCTGATTTGCCGTCTCAGCAAAAATCGCAAAGCCTTGGCTGATGAAGAAGTTGAACGGCTAATCAATCAAATAAAGAATTTAAAATAAAAAGGGGCTGGCTTGAAGCCCCTTTTCTGTTTTAATACAATTATTCGGAAAAATTATTGAATTATTTCATCAACATCATTTTTTGAACCAGAACGATCTGATCTGCCAGCAAACGATACAGATAAAGCCCACTGGAGACAGGTTCATTTTTCTGATTCAATCCATTCCAGATAGCCGTATGAGTCCCGGCGGTTTTATCTCCCGATGCTATCACCTGAACCAATTCACCCTGCATATTAAAAATTTCAAGCCGAATATTCGCTGGTTTTGGTAATTGATAAGTAATCTGGGTTTCCGGGTTAAATGGATTTGGATAATTTTGCATTAAAAGAAATTGGTCCGGTTTCAACTGATTTTCAGCAATTTCAACCCCTGAATATTCAATCGAAAAATGGCCAATTTTTTCACCCTCGCGATATTTGTTATCCTGCTGTGAATATGCCAATACTTTCCAGAACAAATCGCCTTTGATTGTCGTGAAATTCGCTGTAACAAAATTATAAACCGTATCTGGCCCCACACTGTAAGTTAGTGTATCCTGACAATTTTTGGTTCTTGAGAGAATCCAGATATATTGAACAGCATCACCATCCGGATCGATTGCCCTTTGCCAGGTAAATTGCATGGTCGCCGGCCAGGAGGGCAGGTTTTGATCCGCAGGCGATTTTAATTCAAAACATGATGGTGGATCCGCAACTGGTTTGAAGGTAATCATAAATGATGAAGAATCACGACCGCCTGCTCCATCATGAACGACCAGCAAGGCGCTCTCTTTTCCATTCCAATTGGGCGCTGAAGTAATAAATAAGCCTTTATCTTTCGGCTCAATACCCCAAACAATATTTTTGGAAGCAATTATCGAAAAAATAAAATCAGTAGGTTGATTATCAGTATCATAAACCAATGATTCGAGTGATTTTCGGGAAATTCGCGCGGTGTCGTCTTCATTAATTGAGATATCGAACATATTCGCCAGTTGGGGACGTTTATTATTGGTGATAATTGTAAAAGTTACATCCCATTGATCTGTTGCACCTTCAGGATCGGTTGCCGTAAAAGTGATGACTTCGCTACCTTGCCAATCCGGTTTTGGCAATTTTACTTTTGCTTTGCGGTTTTGAATGGTAACTTGTAACTCCTGGTTACCGGAAAAAGACCATACCAAAGATTCTCTGGCATTATCCGGATCGAAAACATATTTATCCAATTCAAGTTCAGCAAATTCTCCACCGGGATTAATCATTTGATCCGGAATTTGACTAATTTGAGGAGCATCATTTGCGCGAACGACAGTATATTTGGCGGCTGTCGTATCAGAAAGTTGCCCTGGATCAGTGACGACAAAATGTATCATTTCAGTCCCATTCCATTCCGAATCAGCAACAGTAATGGTAGCCGTCCAATTTGTCGCCTGAATCGAATTTCCATTATTTTGGTTGATTTTTCCCTGCTGGATCAGAACGCGTAAATTTTTATTGCCATTAACAGCCCATTTCATTTCCGAAGGCAAATTATCGGGATCAGTCACCAAATCATCCAGATTAATCACCTGAAATGGTTGATTTTCGAGCACTGTTTGATCACGCATCGCCTGCAACACGGGTGCCTGGTTATTTGCCTGAACCGAAAATACCGCAGAGGTTGAATCTGCCAAACCATCAGGATCCCGGGCGATAAAAGTTATCCGCTCTGAACCTTTCCATTCAGGATTTATAACCGCAATTTTTGCAATTCGATTTTGAATATTGACGGTCAAATTCACCAATCCAGTTGCCTTCCAGCTCATTTCCGCTGGCGTATTATCGGGATCTGAAACATATAAATCCAATTGCAGATCCTGAAATTTTTCATTTTGCTGAATCGTCTGTCCGGGTATTTCGCTCACGGTCGGTGGTGCATTTCCAATCTTTACATCAGCTTCATCAACACCTTCTCCCCCATCATCATCCTTGACCTGCAAACGAACTTTGGTATTACCTTTAACCACAAAGACTTTTCTTACGGAAATACCTGCCGTCTCATACGTACCATCGTTATCTAAATCCCAGGCATAAGTAAGAATATCCGCCGTACCCGGATCCGTGGCTTTTCCAATAAATGTGATGGTATCACCACTCATTGCCAGGTATGGACCACCGGCATCCACGGTGGGAGCAATATTTTCGACTTTCATGGTGGTCTTTGCCAACCCAATACCGTTGTCCTTATCTTTCACTTCACAAGTAATGGCATAATCACCATCATCAGCGTATTGATGCACTGGGACCGCTTCGGTACTGGTTGTGCCATCACCAAAATTCCAGCGATAAGTATGGGTATCCGGTGCGCCAGAATCAGTTACATTGGCTTTAAAAGTAAAAGGTGAACCTTCTTTTGCCTTCAATTCTTTTGGAAGGACAACAACAGGATTCGTATTTTCAATTGTAACACGAGCATCATCGGTCGCGGTTAATCCGGCGGTATCCGTTACCCGTAGAACAACCGTGCCTGAATAATTATCCTGATAAAGGTGTTCAATAATCGGTTGATCCGTTTTATCATCATACCGACCATCCGCATTCCAGTCCCACTCATAAGAGACAATACCCGTATTATCACGGGATTTCGATGCATCAAAACGAATCATTGCCCCTTCGCGACCATTATAGGGACCGCCAGCATCAGCAACAGGGCGCTCGGTATCAGCAAATTGAAACCAGCGAAGATAAATTTTACCATTCGCTGCCGGAAAAGCCAGATAAAAGCGTTGTTGGACGGCGCGTAGTACCTGTTTGCTCCGGCCTTCATAGCCATCCCAGGTTTCTGCGCTTACCTGAACTGGTTCACTCCATGATTGCCCGGCATTTGAAGATTGAACATAATACATTGGCCCCCCATCGGCAATCTGGAAACAAACAATAACTGTCTGACCGTCATCAGAAGTTGCCAGACTGGCCAGACCAATACCTAAATGCCAATCTTTTAGAAAATTAGCCGGTGTAACCGGAACATCCAGCTTTTTAACACCATTTTCATAGCGCGTATACCGGACGGAAGGTTTATTATCGCGCGAAACATCGACACTGGAACCATAACAGAAATGTGCCTGTCCCTGCTTATCCACAAAAACATCCGGAGAGCCATTTCGATCATTGCAATCCGGATGATGAATATCGCCAACATGTAACATTTGTTCTCCAGCATTGGCAGAGCGCCAGTAGGTCACCGGACCACCTTTTGGATCAGGACAGCCCAGGATGAGATGAACTTCATTTTTAAAACGGCTATCAATTTCAATTCGATCATCGGCGCGATATTTTGTAATATTTGTATGGGTTTTGGTAATGGCACCGTTTTCAATCCGGACATAGGTGACCGGTCCCCAGACATCAGTGCCGGCTGAACCATAGGCCAGATGTACACGATTCATTTCATCGACATCGATGCGAGCCGCATAACCACGCGTCACTCTTCGGGCAACAATAAGTGGTTTACTCCATCCCAGTTCATTCTTGAAGATATAGTATAGATCATATTGATTATTATTAAGATAACTTCGGTAAAAAACATGTGGAAAATTGAGGGTATCCACTGCCACGGAAGGTCCAAAATGTCCGGCGAAATGTTCGGTGGTCACACCTGGAATATTTTCCTGACTTATAACCAATCCACTTTGGTCTAAAACCGTATAGGCCACTTCCCTGTTTTTTGTTACTGCGACAATGTGTATCTGCCCGGACTGGGGATGAATATCCATATCCGGTGCTTCGCCCCATGAAATCTCAATGGGATTTGACCATTGTCCAACAACTTGCGAAGCTAACGTAATGAAGAAAATAAAAACTGCCAATAGCAGAATCCTTCTGTCATGCATAATTGAATCCTTTCATAATTAGACTGAGTGTATTTTATGATAACTGCGCCGCCGAAAATAACTGTGTAAATGAGAGGATGCGACGTTAAATAAAATGTAGTAAAAATCGTGCCAATCCAGAATTTATTGCTGCCGGCACAGAAAATTAATCAGTCTGTGCGACATCAATATAACTTATAACGTAATGATTTTATTCCATTTTCATTCGAAACAGACGTATCTCATTGGAATCATTTTCTCGTGCGACTTCGGCATAAATCCATAACTCATTTTGAACCTTGATCCAATGTGAATAGCGCCAGGTATGAAAATTTCCAGGTGTAGAACTGACGGCTAATGGTCCGGCCTCGGTGAGATCAATAATATGGTGCAGATCAAATGTAAAGCCAATTCCAGTGGTAATATTATAAACCGGATCATACCAGGACGTATGCGATCCTTCATAAATGAAAAAATAGCCGATACCTAACGGTATCACCGATGCCGGTCTGATGAAAAAATTATGCCAACCTGTTAAATCCATTGCTGGTTCAGTTATTTCACCAACAGGTTGCCAACTTTCACCATCAGAGCTGGTAAAATGGAAAATTCGTTCATTTTCTCTAATATAGCCAGTGACATAGGCATGATATTTTCCATTCGTGAAGAGAATGAAAGGATCTTTATATGCCTTAACAGTTATTTCACGTTCATATTTTTTTTCCCGCGGCTGGATGACAGGGCGAGCGGTGGAAGGAATAAAATGACCTGGATCATCTGCATCATCAAATTTGATTATGCACCAGGATTTATTTTGCCAGGGACCGCAGGCGTACAACTTAAATTTGTTTGTAATTGGATCAATTAAAATTGCAGGGCGCTCAAATCCTGGAATTGGAACACTTTCACGCGGTATTGAAATAACGCTGGTGAAATGAATTCCGTCGATACTTTTTAAAATACGAATTTCATAGCCGCGCAAGCTTCGGGGAAAATCAGGAGATCGCATCCGACAGGCCAGCCAAAAAATTCCCTCTTTATCTTGCACCACTGATGGCGCCCCTGCCCACCATTCTGGTTGATTTTTATCCGGTTCAAGAATCACATCATATTGCAAAAAGTTTTGCGGTATGAACCCATAACTTGCATCAGTTTTTGAAATTTCTTTATTCGTTTGCGTAAAGCCATGGAAGCAAATTCCAGAAGACAAAATAAATGATAGAAAAAAATTTAATATTATTTTTTGCATTTTTTAACCTCATTGTTGCTTTTATTCAATGTTCAAGTGATTTTCTGTTGTATTATGCTTTCCAATGATTTTTTCCAATGCCGGTCATCACTAAGACAAAATTAGAAAATTGAATAAGCCTAAATACAAAAGGTACTAGCTAAACTCAACTAATTTATCAATGAATAGTGAAAATTTCAAGTTTTTTTAATACCTGAAATTCTAAAATAAACGTTTTTTATTCGGAGAACTCGCTTTCAGTGGGAAATTGACCCCCGCTGTCTCTCCCCTATTTTCAAAAAGCGAAAATGGGGGAGCGACCCCCTCCTGCCTCCCGCAAATTCCCGAAAGCGAAATTGGGGGAAGAGACAGAAGGGGTCAATAATTTCTGAAAACGATTCATTTTAAAATTTCAGGTTATTAAAAATCCCGATAAAATCAATTAATTTGAGTACTGGAAGTCTAAAATAAATATTCTGGCATGATAAATTGGGTGCTATTCAATAGTATTTAATTTAATCATCTTAAGGAAGGCAATATCGCCAAAGAGATTGAGTTAAAAAGGTTATCCATATATCGGCAGGTTCTTATCTCTTTTTTTTATGCTCATCAGTCAGGAATTTGATAAGCTCGACTTCAAGCCCTTTCCTGGATTGGTAAAAATTGACTTCATCCATCGTTGCTTTCATCAAATAAACACCACGGCCACTAGTTTTCATTCGGTTTTCACCATTTAAAGGATTCGGGATAGTGGTTGGGGAAAAACCAGCCCCTTCATCAGATACTTTTACGGTCAATTTTTTGCCATTTATTCTAACATCGACAGAAACATACTTTTCTGGATCATTATGATTACCATGAATCACTGCATTGGCAATGGCTTCTGACGCTGCAATCGTCGTTTCGTGAACAATTCGTTCAAACAAACCATTTGTATTTAAAAAATGCTCCAATTTTTGTACAGCTTGCTGTATTTTCGATGTCGAGCTTTCGATTTTAATATTTTTCGTTTTCATGTATTGCTGTCCAGTTTGAAAGCAGATCATTTGATAACTCCAATCCCCAAAACCAGCCTTGCCTGAATTTTCAAATTCGCTTGTGAAGCCATTTTTTCCCCCTTCTCTTTTTGTAGCATTAGCCAACAGACGAATTGTTGAAAAAAAAAGATGTCTTTTCGATTCAAATGCTCCTCTATTTTTCATCTCATACAAAAGAAAACAGGCTGAAATCCTGACTTTTGCCCTTGTATACGAAAGATTCAGAAAAAAGTTTTCATCGGGATGCAGGAAAGATGGCGTTACGAAGCGGATTTTATACATTATTTTAGCAAGGAACTTACAAAGTCACTCAGGATTAAAGTACCCGGTTAATACCTGCCTTAAAAGTTAAAGAGCGGCGTACTTGATTTTACGTCCATTTTCAGATCTTTGCGGATAAATAGCTGCTTAATTTTTCAGGATTTAAAAAAAAATTAACTTGATTTTTAAATAAAATTTTCGTTTTTTCTTTCGCTTATTTAGCGAATAAAATCTTGGCGTAGATTTTTTAAAACGTCTGCAAATCAAATCAACAGCAATCACAGGAGAGATGCAATGAAGAAAATAATGATTGGTATCTTCCTTGTATTAATCATAAATTTTGCACTGGCCGAAAATTATCTGGTCAATGGTGGCCAGAATTCGCGCTTAAATTATCAATTAAGTCAGGAAATTGTCCCGGTGCCAGGCATGGAGGATCTGGAATTAAGTTTTGTGATTCCACAAAGTTTCCAATCACCGACTTATAATCAACAAATCTCTCATTTGCAAATAAATTTTCAACCCCAGCCGACCACTAAAAAAGAACGAATGGATCAACGGGGTAATAAAATTTTGCAAGTGAATTGGGCCAATCTGGGACGTACCATTAAAACAATGATTACTTTTACGGCGCAGAATCATACGAAATTGGAAAAATTAACATCTTCTATCCCTTTTCCCATCAAAAATGTACGTCCCGATGTTCAACCCTATTTACAATCAACCGAACAGGTTGCCGCCAATGATCCCCAGATACGTTCGCAGGCTGCAGAACTCGTCCGCGGCGCAAATACCCAATATGATGCCGTGCAACGAATTCTCTCCTGGGTTGTCGATCACATGCGCTATATACTCAATCCCCCCAGTTACGATGCACGATATTCCTATCGAAGTGGTAAAGGAAATTGCCAGAATTATTCGCACCTGACTGCCGCGCTAATGCGAAGTGTGGGAATTCCTGTTCGTATCGTCAACGGGGTGACGCTAAAGCGGCCTTATGAAATTGAAACGCCCCAGGGAACGCTGATGATGAAAATTGCGCAGGGTCGGCACTCCTGGATTGAAGTTTATTTTGAGGATTTAGGCTGGGTACCATTTGATCCACAGCAGACCCAGCTTTTTGTGAGTAATCGTTTTATCCGAATTGAAGTGGGAATTGATAATCAGGAAACAATTCAGGATGGTTTATTGCGATGGTCAATGGATCGAATGAATTCCGGGCAACCCCAATTTGAAGAAACGATTGAAGCCGAGTTTGCGCAGGATCAGGTATCAATTCAAGGCGAAAAGCAGTCGTATGGGCCGAAAAATTTACTTTTAACACCGCCGGTTCAAACAAACTTTGTTCCTTATCAGCCTAAAAAAGAAACACCGGAACCACCACCAGCTATCCCCCCTGAGGATATCAAAAAGATTCCCTTTCAAAAACCAATCTGTTGGGGAAATCTGGAATTTCCGATTGGTCTGGATATTACGGCCACTCACGGGCCTGTACAAGCAGTAAAAGGGAATCAATTTGAAATGCAAAAAAGTTTTATGGTTGAGACGGCTGAATATGTTACCAGTCAGGATCAATATGCCCAGGTTTTTCGCCTCGATAAGCCCTTGAAATTGGAAAATATCGCATTGGCAATCCATAAATTTGGCGGCAGTGGAAATGTCTGGATCGAGCTTTTAAAGGATAATAAAGGCGTTCCCGGTGATTTAATTGCCACGAGTGAAATCATCCTGGTCGATGAAATGCGGTTTAAAGTTGGCTATAACTGGGAATATTTTGATTTCGCGAAACAAAATTTGATTTTAACGCCCGGCTACTACTGGATTGCATTGGGATTTACCGGCGATCCCATTATGAACTGGTTTTATACGTATGGAAAACCGGTCGGCCCGCAATGGGGAACTCGTTACAAAACGATGTTTGAAAGTGAATGGAGTATAAGTCTTTCTTATGAATTTAATTATCGAATTCAAGGCAAAAATTAAGTAAAATTTACCGAAACTATTCAGGAAATGAAAAATGAACGAAACGATGAATGTCGCCCGGCACATTGAAAATCTTGTCAGCATTACAATCCAGAATACATTTAATACAAAATATGAAGAGCCAATCAAGCTCGATGCGCCGCCTGATGAAAAAATGGGAGATTTTGCCTTCGCTTGCTTTCCTTTGGCGAAAGTGCTTCGAATGGCACCTCCAGTGATCGCACAAAAATTAAGGGATGGATTTGAAATATCTGAAATAGTTGAAAAAACAATGGCGGTTGGGCCTTACCTGAATTTTTTCGTCAACTACACCAGACTCGCGCAAATGCTTTGTACGCAAATTTTGTCAAATCCCGAATCTTTCGGCACTCAATATTCAGTCCCGCGTGAAAAAATTCTCATTGAATATTCGGCTCCCAACACCAATAAGCCGCAGCATCTGGGACACGTTCGGAATAACCTATTGGGCATGGCACTCGGTAATTTATTAAAAACAGTTGGGTACGATGTAACATTGGTAAATCTGGTAAATGATCGCGGTGTTCATATCTGTAAATCTATGCTGGCTTATCAAAAATTTGGAAATAATGCGACTCCAGAATCAGAGAATGTGAAAGGTGATCATTTTGTAGGGCATTTTTACGTCCTTTACGACAAAGCTCAGAAAAAAGAATGGGACGAATGGATTCAAAAGCAGAACATTTCGCTGGATCAAATTGATCCGCAGGAAAAACGCAAAATTGAGGCCCAATTTTTACAGGAATCAACCTGGTATCAGCAAGTACAAGCCATGCTCCAGAAGTGGGAAGCGGGTGATCCGGAGATTATCGCGCTCTGGGAAAAAATGAATAATTGGGTTTATCAGGGTTTTGATCAAACCTATCGCCGGCTGGGGTGTTATTTCGATAAAGTATATAAAGAAAGCCAGACCTATATGCTTGGAAAGGCGCTGGTGGATGAAGGATTGCAAAAAGGAATTTTTTTCCGAAAAGATGATAATTCAATCTGGATTGATTTAGCCGAAGCCGGTCTCGATCAAAAACTGCTCATCCGAAGAGACGGGACCAGTGTGTATATTACCCAGGATCTGGGCACGACAAAATTGAAGTATGATGATTTTCAAATGAAACGCGCTATTTGGGTTGTGGCCGATGAACAGATTTATCATTTTCAGGTATTATTTGCGACGTTAAAAAAATTGGGCTTTGACTGGGCTGACAATTGTTACCATCTGGCTTATGGGATGATTGATCTGCCAGAAGGTAAAATGAAATCCCGCGAAGGAACAGTAGTCGATGCCGATGATTTGATGAATGAGCTGTTTGAAATGGAAAAGGCTGAAATTAAAGAACGTAATATCGATATTCCACTTGAGGATTTTCGTCAGACTGCGGAAATTCTGGCGTTGGGTGCCCTTAAATTTTTTATATTAAAATTTTCCCCTTCAACCCGAATGACATTTAATCCCAAAGAATCGATTTCACCCCTGGGATTCACCGGCCCCTATATTCAATATGCGTATGTACGGGTGAAGAGCATTTTCCGTAATTCAGAAAAGTATAATTTTGATGAATTGACAACGGCAGATACTGATTTCTCATTGCTCAAAACCACAGAAGAAAAAGCTATCGTTCGGAAATTAAATGATTTTCCTCAGGAGTTGTTACTGGCTGCCCAGACTTATAATCCAGCGCGGCTGTGCACCTACGTATTCGAGCTGGCCAAAACTTTGAATACGTTTTATCATGATCATTCGGTACTGAAAGCAGAAACCGAAGCACTGGTTCAGGCACGCCTGGTACTTTCGAAAGCCACCGCGCTCGTTTTGAAACGTGGCCTGGAGATTTTGGGGATAGCCGTGCCGGAAAGAATGTAAAATCGACTAAAAGTGCAGTATAATTTCATCTTTCGGTAATTCAACAGCACCACGATTTTTGCTACCGGACACTTTTTTTTATTATTTTCATGATTCATTTTTAGACCACGCGCAAAGCCCGCATTCGAACCATCTTTTTGTGGGTGTGGCGTAGCAATTCCCTCTCCCTCTGGGAGAGGGTTAGAGTGAGGGCAGGTTTTACTTAATTAGTGTCTGTCCAAAAACACATCCGGATCTGTCATTGCGAGGAGCGTTTTGTGCGTCGAAGCAATCTCCGCTGCTTAACGACGGGATTGCGAGCCTAAAAAACAGGCTGCGGCAAAAAACACCTCGCAATGACAGGTCTTAGTATTTTCGGACAGACTCTAATTAAAAAGTTTACAGGCGTGAACCACAACTTTATTTCCAGCTATAAATATTCACGAATCTTCTTCACTGCCACCGCGGCCCCATTCGATTGCATTATTTCACCTCGTGGCGGTCTATCCAAAATTTTCTGAATATAAGATTCCCAATTGCCGGCTAAAAAATCCATTAGCGGAACATACTGTCCTAGGCCCTGTTCCAATATTCCCTTTTTTAAAACTTCATATTCCTGAAAATCAAATCTTTCGGTAAACAATAAGGGCGCTTGATTCGCAATACACTCCGAAACGATTCCGTAGCCTAATTTTGAGATAACGATATCAGCCGCATGAACAATTTCCTGAAATGGAATCAAATCCTGCGGAATCTGAAAAAAGTTCTCATCTATGGCATAACAATCGTCGAATGTCAAAAAAGTAAAGGCATTTAATCGTTTAAGTCGATTCCTGTCAATTCGTTTCAGGTCTTCTTTACGCAATGCGATTAAAATCAAAGGTTTATTTCGAAATCCATGCTTTTGAAGAATTTGCCGGACGTGTTCTTTTGAAAATTGTGCCAATCGGGCAACCAATGGAATATCGACTATCTTTTTAAAGGCTGTCATTTCACCATAAAACGGCAATCGTAGCAATAAATCGGCTTTATGATAGGCACATCGAATTGATTCAATCAATGAATTAAATCCAGAAAAATCAGTTAAATATGGCTGATAAATCCAATCCCAGCTAAAATTACTCATGGCAATAGCAGGTAAACCAGCGGCTGCGGCAATTTCAAAAGCCAAAGGCGGGATATCGCCAAAAATGAGATTAATTTGATATGTTTTAATAAAATTCAATTCATTTTCAATCATATTGTGTCGATTCGCCCATAATTTTTGAAAAGCAGCGAGCGAACTTTTTTTATCAACGTGCAGCCAATCGTCCTGGAGTGTGCCAATATCGTTTACTAAAAAAGAATAGGTATAATTTGCATCAAGATTTGCCCTAAATAACCACTCAGGGGCACTGGTTTTGATAAAACAATGATAATTTTCATGAATAATTAATTTTTTAATAACCTCAATTGAGCGGGTGGCATGGCCATATCCATGACCGGAAATGTAAAAC
Source organism: Caldithrix sp. (assembly GCA_020722815.1). Classification (GTDB taxonomy): domain Bacteria; phylum Zhuqueibacterota; class Zhuqueibacteria; order Thermofontimicrobiales; family Sulfurfontimicrobiaceae; genus DYKB01. The sequence goes on along the minus strand of DYKB01000002.1, from coordinate 177,399 downwards.
AGAAGATTTTTCATATTTTAAATACGCTAATTCTGAAATTGGTTGAGCCGCATATTAAAGACAAAACAGTTCTGTCGCTTCATATCTGGAGGCGATGATGACTTCGGGATTTAAATCCCCGCGTTTGGCAAGCATCTGCTCAATTTCGCGCTGAACAATTATCGGATGATTATTATTTTCACTGATGTGCCCGGCAATAAAAAATTTTAGCTCCGGCTTGGCATATTCCTGAATCATCGCCATCGAATCCGCATTCGAAATATGTCCCTGATCAGATTGGATCCGCAATTTCAAATATTCCGGATAGGGCCCTGTTTCAAGCATCAATTTATCATAGTTCATTTCAAAAATCAAAACATCAGCCGTTTTTATTCGGGAAAGCAAGGCTGGATTCGGCATACCAAAATCCGTTGCATAAAGTAGTTGAAAACCATTTAAAGAAACATTAAAAGCAACTGGCTCTATCGCATCGTGCGATTTCAGGATTGGTTCAATTTTGAAATCTTCCCAAAGAATCTGTTCTGTTGGATTCAATAATTGAAAATCAACCAAATGCGATTTATTCCGCAGGCCGGTCCAGGTGCCCCGAGTGAGAAAAAATGGAATTTGATAATATTTTTGGGTAACATTCAGACCGCGAACGTGATCGCTGTGTTCATGCGTCAAAAAAATAGCTGAAACCTCAGCGAGATTTCGATTTCGTGCTTCAAGTCGGTTTTTTAATTGACGATGCGAAATGCCACAATCCAAAAGGATGGCTTTTCCAGACTGAGTTGAACGAAGATAGATTGCATTTCCATTACTTCCGGAGGCTAAAACACAAAATTCCATTAATCAAGCCTTGATTTAAATAATATTTTTTTGTAAAAAGGTTATAATAGCGTGAAAAATTTAAAATTAATTAAGAATCATTGTAACCGTTCATTGGATGGAGCGACACAGTCATTCCCGCATGTTTTGGGCGATAATCCATATTTCTTTCGGCAAATGGATGCCCGATAAAAACAGTCGGGCATGACCATAGCTTTTATTTAATCACACCTGTGAACGGATACAAATTTTCTGCAACCAAAAAGCAATTCGAAATAATTTTTCACTTGACTTTTGTAAAAAAATTCCTTTTATTAAGCTTATAAACTAAAAGCCCTGCATTAATGATGTTACGTTTATACAGACCTAACAACTATAATATGGGAGCTTAGCTCTGGGCGTGTATTACAGGCCTCTTTCAAGTGGAAGTAAAAAGCGTTCAGGTAAGCACCCACCGTGATAAACACGGGCTCTGTTTAAACCCTTCATTGTGCAGGGTTTTTTTTTTGTGAAATCTTCAAACAATTTTCAAATTATAATTTCTGATTGGTCACCCTATTATTCTTCAGCTACCGCCTCTTCATTTGATTTATAAATTTTAAATAACATATCCAGCTTCATTCGAGAGAAAATATCCGAGAGCAATTGCTGCAAATTTGTCAATTTAATGACACCTTCCCGCTTGATTAAAACATCACGTGCTAAAATTAAAACACCCAAGCCGGCGCTGTTGATAACTTCCACGCGCCGTAAATCGACAACTATTTTTAAATTACCCTGTTCGATCAGAGCGATTAATTCCTCCTTAAAAATTTCAGTGATTGAAAGATAGATTCGTTTTTCGAGAACTTCAACAATTTTGTAACCATGCTGCTCACGAACTGAAATTGTTTTAAAATCCATAAAAATGCCTCTTTAGATGCAAATGTGGTAAAATTGAGATTGTTAATTTTGTTTTGATACTTATCTGACAACGCCCATAAACCGATCAAGACTCCGATATTGAATCGCTTCACTGACATGTTCAGGTTTAATATCTTCTGTTCCAGCCAGATCCGCAATAGTCCGACTGACTTTTAAGATACGATCATAAGCCCGGGCCGATAATCCCAGGCGCGTAATGGCAATTTTTAATAATTCTTCACCTTGTGAATCGATTTTGCAATAAGCTCGGATATCTTTGGCAGTCATGCGGGCGTTGCAGAAAATATTTTTCCGGCCGGTAAATCTTTTTAATTGAATATCACGGGCCACAATTATTCGTTCACGAATTTTTACCGATGTTTCACCCTTCACACGGCCAGAAAGTTCCTGATATTTTACAGCCGGCACTTCGACATGAATATCGATACGATCCAGTAAAGGCCCTGAAATTTTAGACAAATAACGCTGGATTATCGGCGGAGTACACGAACATTCATGCGTCGGATCCGTCGCATACCCACACGGACAGGGATTCATGGCTGCTGCCAACATAAACTCGGCAGGATAAGTCAGCGAAAGCATTGCCCGCGAAATCGTTACCCTACCATCTTCCAATGGCTGGCGCAGAACTTCCAGCACATTTTTTCGGAATTCAGGTAATTCATCCAGGAATAGCACGCCATGATGCGCCAGACTGACTTCACCAGGATGTGGAATTTGCCCGCCGCCGATCAAGCCGGCATCACTGATGGTGTGGTGTGGCGAACGAAAAGGCCGGGTCGCTATCAAGGCCGTATCGGGTGGTAAATAGCCAGCTACCGAGTAGATTTTGGTGGTTTCCAGCGCTTCCTCCAGCGTTAAATCGGGTAAAATCGTGGGAAGACGTTTCGCCAACATTGTTTTGCCCGAACCTGGTGGACCAATGAGTAAAATATTGTGACCACCGGCGGCAGCGACTTCCAAAGAACGCTTGACATGTTCCTGGCCCTTAACATCTTCAAAATCGATTTGATAAGTACGGCTTTGCGAAAAAACTTCGTCCAGATCTATTGTAAATGGCGTTGGGCGCGTAGCATCATTCAGGAAGTCCACCGTTTCAATCAGGTTATTGAGTGGATAGACCGCCAAGCCATCGGCCATGGCAGCTTCCCGGGCATTTTCACGCGGGACAATCAAGCCTTTAATATTCTCCTTCTTAAGGGCGACCGCAATTGGTAAAACTCCTTTACAGGGCCGCAAGCTGCCATCAAGCGAGAGCTCGCCGAGAAGCACATAATCCTGTAATTTTTCCTCAGCAACCACACCTTTGGCTGCTAAAATTCCGACCGCTATGGGCAAATCAAATGCGGAACCTTCCTTCTTAATATCTGCCGGCGCGAGATTCACGATTATTCGCTGATTCGGAAAAGGAAAACCAGAATTTTTAATCGCTGCGGTCACCCGTTCTTTTGACTCTTTTACGGCACCATCGGGTAATCCAACCGTGGCAAAGCCCGGCAATTGCGAATCCAGATGCGCCTCGACATCGACTAAATAAGCATCAATTCCCAGCACTGAAGCACTCAGAACCTTTCCAAGCATAATTCCCGGAGTCCTTTCGTGGCTAGAATGTTTTTACACGTTCAGATGAGTTAGGAAAAATTGCATAGCGCAGAGAGCATGGTGCGCGTGGGCAGAGCGCATAGCGTCTCTCTAAAAACGCTCTGTGTTCTGCGCTATGCACTATGCTCTCTGCCCCATGCGCATTTAATATCACTTTTTAGGCTAAATGTCAAGGAAAAAATGAATTTCGTTTCAAAAATTTTAAGAATGTGAACAATTTATCTTGCCAGGAATAGCAGATTTTTATTAATTCGGAAATGATAGAATCCAATTGACAGAAATTATTTGAGATCGAGTGTTTGTCTTTTGGCTATTGGCCTTAAGTTATTAAATTTTTAAAAGTTACGTTTATATCATTTCTCATCTTAAGTTTACACGTTGTTTCAATTATTTGTAGATGTAAGGTCATACATAATTTTGCTTTAGCCAATCGCCCAATTTACTTTATTCCCGCGAAAAACGCCCTTCTGTCGAGGATTTGGTGGGCGAAAACCACACATTTTTTCCTTTGTAATTCAAATAGGTGCCCTCGATGAGACTGAATGTCATTGTTCCATTTGCATTTTCATGAATGAAGAGAAAAACGGCATCGGTGGCCACTTCTCCATCATCATAATAAGCGGCAGAAAGATACAAATGATCGGTGAATTCAGATGTCCTGACCACATCGTATGCAGAATTTCCGGTAAACTCGAGCTCGGGCGCTTTCGAACGGAAGGGATAAAGCAGTATATTGAATTCGCAGATAGATGCGGCGGCGGTTTTCTGTTCAAATGCAATCCAGTCAATTTCCTGTGTTTTCCCCGGTGTCAGGTCATCGGTACTTGAGGCGAATCCTTTCCCGGTTCGCGTATTAAGACCCGCATTGGCTGGAAGAACAAGAATTCCAGGAAAAGATGAACTTTGAAATCCCAACCCGGAAGGAATGAGGTGTGTTGGGGAGTGAAAATACCAGGAGAGCGTGTTCCCTTCCTGCTTGCAGTTTAATCGATCAAAAACCACCCAATATCGTGGTTTTATAAATACAATGTATCGGCGATGATGGACACCAAATTTTGTATATCCGCGATGCGCTGCAGCAAAAAATTCAACTGAATCAAGTGAATGCCAGGCCACATTTTCCCCCTCGATATCTTTCCGTTCCATATTTTCATCATTCACGACAACCATGTTATGTGCGGGCGATGATTGATACCATGAAATATATTGTGGATCGTCATAAGTCAACGCCAATCCGGCATCAACTGCCAGTGCCTTGCCGTAAGCATAAATCTCAAAATCCAGCAGGTCATTGTGCGTATGGAATCCACTGAACTTGCCATAATTGATATTCATATAGCGCGCATTCCGGGTCCAGTCACTTCGCATAATGGTGAATCCTGAAGCTGGTAAGTGACGCGAGGTAAAAGGCGGAAATTGAATTGATTCATTCACTTCAACTCCGAACAAATTTTTAAGAATCCCGTTAACTTCGGGTTTCTGATAAAATTCCGCACCATCCTGAAGAATGCCAAGCGGAAATAATCCACGATGACTATCATTGATTGCCGGAACCTCACCGGTGGGTGCGAGCATCGCCAGCCACCAATCGATGGTCTTCCCCATCGACTCGCGAATTTGGTGAGCAAAGTCCGTTCGGACATTATACGCATGAAGCAGGTAATGGAGGTTACGATAACTCAGGTATGTCAACAACGTATAATTTCGTGGCGCACGCTCCGAATGATCACCATCCGCAAAGAAATCTTCATCCAAGTGCTCCTTCATTCGCTGCAAGGCAATATCCAGCCAGGCAGCAGACTCCCTGAACTCCGGAAATACCCTTGCAATCTGTGCCAGCATATCTGATCCCACAATTTGCCAATTTCCGGGACGATACCCTTCCCACTGTTGGAGCTCATAAAGCCATCGGGCAGCGCCCAGAATTGTTTTCAACATCTGCTCATGCGTTTGCCAGGTTCGTCCATTAAAAGGTAATAAGTAGTGCTCAATGAATACGCGGTTGCGTATGCCCAAACCAAGTTCATAATAAACGACATTAAGTTTTTCAAAAAATCCTGTAATGCTATTACGCTGCTCGTACCACTGATTGAAAAGTTCGTCAAACCCGACCAGATATTTCTGATTTCCCGTGAGAACAAAAGCACTGTTCAGCGGACGCGCCCAGCCCCAATAATGGAAACCATACTTCGCCGAATTCCCAATCTCCCGGTTGAAATCGACCCTTGGCCCAAACTTAAACACCACATCGCCCCAGGGACAGATTTCGTGCTGCAATATTTTCTCAGCGCGCTTCAGGATCGTGTCTTTCTCCACAGGTTGCAGCGAAGCATATTCACGAACCTCATTATAACTTTTGAGCAAATCCGTATCAATGAGAAGCTGGTAATTTTGGACAATGTACTTCGGCTGCTGCTTTTCCCGCCAATATGCCGCCCAGGCATTATAAGAAGCCTGAAAATCCCTTTTCCTGACCGCAAGCAATATTGTGGTAAGCTCAGGCCGGTTGAGATTAAGTGCCCGGAAGAGATCTTCATCACTGATATTCTTAATCTGATTCTCAAAATACCTGGCGTCCTTTAAACGAGAACCATCAGAGAAAGAGAGTTGGGCGAGAACAAATGACGAAAAGACCAAGAGCAATAGCAGCAGGATTGGATAAAAAATGTTCATCTTGATTATGAATCCTTTTTGTAACTCATGATATTTTCTAAACCATTTCCATCGAAATAAAAGAGATAAATGGAATGGCAATATGAGTAATAATATAAAAAATTTGCCGCTTTATCCAGAATTTTTTTATTATAAAATTTTCCGATGCAAGTCAATTCGTTTTAAAAAAAATAAGACCCCTTCCAAAATATAACCTTGACATTTCCCCTGTTTGTCCTTATATTTCAAATTCTCGATAATGATGATTTGTCGATAAATATATGGAGGACATAAAATGTCAAAATTTCAACAATATAAAAAATTAGCGAATCCACTTCAAATTCCAAAAGAAATGGATGCGTTGATGCTGTCTGGAAAGGGATTTGAAAATCTCCAGTTGTGTCGTGTTCCAGTCCCCGAACCGAATGAAAACCAGTTGCTGGCCCGGGTGGATGCGGTTTTTGGGTGTGCTTCGGATGGAAAATTTATTGAAAATGGCAAGGAACACACCTGGCTTCATGGGTGGGATATTGAACGCTGGCCGGTGTCAATTGGCCATGAAGGCTGTGTCACCATCGTCAAAGCGGGAAAAAACCTAAAAAATCAGTTTCCAATCGGTCAAAATTATGTATTGCAGCCGGCAATTAAAAGCAGTCCCATTCATTATCGGGAACGCTATGCCAATCATGCAGAGGGAATTGACCGGATTGCCATCGGTTACACGTTGGGTGGCCTGTTTGCTGAATATATTTTAATAACCGAAGAAGTGATTCAGACAAAATCCATCATGCCATATAATTCGGAAAAAATCCCCTACTTTGCAGCAGCTTTTTCCGAACCACTTTCATGTGTCTATGCGGCGCAAAATCATGTTCCCCATATTTATAAAAAAGATTTGCATAGCCCGCGTGAAGTGCGACTTGGATTAAAATCAGATGGAATTACTTTGGTAATGGGAGCAGGCCCGTTAGGTATTTTACATGCTGATCTGGGAATGATGTATCATCCCCGAATGGTAATCATTTCCGAGCCTGTTGTCCAACGACGGGAGCAGGCAGCCCAGATTTTAACAAAAAAAGCCAAAAATCAAAATATTGCGCTAAAAATCGTCCATCCAGATGAATTAGCAGCGCTTTTAAAGCAAATCAATCAGGGGAAAGGGGTAGATGACTGCATTGTGGCTGTTGGTGTCGGAAAGCTTCAGGAGCAATCGATTCAAATGCTGGCGCCTTATGGGGTTGCCAACTTTTTTGGCGGCACCCGCCCGCAGGACAGCCTGATTTCAGTGGATGCCCGAAAAATCCATTATGAAAATGCCTCGATGGTTGGCAGCTCCGGTGGTGATCCCTCGGACGTGAAGGCGGTGATGGAACTCATCGCCGATGGTGTTATTTCGCCGAATAATTATGTAAAACGAGTTGGAGGATTGGATCAGGCTTTTACGCTGGTGAAAGCTATCAAAAATCAGGAATTTTTTGGAAAAGGTCTTATTTATCCGCATGTACGGGCAGAACTAAAGGCGGTTGAATCCTGGTCCACGGCGCAGGAAATTGAATATCTGGAACAACATTTATAAATTTGATCTCGGTTCATCAAATTTGGAATAGAACCACTGATTATACAGATTTCGCAGATATGTATGAATTTTATCAGCGAAATCTGGCCCCTCACCCTCTCCTCAAAGGGGAGAAGGAATAACTACGCCTTCTCCCTTTGGGCTGATCGTGTCCCATATCTTTTACTGGACACAGGGAGATGGAAAAATGAAGGGAAACTAGAGCAAAACTGGCACTTTTTGAACTCACCCCCTGCTGTTCTCAAGAGAAGGGGATTGGGGGGATGAATTCAAACGCGCAACTGGCCAAAATTTAACACTTTTTGGCGTTCTATTCCAACTTAACATCCTCTCCCCGTGTCCCGTAATGAGATGTAGGTCAAGATCAGCCTTTTGAGAGAGAGTTGGGGTGAGGGTCACACGTATGATTTAACGATGATTTTTGAAAATGTATACAGTAGTGAAGTAAAAAATTTATTACATTTAAGGGCACAAAAAGAAAATTAAGGAAATTCGTTCAGAATGAAAAAACTTATTCAATTTGGTGCTGGAAGTATTGGACGCTCCTTTATCGGACAACTCTTTGCGAGAGCTGGTTATGAGGTTGTTTTTATTGATGTTGACACCCTCATTATTGAGGCGATGAATCAACATCACGAATATATTGTCGAAATTCGGGACATCCCGCCAGAGAAAATGCTAATCCAGAATGTGCGGGCAATTCATGCGAAAGAAACCGATAAAATTGCCATTGAAATCGCTGACGCTGATATTTTAGGAACCGCTGTGGGTAAAAATGTCCTGGATAAAATTATTCCCAATCTGGCGGCTGGACTCATTGAGCGACAAAAAAGATATGGCGTAAAGCCAATTGACATTATCATTTGTGAAAATATCCTAAATGGTGCCAATTTTTTAATAAACGGCCTGAAAAAGATACTTCCACCTGGATTTCCATTACAGGATATGTTAGGCTTGGTCGAAACGAGTATTGGAAAAATGGTTCCAATTATGACGGAAGCCGATCGCCAATTTAATCCGCTGTTAGTGTACGCTGAGGCCTATAATACTTTAATTCTGGATCAAAAAGGCTTTAAAAATCCCATTCCCGATGTGCCGGGCCTGGCACCGAAGAAGAATATGAAAGCCTATGTACAACGTAAATCATTTATTCATAATCTCGGCCATGCAATGACGGCTTACCTGGCCTATCTTGAAGGAAAACCATATACTTACACCTGGGAAATGATGAATGATGCCCCCATGCGGCAACGTGTCAAAACCGTGATGTGGGAATCCGGTCAGGCACTGATCAACGCTTATCCGGATGAGTTTACAATTGAAAATCAGGAAGCGCACATTGAAAATCTATTGAATCGATTTGCGAATCAGCATTTGGGAGATACACTTTTTCGGGTAGGGCGGGATATTCAGCGGAAACTATCCTACGATGATCGCATTATTGGCGCGATGTGCTTTGATCTTGAAAATGGTGTCGAACCCATTGAAACAGCCTTCACCGCTGCGGCTGCCTGTTTTTTTAAAATGCGTGATGAAAATAATTTAATGTATGGTCGCGATGAGGAATTTCACAATCAAATCTTTTCTAAGGGGATCGATTTTATTTTACAGAAGGTTTGCCAACTTTCCCCTAAAAAACCAATCGACCAAAAAGTTATCGGAATGATTAAGCAAAAATATCAACGGATACTCGAACTTTATCCAGGGATACATGGCATAGCTGACAAGCTAAGAAATTAAATATTTGAAAATAAATTAGTTATAACCACTTAAGTATATTTTAAAACCTTATTTTTGTTTTGCTCACCTAAGTAACCCCGACACGCAACCTTATAACCTTATTCCGTTTTAAAATAAGGTAATGAGGTTCAGTATTGGTGGGAGCGGTTGGCCACTAAGGTGAGAAAAATAAAATAAGATTTTTTGTTTTTTATTTTCGGGATCTTTTCTCAGACAAACACGAAATAAAAACGCCCGGAAGATAAAAAATCAATCACCGGGCGTTAAAATTTTATAATGAAAATTATTGATGAGCAATCACTTCGTACAATAATTTACCAGTTGGTATCAAAATTTCGATCACATCACCGACTGTTTTTCCAATTAAAGCTTTGCCAACCTGTGAATTCGTCGAAATAGTTGGTAAATCGTGAATATTAAAATCCACGGCTGAAGTCAACAAATATTCACTCACTTCCCCGTCATTTTTGTCCAGAATCGTTACCCGGCTGCCGACGTGTATTTTTTCATTGACCTGCGCATCATCCTCAATGACACGGGCAGTGGCCAAAATTTCTTCATAACGTGAAATTTTGCCTTCGATAAAAACCTGTTTTTCTTTTGCAGCGGTATATTCCGCATTTTCCGAGAGGTCTCCCTGATCACGTGCGTCTGAAATTGCTTTGATAATATCTTTTCGATCCACCCTTTTCATCCGTTCGTATTCAGTTTTAATTTTTTCAAATTCGGATCGGGTGAGTGTTATAGCAGCCATACGTAATTCTCCTCAATTTATTCCATTAAGTTTGACAATATCTATGAATATAAAATGCCATCCACATACGCAACGGGGATGGCATCTTTAATTCGAGTCTTTCTATCTGAATATAGCTTTTTTATAGATTTCAAGAATTGAATATATGAATTTTAATCCATAATGTCAAGCTTTTTATTTTTTAACGGCAGATTGAACAATGTGCAATTATTTGGCCAGAAATCCAGTACGTTGACTTATAAAGCGTTTATAATTGAAAATTAATTTTTATCGTTTTGAAAGTTATAAAACTTTAAAAAAAAGCTTGAATTGGCCACCGAATAGAAAGGCCTCAGAAAAAACTTCTTAAAGTGGAAGTTATGAATTTTGAAAAAGTTATTCATGGCATATTTTTTATGAATATTTAAATACATGCCGGTTTTATAACGACTCAGGTTGGCTGGTTCAGGGTTCAGAGTTAGACACCATAGAAAATTCTGGACTTTTATTCGACTAATGTACTTTCCAAGTCAATTCACACGAAAGTGGCCGTGTTTCAATTGCTTCAAATGGTTAAATTTTCATATTTCTTAACCCTGAACCGGGAACTATTAAACCTTGAACCAGTGTAGATACAACTTTCAATTCTGAGAAACAAGTTTAAGTTGTCGATAATCGAACACTTTTTTTTCAACAATAATCGATTTTAGAAATTCATTTAATTTTTTATTTTCAATAAGCTGCCCCATTTTTCCTTCAAGGATGAGCAGTTTTAGCTTCTCTTCAAGGCTTTGATACGCAATTTTTCGGTGCCGGCTAAAGTATCTCTTTTCTTCAAGCAACCAGGAGGTATACAGCTTGATGCTCTTTTGGAGTCGCGAGGTATTGATATTTTTATTTGAATAGAGCTCCTGGAGATGATTTAAAAGTATATAGATTTCATCATAAATCGCCAGTTTATGATGAAAAACTGAATGCGGCAAAGGGCATGGGATTGAAAGTTCTTCCATTATTTTATTTAACTCAGGATAGAACTGTTTGCGATAGGAATAGACACTATTTCCGGATGCCCGATCTTCGGCATAAAGTGCGGCAATTTTCGGAACTACATCGGGAAAATGGGCTTGAATTGTTTCCAGAAAAATTTTTTTCTGGCGTCCCGGCCGCAGTGTTAATCCACCGGGGATAATAAAATCAACATTCATTTCCATTAGGCGTGTAAAAAGTGTCCGGATAGATTGAAAATCATCTGAAATATATGGAATAAATGGCATCGCCAACACACCAACATACATCCCATTTTTTTTAAAGGTCGCGATAGTTTCAAGTCTTTCTTCAACTGAACTGGCTAAAGGCTCGAAAATTTGCCGTAATTTATCATCTAAAAACGTGAGCGAAACCGCCAGAATAAAGCCTTTTTTGGCATGAACTTTCTTCCAGAGGTCCAAATCACGTAAAATAAGCGAAGATTTGGTCAAAATGAGCACCGGATGATCACTTTTGGCCAATACCTCGGCACAGCGATGCATGAGATTTTCATCTTTTTCGGCGGGTTGATAGGCATCGCTCACACCGGAACCAATCGTGATGATACCGGGTTCCCGAAGCTTCTTTAAATCGACAGCCAATTGTTCTGGCAGATTTTGCCGAATGACAATATCTTTTTCAAAATCCCCTTCAACATAATATTTTTCGGCTCGTCCATCACAATATTTACACGCATGACCGCATCCCTGATAGGGTGAAAAAGCATATTTTCCGAGACAAAAAGTATCCACAAGCGGATGTTTGCGAAGGGCGGTTTTAATATTTTGGTAGTGTTTATTGAGGTGAAGCATCAGCAGAACTATTCAAGATAAAAAAATGATATCTGATTAAAAAAAAATTTATTGAAAAATAAAATTAGCCCACTCAAGTGCCCATTCCATAAGATACGAAGGTAAAATACCGGCAATCAAAACGAAAGCAGCGGTGATCCAGAGAGAGATATTGGTTAACAATCTGCCAGTTTTATCGGCCCTTAAATCCGGAGATTCTACTTCTTTCATATACATCTGAACAACAACGTTCAAGTAAAAATAGAGTGCCACCAGACTGGCCAGGAGAGCAATTACCAATGTCCAATACATTTGAGCCTCGACAAGCTGAATAAATATCTGAATTTTACCAGCAAAACCAATTGCTGGTGGAATACCAGCAAGCGAGAACATTGCCAGGGCCATAAAAGCCGCGGCAGCAGGGTACTTTTTGGAGATACCACGCAAATCGCTCAATTTTTCACAATAGATGTCTTTATTTGTCAGATAGATGAGCACGCCAAATGCGAGTGTATTCATCATAATATAACCAATTCCATAGAAAAGCACGGCTTGAACAGCCTGTACGGAATGTTGCATCGGGGCGATTGCCAGTGCCATGTAACCTGCGTGTGCGATTGAAGAATAGGCGAGCATCCGCTTGACATTTTGCTGAACAACAGCAACTGAATTTCCATAAATAATGGTCAGCAAGGCAAGCACGGTGATAATTTTGGAGAAAATCCCGTCAAATACCGTGAATGGCGCAGCGTTGGCAAATAATCGCAAAATGACAGCAAATGCCGACAATTTGATGACAACACTCATATAAGCCGTAATCGGCGTGCTGGCACCTTCATAAACATCCGGTGTCCAGGCATGGAAAGGAAATAATGAAACTTTAAAAGCTAATCCCACAAAAATTAAAATGAATCCCAGACCGACTAAAACCATGTTGGTTTCATTTAATCCCGAAAAACTGGTTGCATATTTCAGAATATCACTGATAACCAGTGTTCCGGAAAGGCCGTATAGAAAAGAAATTCCCAGTAATAAAAATGCAGAAGAAAATCCACCAAGTAAAAGATATTTAATCGCGGATTCTCCGGCACGGGATTTATAGCGATGTAATCCAACCAGCGCGTAAATCGGGATGGACATCATTTCGAGTGCCAGAAAGAGAACAAGTAAATTTTCTGTTGAAATCAGAACCATCGCGCCTAAAAGAGAAAAAAGCAGGAGCAAAAAATAATCGGTTGCCGGAATTTGCTGGGTGTAGATATATCGATATGAAAGCATTGCGACCAGCGCAGTGGCCGCGATTAAAGCTAACTTTCCGATTAAAAGGCCATCACCAACCCGAATTGAAGCGCTTAAAACTGATTGAACTGTTTCAGGAGCCTGCTGCTGATTCAAGATAACGGCGCTAATGACACCAAGTAAGCCCAAAACCGTGATTATTCCAGCCCATTTATTGCGTCGTTCAAAGTTGGATGCCAATCCCAGCGAGAAAAGTGGAATTTTATGAAAAATTTCATAGAATGTTAAAACCAATATCAGGCCAATTAAACTTAATTCGCCAGCAACAAGGGCCGGTTTTATTGCAATTTCATTCATATCGATTCCAATGAATTATTATTTTGGATTTTAAGCTCAAATCTAAAAATGACTGCAGATTTCGCTGATTTTACAGATAAAAAATAAGCTAATTACCAGAGATAAGCTTTTCTTCACTTAAATTGTTTGATACTTCTTTTTCAGATGAAAGCCGTTCTTGAACTACCTGTACTTTTTTCACAAATTCAGTAACAGTTAGATCGACTTTATTCATCAACGGTCGTGGATAGAGACCGATCCAGAAGACAGCGATCACGAAAGGCATTAATACCAATCCTTCACGCCAGGTAACATCTTTCAGGGACTTATTTTTTTCGTTCTTTAAGGGTCCAAAGAAAACTCTTTGAATTAACCAGAGCATATAAAATGCCCCGAGAATTACCCCGGTAGTGGCAAGGATCATTAAAATAATTCGCAAGTAGCTGTCTGTCAAAAGAAAATGACTCCAGGCGCTTTTAAAACTACCCAATAAAATTAAAAATTCACCAATGAAACCGTTGGTGCCTGGCAGTGCGACTGATGAAAGTGTAATTATCATAAAAATAGTACTAAAAACAGGAATCTGCCGGGCAATTCCGCCATATTCAGAGATTTCACGGGTATGACGTTGCTCATAAATAATACCAACTAGTAAAAAGAGAGCTCCTGTAGAAACGCCATGATTTACCATTTGTAATATGGCTCCCTGAATGGCAATTTCATTCAGCGCAAAAAGACCCAGCATGACGTAGCCAAGATGGCTGATGGATGAATAGGCAACCAACTTTTTAATATCCTGCTGCACAAGTGCCAGACAGGCACCGTATACAATTCCAATGACTGCCAGCGTTTGCAGGACAGGAACAAGCTGAATGGCTGCTTCCTGAAAAAGGGGAATTCCCAGACGAATGAAACCGTACCCCCCCATTTTTAATAAAATACCAGCCAGAATCACAGAACCAGCGGTAGGTGCTTCGACATGAGCGTCTGGTAACCAGGTATGAAAAGGAAACATGGGTACTTTAATGGCGAAAGCAAGGCCGAAAGCACCAAAGAGATAAAGTTGTGCTGGCAATGGGATTTTTAGTTGAAAAAGTACCTGATAATCAAAACTGAAAGTCCCTAATTGTTCACGCGCTAAAATCGCCAAATAAATAATGCCGGCAAGCATCATCAGGGAACCGACGACTGTAAAGAGCACAAATTTAATAGTCGCATAAAGCCGATTAACGCCTCCCCAGATGCCAATCAAAAAGAACATCGGGATTAGCATAAGTTCCCAAAAAATATAGAAGAGAAATAAATTGAGTGCGACAAAAGCTCCCAGCATACTGGATTCCAGAAATAGCAACCAGATATAATATTCTTTTCGGCGATTTTGAATGGCAGTAAATGAGCTCAGAATCGCAAAGGGCATCATGCAGGTCGTAAGCATGAACAGCAGGATGGAAATTCCATCAATGCCAACATTATAGAAGAGCCCAAATTGTGGAATCCAGCTTAAATTTTCGAAAAATTGATAGCCAGCTTGCGTTGCATCAAATTGAAAATAGACGGGGAGTGAAAACCCCAGGGCTATTAATGAGAAGAGAAATGCAATCCAGCCATGAATAGGTGATTTTTTTCGGGTATCATCTGTTTTCGATTCAGGAATAAACAATAATACTAAAATTCCCAGTGCTGGAATGAGGAGCACCTGGCTAATTATGCCCATATTTCAATCTCCGAATAATGTTCAATTATCAGGTGATAATTGAATTAAACAGTTTTATTATCAATAATTCAAAAAATGTATCATATCGTAAGAGCCACCGATTTCACAAATTAACAGCTTTATAATCGATAAAATCTGCGAAATTTGTAGCCTTAATAAAATAATTATATTTAAAAAATCAAAACAAAGCCGATTAAAGCCGCAACGCCAATTAATATATAGAATGCATACAGTTGTATATTTCCTGTTTGTAAAAGCGAACCAATGCGGGCAGCTCTTTGCCAATTGTTGGCCGACCCGTCAGCGATTCCATCAATAACACCTTTATCCATAAATCTCAGAAAGATTTTATCTGACAATTGAACGAGGGGATTGATAATCAGTTTTTCATAGATTTCATCTACCCAATATTTATTCCACAATAATTTATTAATCCCGGTATAAGTCGATGGATCTGCCAGCGGTTCTTTCAGGCGACGGTAACGGGCGTGGGCGAATGCAAAACCAGCCAGTGCGATCACCCCTGAAAGGGCCATCAGGCCATACTCTACGGTATGGGAGTAATGATGAAGTTCAATTTTACCATATTTTTGAACTGCCGGTGCCAACCAGTGATGAAAATAATTGGGAATCGTGTGTCCGCCCAGCAATTCCGGAATACCTATCCAGCCACCGACTAATGAAAGTCCCGCTAAAATCATTAATGGAACCGTCATTGATTTGGGAGATTCATGTAAATGTTTTTTGGTATGTTCATCGACGCGACTTTCACCGAGAAAGGTAAGGTAGACCAAACGAAACATATAAAAGGCGGTACCAAGTGCCGCAGTAGCGCCCAAAATCCAGACAATTTTGGAGCCCTGACTCGAAGCAAAGACATTCCATAAAATTTCGTCTTTTGAGAAAAAGCCGGCAAAAGGTGGAAAACCAGCAATTGCCAGGGTGGCCAGTAAAAATGTCCAATAAGTTACAGGAGTGTATTTCTTCAATCCGCCCATCTTTCTAATATCCTGTTCCCCATGCATGGCATGAATCACACTGCCAGAACCAAGGAAGAGACAGGCTTTAAAAAAGGCGTGCGTCATCAAATGAAAAATACCAATAACAAAAGCTCCTGCGCCCATGGCCATGAACATAAATCCCAATTGACTGACGGTCGAATAAGCGAGTACTTTTTTGATATCATTTTGGACTAAAGCAATCGTCGCGGCAAAAAGTGCTGTTAAGCCACCTACCCAGAGGACGATATTGAGGGCGATTGGTGCCGCGAGAAATAGTCCGGAAAAACGGGCAATCATATAAACACCAGCCGTCACCATTGTCGCCGCATGAATCAGTGCGGAAACAGGTGTCGGGCCGGCCATTGCGTCCGGCAGCCAGACATAAAGTGGAATCTGCGCTGATTTTCCCGTAGCGCCAATAAATAAACAGATGGCCGCGATATTAACCAATCGAAAATCAATGGCATTGCCTGAATGGAAGAATTGATTGATGGTTTCAATTTTTAGACTTCCAACCATCGAAAAAAGCAGAAATAATCCCAGCAAAAATCCAAAATCACCAATGCGATTAGTAATAAATGCTTTTTTTCCAGCCGCCGCTTTCGCGTCATCGCCATACCAAAATCCGATAAGGAGATAACTACAAAGTCCTACGCCTTCCCAACCAACGAACATCACTGGTGCTGAATCACCCAGAATCAGGAGGACCATGGCAAAAACAAAAAGATTCAGATAGGAAAAATAACGGACGCTCGATTCGTCACCATGAATGTAACCAATTGAATAAAAATGGATAATGGCACTAACTCCCGTCACGACCAGAAGCATCACGGCAGAAAGATGATCGATAAGAAATGCCACATCAACTTCCAGTCCGGGTATCTGCATCCATCGGTAAAAAATCAACGACAGGGATTCTTTATCCGCCATCTGTACAAAAATAACATAAAGGGAAAGTAGAAATGAACCGAATACCATCGTAAATGCAATTATGCCAGCAAATCGTTCGCCATAAAGCTCTTTCTTCCGGCGGGCATTAATAACTGCAATCAAACCATTTAAAATGGCACCAATCAACGGCAGCAGTATAATATAGATTATCAAATTGGATTCTTGCATAATATCTGATTTCCAGATTAATCTTTTTAGTATGGATACAGACTTTTTAAAATTTTTATAAAATTAATGAACACAATTAGTTCTACTTCGTCCGATTACACTCATTCGTCATTCTGAATCCTGCGTTTTTTCCAGAATGAAGAAACGCTGGCTTTTACCAACGAGCGATTCTTCAACAAAATTGGCTTCGACTGGCTCAGTCAACGGTATTTGCCGTACCCTAAGCTGGTCGAAGGGTACTTTTACAGTGTATTTTGGAGCGAATCGCCAAACTATTGATTTTCTTCAGTGTATTTTTCAACAGCCAGAGTTCCGGTTCGCCTGAACAATCGCACAATAATTGCAATTCCAACGGCAACTTCACAGGCAGCAACGATAAAAATCATCAACGCAAAGATATGCCCCTCCTGATTTTGATGCAGGTTGGCAAAATAGAGTAAATTCAAGTTGACCGCATTCAGCATCAATTCGACGCCCATTAGCAGATGTAACAACGTCCTTCGGAAAAGAAAAGTTAAGGCGCCCAACAGAAATAAAATAATGACGACCGCCAGCGTGAAAAGTCCACCGCTGCCTGTCAGGAAACTTGATAGTTCAGGATTCATCTTTTTGACGTCCCTTCCAATCCAATTGAACCAGTGCAATTACAGCGACAATTGCAGCAAATAATAGTGTTGAGACAAATTCAAACGAAAAAAGATATTTATGCATCAAATTATAACCAATTTCCCTCACACTTCCAAAGGAAGAATTAGAAATTGAAGGTACAACTAAAATCGAGAAATCCAGGTTTGTTAACCGGACCAGAAAAATCACAGCCAGCATAAGAACCAGCGGGATACCGATCATAAAGTATTTCGAGAACGGCAAAGTGTAATCTTCGGTTCGAATATCCAGCAGCATAATAATGTAGGTGATTAATACCATCACCGCGCCGGCATAGATAATGACCTGAAAAGCCGCGATGGCGTGCGCATTTAAAATCGCGTACATGCCAGCTAATGACAGCATAGAGCCTAACAGGCCCAGTGCGCCCCGAATCGGATGTTTGGCCAGGAAAAGTGCCAAACCACCGGCAATAGCTAATACTCCAAACACAATAAACATGATGATATTAAAATTCATAAAATAGCTTACCCTTTGTCAATATCTGCAAACGCACTTTTTCCAGTTGGATTATAACCATGAACGACATCATCATTTACAATTTTATGCCAATTCAGTAAGGTTTTGAGATCATAAACCATCTTAAAGCGGTTGTACCCCACCAAATCAGTTGTCTCTTTTACCATTCGAATGGCATCCACCGGGCAGGCTTCGACACAAAAGCCACAGAAAATACAGCGACTCACATCGAGATTAAAAACCACAGGACGCTTCTGAATGATTGGATCTTCACTTTCTTCCGCTTTAATCTCAATACAGCGAGCGGGACAAATGGTTGCACACATCTGACAGGCAACACAGCGTGGGGATCCATCAGTTCGCTGAACCAGTACATGTCGCCCCCGGTTAATCGGCGAATAATCAACCCGAATTTCTTCAGGATAAAAAATGACCACACCGCCTTTTTTTCCCCGACTCCATAAAAAGAGATTTTTAAAGAAGTGTCGGCCTGTAATCAGTAAACCACGAATAACTTCTTTGATGTAGATACGGTCACCAAAGGTGAGTTTAGCCCGATCGAGATAGGGCATATTATTTATCTTAGGCATTTTTATCTGCGTCACGCTTAAAAACCTCCAACCGCTACAATGATTACCGTCATCACAAAATTGGCGATGGAAAGTGGTAACAACTTTTTCCAGCTTAAATTCATGAGTTGATCATAACGAATACGAGGAACTGTCCATCGAATAAGTTGCAAGAGCCAGCAGAAGAAAAAGACTTTGGCGGTAAAAGAAATCAACTGTAAAATAATGACAGTGGCATGTGAAAGCTGCCAGATACTTCCCCACGGGAAGTGAAATCCATCGGCCATTAGAAATGGAACCGAATAGCCACCAAAAAATAACGTGGTGATAAGAGTTGACAAAAAAGCCACTTCAATAAATTCTGAAAGCATAAATAAAAGCATTTTAAAAGCCGAATATTCTGTGAAATAGCCTGATATCAGTTCGGATTCGGCTTCGGGGAAATCAAAAGGTAAACGCTTGGCTTCCGCCAGAACAGTTATAAAGAAGAGAATAAAGGCAAAAGGTTGTAATAAAACCCCCCATTGGGGAATAAATCCCAGCCAGAGTCCTTCCTGCCATTCAACGATTGCGCGTAAATCCAGCGTTTGGTAGATGAAAATGAGTCCCAACAGGGAAATACTCATGGCGATTTCATAAGAAATCATCTGGGCACCTGCGCGTAAGGCGCCAAGTGTCGAAAATTTATTATTCGAAGACCAACCAGCCAGCATTGCGGCAAAAATGCCCATTCCACCAACCGCGAAAACATATAGCAATCCGAAGTTCAGATCCGCAATCTGAACCGGAAAACTAAAATCAGCAAAATATTTAGTAAAATATTCAGGAATCAGCGGAATCCATTTCAAATACCAGGCTTGAAAAAACTCGGCTGGTTTCAGAATACCGGCCATGGGAACAACCGCGATTGCAACCAAAGCTGTCGTGACAGCGATATAGGGAGCCAAATTATAAAGCAATTTATCTGTGGCTTTGGGTTGATAATTTTCTTTGAAAACCATCTTTGCAGCATCGGCCAGGTTGTTAATTAATCCCCCCAGAATCAACTTTCTTCCTCCCGGGAGTGGTATGTAACAACGATTCGCCCCAATACGGTCCTGCATTAAAGCCGATTGTTTCCGTTCGGACCAACTTATTAGCGTCCCGAACAACATCAATAAAGCAAATGCACCGATGATCAAAATTAACGCAACAATCATTTCGGCAATATTAATCCCTAAAATCATAGGCATTGGGTTGCTCCATTATTAAGCCATTCTAAAAGGCCTATATCTTTTCGATCAGATCACTCAAAAATTTTAAATCATCAAAAGTATCTTGACTTTGAATTGCCTGCTTAAAAGATTGCACTTTTCCATCAAGATTGGTAAATGAACCACTTTTTTCCGCCGGTAATCGACCAGCAATTAGCCAGTTAGCCTGTGTTGATACTTTGTCAATCATTGTCGAAAGCTGAATCACTTTCAGGCCTGTCAATTTTTCAGCCGCTGCGCCCGATCCCCAGACGATGACGCATTCAAGTCCATCAGCCTTAAATTCACTCATTGCCTTTGCTGATGGAAAGTAATGACTGACACCTTTCAAATTGGGTGTTTTATCCGATGTAATTAAAAAGCTGTCTTTTTCGATTTCTTTGCTATCCGGTTGCCAGACACGATCCGATTTTTTATATATCCTCGTGATCATTAACTTATTACATAATTTTTGGGCTTCCTTTAATTCTTCATTCGTTGCATGTGAGGAAATAATAAAACCTGTTTTGGAACCAGTCTTTTTCAACGTTTCTGCAACGGAGGAGAGAAAAAGATCATATTTGACACTTTTTCCAGCAATCTGGCTACCCGTTAATCGGGTTTGGGGATGATGAAGAAGCGTATAGTCCCGTCCAAAATCACACATCCAATATTGGTTGACGTCTTTATTCAATCGCGGTATAATGCGATAGATTTTTTCATTTTTATGATAAATCGAAATATTACAGCCACGGGAACAGCCAGCGCAGATGGAATCGGTCTTTTTAAGGTTCCAGACGCGTTCTTTAAAACGGAACTGGCGATTGGTTAATGCACCAACGGGACAAATATCAGTTACACAATAACTGTAAGGATCATCAAACGTATCGCCAGGGGCCAAGGCAACATAAGAACGATCACCACGCTTAATAATACCCAGTTTATTCGATTTCGAAATATCGCGTGTGAACCGAACACAACGCGAACAGGTTATACAACGTTCGGCATCATAAAGAATGCGTTCACTAAATTTATATAGCTTACCCTTGGCAATTTTTTGTTCGTGAAACCTGGAATCGGCACCGGAATATTTCATATACTGGTCCTGCAACAGGCATTCCCCGGCTTTATCACAAATCGGGCAATCCAGCGGATGATGAATCAAGGTATATTCCAGAATCGCTTTGCGCATCTCCTGAATTTCCGGTGTTTCGGTTGTGACAACCATATTTTCAACCACACGGGTCATACAGGCTGGAACTGGCTTGGGATTTTTTTCGATACGCACGAGACAGAGCCGGCAATTGCCACCGGGATATAATCCTTCATGGTAACAAAAGCGCGGAATATGTATCCCGTTTTGCTCACAGGCATCAATTAAAAGCATTCCTTCAGGAGCTGTGATTTCGCTCCCATTGATTTTCAGCGTAACCATTTTCATGTTTATTTACTCAACTCCTGAAAGCGAGTGAATTTTTCACCGTACGGACAGCGCTGTTTTTCAATATGTTCTTCAAACTCATTACGAAATTTCTTTAAGAAACTATCGACGGGACCACAGGCAGCATCGCCCAACGGACAAATTGTGTAGCCGTAAATGAAACGCGAAATCCGGGGAATTTCCTCCAGGTCTTCTGGCCGACCTTTTCCGTTTTCGATGCGGGTAATTATTTGTGCTAACCAGCCGGTGCCTTCACGACAGGGAGTACATTGACCACAGGATTCATGGTGATAAAAATCAGCGAGAATTTTAAGTAACCGTACCATACAGGTTCCTTCTGCAATAATAATCATTCCGCCAGAACCTAAACTGGAACCTGCTGCCTGGATCGATTCATAATCCAGTGTCATATTTTCAACCTCTTCCGGTTTCAAGACCGGTGTTGAAGAACCACCCGGAATCACCGCCTTTAACTTGCGGCCCCCCACAATTCCCCCGCACTCATTTTTCAAAAATTCTCGAAATGGATAGCCCATGGTGATTTCATACACCCCTGGTTTTCGGATATGGCCACTGACCGAAATTAATTTCGTGCCGGTTGATTTTTCTGTCCCGATTGCTTTATACGCTTCTCCCCCATTCTGAACAATCCAGGGAACTGAAGCCAGCGTTTCAACATTATTAATGATAGTTGGACAATCGTACAATCCGGCAACAGCGGGAAAGGGCGGTTTAATCCGGGTGAAACCTTTTTTTCCTTCAATGGAATTCATCAAACCCGTTTCATCACCAACAACGTACGCGCCAGCACCACGATGAACCACAATATTCGGGACATAGTCAGTACCTGGAATCTTCTCTCCCAATAAACCAGTCGCGTATGCTTCATCCACCGCCGCTTTAATCCGACGATAGGAAAGACCATATTCCCCGCGGATGTAAATAAAGGCTTGTTTGGCATTGATCGCGTAGCTGGTCAGGATGATTCCTTCAATCAATTGATGGGGATTTTCTTCCATAATCAGGCGATCTTTAAAGGTTCCTGGTTCGCCTTCATCTGCATTACAGATCAGATAGACCGGTTTTCCCGTATCTTTCGCTAAAAACGACCATTTCAATCCCGCCGGAAAGCCCGCACCACCGCGCCCGCGAATATTACTTGTCTTGACTTCCTGAACAATTTGCGCCGGTGTCAATTGGGGAATTTTTTGCTTCAACGCTTGATAGCCACCCCGTTGCGTGTAGTCATCCAGCGTATGTGTTTTTCCGTTTCGATCGAAATTTAATAATATTTTGATATCGCTCATTAAACCACCAGGATTATCTGTAATCCATTGAATTGAGAGGTTCTATCACTACTTATATTCAGGAAAATGCTGTGGTGTTTGCTCAGCTTCTTTTCCAGACCGTAAATTTTCAAGAATCGTATCAATTTTTTCCGGAGTCAGTAATTCGTAATAATTTTCTCCCACCTGCATCACCGGTCCCGTACCACACGATCCTAAGCATTCTGCGACGTGAAGTGTAAAAAGTCCGTCGGGTGTGGTTTCCCCGACCTCAATATTCAATTTTTTGCAAATATGCGCAATAATTTCTTCGCTTCCCAACATGGCGCAGGAAGCATTGTGACAAACTTCAAGCAGATATTTACCAACTTTTTGTTTATTGAACATCGAATACCAGGTTCTTGGTTCTTCAACCCAGATCGGTGGTACCTTTAGCTCTGATGCGATCAGATTGACCGCTTCTTCGGGAACCCATCCTTCGCGTTTTTGAATCATCCAGAGGAGTGGAAGAATCAAAGACCGCTCATCCGGATAGGCCTTTCGTAACCCCATGATCTCTTTTTTTTCTGTTTCACTAAATTCCATATAAAACCCCGGAATTTAAATTTTCCCATTTTTTTTGAATTATTACTTACTTTGAATTTATTTAAGTTGTTGTAATGACGCAGGTACAGAATTCAACCGTTTCCGCTTCAAGTTTATCAAAGAATAAAACAAACGGTTGCTAACCATCAACGATGAGCCTTAAACCCGTCAGCCCGCGTACTGACCAATTTTTATTAATACATTCCAATAAGTTCGCGGTGAGGCTCAAAATTATCGATCACATTCCCCACCAACCATATTGACGGTTCCAAAAATCGGAATAATATCGGCAAGTTGATGGCCGATGATAATGCGATCCAAAGAACCCAGAATAATAAAACTTGGTGCACGCACATGCAGCCGATATGCTGTTCCCGAACCATCGGAAACGATATAATAGCCAAGTTCCCCATTTGCGGCTTCAACTGCATTATAAATCTGGCCTTTCGGTACCAGTGGTCCATCGATCACAATTTTAAAATGGTTAATCAAACCTTCAATGGAGCCATAAACTTTAACTTTTTCTGGCAAATGAGCTTGCCAATCGTCGGTATTGATAGGACCTTCCGGCATTTTGTTAAAGCATTGATAACAAATTTTAATCGATTCTTCAATTTCGCGCATCCGAACGAAATACCGATCATAATTATCACCATATTTGCCAACCGGGACTTCAAAATCTACTTCATTGTATTTTAAATAAGGAAATACTTTTCGAATGTCATAATTTACGCCAGACGCTCTTAAGAAGGGGCCAGTGAAGCCAAAATTAATGGCATCTTCAGCCGAACAGGCGCCAACCCCCTGGGTTCGATCCAGAAATATCTTATTACGATCCAGTAAACCATGAATATCATCAAGCAGCACCAGCATTTTCTCCAGAATTTGGGCGCAACGTTCAAGCCAACCGGGAGGAATATCGCGTGCCAGACCACCAATTCGACCATAACTGACAGTTTGACGGGCACCCGTGGCGTGATTAAAATGTTCCCATAATTCTTCTCGACATTGCATAAAATAAAGGAAAGCCGTCATGGCACCTGTTTCCATCGCGATGGCGGCATTACAGGTCAGATGGTCAGAAATACGGGAAAGTTCGGCAAACATTGTTCGTAACCAGGCACAACGTTCGGTAATTTCAATACCAAACATTTTTTCCAATGCGCCAACATAGCCGAAATTATTAATGAAGGGCGAAACATAGTTCAGACGATCTGTATATGGAATGACCTGCACATAATTTCGATTTTCCCCCATTTTTTCAAAACCGCGATGCAGAAAACCACATTCAACCTCAATATTACTCACCTTTTCACCAATAAAATCAGCGACCATGCGAATAGTTCCGTGCATTGCGGGATGTGAAGGGCCGAGGTTAATGGTAACGGGTTGATCAGCCGGCCCATCCAGGGGTATATCGATCACTTCACGACGAACTTCATTTAGCCGAAATTTTGCGGGCATTTCAGTCATTGGGTGCCTCCGGATTTCTCTGTTGAATCAATGATTGCTCAGCATCGATGGCATAGTCTTTTCGTAACGGATGTCCCTTGAATTCTTCGTAAAGCAGAACACGTTTT
This sequence comes from Caldithrix sp., assembly GCA_020722815.1. GTDB lineage: Bacteria > Zhuqueibacterota > Zhuqueibacteria > Thermofontimicrobiales > Sulfurfontimicrobiaceae > DYKB01. The sequence goes on along the minus strand of DYKB01000002.1, from coordinate 152,318 downwards.
AAATTGGGGTGATCTTTAAACCGAATCCCAAACATGTCAAACACTTCGCGTTCCATAAAATGTGCCGATCGCCACCAGGGGTAACTACTTGCGACTTCGGGATATTCTCCCCCACAACTGGTGATGATACGTAATCTTTTCTTTGTTGAGACAGAATAGAAATGATAGATAACATCGAATCTTGTCGGGGATAACGGTTCTTCTTCACGGCCGGTGAGATTTGGCTTTTGAGCATAGCGGCTACCCAGATAATCCACTGCCGTGACACTGCTCAACATACTCATCACATAGTTTGGATCATTTTTTATAAAATCAAAAATGACCGGTAATTCTTCTGCCGGGATGTAGACCATTCCCTGATGGAACTCTTCAGCATATTTTGCATTCGGAAATTTCTCAAAAAGTTTTTTGAGATCGTCTTTTAAAAGCCACTCAGATGTCATAAAGTACATTCTCTGAAGTCTATTTTAATAAACCTGTTTCTGATTACGTATTTTTTCTTGAAGTTTCATGATGCCATCGATAATCATTTCGGGTCGCGGTGGACAGCCTGGAATATAGACATCAACCGGAATTACCCGATCGCAACCCTGAACTGTTGCATAATTTCGATAAAATCCCCCACTAATGGCACAGGCGCCAACAGCAATCACATACTTGGGATCACACATTTGCTCCCAGACCCGGCGTAAAATCGGTGCCTGTTTATGCGTAATGGTGCCGGTTACCATAAGCATATCCGATTGCCGGGGGGTAAAGCGCGGAAAAGCCGCGCCAAAACGATCTGTATCATAATGGGAGGAGCTTACGGACATAAATTCCATGCCACAACACGCGGTTACAAATGGATATTGCCAGAGTGAATAACTTCGTGCCCAACCGACAAATTGATCCATCCGGGTTAAGATTACATTATCTGGCAATTCTAATTCAGCACTCATACGAAACTTACCTCCAATCGAATGCTTTTTTCCGATAGGCATAGATTAATGCCAGTACGAGAAAAAACATGAAAATAAAAAAGGCAATGTACGCAGTCGTTCCAATTGAACGCGCAACAATTGCCCAGGGATACAGTAAAATCGCTTCCAGATCGAATAAGACAAATAACAAGGCAACTAAATAAAAACGGACACTAACCCGTCGCGTATTTTCCTGATAGGGATTTGAACCACATTCAAACGGTAAAAATTTTGAATCATAATCCTTCCGGTCACGGGCTTTAGGGCCAAACACCGCATTGATTAATAAAATTGCAGCTACAAAAAAAATGGCGAATAATATGAAAAGCAGGACTGGTAAATACTGGTCCGTCATGATAATTTCCTTCTTCAGATGATTTAGCGTTCAGAAATCCGTGTTAAATCCACAATTTTGATCAAGATTAATTTAATAATTTCAAAGAGTTAAAACTGGACCAACAATACATTAAAAATTTACCATCGTATTTATCAGAATTACTAATTTATGACGAGATTGTAATCTAAGAAAAATGATTTAATTTGTCAAGCATTTTTTTTAATATTTGAAAAATTTTATCCCATTAAATGTTGTCATGAAGAAATTTGAAAAATCATAAAATTTGGGAATGCTAAATTTTATTACAGAACACCTTTTCTGACCTAGCTGGCTCAGGTAAACCGACCGCCATCACCACTGCTTGATGAACTGCTGGAACTGGAACTTATCGATCCTGAATTTTTGGCAGCAAACGCTGAAAAAATACGGTCAGGTTTGGGTGTATGGCATTCAGGGCACTCTAATAAGGAATTATCAGCCCCGATAGCTTGCAATTTTTCAAAAATATGACCGCAATTGCTGCAATGATACTCATAAATCGGCATGTAAAAATTCTCCTTAAAGTTTGAAAAAAAATTTAATATTAGACCTAAAATTCTAAAATGGAAATTTGTAAGGGTATGAATCAATGAAAGACCCCCATTTTCGCTTTTTGAAAATGGGAGAGATACAGCGGGGGTCAATTTCCCACTGAAAGCGAGTTCTCCGAAGAAAAAACGTTTCATTTTAGAATTTCAGGTTTGACTTATTTATCCCGAAAAAGATTCAAAAAAAGGTAAAAAATATTTGAAAATTTTTAATCGGGGGCTTTGGCAAGGAAAGAAGTCTGGATTGTGATGTTTGGCGATTAATCTACCAATACTTTTCGACGTTCAAATTGATAATGGTTTAATTTTACATTTTCAATTTTCTCAAGCTTTAATGGATTTAAATTTTCATCAGCAACAATATCTTTTTTAATAAATTCCGCCCCGCCAAAAGGCATCTGGGGTGTTTCGATATGCCAGGGAAACCATGTTTTGCCATCAAAAATTTCAATCCAGTACCACTTATAGCAGGTTAATTTAATGACCGAAAGACAATAAAAGCCTTCGACAATACGCGTTGGCAGATTATTGGCACGACAAAGTTGCGCAAAAAGCGTCAAGCCGGCTAAATATTGATTCCAATCCGGTTCACTCCAGGAAATCATTGACTTATCGAAAATTGGCGCCAAATTCATTTCTTTCGTGCACCAGCGAGTAAAAACCAAAAGCGCTTCGTCCAGATAGTGTTTATCTTTTGTCAATGTAGTCCCTATCTGAAAAAGATCGTCTGAATTATATTTGAGATGGTCCCCCTGCGGGACCAGATATTTTTCAATTGTATCCGGAAAAATATTTCGTAATGGAAATCCAATTTCATCCAGTGAAATGGCTTGCATTCTCGAAATTATCGGCCAATTCGAGTCTGGATTCGTCGTATAAAATTGAATACTTAGTTCAGTTAAAGAAGGTTTACGTGTATTTGGAATAAATGGTTTTTCAAAGTAATTTTTATATCTTTCATCAACCAGAACATACATAAGCTGGGAATCAAATTCATAAGATTGAACCAAACGTGCTGAATTTTTTAATGTCCAAATTTCTCGCAAAAGATGATCTTTTGCATGGCGTAATAAAAAGTGGTGACACATCAATCGGTATCCATTTACCGAGAGCGTTGTATCTGGCAAAATCTGCCATTTTATACGGGCGATCTCCCCCATCGGCGCTAAAAGTAACGAAAAATTTCCCTGATGAGCTTTGTCGGCTATTCGCTTTTCCAGATAAAGCCCTGAAAAACGATGATAGCCAGGGATGACATCCCGTGCAACGAGCTTTTCTGGTTGATTATGCGTATTTTGAATGCTGAATTGTTTCAATTTGTAACGGTTAAAATCAACCTGAGTGTTAACTTGCTGATTATTAATTAAATTATGGTATTGTATTTCACCGCGTATGAGTTTATCGAAAGTCAAATCAATTTCATAAACCTCCTCAGTCGTGAACTGCGGCTGATTGGGAAGTGGAAATTGCATTCCGACAGCAGTTTTCATCCACATTTTAACAACCAGATTGGGAAGTGTTTTGATCGGTTCCAGATATTCTTCAGCATAGCCAATAAGGTGCCCATTCTTTTCAATTTTATAATAAAGATGCTGTCGCAGTTCATAAGGTTGTGAGCACCAGGCGGTGGTATTTACAAAAATAATTGAAGATAAGAATAATATTATTAATCGGTTATAAAATTTAAAAAACATCTCGATATATTAACCTTTCATCCAGCTAAATCAATCGTGTCATAAATTTGCTTCGCTTCGGTTGCAAGAAATACGCCAGAAGCCACAATCAGATATTTTTGAAATGATAAACATTTCACTTGATTTTATCTAAAATTTTAAGTAAATTTTAATTTTAAGGTCACAAACGCATTCAGGTATTTTGATTATATTCTGCCAATAACTCCATGTCATTTCAATTATTATTTTATTTTATTCTCTTTTGTTGGCTTGTTTTTGAAATTTTTTTTGTCTATTTAAAACAAGGGAGCCGGCTGGGTGCAAAAACATTACCCGGCCCATTAAAAAGAACGATGTCCAGACTGTTGGAATTATGCTGTTTTTGGCCGATTATATTATTCTTTTTTACGAATGACTATCTGCATTTGCGGGCAAATTTCTCAGGCGTGGGAATTGGTTCGATTATTATTTTAATGAGTAAAATGTTTCAGTGGTATGCTATTCAATTGCTGGGGCCATATTATACCGCTGATATTTCCGTTTTTCAAACGCCTAAAATTGTTGAAGCTGGCTGGTATAAAACAATGCGACATCCCCAGTATCTTGCTAATTTTATGAGTTTTATCGGCCTGGCACTTTGTTTTAACGGGCTTCAGATGCAAACGATATCGTTGATTTTTCCGGTACTGAATTACTTTTTAAAAATTCGGTGGGAAGAACAGGCGCTGAGACAAGCCTGGGGAAATTCGTACGAGAAATATTTATTCAAGACATATCGTCTTTTACCCTATATTTATTAAAATGGGAAGAGTTTAAAATCAGGAGTGCAAAATGAGTTTAATGATTTATAACTATCTGAACCGGCAAAAAGTTGAATTTAAACCGTTACATGAAGGTTTTGTCGGAATGTATGTATGCGGTCCAACAGTCTACGGGCATTCGCATATTGGACATGCCAAATGCTATATTACTTTTGATGTGATTCAGCGTTATCTGACAGCAAAGGGCTATCAAGTGCGTTATGTCCAGAATATAACCGATGTGGGACATCTCACAGGCGATGCGGATGAGGGCGAAGATAAAATTCAGAAAAAAGCACGACTTGAGCAAGTTGAGCCAATGGAAATCGTGGAATATTTTATGCGCAGCTTCTTTGAAGATATGGATAAATTAAATGTCCAGCGGCCTTCAATCTCTCCCCGCGCAACGGGGCATGTACCGGAACAGATCGAATTGGCGCAATTACTGATTGAAAAAGGACTAGCTTATGTAAGGAATGGATCTGTTTTTTTCTCTGTTCAAAAATGGCAGGACTATGGCAAACTGTCCGGTCGCAAGATTGCGGAGTTAGAGGAAAGCGGCCGGCTGGAACCAAATCCGGATAAAGACTATCCCGCCGACTTTGCGGTGTGGCGTGCTGCAAAACCGGGCCAGATCATGCGCTGGAATAGTCCGTGGGGCGAAGGTTTTCCCGGGTGGCATGCGGAATGCTCGGTTATGTCCATGAAATATTTAGGGCTTCCCTTTGATATCCATGGCGGCGGACTTGAAAACATTTTTCCACACAATGAAAGTGAAATCGCACAGGCTGAAGCCGCGTATGGAAAAGGCTTTGCAAATTATTGGATTTTAAATAATATGGTCACTGTTGATGGGACAAAAATGGGCAAATCTTTGGGAAATTTTATCACCTTGAAAGATGCCTATAAAAAACATCACCCCATGTCATTGCGATTTTTTATCCTGGAAAGTCATTACCGTTCCAACACCGATTTTAGTGAAGAGGCCATTCAAAGTGCTTCAAAAGGGTATCAGCGACTGCTGGGCTATTTGCAGCGGATTCAATTGATGAAAAAAAACCTGTCAGCATCACAAAAGGCTGAACAATCTATCGCACCATCATTTCAAAATCTTGTCAATGAATATACCGAAAAATTTAATCTCGCCATGGATGATGATTTTAATACACCACAGGCAATTGCCGCCATATTCGATTTTAGCCGATCTCTGGAAAATTTATTACCGACAGAACCAACTCCCGGTTTTCAAACACTGGATGTGGTTGAACATTTTTATCATTCAACTTGCCGCGATATTCTCGGCCTCATTCCAGAAAATGCACTCGAGGAATCTGATGTGGCGGTTACGGAGAATTTAATGAAATTGATTATCGATATTCGCCAAAACGCCCGAAAGACTAAAAATTGGGAACTGGCTGATAAAATACGGAATCACCTGCAACAGACAGGAATTATCCTCGAAGACTATGCTGATGGAACGCATTGGAAAATCGTTAAAAATTAGTTACAGGAAAGTATATGGTCTTCCCCCAAAAAGCAGTGGGATTAATTAATCACGACTTTCGAATCACTATTCTGGCAGAAAAAAAAGTTGAAATTGAAATAGTCGGGTGTCCAACTTCAATAAAACCAATTACAACTACTATTAAAGGTCAAGGAAAATTAAACTTAATTTTCACCACCACGGCGTTATCATATTCGTATCAGGTCATCAAATTAAAAGTAACCGACCTCGAGACATCCGAAAAGAAACTTGTCGAAATTCAAAGCCGTGTATTTGGCGAAAAAGAATTTTTCATCTGCCTGGCTATTTCAAGTAATATCCATTATGGGTGGGATCCCGAATCTACGGAGCAATATCAGAACCTGAATGAACAAAAATGGGCTATTATTCCCGATGAACGGCTGGGAAAAGACGCTTTTAGCCACACGCCGCAACTGGAGCGCGTTTTTCATAAATGGAATACCCCTATCACCTGGCTACTTGATGATACAGTCGCGATGAAAGCGATAAATTCATTAAAGAAGTGGTACTTGCAGTATGGTGATGATTATGGACTTTTGCCACGGTCTTATTTTCATCATAACTTTCGAAATTACAATACACAAATAAGCCTGGCACAAACAATTGAAATACTTACGTTATTAAGAGATACCATTCAGGAAATCTTCATCGAAAATCAGTTTCCATATTATACCCGGATTATGGGCATCGATCCCTGGATTGGCTCCATCGGAACAAATTTTATTAAAGCTGCTGCCGAAATTGGGCTTGAAGGTATCTGGGGAATGGGCTATGATCAGCATGCGATCAATACGAGTATGTATCATCGTGGTGCTCCCTGGGATGTATATAAACCTCAATCCATCAATTTCAGGGTTCCAGGTCCTCAGGCAAATCCCTGGTTGTTCCAATCTTCAACGCGCGATATTCTGAATGCCTCCTATTTTTCACCAAATGGCACCAAAATTTTCGGCGCAGATGCGAATGAACTCAGGCGACATCTGATTCATCGCTTTCAACCGGATTATTTCGCCCAACTGACTTTTAATTATAAAAAAAATCTGCAATACAACGATTATTTTGTCTTTATGGTACATCAGGATGATCATCCGGCGCATATTCCGGCGACAAACCAGATTTTCGAGGATTTTTTAGACCAGGTTCATCCGGATAATTTGTTCGCCACAATGGAGGAAATCGTCGCCTGGTTGAATTTGAAATATCCGGCACCGCACGCTTATTCGCAAATTCTGGAATTAGATGATGCTTTAGCCTGTCATCAGCAATTAAAAGCGGCAGCCAGCGCTGGAATTTTACCAGCGGAACTGGGCAAGCATTCGTTCTGGGGGGATCAACCCAATCCACGTCATCTGGCGTACTATGGGCTGGATAATTTATGGCTGGCCCGGTTTCCGGAACCCATTCCTTTTCTTTATTATGATTACCAACATTATGAAAAATATGCTTTTTCAGAAACAGGTGAATTCCCCCTTGAAAAGCTTCCGCAAATTCTATTGATTCAGCAGAATTGGATTCAAAAAAAACCAAAAACTCAACTTGAACTCACCATTGAATCAAATCTGGAATTTAATAATTTGCCCTGGATTATCTGGAATCCGCCAATAACGCGGCCACCTGGTCGAAATGAAGTTCCTGAAAGTGGTCAGGGCATAACCATCTGTTTTCAAACATCCCAGGCACTGGTCTTCATTCTAAAAAAAGTCCTTCCGGGCAAAAATGATTACTGGTTTCAGTTTGAGCTTTGATGAAATGTAAACCAGAAAATATTTTTTAATAAAATACAGGACAATTAATGATAAAAATTCTTATTTTTGATATCGGCCAGGTTTTGATCGAAGTTGATATTCACAATTTCATAAAAAATCTGACCCATGCGTTGAATGTTCCTCGCTGGAAACTTTATTTAATGCATGATCGCACCATTTTTCATGAGTTGATGATAGGTCTAAAAACAATGGAAGATATTCACCAAATCTTTTGCCAACGTTTTAAATGCAATCTCGGACTGGAAAAATTTAAGGAAATCTGGCTTTCCATCATCATTCAACCCAAAAAGGAAGTCGTCGAATTGGTTCAACAACTGAGTCCAAAGTATCCCCTGGCAATTTTATCAAATATCGATGCGGTTCATTATGAATATTTTCAGAAAAATATGACCTTTTTGAACTATTTTTCGCCACATTTCCTTTCATATCGGATGCGGTTGGCGAAACCAGATCCGGCGATTTATCATCAGGTACTGAAAGATTTAGATGCTCAGCCGCACGAATGTTATTTTGTCGATGATCGGAAGGAGAATGTTCTTGCTGCCAGAAAATTAGGTATCGTGGCGCATCACTTCAAAAATTTTAAGAGATTACAGAAAGATATAAAATACCATCATATTTTGTAACCAGGAGCATCATATTGAAAGCAATTTATTTAACTGGCTTAAAACGCATGGAACTGGGCGAATCCCGAAAACCGGAAATACAGCAGCCGCATGATATCTTAATAAAAATAAGATCAGTTGGTGTTTGTGGATCAGATATTCATTATTTTAAACATGGTCAGATTGGTCGTCAGGTCGTTCAATTTCCATATATTGCCGGACATGAATGCTCCGGAGAAATCGAAGCGGTTGGCGCGAAAGTTACCAAATTTAAACCCGGCAATCGCGTGATCATCGATCCGGCGATATCATGTTTTAAATGTAGCCAATGTCGGTCAGGGCGATATCATACCTGCAAAAATCTTCGCTTTTTAGGCACGCCGGCTTCTCAAACCAGTAATGGTCTGGACGGGTGTCTCCAGGAATATATCGTCATGCCAGAACATTCTGTTTTTCACCTTCCAGATGAATATTCCTTTGAGGATGGTGCCTTATTTGAACCATTGACGATTGGCTACTATTCACTCCTGAAAAGTGAAGTAAAACCTGATCAAACGATAGCTATTTTAGGAACAGGTCCCATCGGGCTCTCGGTGCTGATGGCTGGAAAATTTTTTCATATAAAATCCAGTTACACAACCGACCTTATCCCGGAACGAATCAATGCAGCGAAAGCATTGGGCAGTACCGCCAGCTTTAATTCAAATACGACGAATTCAGTCGATGAAATTTTGCAATTGGAACCCGATGGTATGGACTGTGTATTCGAATGTGCTGGCCAGCAGGAAACGATTGATCAGGGGATCAACCTGTTAAAGCCAGGCGGCACGCTGGTTCTGATTGGAATACCAACTTTTCAACGAATCTCCGGAGAAATTGATCTGCTGCGGCGAAAAGAAATTCGCATTCAAAATATTCGACGACAGAATGTCTGCACTGAATTAACCATTCAGGCATTTCAGCAACAGCCAGCCAATTTTAATTTATTGAAGACGCATCATTTCACGCCCGCCCGAGCGCAGGAAGCCTTTGAACTCGTTGAAAATTATCAGGATGGGGTGATTAAGGCTTTTATTAACTGGGATTGATTTTATTCGGTGAGGGCTGATTTCCGATTGACTAGTTCAACCTGTAAGGTCTGGCTGATTTTCTCCAGCAGAAGCGTTGGCGAAAATGGTTTTGAAAGTAATTCTGTAATATTGAGTTTGATGACTTCATGGTCATAATTTTCGGCATCATAACCAGTAATCACAAACGCCGGGACCTCTGGTAAATAGTGACGGATAATTTGCAAAAAATAGAATCCATTAATATAAGGCATTTTAACATCAACGATAATTAAATCGGGGACTAATTTTAATTCGGAAGGTTTGAAAAGAGCTGGTGGAATTAGCGAGAGAAAATAATCTTCCATTTGTTTCAAATCGGCAGGAAACGAATCGAGCTTGATATTCAAAATTAGTTCAAATGCTTCCAGGGCATTGCCCGCATTGTGAACTTCGAAATAGGGTGATAAGAATGCCGTCAGCATTTTACGGACGATTTTTTCATCGTCAATTAATAAAATCTGTTTTTGCGACTTCATTAGAACTCCCTCTCGGATGAGGCCGTGAGATCAAGCATCTTCACCTTGCCCACATACTCTCGAATAACAGGTCGTGTAATTCTTTTTAATCGTTTTGTTACCGCTGCAATCCGTTTTGCTGCATCATAAATCAGGTCTAATTCCTCATACTTTTTCGGGTCTTTCTCATCTTCCAGCATTATTTCCAGATAGCCCATAATTCCAAAAAGCGGGTTATTAATTTCATGATTATAAGTAATCGAAGTTTGAGCGACAGCAGCCAGACGCTCTGCATTTAGCCGTTCCTGTTCCAGACGATATCGACCCGTAATATCACGCAAAATAAATAAACGACAAAAACCATCATGAAACTCAATGGGAAGACTGACAATCATGAAAAGGAATTCTTTATTTTTCGTCCAATATTCGCCACTGGTTGGTTCATTTTTACTTAATTTAAGCGAATGGGTTCCAGCGTGACCCTGAAGATTAAATTTTTCCCATAAACCATCACATTCATTTCCGATTTTTAATTCCGGAAAGTGACATCTGAAAGCATGATTGGCAAACATAATTTTGGAATCCGGGGTTACAATCAAAACCATATCTTCTAATGCTTCGAGAATCGTTTTTAGCTTATCACGCTCAATCTCAAGTTCCCGTTTCATCCGAACTCGCTCAGTTACATCCCGGGTAATGCCAACTACCCCCACAATTTGGCCATCATTTTCATCCAGGGGCGATAAAACTGTTTCCATTTCATGTTTTTCATGAGGATTTTTTTGAAATTTCCAATCAAAAATCACTGTTTTTCCACTTAACGCTTCCTGAACATTTTTCTGAAAATAAACCTGATCTTCAGGTGATAAAAACTTAAGTTCTTTATTTCCAATCACTTCTTCAGGCTTAATACCAAGGCGTTTTTCAAGCATCTGATTAATGGTTACATATCGACCACTTGAATCCAGCGTGAAAATAATATCACTACTGGATTCTACCACGGCTCGGTAGCGTTCTTCAGATGCCGCCAATTCTTTTTGGCGCTGTTGTACGCTAGCTTCGAGATATTTTTTGGATTCCTTGATTTTATTCACACGAAGATTATAGATTAAATAAATTAGAAAAGTGACGATCAAAAAACCTAAAAATTTCGCCCATATCGTCAGCCACCAGGGGCTGGCTATCGCGAATTGCAATTCAGCCGATTTTTCACTCCAGCGACCATCGCTATTTAATGCCCGGACCTGAAAGGTATATTCACCGGGTTTTAAATGCAGAAATTGAACCTGCCGCTGCGAAGTCAATTCTGACCATTTTTCTTCCAATCCATCAAGCCTGAATTGGTAACGAATGCCAAATTCATTTTTATAACTTAAACCAAGAAATGAAAAAGTGAGATAATTGTAGTGATATGGTAAAATAATCCCTTGCTTGAGTGGAATATTTTTATCCGGTGTTCGAAGTCCGGCTAAATAAATTAAAGGCGGCACTTTAACCTGAATGTAATGTGGCTCAAAAGTAAATTGCGACACGCCCCCAACCGTTCCAAACCACATTCGATTTTCATGATCCAATAAACTGCAATTGGCATTTGTTTCATTTGCAACTAAACCATCGCGGGTTTCAAAATGATTTAGTACCCGGATTGAATCCGTTGTAAGCTGAATTTGATCAATTCCATGGTTTGTTCCCAACCAGACAAAATCATGATGATCGGGTCTTATAAAATAAAACGTATTATCTGCCAGCCCATTTTCACGAGAGAATCTTCGTAAATTGTTGCCATCATAACAATACAGACCATTTCCGTTGGTACCGATCCAGATTCGGCGCCGTTCATCTTCATAAAAACACCAGACGATTTTATTTTCAAGAAGGTGCAGCGTCGGTTCCTTTAAATCATCAAATTCGCGTGAAGAAGTCTGATAAGAAAAAGCGCCTTTTGTTGAGCCAATCCATATCTGGCCTGATCTGGTCTCAAAGATCGAAAAAACAGTCGTCTTCGGCAAAATATGGCGAACCCGGACAGGAACTTTCGCTTGATTTTGAATTGGATTTTTTTCCAGGACATTTAGACCGAGTTGATGCGCTCCGGTCCAGAGGTAACCTTGCCGGTCTTCAAAAAACGATACATAGCTAATTCCCCGGAGACTATCACTTGTTGAAAAATGAATAAACTTATTGGATTCAGGAACATAACATTTCAAGCCATCAAGCGTGCAAAACCAGATATTTTGCTGTGAATCACTGGAAATATACCACACGGTATTGCTCATTAATCCATTTTCACGATGAAAGTGCGAAAAATTGCCATCTTTTAATCGGAATGCGCCATGACCATCTGTTCCAAACCAAATTTGATTTTTTGCATCCTCATGAATCGCATAGACATTGTTTAAAGGCGATTGCGCTGCTTTGGTGAAATTTGTAAAATTATTGGAAATTAATTTACTGGCACCATTCCCCCAGCTTCCAAACCAGATGTTACCTTCCCGATCTTCAAGAATTGTAAAAATTCGATTACCGATTAATCCATTCGTGGTGGTAAATCGTTCACTTCGCCAGCCATTTAAAGTCGGCTGATACACACAACGATAAATACCGAAACCATTTGTGCCAAACCATAAACGTTTCCGGGAGTCCATTAAAATCGACTTTGCGGGGACATTAACTTTTCTCTTCTCAAAATCATGAAATTGTTGAAATGACGTGGTCGCCTTCGGTAAATAAAAAACACCTTCAATTGAACCACACCATATTGTAGAGTCAGGCGTTTCGTACAACGTATAGATTTCACTAGCTGGCAAGCCGTTTACTGAGGGCTGATAATTTATTTTAAATTTATCTTTTTCAGCTGGTAGAATGATGCTCATTTTATCGTAATGTGTACACCAGATTCGACCCTGCGAATCCAACATCAGTCCAGTGATAATCGAATAGGGCAAGCCTTGCTTGTTTGATATCTGATCAATCTGAATTGGAGTACCTTTTTCAAAAGAGATCCGATTCAATCCATTTTCAAAAGTACCGACCCAAACCTTTCCAAATTTATCAGTTACAATTGAAGTTACAGAATTATCAGATAAGCCATTATTTTTATTAATGTTTTGAACTTGACTATCAGCCGGAGAGGCTATTGGTAAGTAAAAAACTCCCTGAGCACTACTGGCAAACCAGATATTGCCACACGAGTCCTCAGAAATCGAGCGAATGACATCCTCATAAAAATTGAAGTGCTGAAAGTGCACACCATCGTAACGGTCAACACCACTATGGGTGGAAAACCAGATATATCCCAGTCGATCCTGGTAAATTTTCGTTACCTGGCTCTGGGTCAGGCCATTTGCTGTGGTATAATTATAAAATGGAAGTTCCTGCGCCAGCAATGTTCCCGTCAAAAATATTATCGTCAAGATTATAATTCGAAACATCGTCAATTCAAGGCATAAAATTCAATTATTGAAACAAAATGGGCTATTTGAGTCAATTTACTGGCATTATCTAAATTAATTATAACAATTTTTTTAATCAACCTCAAGGAAAAAATAATTATCTTTATGAAATATTTCTCCGCAATATGCGATTCCTGTTTTACCAAATTAAATTATCATTCTCCCGCCAAAAAGCAGCGAAATCAGAGAAAACATGCGTGTTGTCTAAGGTCTGCCACGGTTTGGATAATCGAATTACAATATCAAGTGAAATGTATTCAAGTAATACAAAGATAAAAAATCGCCAGCATATAGATGTTCCAGAGTCAGTACCAGTAAAATATATCAATAATTGAGCCAAAAAGTGTCTTTATGGTATATGTTTTGCAAAAAAATTATTTGACGTTTATTAGTGGATTAATTTAAGGTTCACTACCGGACACTTTTTTATAAATTATCGTTATACCGCGCTTATGACCCTCACCCCAACTCTCTCCCAAGGAGAGAGCGCGCAGCTATTCCCTCTCCCCTTGGGAGCGGGTTAGGGTGAGGGGGCAGATTTGGCAATTTAAAAAGGGTACGGTAGCAAAATTTAAGGAAGTGAAGGTTTTCAATGGAATTAAAAAAAGCAACCGGTATATTATTCCTCATTCTAATTCTTTCTGGTGTCAATTTTAATTGTTCAAAACCAGTTACCAGCTCCAATGTCAAGCCGACAATTTTTCAGGTCCCGCTATATCGCCCCGAAAACCAGATGCCTGAATATAAAATCGGTGTTGGTGATGAACTGGAATTTAAATTTTTTGGTAACGAAAGATTCAATGAATACGCCATTGTTCGTCCTGATGGGCGAATTACCTTGCAGCGAATTGGTGATCTCTATGTAAATGGTATGACCCCTTCAGTCCTTGATTCAATCGTGACGCAAACTTATTCACAAATCATCAATGCGCCTGATATTACCATTTTCATTCGTAAATGTTCTGGAAAAAATGTCTATGTGATGGGTGAAGTCAAAATGCCCGGGCCATATCCACTCCAAAATGGATTAACCCTCTTGCAGGCACTGGCGTTGGCACGCTGGGAAACGAATGATGCAAATCTAAAAAGCATTTTGCTTCTGCGTCGCACCAATGAAACAACAATGGCCGCTCAAACGATTAACGTAAGCGAAATGCTAAAACAAAGTGGAACACGCACTGATCTGGTGCTGGAAGGTGATGATGTTATTTTTGTACCACGCACTTTTATCGCAGATGTGGAACATTTTATCCGTAATTATTATGATATTCTCTTGCCTCCCTGGCAGATTTTTTGGCAGATCCAAACCATTGAATGGAATTTTAGAAATCGGCGCTAATCAATCGAAAAAGAATCTATTTTTATCAAATTATCCTGGATTGGGAACCTCTTTTGCCTCTAATGCGTCTAATTTTCTAATTCTTTTATGGTTCATATCTATCTGTTCTAAAGAGGGCTCGATGAAATTGTTACGCGGCTTCCGGTGGTTTTTCCTGCTTTTGCTCATTTTTTTCAATTTATCACCCGTCCTGTCAAATATCACCGTACTGGATAATTCTACACGCAACTATGATCAACAGCATATCCGATTGGTCCTGAGATTTGATTTTGAAAAAGAAATTGTCTCTGGTTGGGCAAATTTGAAAGTTGTTCCACTGGTAGATGAATTTCAGGAGTTGGTTTTACATTCCCAGATTGATAAAATTTTATCGGTTCGCTATAATGAACAGAAATTAAAATTTTTACAAAAAAATGGCATGCTCTATATTAAGTTAAATCGAATATTTAAAAAAAATGAACTCCTTCAAGTAGAAATTGAATATCAAACCCGGCCTGTAAATGGACTATTCTTCTCTTATCCAACATTACAGGAACCCGGTATTCCGTATCAGATCTGGAGCCAGGGCCAGGGCGAAAATAATCGTTACTGGTTTCCCTGTTATGATTCACCGGATGATAAACTAACGGCTGAAATAATTGCTAAAGTCCCCGGTCAATTTCAGGTTATTTCAAATGGAAGATTATTAAAAGTCTCCGAAAATCCTCGGACTCAGGAGAAAACCTACCATTGGAAGATGGATTATCCACAGGTTTCTTATCTCATTTCAATTGTTGTTGGCGAATTCCATGCCACCAGTGATACTGTAAACGGAATTCCCCTCATCTATAATATTCCGGTGGATTATCGTCATATCGATGTCGATCTCATTTTTGGGCGTACCCCAGCGATGATGTCTTTTTTTAGCAACAATATTTATCCTTATCCGTATGAAAAATATGATCAAACTCCGGTTTATGATTTTAAACATGGTGGAATGGAGAACGTCAGTGCCACCACACTCAATTATCGAGTTTTTCATGATCAACAAGCTGTTCCAAATTATTCACCTGAAACCTTGATTGCTCATGAATTGGCACACCAATGGTTTGGAAACCTGGTATCGGTTCGGGATTGGTCACATTTTTGGTTACACGAAGGTTTCGCTACCTATTTTACCGATCTCTATTTCGAAAGTCAATACGGTGCGGATGAACTTGCTATTCGACGGCTCGAACAGGATCGTACTTACCTGGAAGAAAGAGCCAATTTTCCAATTACAGCGATTAAAGCAAAGAGACCATCTGATGGACCAGTCGATTTTCCAGGGCGCCTGGTTTATACGCGTGGCGCAGCAATTTTGCACGCCTTGCGATTTGAACTGGGTGATGAAAATTTTTTTAAAGGCATTCGACAGTACCTGCAAAAATATCAATTTAGCTCGGTGGTGAGTGAAGATTTTCGTCGGGAGATGGAATTTGTCTCCCAGAAGGATTTGTCACAATTTTTTCGGCAATGGGTTTATGGTGCCGGTCATCCGCAATTATCCGTATCATGGACATGGATTGATAGCACTCAAAACATGGTTCTGAACGTCCGGCAGACGCAGCCGAAAACAGAAGTCAGTGATATTTTTCACCTGTCAATTCCGGTTGAAATTTCTGCTGGATTACAAAAAGTATTTATCAAGCTGCCAATTACGCAACGGGAACAGCAATTTACCTATCAACTGGCCCGAAAGCCCGAGCTGATCTCTTTTGATAACGGCTACTGGATTTTAAAAGAATTAGACTTTCCCAAAACTTTTCAGGAGCTTCAATACCAGCTTCTCTATGATGACGATATGATTGGACGCTTTTTAGCTGCGGAGCAACTGGCCTCTTTTGGAGAGAAAGCAATTCCAGTTTTGGAAAAAGCTTATATCCGCGAACAATTTTATGCCGTACGAATTGCAATCATTAAAAATCTGAGTAAAATTACTTCTCACTCAACTTTGCGCGTTCTGAAGAAGGCGACAGGGGACGCAGATCCCCGGGTTCGTGAGGTAACCATGCAAGCACTGGCAAATTTCCCGGAGGAGGAAGTTGTCAAATTACTTTATCAACAATTTAAATCCGAAGAAAAAGATTACGTTCGGGCTGAAGCGATAAAAAGCCTGTCCATAATTAATCCGCCGGGCAATTTTGAATTTTTAAAAGAAGCACTAAAATTAAATTCACATAATAATATCATTCGTGTCAAAATCTTTGAAAGTTTTATTCATCATAAAACAACCGAAGCCCTGGAACTGGCGAGAGAATTTCTATCGGTGAGATACAGTGACGGCGGGATGCATCTGCTGGAACAAACAGTCCTTGAATATGCAAAAACCATGGCCCCAACCCATCGGAATCAGGCCCTGGAAATCATCTTTGCCGGAATTGAAAACTCGGCACTTCGGGTTCATTATATTGCGCGGGATTTAGTTATAAAGCTGAATGCAATTGAGTTATTACCGCGATTAAAAAAACTGGCTGCCGTGACACAAAGAGCGCGGCATAAAGATAATCTGGAATGGCTTATCAAAAAATTAGTGAATAATAATGATTTTTCTGCCAATTAATCCCATACATTTTGATGACAACTTTTCGAATAATTATCGAAAAAGGGTTCGCCCGCCTTAAAAAATAATTAACACCAATCCGAAAAATAAAAACTGAACAATTATCACATTTAACAAATTGGAGGGAATATGCGTCAGTCCTATTGGCTTCTTTTCATTATTCTTGTTTTATTGACACCAATTATTTTTGCACAGGAACCTGCTGGTCTTTTACGATTTCCGGCAATTTCAAAAGACAAAATTGTCTTCACCTATGCAGGGGACCTCTATCTGGTTGCCAGCGAAGGCGGCGTTGCGCGAAAGATAACAAATCATGACGGGTTTGAGATGTTTGCCCGGTTCTCACCAGATGGCAAAAATCTGGCTTTTACCGGCCAGTACGATGGAAATACCGAAATTTACCTGATGCCGGCCGCCGGTGGCATTCCAAAACGACTGACTTATACTGCGACACTGGACCGGGATGATGTTTCCGATCGGATGGGACCCAATAATATTGTCATGGGCTGGAAGTCGGATAATAGAACCATCATCTTCCGCTCCCGAATGAAAGAATTTAATAGTTTTAAAGGCCAACTTTTCACCGTCACGACCGATGGTGATGTTCCCACGCAACTGCCATTTTCACGCGGTGGATTTTGTTCATTTTCGGATGATGGTAAATTATTTGCCTATAATCGCGTTTTTCGCGAATTTCGCACCTGGAAACGCTATCGCGGCGGTATGGCGGATGATATCTGGCTTTATCATTTCGATCCGCAAACAACAGAAAATATTACCAACACCCCGGCGCAGGATGTATTCCCTATGTTTGCCGGACAAAAAATATATTTTCTTTCCGACCGGGATGAAAATAAACGGATGAATCTTTTTGTTTATGATTTACAATCCAAATCAACCCGTCAATTGACTTTTTATAAAGATTTTGATATCAAATTTCCATCAATTGGCCCGGAAGCTATCATTTTTGAAAATGGTGGTTATTTATATCGGTTTGATTTGGCCTCAGAAAAAGCCGTTCAGATTCCGATTTTTATACAGGAAGATCGTTTAGGAAGTCGTCCAAAGTTCATCGATGTGAGCAAGCGTGTTAGCAATTTTGAAATCGCTCCGGATGGAAAAAGAGCGTTATTGGGTGCCCGTGGGGAAATTTTTACTGTTCCTGCCGCACATGGTCCAACCCGGAATCTCTCCAATACTTCAGGCATTCATGAACGCAATTCAAAATGGTCCCCGGATGGCACATGGATCGCTTATATTGCTGATTCATCTGGCGAAGATGAAATTTATATCACGCGCCAGGACGGAAAATCTGCCCCCCAAAAGATAACATCGGGGTCTGAAACGTACCTGTATGAAATTCTTTGGTCACCCGATAGCAAAAAGTTATTATGGGGTGATAAACACCTCCGGTTACGATATGTCGATATTCAAACGAAAAATATCGTCGATATTGTCAAAGCCGAATCCTGGGAAATCCGCGATTATTCATGGTCGCCTGACAGCAAATGGATCGCATACACCCGACCTGAAGTTGAGACCCTGCAAAAAGTTTACATCTATTCATTGGAAAACAAAAAGTCGTTCGAGATAACCGATGGCTGGTATGCTTCCTCGCAGCCGCTTTTCAGTAGTGATGGAAAATTCCTCTTTTTCGTTTCCAATCGCGATTATCATCCGATTTATAGCGCGACCGAGTGGAATCATGTTTATCAGGATATGGCCCGGATTTATCTGGTAACACTCAATAAATCCGTCGATTCACCTTTTAAACCACAAAGTGATGAAGTGGAAATCAAGAAAGATGACACGAAATCTGACGAGAAAACAGCCAAAACTGATAAAAAGAGTGAGTCAGCAAAAGCCGCTAAAAATGAAACCGTTGAAGTGAAAGTTGATGTCGATGGGCTCAAAGATCGCATTGTTGCCTTACCATTGGAGGCATCAAATTATTGGAATCTTGGTTCTGTTGGTGAAAATCTTTATTACTTTAAGCGTGGTATTAAAAATGAAAAAACGACCTTTTATCTCTATGATTTAAAAAAACTTAAAGAAACGGAATTGGGACAGATTGATGGCTATGAGATCTCGGCTGATCAGAAAAAAATGCTTGTGGCGCAACAAAGAAGCTATGCTATCATCGATTTACCCCAAAACAAAATTGATATCAAAGACAAATTAGATCTTTCGGATTTAAAGATTCAATTGAATCGGGAAGCCGAATGGAACCAGATTTACCATGAATGCTGGCGCCAGATGCGGGAATTTTTCTATGCCCCGAATATGCATGGTGTCAATTGGCAGGCCGTCCGGGAAAAATATGCGCCGCTTTTAAAACACGTCAATCATCGGGCGGATTTGACCTATCTCATTGGCGAAATGATTGGGGAATTGAATACCGGCCACACTTATGTCGGCGGAGGCGATATGCCGCGTCCGGAAAGAATCGCGACCGGCTTGTTAGGTGCCCAATTGGAGCGAGATGCCCAATCAAAATATTATCGTATTAAAAAAATCCTCAAGGGCCAGAATTGGGATAAATCCCTGCGCTCTCCTTTAACAGAAATCGGTGTGAATGCCGCTGAAGGTGATTTTATTTTGGCCGTTAATGGACAACCCACCAACCAAATGACCAATATTTATGAAGCATTGGTGCATTTGGCTAACAAACAGGTGACATTAACGCTAAATTCAAAACCTTTAATGGATGGCAGCCGTGATGTCGTTGTGGTGCCAACCAGTGACGAATTGAACCTTTACTATTATAATTGGGTGCAGAAAAATATCGAAAAAGTCAGTGCAGCCACCCAAAATAAGGTTGGCTATATCCATGTCCCTGATATGAGTACCGCCGGACTAAATGAATTTGTAAAACATTTCTATCCGCAACTTCGTAAAAAAGCATTAATCATTGATGTTCGGGGAAATGGTGGCGGTAACGTCTCCCCCATGCTGATTGAACGATTGCGTCGGGAAATTGCCATGATCGATATGGCCAGAAATACGGTTCCTGGCACGGATCCAGGTGGCCTGCTTTATGGTCCCAAAATCTGCTTGTTGGATGAATTTTCCGCATCTGACGGTGATCTCTTCCCCTATCGTTTTAAGCAACATAAATTAGGAAAACTGGTTGGAAAACGAACCTGGGGTGGTGTTGTGGGTATCCGTGGTTCGTTACCCCTGCTGGATGGTGGCTATTTAAATAAACCTGAATACGCATCTTATGACCTTGCTGGTAAAAATTGGATTATTGAAGGCCATGGCGTTGAACCCGATATCGAAGTGGAAAATGATCCCGCTGAGGAATTTTTGGGGAAAGATGCCCAGCTTGACCGGGCAATTCAGGAGATTCTAGAAGAATTGAAGACGGCTGAAAAGACAATTCCGCCAATTCCGCCTTATCCGGTAAAATAATCTGTTGTAATTAATAATGATACAGCCGCTCATTTTTAATTGAAGTGAGCGGCTTTTTTTTAATATTTAAATAAGTGGCGGCTATCCGCAAACGAACCTTGCGAAGGTTTTTAAATAATATTGACCTTCGCCAGGTTATTATTGGCCTATTTTTTAATTCCCGGTAGCTTTTACAAATGCATAAACTAATCCAGAACGAAAATTATGATGGAACAAAAAATTCAAATTGTACCAATTTCAGAAAATTTAATCGCCAGTTATCATCACGCGCTGGATGCTGTTGCACGGGAGCGTAAGTACATCATGTTCCTGCAGGCACCCCCATTAGCTGCTGTCCGTGAATTTGTTTTAAAAGTCATTCAGGACAATGAAATTCAGTTGGTGGCCTGTGATCCACTGGATCGAGTTGTTGGCTGGTGCGATATCCTGCGGACACCGTTTCCTGGTTTCGAGCATTGCGGTCGATTGGGTATGGGAATCATAAAAGAATATCGGGGTCAGGGCATCGGGAAAATGCTCATGGAAAGCGCCATTGCCGAAGCAAAAGTGCGCGGATTGATTAAAATTGAACTGGAAGTTTATGCATCCAATGTTCCGGTGGTGAATCTCTACCAGAAATTTGGATTTATATCTGAAGGTCTAAAGCAAAAAGCGCGTTTTCTGGATGGTAAATTTGAGGATATACATCTAATGGCACTATTTTTAAAAAATGTATAATTCATCTCATTCTACATGGCCGTCTCGTCAAAACGATACAATGCCGTAACTTCCTTAACACCTGGTGACTTATTTTTATGAGTAGTTCAAAATAAGCCATAAGGATTTGATTCAGGATGTCAACCTGACAAAAGATCGGGAAATAGCCGCTTTATTGGATGCGTTGATTTACTCGTGCCGGAATCCGCTTTGCTTTATTCTGTTTTTGCATCATCTCTTTATATTTCCGGTAGTGTTCACTGGCTTTTTGTACCAATTGACTATCCGGCGGGTTCTGGAGATTGGCTTTTTCAAAATAGGCATCAGCGATATTCAAATGAGTGACGACACGATCTGGAACGAATAAGAGCACGGCTTCAAACACTTCAATCGATTTATCAATTTGTTTATCCTCCTGCAGAAAAAAGCCAAAATCATTCAAAGCGTCAATATAATCATTCCGCTGAATATCCGCTCGCAGCCAGAGATCAGCCCAATAAATATAGGGATTGGAATCTTCTTTTTCAACAAAGGTTACATTTTCAGCTAATTTAACCGTAACTTCAAGAACATCACCCAATATTTTAATGGCTTTTTTAAGATTTTTTTGCTGATACAGCTCAAGTGCCTGCTGATGCCCGTCCTGAATGGCTTTTTTTAATCGCTCACCATCGATATATCGGTCGGGATACATAATGCCGTCACTGACCTCAACCCCTTCCCCATCAAGTGCGCGATTAATCGCCCCACGGACAGCTTCTTCAGCGGGATCACCGGATCCTGAATCCAATAAAGTCAAGGTCCCATTTTTCCATTCAAATTTTTGCCAGACTTCCGCGGCGGAAAATGGAAATTGTGATGACAGAGTAATTTCCGATGCGGTACATTCAACTGTTAATTTGGCTAAATTGATATTTTCATCTTCCAGTGGAAATTGCACTTTCCAGAGGATGTTTCCGGAACCCGATTTTCCAACCAGAAAAAATCTCAGACTGTCTTCCGCAAGTTCCTCAAAAGCAATAAACAGTTCATCGGCTTTATTTTTATCTTTTAATTCCGGACAATCGGTAAATTTTTCCAGATTATCACCAGCTATTAACAAAAAAGTGAAAAACAAGAATAAGATGAAACCTGCCCAAACACGTACCACTTTTTCCTCCTTCGGATAATATTCGATTTGTTTAGTCCGTCTATTCCAGGCATGGAAAAAATATATTATTTTTCGATAAATAAATCAAGAGATAACTTCACAAAATTTAACAAGAATATGAATTTAATTCAAAAAAAACGCCCGACAGAAATTGCCGGGCGCTTTAAAAATTATTTTAAGTGACTTAAATTAAAAAACTTCAGAATTCTTTTTTATAAAATCAATCAATTCATCAACCTGAGTAAAAGCAAGGCAGGTATAGGTATCTGCACCACCGTAATAAATTGCAATTCTTCCAGTGGGTGCGTCGAAGATCGCAGCACAGGGGAAAACGACGTTCGGAACCTTGCCGATCATCTCATAAGGCATTTCCGGCGCCAGTAAGTAGCGATTTGTCCGATAACGTACTTTCCAGGGTTGATCGATGTCCAGAATAGCGGCACCCATATTATACACAAAACCATTGCAGGTATTTAGCACGCCATGATAAATCAACAGCCAACCTTCGGTGGTTTCGATGGGATTTGGACCAGCACCAATTTTCGTTCCCTGCCACCACTGCCCCCCGCGTCCCATCACAAAACGATGTTTCCCCCAGTGGATCATATCCGGACTTTCACTGATATAAATATCCCCAAAAGGTGTATGGCCATCATCACTGGGACGGCTAAGCATCAGATACATGCCATTAACTTTTCGGGGAAAAAGAACGCCATTGCGATTAAATGGTAAGAATGCATTTTCCATCTGATAAAATTTTTTAAAATCATCAGTGCGGGCGATTCCAATGGTCGGTCCATGATAGCCATTGCACCAGGTGATATAATAGGTATCCTCGACTTTACAGACGCGGGGATCATATTGATAATAAAATTTTCCCAGCTCAGCGTCATCCGTAATCAGTTTGATTGGATCATGTTCGATCTCGATTTTAAAACCGTCTTTACTTCTTCCAAAATGAAGATGGGGCATTCCGGATTTATAATCCGCTCGAAAAATACCAACAAACTCCCCATTATAAGGAACCATGGCACTATTGTAGATCCCTTGTGCGCAAGGGATGGGATTAATATCAATGACCGGATTTTTGCTATACCGCCATACAACTTCGGGGTATCCTGCGGGCTTGTCTTCCCAAGGAAGATTAGTCAGGGCATTTCCAAGAATTGTCTGTTTTTTTGACATAACGTTACTCCCTAATTTAGCTGAATTTTGTTTTCTACACAATATTTAGGTTCAATGTTGGATGATCAATTAAAGATTCAACTCCGGGAAGGTTATTCCTGTGAATCTGAACGGCGTGAAACAGAATGAAAAATCTGAGTCAGGAGATTCTTTGCTTCGCCCAGATGACAGGTCGATATCCTTTTAGAGTGGGCACATAAATTTGATTGCTAAAGTCAACGGTAAGTCCCTTTTAATGTGAGTATTCTCAACTTATCAGCGAAATTGTCAACTTTTTGTTGCATAAAATAATCAATAATAACCTGCTCATCTGGAAATAAATCAAAATAGTTATCAGAGAAAAATCCTTCAAATTCATCCATCTGAAGATAAACATTTTTAAGCAGGCATTTTGCCTTCAATTTGATTTTATATCCTGATGGATAGTCGGCAACTTCATATTGATAATCCGGTTCTGGTAAATTTAAATTTTTGGCAAGCGAAAAGTAAAGATGATTTTGCGACAGAATTTGCGCGTTAGCTTGAAGTAATACTTTAAGGGCGACTTCACTCGCTTTTTGATTTTTCAAAAGTTCGGAAAGTTCAATTTTAAAATAGCTGGAAGCTGAGTTAGCGGGAATTTCAATCGGGATATTTTTTTCCCATTGCTGGTTACCCCAAAAGTCCATTAGTTTTAATTTTAAATGCGCAGTGGCTGGTGCCAATTTGTCAGAAATCACAAATATCTGCAATAATCCATTGTCAATTGTTGGTGAGACCAAAATATCAGCAAAAGCTTTTTTAGCAAAATAGTGCAGGGCTTTCCAGCGACCAAAATAATCAATACTCGACCAGGATGCCACAGGCCAGCAATCATTAATTTGCCAGTACAGCGATCCCATGCAATATGGCTTTTGGCGACGGTGCGCTTCAATAGCATATTTAATGCCTTCAGCTTGCAAAACCTGTCCCACATAAAGGAAGTTCGCAAATGAATCCGGCACCTGATAATATTGTTCCATATAATTTTTAATCCGCTGGTTGCCAACAGGACTTCGCTGATGCGATTTCATTACGTCCGAATAAATATCCCAATCATCAGGAATGGTATATGCCTTCACAGATTTTAATTCCGGAAAGGATTGAAAGCCATATTCACTGATAAAGCGGCCAATATATTTCTTGAAATCCTCGAAAGGATGTAAGCCATGCCAAACGCCCCAGTAATGCATATCGCCCGAGGTGGATTGATAGGTGGAACGTTCATCCAAGCCAGCTTGTGGTGAGGATGGCCAGTAAAAAGTACCAGGCGCATATTGAGCTACCAGTTCAGGCAGGATCTGATGAAACAGGCGCTGATATTCATTCCACAAAAATTGAATTTGTTCTGGCGTAAAATTCTTTTTCCAACCCCATGGATCACCGAGCTCATGAGACCAGCCCATGTCGATTTCATTATTCCCGCACCAGAGTGCCAGACAGGGATGATTTCTCAGGCGTTTTACCTGCTGAATTGCTTCCTGTTTAACATTCGCGATAAATGCATGATCCGCAGGATACATGGCACAGGCAAACATGAAATCCTGCCAGATGAGAATGCCATATTCATCACACAGGTCGTAGAAAAGATCGTTTTCGTAAATGCCACCACCCCAGACACGGAGCATGTTCATATTTGCGTTTGCCGCCGATTTGACAATATGCCGGTACTTTTCAGCCGTGACCCTTGACAAAAAATTGTCATTCGGAATATAATTGGCACCTTTAGCAAAAATCGGAACGCCATTTAATTCAAGATAAAAACTTGTGCCCCTTTGATCTTTCTCCTGAACCACCCGTAATGTTCGGATACCAAACTTTTGTTCAACAATATCGAGCAAAAACGAATCGACTTCAAGTTTTCCTTTAATCAAATATAAACAGGATTCACCGATTCCATTGGTCCACCAAAGTTGCGGGTCTTTAATTTCAAATGGAATTTCAATTTTATTGAAACCGGCTTCGAGTTGCACGGATTTTTTAAGATGCGGCACATTATTTACTTCGAGGCACAAATCGGCATTGGTTGCCTGTTGCGCCTGAATTTCAAAAATAGCCTGAATTCTGGCGATGTCAGTGGTAACTTCCTGAGTAATGAGGTGGAGGCTTTCGATTCGGGCGGTATTCCAGGCTTCCAAAATGACTGATCGCCAGATTCCGGAAGTAATGAAACGGGGGCCCCAATCCCAGCCGTAATGATAACCAGCTTTTCGGGCGAAAATGCTTAGTCTTTTATTACCAAGTCCACCTGCAATGGATTGATCACTCACGGCTGGTAAATCATATCCCAGATTGATTAATTTCGGCAAATCTTTCGTGATTGGTGAATGGAAGTAAATTCGCAGTGTATTGGTGCCAACTTCAAGTACTGATTTAACATCTACCCGCCATTCGCGAAACATATTATCAGCGTTTAAAATAACAGATTCATTCAGATAAACTGTGGCGTACGTATCCAGACCTTCAAATACCAGATCTAGCTGATCATAATAATTCAGCTTTTCATCAATTTCAAATTGAACCCGATATTCCCAATCAACTTTATCAATCCACTGAACATCCAGTTCATTCATTCGATAAAAAGGATCGTCGATGAGACCACATTGCATTAAATCCGTATGCACATTTCCCGGAACTGACGCCGAATGCCATTTTTCAGTGTTAACCTGACGAAATTGCCAATTTTGATTAATTTCTATTGCTATTTTTTGAATTTCCATAAGATTTTTGGTTTCCTGGCATTTAAACAGATATTTTGTATTTCAACCGAATTAGCTCATGGCCATTTGGATATATTAAAGCCGAAGTTTTTTTAGGTTTTTATTGCCCTCCCCCCCGAGGGAACGTAGCTATTCCCTCTCCCTCCGGGAAAGGGTTAAGGTGAGGGCTTTTAGATGATAATAATATCCGAAAACCATTTCGGCCTGAGTATATAAAAACTTGAAGAGAACTGAAATTGCGCACAAAAGCTTCCACACCAATTTTCAGGATTGAAAAGTTTCTCAAGGTACAATTAACGAAAACGGTTTAGGTAATTTTTACCATAAGTTACCCCAATTTGCCCTTTTAATGATTAAATTAAAGCCATTTCTATGGAAGTCAACCTCAAAACATCCAATTTTTTCACTATTATTACAAATTATTAACATTCAGGTTACCTGATAAAGCACTAAATCGTTTTCGTAAAGCGATAATATAGCTTTATTTTAATAAATAATCAAGAAAATTTTATCAGATGACCTAAAAATATTTCCGCTTAAAAAAAAAGACATTGCAAATCAGGACTTAAATTTGTATGTTACATAATATCATTAAATTAAAAGGCACGCATAATGGATATAATCAAAAAAAAATATACCAGTAGAAATGATTTTAGAAACGCTCAAAGCGATCCCCCATTATGATTTACCCGAAAATTTCTATTTCAAATGGTATGAACCAGGTAATGAAAAATTATGGCTTGATATACATGCATTAGCCGAAAAATATATCCCCGCCATGGATCTGAAACTTTACCACGAACAATTCAACCCTTTGGAACTGCTCCAACAACGACAGGTATTTATAATGGGGCAGAATAAGCAGGCCATTGGCACTTCAACGGCCTGGTTTAATGATGATTATCATGGCCAATCTATCGGACGGGTTCACTGGGTAGCGATTATTCCTGAATTTCAGGGAAAGGGCCTGGCTAAACCGCTGATGAGCATGACGCTGAAACGGATGGCAGAATTGGGGCATCCCCGCGCTTATTTATCAACTTCAAGTGGGCGGATTGCAGCAATTCAGCTTTATTTGAAATTTGGTTTTAAACCAATAATCTATGAGGAAAAAGATAAATCTATCTGGAAACAAATTGAAAAGACGTTGGAGATGATGGTTTTCTCATCAAGAGTGTAATGCATGATGCGTAAGTGGCTTTACGTATCACGTAGCACGCATTACGTATCCCAGTTTTAATAAATTTCGTCAATCAAAATTCAGAACATCAATTTCATAAACCTATGCATCAACTCTTAAAAAAATATTTCGGCTACACAGAATTTCGGCCACTCCAGCAAGAGATCATTGAATCCGTAATGGCAAAGAAGGATGTGCTGGTGGTTATGCCGACGGGGGGTGGGAAATCACTTTGTTATCAATTGCCGGCAATCATGCTGGACGGACTGACTGTGGTCATTTCACCGCTCATCTCGTTGATGAAAGACCAGGTCGATAGTCTCAGAACTTATGGGATTGCGGCCGCTTGCTGGAATAGCAGTCTCAGACCGGATGAAGTTCAATCGGTTAAAGCGAGTCTAAGTGCTGGAAAATTGAAATTGCTTTATCTGGCGCCTGAACGCCTGATGTTACCCAATTTTCTAAATTTTCTCAGCAATTTCCCGGTAAAATTATTTGCAGTAGATGAAGCGCATTGCATCTCTGAATGGGGACACGATTTTCGGCCGGAATATCGACAACTTCAGGCATTAAAAACGCTTTTTAGTGAAATTCCGGTGATTGCTCTCACAGCAACAGCTACGCCACGGGTGCAAACTGATATTGTTGAACAGTTAAGACTCAGTCAACCGCCAATTTTCATCGCCAGTTTTAATCGTCCCAATTTATACTATGAAGTCCGTTCCAAAACTAATACCTATTCGCAAATTGTCAGCTATTTAAACGAACATCACGGCGATTCTGGAATTATCTACTGCATGAGTCGCCAGCGAGTTGAAGAACTGGCATTCAAACTTCAGGCTGATGGTTTCCGGGCTCTTCCCTATCATGCGGGTATGGATAATGAAGACCGTCGTCGCAATCAGGAAAAATTCACTCGGGATGATGTCGATATTATTGTGGCCACCATTGCCTTCGGGATGGGGATTGACAAACCAAATGTACGATTCGTCATTCATTTTGATTTACCCAAAAATATTGAAGGATATTATCAGGAAACTGGCCGCGCCGGCCGTGATGGCCTAAAAAGTGATTGTATTTTATTTTATAGCTATGGCGATCGTCGCAAAATTGAATATTTTTTTCAGGGTATTACCGATGAAAATGAGCTTAAAATTGCCACTCAAAAACTGAATGAAATGATTCGCTATGCCGAAAGCATTCAATGCCGACGGGTTGAAATTCTGAAATATTTTGGTGAAAAATTTACCGAACCGAATTGTAAAAATTGTGATAACTGTCTCAAAGAAAAAAATCTTTTCGATGCAACCATCCCTGCGCAAAAAATTTTCTCCTGCATTGCGCGAGTTAAGGAACGCTTCGGGATGAATTATATCATTGATATTTTAACCGGCTCCAAAAATGAAAGAATTATTCATAACGGACATCAGAATTTAACAACTTATGGCATCGGGAAGGAATTTACCAAAAAAGAATGGCAGGTAGTCTTTCGGCATTTGATACAGTTGGGTTACCTCGTTGTTGCAGGACTGGATTACCCTATCATTCGCCTCTCACCGCAGAGTAAGGAAGTTCTCTTTAATGATGCGCATGTCATGCTGCCATCTATTAAAGAAAAAATTCAAAAGGTTGAACCAGCCGCCGCAATACCGGTAAATCGTGAACTTTTTGACAGACTTCGTGTTCTTCGAAAAACTATTGCTGATGAGCAAAATATCGCTGCATACATCATTTTCCACGATTCGACCCTGGAACAAATGGCCAGTACCTTTCCCCAATCATGGGAAGCCTTAAAACGAATTCCCGGCATGGGTGAAAGCAAGCTAAAAAAATTTGGTCCAAAATTTTTAAAAGAAATTATTGCTTTTTGCCAGATGCATGGTATTCAGGAAATTTCGCTCAGCCAGAATATGAAACCACGAACTCAGTTTCAGAACCAGCGGGATAAGGGGCTTGCCAGTGAATTAATCACCTATCAATTTGTTCAAAAAGGATTAAGTCTCTCTGAAATCGCCCGCGAACGACAACTGGCGACCTCCACCATCAATAGTCATCTTGAAAGACTGATTCTTTCTGGCTATGAAATCGATATCAATCAATTTATGGAATCACACAAGATAAACCGAATCCTTGATGCCTTGAATAAACATCTGATGGGCGGTTTTAAAGCTGTAAAAGATGCCCTCGGACCGGCTTATTCCTATGACGAAATTAAACTGGTCTGGGCATATTGGAAGCGATCCCGAAATCGATAAGTTTACGCGATGACACCCAAACGTTGTTTAGTACCTGAAATTCTAAAATGAATCGTTTTCTCTGAAGTCTTGACCCCCTCTGTCTCTCCCTCATTTTTAAAAAACGAAAATGGGGGAGAGAATCCCGCTTTATCTCCCCCAAATTCCGCTTTTTGGAATTTGGGGGAGGCAGGAGGGGGTACTCCATTGATTCTGAACATCAAAAATTTCCATTTTAGAATTTTAGGTAGTAAACAAAATTAGGGACATAATTTGGGGAAAATCAGCCTCGTCAATGAGTTCAGGATTCACGGTTCCGGCTTCATGTTATCTGCAGAACCGTAACATAATCATCTTGACATTATTTTTTCTGAGTGATTCAAAGCAAAAATTGAATGTCAAAATAATTAGAGTCAAAATAATTAAAGACGGATGGAAAATTCAAAATCCATCGGTGAAATCTACGACCAATTTTCTTCGCGGTGACCGCTGCGTCTCTGCGTTAAATAATTTTTATCATTTTTTTCAATTTAACGTTGTAATACTATCAAAAACCTCACAATTCCTAACTCGGCAGCTTTTTTACAATGTAGACGGTCAAAATCTGGATAAAACTTACAATGGTTAAAAAATGTCGTAAGGCGAATGCATCGGAAATATAATAAATGAAGCCCAGGAAGATTAAACATCCCAGGATGCGGCCGGCATTGATGAAAATCTCATTATCCACCACATACGTATATTCTGGTCGATTTTCGGTTTGTGCAGCAACATTCACCGCCCGATAGTAAATTGGATTATACGCCGCGTAAGAAAGCGGATCAGAAATGGTTTGAAGAAGCTGCCAGATCAGGACTGAGAGCGCACTATAAAGAAAGCTATGCAAAAATCCACTAACACAGAAAATAATCACAGAGATGGCTAACACAACGATGCGATCTTTCGGTTTGGCCACGCGCCCCACGATATAAACTGTAATCGCTGATAAAATAGAACAGATTGAAGCGATAATTCCAAGTTCACGCTCCTCCCCTACCAGATTCATGATTAATAAAGAAGGCAACATGATCTGAACCCCCTGAATATTCCCTTTTAAAAAGGTAAAAATCCGCATGCGATTCCACACCTCCTGAAATTTAAAATGGAAAAAAGGCGGGATCGAAGGCGTTCGGAATGAGCCACTCATGAGAACCCAGGCCGCAATGGCACAAAAGGTAAATATAATACCCATCACCGTCTGGTAAGCAAAATCTTTGGTATAAAGACCACTTTCCGGACCATGACTGATAAACCATCCACTAAAAACAGGTGTCAGTAAAAAGGCAATCTGAATCAGGAAGAATTCACTGCCGGTGTAATAGTTACGATTTTCATTGGTTGTTGAATCCAGAATGAGATAATTCCGGTTTGCCCAGTGGAGTCCATAACACAGGCCAATTAACAGCCCGGAGAGAAAAAAAATCAGTGCAGTTGGCTCCTGAAGCAGCATCATATAGAAAATCGTCCCCGCGCTGGCCACCATTCCAAGTGAATATAACACTTTAATGCTGATCTTTCTCAGCAGGAATCCATTTAACGCAAAAATAATCGGTAATCCCGTATATAATCCAAAATTATAAATAACAACCGTCGCATTGTTGGTTTTTGAATAAATATAGGCGTTTACAAAATAGTTTAAAAAGGCAATGGCGAATGAATAGATAAAATTAGCCATTAACAGCCTCTTGACATCTGAAGAAAATTGATTAAAATGAATGATTTCGGTCTTTATCGCGCGAAGGGGATTCCCGGGAAACATGCAACCTCCAGAATTTAGGAAAATTTGGTAAAAATTGATCTGTTTTTTCTGAAAAAACCGCAAACAACCTCATTCTTCAAAAATGAATAACGATTAAATGCAAAGAGGCAGCTCCCGCCAAGGCTTGCAGCGGAAGTTTATTAAAAAAATATAAATTTGTTAATCTTCGAACCGGATGCAAAAATGATGGAACGATAATCATTTATTATCATTACTTGATTTTTTTCTGTACGGACACTGCGTTTCCATATTTTTATCATTTTTTTTCAGGTCGCGTTGTCGCATCATTTATCAATAGCGCTTTTTTTCAACCCAAAATTCTTCATCTGCAAAAACCGAATAAGAAATCGAATAGCGAAAGCGAATAAATAACTTAAACCGGCCACCATAATAATCAACGCACCAGAAGGCATATTCAGAGAGAACGAAAGTGATAAACCCGACATGGTAAAGAAAATGCTGAAAATGACTGCCAGAAACATCATTCTGGTAATACTTCGGGAGAACATATTGGCAATGGATGCCGGGAGCGTCAACAGGGCAATAACCAGCACCAGACCGACAGTCTGAATCAGAATGACAATAGTCAGGGCGATAAGGCAGAGTAACATCAGGTACGTAAAGTCCACCGGAATACCGCGAAGTCGGGCTGATTCTTCATCAAAACTGATATAAATAAATTGATGATAGAAAATAAAAACAATGGTAAAGATGACAACATCCAGGATGACAAGAATGTGCAGGCTGTTCCGGGAGACCATGAGAATATTTCCGAACAAAAATGAGAGAAGATCAACGTTGTAGCCAGGTGTCAAATAGGCAAAAATAATTCCCAAGGCCATTCCCATTGCCCAGAGGGCGCCAATCACTGTATCTTCATTTTGATGAAATTTTAATTTGACCAGGCCGATGACAACTGCCGCGACAATGGCAAATACCAATGCGCCCAGTAAAGGGTTAATTCCCAAAAAATAGGCTATCCCCAAACCTCCCATCACCGCGTGCGCAATGCCACCGCCAAGATAGGAAATTTTTTTGACAACCACATAAGTCCCCGTTATGCCACAAGCAAAACTGGAGAGCAAGCCCGCCAAAACAGCATGCTGAATAAAGGTATGCTGAAAAATTGAAGTAATAAAATCTTGCATTGATTTAGATAGTTTTAAATGGTTAATTTCACTACCGTACATTTTTTTATAAATCTTTTTAAATGTCACTTGTGACCCTCACCCCAACCCTCTCCCAAAGGGAGATAGTGTAGCCATTCGCTCTCCCCCCGGGGGAGAGGGTTAGGGTGAGGGGTCAGGTCTGGCGAAATCAAAACGTATACGGTAGCTGATAAATGGTTAATTTAAAGTTATTAATTGAGAATTAACAATTATTATGCTCCTATAGTTTACATTCATGCCGAATCATTGCTATATTACCATGATAGGCTTCCTCCAGCACCATTTCCCGGCTGATTTTCTCGATGGGATGACAGGCCAGGTGCCGATTCACGCACGCGACGCGTTTCACGTATGAGGAAATAAATCCCAGATCATGCGAAACCAGAACAATGGTCATTTTTTCATTTAAAGTCTTTAAAAGTTCGAAAATGTCTTCCTCCACGGACATATCCACACTGGCCGTGGGTTCATCGAGGAGCAAAATCTCAGGTTGGGCTGCCAACGCCCGGGCGATGAGACACCGTTGTCGCTGGCCACCGGATAATTCCCCAAATGTTTTTCGCGCTAAATTTCCAATTTTAACAAATTCCATGGCCTGCGCGGCCCGTTGAAGGGCTTCCTGTTTAAACCATGGAAAATAGGAACCCGATGGCAGGCTTCCCAGCGCCACAATGTCCCGAACAGTTATCGGAAAATGCTTATCAATTTCACTATATTGCGGGACATAACCAATTCGCCGTCGAATTTTTTCAGGCGCTTTATTAAAAATCTCGATGTTCCCGGTTAAAGGTTTTAAAAAGCCAAGGATGAGTCGTAAAAGCGTGGTTTTTCCACCACCATTAGGGCCTATCACGCCGACAAAATCATTTTCATAAATCTCAAAATTGATATTTTCTAAAATCAATTGATTGTCATAAGCAAAATTTACATTCTCAATTCGAATAACCGACCGCATAAATTAATTTCCAGTTGATTGAACATTTTTAGCAATGGTGGTGGCAATTTGCTTTAAATTTGTCATATAATCTTCCCCCAGCGGGTCAATCGTTACCACCTGTGCATCCAGTTCATTTGCAATCGCCATGGCACTATGTGTACTCATTTGTGATTGAACAAAAATAATCGAAATTCGTTCTTTTCGCGCAAAATCAATGATAGCTGCTAATTGTTTTGGACCGGGTGATTTGCCTTCAATCTCAATGGGAATTTGTCGCAGTCCAAACTGACGGGAAAAATAGCCCCAGGCGGGATGAAAAACCAGTATTTTTTTTGATGGCATATTGATAAATACCTGCTGAATCTCCTGACTAAGCGCATCCAGTTCCTGACAAAATTGGCGGAGATTTTCCTGATAAAAAGGTGCATTCCCAGAATCGAATTGACACAACGTTTCACAAATCGTTTCCGCCTGAATCTTAACGAGATCGGGACTTAACCAGATATGGGGATCCAGTCCCTCATGTTCAGTATGTTGAGGTGATTCATCCACTTCATGATGCGCTTCTGCGGTATCTGACGGTAGAGTAATATCCTCAAAAGAATCAAGCGGTACCAATTGAATTCCCAGTCGGGTATCAACAATTTTCAATTTAGGATTATTAGCTTCGATGCGGTGAATCCAGCTATCCTCAAATGATACGCCGATTCGAAAATAGATTTGGGCAGATGAGAGCGCCAACATCTGCTGCGGTAAAGGTTCATACGCATGTGGATTCTGACCAGGACCGACCAGCACCGAAACATCCACCCGATCGCCCCCAATTCGTTCCACAAAATATTTTTGGGGTAAAATGCTCACAAAAACCGACAATTTTCCGTTCGTATTTTTTTCACAGGATATCCAGTTGATCAAAGTGAAAAATATCAGGATATAAATGAATAGATTCTTTTTGAAATTAATAATCATGTATTGATAATCCTCCGTAGAATCTTTCAGAAAAGAGCATTACATTTTATCGATAGAAAATATGTATCCCATCATTAATTGAGGGTGAAAAGACCTGTCATTGCGAGGCGCTTTTTGCCGAAGCAATCTCCTGCGGCACTGTAAGGGGATTGCTTCGTCGCCAAAAGCGCTCCTCGCCATGACAGGATGTAGCATTACCCTCATTTATTGAGCGGACACGAAAATATACTAAAATGAATCTAAAAATACAAGGAAATAAACTTAAAAACGGCGATGGATTAACAAATGTTTGCTATGTATCAAAATGACACTGATGGTAAAGCGCTTAATGCATAATCCGTGATGCGTAGTATACGGAAAAATCACGAATCACGTTTTACGCATTACGTTTTCCGCAGCACGTATCACACCCTTCCCCAATTTCTCAATAATTTTACTTGCGTTAAAGCCTATTTTTTCGTAACTTCAGCTTTCTTTCAAAAAGCATCAATGCGATTTTTATAAAGGGAATGAAAATGCTCGATTTTAAATTCATTAAAGAAAACCGGGAAAAGATAGTTGAAAATGCACGCATTCGAAATGTCAAGGTAGATATCGCAAAAGTCGTTGAACTAATTGATCGTCGGATGCAGCTCATTGCGGAAGTGGATGAATTGCGACGGTTGCAGAATGAAAATGCCCGTAAGATAAAAGAATGCAAAACCCAGGCAGAACGGCAGCCATTGATTCAAACCGGTGCAGAATTAAAACAGCAGGAAAAGGAAAAATCAGCCGCGCTGGATAGTTTGCTGGTTCAACTCAATGAAGAAGCCAGCAAAATTCCCAATATGACTCATCCGGATTCGCCACATGGGGCGACCGAAGAAGAGAACAAGCCGATTCGACAATTTGGCGAGCCGATTCATTTCGATTTCACGCCTAAAGATCATGTGCAATTGGGTCACGATTTGGATTTAATTGATTTTGAGAGCGGCGCAAAGGTAGCCGGCCGGGCTTTTTACTATCTGAAAAATGAAGCCGTGCTGCTGGAATTAGGTCTGATTCGGTATGCGCTGGATATTCTGCTCCAGGAAGGATTCAAGCCATTTATTACCCCTGATCTCGCCAAACCGGAAGTGCTGGCGGGTATCGGATTTAATCCCCGCGGCGAGGAAACACAGGTCTATTCGGTGGAAAACGCCAATTTATGCCTCGTCGGAACCGCCGAAATCACCCTCGGTGGACTTTATGCCAATACCTTGCTGGATGAAGTCGATCTGCCGCTTAAATTAGCCGGCATTTCGCACTGTTTTCGAACTGAAGCCGGCGCACATGGCAAGGTTTCCAAAGGTTTGTATCGGGTGCATCAATTCACGAAAGTGGAAATGTTTGCCTATACTTTGCCGGAACAATCCGATCAGATGCATGAACAACTGGTCTCCATTGAGGAAAAAATCTTCAAAGGACTGGAAATTCCCTTCCGTGTCGTCGATATCTGCACGGGCGATCTGGGAGGCCCCGCCTACCGCAAATACGATCTGGAAGCCTGGATGCCGGGACGTGAAGTAGAAAATAAATGGGGTGAAGTCACCAGCACGTCGAATTGCACCGATTATCAATCGCGTCGGCTGGAGATTCGCTATCGCAGCCGGGACGGAAAAAAGAAAGAGTATGTCCACATGCTCAATGGCACCGCCGTGGCAATTTCCCGTGCGCTGATTGCCCTCCTCGAATGCCATCAGCAAAAAGATGGCTCAGTTAAAATTCCCAAAAATCTGGTGCCATATCTCGGGTTTGAGGTGATTAAAAAACGCATTTGACCGGGATTATTCATTAATCTTGCCACAAAGGCTCCAAGACACAAAGATAACAATTTGGTATGGGGATTATACATTAAAATTAAGTCACTACACCGATTCAAGGTTCAATCGTTCCCGGTTCAGGGTTAAGAAGCAATAAAACGAGAAGAGGCTAACCGGGAACTGTGAACTCTGAACCAGCTAATCCGAGTCGTAAAACTGTTTTAAAAAAAACCTTATTTTTGCATTTCCCACCTCAGTAGCCCGGATATCCCCCCAGCAACAACCTTATTACCTTATTAAAATCTGGCGATATCATCAAATATCGCATTTAATAAGGTAATAAGGTTGTGATTTAGTGGTTTCCATGGCTACTCAGGTTTAAAAACATAAAATAAGGTTTAAAAACAATTTTTTCCCAAATCCATGATGCAAAACCGACCAATGCGATCAAAAACGGTCGCTAAAAAACCTTATTTTCGCATTTCCCACCTCAGTAGCCCGGATATCCCCCCAGCAACAACCTTATTACCTTATTAAAATCTGGCGATATCATCAAATATCGCATTTAATAAGGTAATAAGGTTGTGATTTAGTGGTTTCCATGGCTACTCAGGTTTAAAAACATAAAATAAGGTTTAAAAACAGGAATATACCAGAGCAACCGAGGTTAAAAGAGCAGTTTGTGATTAAAAATATTTTTAGAAAACCTTATTTTCGCATTTTCCACCTCAGTAGCCCGTGTAACCTTATAACAACAACCTGATTGCCCAATTTAATGCTTCCAAAACACACAAAGGAGCCCATCATGAAATATCTCAGCTTACTTTTTTGCTTCGCAATGATAATTCTGAGTCATATTTATGGTCAAATTGCCAACGACCTCCCTTTCCAACAGGAATACCACCAGCCATACCCGGTTGGGAAATCGCCGGCTGAAAATGATATTTTGGCAATTGCCGTGGATAGTACGCAGAGAATCTGGGCGGCCAGCCGGGCGGGGGCATTTCTTTTAACCCAACATACGAAGGTCTGGAGTCAAAAATTGCCTGTTAATCAAATTGGTCCGGCCTTTGATATTGCCGTTGATGCGAATAATACAGTCTGGATAGGCGCGTGGAACGGACTTTATCACTATGCGTCGGATAAAATTGAAAAAACAGAAAATATCGCGCTCCCTATTGCGAAAATTTCTATTCATAAATCCCATGCCGCGGCTTTTGGGCCGGATGGTTACTGGATTTTATCGGGCAAAAATTGGGAATTCCATGCATTAAAATGTGCCGCATCGATTAAAGATGTTCTAATGGACTCAGCAGGGAATTTCTGGATTGCCACGGGGATGGGATTGTATTATCAAATGGCGGATTCGGTTCAATTATTTTGCCATCCACCCGATGTACTCAGCGCGGATGTGCGGGCGCTGGCTTATGATAATCAACAAAAGCTGTGGATCGGCGGTCTTGGCGGCATCTCGGTTTATCAAAATCAAAAAATTAAAACATATTTTACGCCTGAAAATGGCCTGCCAACGATTTTCATTCAGTGTCTGAATCGCGGTCATGATGGCCGGATGTGGATTGGGACGCCAAAAGGGCTGGTGCGCTTTGACGGCATAACCTGGTCCCTTCGCCACAGTCAGCGCTGGCTCATGGAGGATAATGTCCGGGATATTGCCTTTGATCGGAGCGGAACCGCCTGGATTGCGACAGCAAAAGGGGTAAGTGCCATTTTGCAAAAGCCTATGACGCTGGCGCAAAAGGCTAATCATTATTTACGAATTTGCCGGAACCGGCACGTTCGTCCGCCTTATCTGGTGGAAAAGTGCCTGCTGCAAACCCCCGGCGATACTTCAAGCTGGCCGCCACGCGATGATGACAATGATGGACAGTATACGAGCAGGTATCTGGCCATGGAATCTTTTCGTTATGCCGCGTCCAAATCCGCCCAGGCGAAAGAGAATGCCCGGAAAGCCTTTGCTGCCCTCCATTTTTTGCAAACTGTTACCGAAACGCCTGGATTTGTGGCCCGAACCGTTATTCCGGTCACGTGGAAAAACATGGCTGATCCCAATGAAAAGATTGCTGATGCTGAGTGGGCTTATCGCCGGATTCAGGATCCCCGGGAAAAGCGCATGGAAAATCGCTGGCGGCTCTCCAAAGATGGGAAATGGCGCTGGAAAGGGGACACCAGCAGCGATGAAATCACCGGTCACATGGCTGGCTATCTCTTTTATTACGATCTGGTCGCCGATTCACTGGAAAAAATCACGGTTCGGAACCATGTCTGCAAAATTGTGGATTATATCATCGATGGCGGCTATGTTTTAAAGGATATTGATGGTCGCCAAACACGATGGGGCGTCTGGTCACCTGAAAAACTGAATGATGACCCCAATTGGGCAACGGAACGCGGGATTAATTCGGTGGAAATTCTCTCTTATTTGAAATTAGCCCATCACGTTTCGAATCATCCCCGTTATCAGGATGAATATACAAAACTGCGATATGAGCATCACTATTTACAAAACGTCCTGGAAGCGAAAAGTCTCAATTCTTCCTGGCGCACGCATATCGATGACGAGCTGTTGTCGCTGGCTTTTCCCTGTTTATTTCTTTATGAAAAAGACCCGGCGATTTTACAGGTGTATCAGCAAAGCATTGAAAGATTGTATGATGCCGTAAAAGATGATCAAAGTCCCTATTTTATTTTTAGTTATGCGCTTTGCACGGGAAAAATGCCGGATTTGAATGCTGCCGTCGAATATCTTCGGGATGCGCCGCTTGATTTGATTAACTGGCGCATCGATAACTCCTGGCGTGAGGATTTAAAGCTCGTTCATACACCTGAGTTTGAGCAAATTCAGACGAGCCGGTTATTGCCGCCGGATGAACGCGGTATTATTCGGTGAGATAACAATCCGTTTGCAGCCGTTCAGGGCGATGGGGGGCATACCGAAAGTGACGGCGTCTGGTGGCTGCTGCCCTACTGGATGGGGAGGTATCTTGGATTTATTCAGGTGGATGATTAAACAATTCCTGCCAATGTTTACTCAGCCAGACAAATTCCTCCGCCATCACCTGAATTGCCTCCTCGCGATGACCGGCGCCAATGGGATCGCTGTACCATCGGGGGATGAATCCGCCCTCAGGACGTCCTAATTTTCTTGCCAGTTGACGACAATAAGCTTTTATTTCATCCAGCGAGCCGTGAACCATGGTTTGCTGAATATCCACCGGTGCAAAAAATGTCAACCGTCCACCAAATTGTTCTCCCAGTACATCCAGTCCCATATTCTCCTGCTGATCCATGTGAACCACATCCAGGCCAATTTCAATCAGGTCATCGAGGATGTCCACAATATAACCGCAGCTATGGAGAAAAGTCAACAGGCCGGCTTCATGGGCGGCGCTAAAAATTTGGGCATAGCGCGGCTTCCAGATTTTGCGCCAGGCTTCCGGTGCTATCATCAATTTTTTTTGCAAGCCCCAATCATCCGGAAAAATGTAACCATCAGCCCCCAGATCGGCATAACGACCAATTGCCTCCAGATTCATTTCAACCAGAATATCAATTAAATCTCCAAGCTTCCCGGGATTATCATAAATATCCATCCAGGTATTTTCCAATCCCCGAATAAAATGCACGCGCTCGTAAATTGAAATCCCCGAAGCCAGCAAAAATTTATCGCCGGCCTTTTCCCGAATGCCTTCCAGCCCCTCCCAGCGACGGGGATCATGAACATCCGGCACCTCCAGATGATCAAAATCTTTCCAGTCCTTCAGCGGAAAGTCTTTCACTTCCCCCAAATTCATTTTGCCAATATTTTGCCAAACCGCCCCCCATTCATCTACGCCTAATCTAGGGCGCGCGTCCGGTGATGGCTCCATTTCAATCCATTCAAAATCGGTTCCGTACTTCTCAGGTAAATCGAATGGCAATCGTTCGGGATTTTCAAACCGAACGGTCCTGATAACAAGTTCACGACTGGTCATTTTGCTTCTCTCTCCCAATTTGATTCCATTATCCACTGGAATTTTTATTAGATTATGAAAATATGGGGAGAGAATCAAGATAATTTTGTAGAAATAGATTAAAAAATTTGTATTATACTTGAGCCAAAGTGGTTTTCGGTTTTTCTGGCCCTCACCCCAACCCTCTTCCGGGGGGAGATGGCGTCGCTATTCCCTCTCCCTCCAGGAGAGGGTTAGGGTGAGGGCTTTGGGATGACAATGATATTGGTTGTTGCTGTAAGGAGTTCGTTGGTTATTAAGGTGGGAAAAACGAAAATAAGGTTTTTTAGCGACCGTTTTTGATCACATTGGTCAGTTTTGCATTACGGATTTGGGAAAAAACTGTCTTTTAAACCTTATTTTCAGTTCTTAAACCTTAGTAGCCCTGATAACCACAAAATCACAATTTTATTACCTTATTAAATGCAATTTTTGAATTCATCTCAGATTTTAATAAGGTAATAAGGTTGTTGGTGGGGGGATGTCCGGGCTACTAAGGTGGGAAAAGCGAAAATAAGGTTTTTTAAAGACTGTTTTTGAATCGCATTGGTTGGTTTTACATCACGGATTGGGGAAAAAACGGTCTTTAAACCTTATTTTCAGTTCTTAAACCTTAGTAGCCCTGGAAACCACTAAATCACAACCTTATTACCTTATTAAATGCAATTTTTGAATTCATCTCAGATTTTAATAAGGCAATAAGGTTGTTGGTGGGGGGATGTCCGGGCTACTAAGGTGGGAAAAGCGAAAATAAGGTTTTTTAAAGACTGTTTTTGAATCGCATTGGTTGGTTTTACATCACGGATTGGGGAAAAAACGGTCTTTAAACCTTATTTTCAGTTCTTAAACCTTAGTAGCCCTGGAAACCACTAAATCACAACCTTATTACCTTATTAAATGCAATTTTTGAATTCATCTCAGATTTTAATAAGGCAATAAGGTTGTTGGTGGGGGGATGTCCGGGCTACTAAGGTGGGAAAAGCGAAAATAAGGTTTTTAATGACGCTATTATGGTGAACTGTTACAAAAATTTGATTTTCCTGATTCGCACAAATTTATTTTAGCCAATGGCCGAACGCCAAAAGCCAAACGCTCATTTCAGGTAACAATTAAATTTAGCTTGCGCGTTCAATTCAAGTTGATTATATTTGAGAATTATTCACTTGTTACATTAAATTTAACAAAGGCAACTTAACATGACCAATCGCGAACGCTTATTGACGCTGATTCAGGGAAAAATTCCTGATTTTGTACCGGTGGCTCCTGATTTTTCGAATATGATTCCCGCAAAATTAACGGGCAAACCTTTCTGGGATTTATATCTTTACAATGATCCGCCCATCTGGGAGGCTTATATTGATTGTGCAAAATACTTTGATATCGATGCTGTCATGGATGGCTATTTTCCGCTGACTTTCGAAACAGACAAAGCCGATGCTGAATGGCAGCCTTTTATCGTGTTTAAAGATAGTGAGCGTATCGTCATTCAGAAATCCCAGGTGATTGCGAACCAGCGTTACTGGCAAAATACAGTGGATGTTTATTATGTGGCAGATCCCCCCAACGACGGGACTTTCACCTGAAAAATTAAATTTGCCTCCCATTCCCCGGTATTATGAGCCGCTGGAAGGGGTTAACCCCGTTGATCTGGGTCTTGAAGGATATAAACGAATCAAAAAAATGATGGGCGATCAGGGATTAATCGGTATTTTCGTGACTTCCAGTTGTGTGCTGGCAAATGCGGAGGATATTTATTATTATTATGATCATCCGGAGTTACATGAAAAATGGGCACAAAATCAGGTTGAAGAAGCGGAAAAACGATTTCACCAGATCATGCAAATGGAGGTTAAACCGGATTTTCTCTGTGTCGGTGGTTCAGGCACGCTGGTCTTTCAAACTGTTGATATTTTTCGTCAACTGGCTTTTCCGGCCGTAAAACGTGTTATCGAACTGGCCTCGGCGGTCGGAATGCCCACGCATGTCCACTCCTGCGGTCCGGAAGCAGAATTGGTGAAAATATTTGCCAAAGAAACAGACTTGACCATGATTGATCCGCTTGAAATGCCACCAATGGGCGATTGCGATCTGGCAAAGATAAAAGCGCTTTATGGCGATAAAATTATCCTGAAGGGCAATCTGCACACCACGGATGTGATGCTTAATGGAACTGTTGACGATGTTATTCAGGCCAGCAAGGTGGCAATCGATGCCGCGGCTGAAAATGGCAGGTTTATTCTGTCCACCGGTGATCAATGCGGTCGGGATACGCCTTTTGAGAATCTGAAAGCAATGGTTGAGACGGCGAGGAGTTATGGGCGGTATTCATACTGAATTATTTCATCATTCGTTTGTAACTTGATAATCCATGTTCGCTAAAAAGGAACTTTTTTCAAGGATAACGATATATGCGTACCGGAAAATTCATTTTGTTTTTCATCATCTTCTTCCCCATTTTTTTATTCGGAAGCAAAACCTGGCAGCTCTACGATGACTCCCAGGTCGCAGTGGTTAAAATTACGATTGATCCGTTGATATTGGAATATATCTATCGGCATTCGGAAAGCGACACGTTGTATCCGGCTTCAATTCATTTTAAAAATGCCTGGATTGATGAAAAAGTCGATTCAGTTGGCTTTCGGATACGCGGCAATACCTCGCGCGGTTCTGTAAAGAAGAGCTTTAAATTGTCTTTTAACACTTTTGTGCCTGGACGACAATTTTATGGCGTGGATAAATTGAATTTAAATGCCCAGCAAAATGATCCATCTATCGTCCGAAGTAAAATATGTGCCGATCTCTTTCAACAAATTGGCCTGATAGCGAGTCGGGCGGCGCATACGGCAGTTTATATTAACGGAATTTACTACGGGCTTTACATTTCGGTCGAACATATCGATGATGAATTCCTAAAAAATCATTTTTCAGACCCCGCTGGCAATCTTTGGAAGTGTCTCTGGCCGGCGGACCTCACCTTCCGCGGGAATGCGCCAGATGATTACTACCCATATTTCAATCCCGAACGTCCCTATGAACTAATTACCAATACCACTGAAAATAATTATAAACCCCTTGCCCGATTGATTCGGATTATCAACAACACGCCAGATAACTTATTTGCTGATTCGCTGGAACAGGTGCTCATCGTCCCAACATTTCTCAAATATCTGGCCATGAATGTGCTGGTGGGGAGTTGGGATGATTATTGGTTCCTGAA
Organism: Caldithrix sp.; assembly: GCA_020722815.1. Classification (GTDB taxonomy): domain Bacteria; phylum Zhuqueibacterota; class Zhuqueibacteria; order Thermofontimicrobiales; family Sulfurfontimicrobiaceae; genus DYKB01. The sequence goes on along the minus strand of DYKB01000002.1, from coordinate 108,649 downwards.
AAATAATTATTATCTGTATCATGAACCTGGCATCGATAAATTTCACTGGATTCCGTATGATTATGATAATACTTTCGGCATCGACTGGTTTGGCGTCGATTGGAGTGCGGTTGATCCTTATAAATTTGAAAATATGGAAAAAGTACAGGGACAGGGTTATGGACCACGTCCGCTGGCAGAAAGAGTGATGAAACATCCGCCGTATCGAAATCTTTACACTCACTTTCTGGTTTTTTATCGCAAAAATGTCTATAAACTTTCGCTGTGGGAAAAACATCTGGACAGTTTGAAAAATCTGATTGCACCCTGGGCAGCCATCGATACTTTTCGGATACAGGGATATGGATTCACCATGGATGATTTTCATAATTCATATACCGATATGAGCTATTCGAATCAGCATGTCAAACGGGGCATAAAAGAGTTTGTCAATTTACGAAATTTAAGCCTGGGCCGGCAACTGAAATGGGTGACCGCCGGGCCAATTGTTTATTCACTTGATTGGTGGCCCAAATCACCGCGATCCACTGATAGCATTCATGTCATCGCTTCAGTCTTCGGTCAGGCTGGATTAAAAAGTGTAACCATTCAATATCGACCGGGAAATTTAGCGCAGACAGAAAAAATACCCATGAAATTCAGGCCGGTTGAAAAGACCAAGCGGGTTGAAAATGCTGATAGATGGGAAGGCGTGATTCATCCGATTGGATCGAAAGGATTTGGTCGTTTCCTGGTGCAGGCTGAGGATTTGCAAAATCAAAAGATGTTGTTTCCAGGCGCCGCGCCAATCCTTGTTCAGGTGTCCGCCGCTGATACGATTCAAATTGTCATGAATGAATTTCTGGCGAAAAATAATGCGGTGAATAAAGATAAAGCCGGTGATTATGCGGACTGGCTGGAGCTCTACAACCTCACTTCAAAAGATGTGGCACTTGGCGGATTTTATCTGACGGATAATCCGGATAATTTGACAAAGTGGCAATTTCCCAGTAATGTAACGATTCAGGCGAACAGCTATCTGCTCGTCTGGTGTGATGGCGAAACAGATGACGCCGAATTGCACGCCAGTTTTAATCTTGGCGCAGCAGGCGAATTTATCGGTCTAATCGCACCGGATGGGGTGACGATCATTGATTCGTTGACATTTGGACCACAGCAAAGTAATATTTCCTTCGGTCGCAATCCTGATGGGGGAAGAGCATGGGTGAATTATACGATACCAACTCCCGGAAAATCCAACACCACATCAACTATTGCCAAAGAAGATTCTCAACCGAAAGAATTTATCCTGTTCCAAAACTATCCCAATCCTTTTAATCAAAGAACGATGATTCATTATCAATTACCGGAACGTTCTTTTGTCCGGCTGGTGATTTATAATTTACTTGGCGAACAAATAACGGAACTGATTTCGGCGACTCAGGACGCCGGTCAAGTCGCTATCGAATGGGATGGTAAAGATTCGGCTGGTCTGGATGTCAGTTCAGGGGTTTATTTCTATCAGTTGAGCGGTGGCGAATTCAGTCAAATTCACAAAATGCTGTTACTCAGGTAAGAGGGGAATGTTGAATGATGAATTTTGAATTTATTTGTAGGACAAATTGGCAATTTGTCCTACAATTATTATGTCGAGTATCGTAACAATTAAGCCAACTCAAAAATAAGGTAACCATCAATGCATTGTAAAACCATTATCACCAGTCTGCTCCTGACCGCAATGTTTCATTCTTTACTATTCGCTGAGCAAATCACGCTTGAAAATAATTTAGTAAAAAAAGTCATCACCTGTTCACGGCAATTTCCCGATCAAATCCGCGTCACTTCAATATTTTCCAAAGAAAAAAAAACCGAACTATTGGCTCAATCCGACTTACAGCCCTATTTCGAGTTTATCATCGATAATAAGCTGGTTACGGCCAATGATAAAATCTGGCAGTATCAACAACAGTCCTTCCGCCAGATGGAAAATGGAGGTCAGGAGTTCATTTACATTTTTCAAGGGAAGAAAAATCCCGTCAATGGACTGGAAATCAGGCTTTATCAGCAAATTTTTCCAAACATGACGCTTATTCGGGAAAGGCTGGAACTTCATACTTCATTCAATCGGGCTTATCGGCTCAATAAGTTAAATAAAAAGTTGCATTTTAAATTTCCTCAATATAGTTTGCAACGCGGTACCACCGGCAAAGTCACTGAAATACGCCTCGCAACCTGGGCAAATGAGCTTATCCAGATAGATCAAAACGCGACGTATGATGAACGCTTTTTTAAAAATGCCGAAGATGCCCATAATCTGGCAAATTGTTACATGTATCATCCTCAAATCAATGAATATCCGTTAATCGACAACAAATCCCTGCTCACCAAAGGACCAATTGATATGATTCATCTGGACGGTCTCGGCTGGATTTCCACCTATGAACACGCCTCACAGGATAATTTAAAAGGCATGGTAAAAGAGAGCAAACGCGATGAAGAAAGCCTTTTACGGGATGGATTGTAGGGGATATCAGGAACGTTCAATTTCAAAGCAAATGATAGCGATTTTCATTTTCTGGGATTTTCGCATCATTTGATGCATAAAAATATCGATGTCTCGGTTGATATTTTGCGTGGCGGTTATCTGGATGGCGAAGTTATCGATAAATTCCATCCCTATTCTTCGGTCTGGTGTGGTTCAGGACTCTATCCAGGTTCGGAAACGGAGAAAGGTCTGGAAATCCTGCGGGATTATCTCTGGCGCTGTATTTGTGAAAGACCGGCTTCGCGCCAACCGGAGTTTTATTATAATACCTGGGGCATGCAGCGAAAATTAAGTTCACAGGGAGCGGATATTCGCGGTCTTTTCACCGAAAAGCAAATTTTGCAGGAAATCGAATATGCCGCGGAATTGGGAATCGACATTTTCGTGCTGGATGATGGCTGGCAGCAGACGCATGGCATCTGGACGCCGCATCCGCAGCGATTACCCAATGGATTGGCACCAATTAAAGCAGCGCTGGATAAACAGGGCATCAAGCTGGGCGTTTGGTTCTCGCCTATGGGAATCGACAGTTCCACGCCACGCTATAAAGAACATCGGGAATGGGTTATTTTAGACTCCCAAGGGAAACCAATTCTGGCGCAATGGAATCATCCCGCGTTCGATTTCGTGAGTGATTTTTATTATCTTTTCATTGAAGATTGCAAAAAGTTGATCGATCAGGGCGTGCGGTTCTTTAAATGGGATGCCATCAATACTTTTTTCAGCACGCTTCCCAATTTGCATCACGGGAGTGACCGGTACACGGCTGAAGAACGCCGGGCGCGCTATGAATACCTGTTGCCAATTTACATCACGCGTGCCATGAAAGAGTTGACCGATTATGAGCCGGAATTGATAATCGAAATTGACTTAACCGAAGCCAGAAGGGTGATGACCGGGCTGGCAGTATTGAGCGCGGGCAAATATTTCTGGATGAACAATGGCGCCAGTGCCTATAATGATTATAGTGCCTATCGTGCCAAATCCATGCGAACCATTCCCAATCAATTCGCGGGTATCATTCCGCTTGAACTTTTCACCTTCGCCAATTATCCCCACGATGATCTCAAGAACCAGCGATACAACGTCAACACCTCGCTTATCGCCGGGCACGGATTCTGGGGCGCTTTGCAATTGATGAATCAACAGGAACGAATGCGCGTCGGTAAAATCGTTACCAAATCAAAGCGAGTTCTGCCTTACATCGCTGATGTAACGCCACAGATAATCGGCAAAGTCGGGGCTTCACCCGAAATCTATACGCAGGTGAATCAAAAAGCGGCTGCGGGACAGATTATCGCCTTCAGCGGGCAGGCATTAAATTTCAAGCATTGTGTTGCGATAGATAAAAATAGGCTCCTGGCTGTCCTCAATCATGCTTATCAATTGAAAAATGATTCTTTGTGCTTTGCCTTTGATTTCCCCATGCCCGATGCCACCCGTGAAGCGTTCATTTTACCCAATGAAGGTGCCGGCATTTCAATTGTTGCCTCCACCTGCTGGCTGGATGCAGTGGAATTGACAAATTTAACCCAACTAACTTATGTCAATGGCGCACCGGGGTGGCAGGATGTTTTATGGAAGAAAGAAAATGGTAAACCGGCGATACAAGCTTCATCCGAAATAGCGTATCAGCTAGCGGAAGATGCAGATGAAAATTATGAACATTTGATCATTTCAATTCCAAAGCCAAATGTAAAAGTGACGATTGGGAAATGAATTTTAAGTTATAACTCAGGTTGCCGGACTTCAATTTCTTTAAATCATTGAATTTTACTGTTTCTAAACTCTGAACCGGGAACAATGGGACCGTGAACGAATAGTGTTTGGCACTCATAAAAATACGTTTCCAAAAATTCTAAAATTGATAATGTTCTGAACCAATTCAGGACCCCCTCCTGCCTTCCTCAAAATTCCAAAAAACGGAATTTGGGGAGAGGAAACCAGGTTCTCTCCCCCATTTTCGCTTTTTGAAAACTGGGAGAGACAGAGGGGCATAGCCGTCAGGTTAAGGTGATAACTAATTGAAAATTAAACATTACGTTAAATTAAAAACGGCCCTCACCCTAACCCTCTCCCGGAGGGAGAGGGGATAGCTACGCCCTCTCCCTCCGGGAGAGGGTTGGGGTGAGGGTCAAATGTCTGATATTTCTAATATTTTTGTTGTATATCCAAAACCTTTTTTTCAAATAAATTAGGGGCTTAACCTGACGGTTATGATACAGAGGGGGGCACAATTCTACCGAAAACGACTGTGCCAGCGAAAAAACATCTCCTTTTAGAATTTCAGATATTAATTTATTAAGCCATAATTCATTAACGGTGCCGAACACTATTGACCCTGAACCGCGAACAACGGATGGTGTCCGGGAACCAGAGAATTAGCCAATAATAACCTTGCGAAGGTTAAGAATAACACAATATATAATTCATAATTATTACTACTTAGTCAGATTGCATTAAGCGATATTAATTTTGTAATTTCAAGCTCACTAACATCCCCCCTTGGCCCCCCTTCAAAGGGGGGAATCGCGAAAAGTCCCCCTTTGAAGGGGAATTTAGGGGGATGTTGGAGTTAATCTGACTAAATAGTATTATAATATTACCTAAAATTCTAAAATGGAAATTTATGAGGTTATGAATCAATTCGTGACCCCCTCCTGCCTCCCTCAAAATTCCAAAAAACGGAATTTGGAGAGAGGAAACCAGGTTCTCTCCCCCATTTTTGCTTTTTGAAAACCGGGAAATACAGAAGGGGTCAATTTTCTATTTGAAACAAATTCACCAAAAAAAACATTTCATTTTAGAATTTCAGGTATTAATCAATATATAACCCTGTATCTGTTCAAAAACCTTCGCAGGGTTAGTACCCCGGACAGCCGCAATGAAGCCCTGAACCTGAGAAGTTACCAATTCATTTAATCAAAACCATCTTCGCTGTCCTTCGCAAATTGCCATCATCGACTTTTAATTGATAAAAATAAATCCCGCTCGCAACGCTTCGTCCCGAATTATCCGAACCGTCCCAGGTGAGCAAATGTTCACCTGAAAAAAGTTTCCCTTTGAATAAATTGCGAATTGGCTGGCCTGCGAGATTATAGATGGTGAGCTCAATCTGACTGGCGGTTGATAAATGAAACGTAATTTGCGTATAAGTATTAAACGGATTGGGAAAATTTTTGTAAAGTTCAAAGCCAACAGGCTGCCTGCTTATCTCCACCGAGGTTACCTGAAAATCGAGTGGTGGAATTTCAATGGATTCACCGGATTGGATGACAAAATGATGTTTGGGAATCGCCGGATGAGCCGATGAATAGGCCATAATTTCATATTGGCCCGGCTGAATGTGATTAAAACCGAATCTAAAATCACCGGCGACAAAATGTCTGTCCACTTCTCCGGCCAGTTTCTTTCCTGTATCCAGGATCCGAACCTTAATATGTGAACCAACAGGAACATTGACTACTTTCCCCTGCACTTTTCCGCCAACATCCGTTAAATTGAAATTTGCGGATGAAGTGGGACCTTTTAAATTATCAAGCCGTCCCCAGACCGACATTCCATTCCCTGTTGAATCAAAGGTCACCGCATAAAGCGAATAGATTTCATCAGTCGATTGATAAACCGGCAATGAATAAGTTCCATCCGGGTTAATCTCCGGACCGCTAAACGGAAATGAATTCCAGTAAAAATCCATTATGTAATTATCAGACATTGCTAATATCGTCCCCCTTTGTGCCAAAAACTGACCGGTTTGATCGGTTATTGTTCCCCGTGCCAGAAAATATTCAAAATTAATTTTAAAATCACATCTGACATATTGATTTTCATCGACAATAATTAAACTATAGGGATTCGGTTTGCTAAAAAATGGAATGCCCATGCAGCAAAAATAACCTTGTACCACATTCAAAAAATATCTTCCCGGCACCAACCGAAGTTCGTAAAAACCATTTTCATCGACCTGCGCTGGCCAGATACAATAGGGCGTTACTGAATTTTTATTATCCATTTCTGGTAATCTGATGGCAGATACGCCAAGGCAGTTTAAAGGAAAAGAATGGGCATCATCACTTTTTAAATAACCTGAAATCAGTGCTCCCTTTGGCATAACAATTACTAAATCAGAGACACACTCACCTTCCTGAAGTGTTATTTTTAAAGAAGTTCCGGCACAACCAGTGGAGGCTGGCGGAATAATATAAATCTCTCCCGCGCCCGGCCATAAATTAGTAAAAGAAAATCGACCATCATTTTCAAGCAAAGCATTATTATAGTCATAATTTTCAAAATTAATGTATTGAAGAAAACTTTCGCGAATATTATATAAATTGACGGTTCCCACAACCTGTCCCGAAACAGAAGCGGGTATCAAATATTCAAAATTAACATCACCCACCGCTTCATTTTCCGCAACCTGAATGCGCCGCGATTCATTGCGGATTAAATAATTGTTATCGGTGTACGCCCATAAATTGTATTCACCCGCCTTCAATCCACCAATGAAGTAAAATCCATTTTCATCAGTAAAGGTTTCATTATGTTCATTGCTTCCCCGGACTGAATAGTGAATCGTTGCCTGTCTCGGCGGCTGTTGGGAACCCAGCACTTTGCCGGAAATTGACGCACCATTTGTCGCAAATGCTTTCAGGACCCGGACTACCTGATTTTTTGCATCGAGAATATAAAGATTATTGTTCGGACTCACCGCAATGGACTTCAGCGCGACCGAGGTCGTGGAATCCGGCCGAAGATCGACCCGGCCCAGAATATGGCCAGTCGAATTGAATTTTTGGACTTCGCCAATTTCATCGATGGTCAGATAAATATCATCCGTATTATTGATGGCGATTCGGGGATAGATGATCGATGAATCGCGTCCCGGTATCTGGAATTGCATTAAATGAAGACCATCGGCTCTTATTTTCAAAATAAAGCTGGCAAACCCATCACTTTCTTCACGACAGCCAGTTGCCCAGAAATTGTGATTTGAATCGATAACAAAATCAGCAATTTCATCCAGTACAAAACTGCCGCCGGCTTCAGTATAATAATGATGTTCCGTCAAATAACCGGTGTCCGGATGAAACTGCAGAATCTTTTCACTCAACATAAAAATGGATTTGTTATGATAAAAAAGGCTGGTCGGTCGACGATTCATGAATCGGCTATGTTCGCGTACCAGAGAGCCGGTCGAATCGTATTGCAGGATAGAAAATCCATTATAGGCTGTCCATTTTCCGGGAGTTGCCTCGAAAAATGGTTTCGCCAGTACATAGAGCTGATTTTCATCATCCAGTGTCAAATCCAGCGGTGCATATCGATTGAATTTATGTTGAACCGGCTGCAAATAATCAATAAAGGTCCTGAGAAAAATCCCCTCGCTGGTGTATTTTTGAATTTTACAATTATCAGGCGGCGTTTCCAAACTGGCATTGGCAACATACACCTCGCCTTTGCTATCAATCGCCAGTGAAACTGGTTCTGGTTCGGTGGAAAATTCAAATAGAATCTCCTGAGAAATAAGAGACGGGGCAAAAATAAGAACCAAGGCGATAAACAATGAAAAGTAGTGATGAGTTTTCATGATCTCCTCGCATCAAGTTAAATTGAATAAAGTATCTTTCAATTGATTAAATGCAATTTGAATGCCAGTTGTTGCAATTTTATAATAAATAATATCAGCTTTACGATATCGCAGCGAAACAATCGTTTCCTGCGGAAGAAACGCTTTAAAGAGGCGCCAGGGATATTCAAAGCAGCCAAATCAATCAATTCATGAACTGAAAACCGGCCTTGGGAGCACCTGGCGATCTAATATTTGGAAAAAAGTATCAGATTTCTGAAAAACCTTTCAAAAATCTGAAAGGCTATTGAAAGTCGGATCCGAAAAAAATATGTATCCGTTCACAGGGAGGATCGAATCTGTTATTTCCCGCATGTTTACTCGACCAAAACTTTCGAGTACAAGTTTGGCGGGAATCCATCCCTTTTTAGATAAACGGTTACAAGAATATTCTATAACCGACAGGTTATAATGAATATAGTTCGCGGATTTAACACAGCGAATGAATTTTTTATCAGAAGCAAACTGAATAAAAATTGTAACCTCTCAAAAAAAGGAGGGTGAATCCTTGCAAAGGTTTGCTGAGATCTTGTTGAAACCTCGATATTAACCTTCACAACCGTCATTTGATGAAAACACGGTACCACCTTCGCAAGGTTTTACCATTGTATATTGAGGGGATACTAAAAATTATTGCCTCCGGATGTTTTTTAAAATTTTTTCACTACCGTACACTTTTTTATAAATTATCGTTAAACCACACTTGTGACCCTCACCCCAACCCTCTCCCAAAGGGAGAGGGCGTAGCTATTCCCTCTCCCCTTTGGGGAGAGGGTTGGGGTGAGGGGTCAGATTTGGCGATTTGAAAAAGTGTTCGGTAGCAAAAATTTTCAGGCTCCGCAATCAATATTTTTCATTTTTTTACTTGACAATTTCTTCATTTTATTTTATATTAGATCAAGTGATATTTCTTAAAATAATATCATTTCATGATCGAATTAATAATCCAATTGATATTAAACAATTATTTGATCATTTATCTGACTTAATATTTCATTATTGGGCATTATTTCCTGATTCTGAATGACGATTGAAACTCAAACTGATTCGTGCTTGCTCTCTTCGCTACTGCTGATACGATTGGCAATCTGTTAATTACCCTGTGCTCAATAATCCTGTTTTCATGGCGTTAATTTAGCAATCAAATAAAGCGCTATTCATCTTAAATCGTTATATCTTTTCAATGTTATTTATTTTTGAAAAGAAATCAGTCTTATCAATAGAAAATTTTAATGGATTTATCTTTAAAATAGAAGCTGATAAATGAAATGATCTTTTTTGATAATGTGTAATGATTGTTCGGGATTGATTTGGATAATAAAAATCATTCAATTTACCCGGGCATTTAAAATTTTTTATGAAAATAAAGCAAGCTTGCCTAGCCGATGTTCATTTTATGGAATAATAAAAATTTAATTTGCCTGGCCAGGTCGCATTTTCTTGCGGAATAAATCAATCAGGGGCACCAATATTTTATTTCTATCGCAAATAAATTAACTATTGGCAGCTTTTTTATAAAATTCAGACAGATAAAATAGGCTTTAGGCTGCCATAGTTATTTTATTTATTCAGAAGATTAAATATGGGGAGCTGGATCACATTTTTTTGGTAGAAATTTGCGAAATCGGTGCAAATAGGTGATTTTTTATATTCACAAGATGAAGATTGGTTGCCTGGAGCTGATTTTTTCAGGAAAAATATCATTCAGGCGCAGCTTGTTATCGTTTTTTATTGCGAAAAAATGATAAAAGGGCGGAATTTTGCATTTTTGGAGACAGGAAATTATCGCCTGGATGCGGATGATGTTAAAACAATTGACACTAAAATAATAGACGCATGACGAAATGGGTTTTGAATTTCTGCCAATTTGACCCACCCCTGAATTCTCTCCAGGGAGGGATCAGGGAAATAGCCGTCAGGTTAAGGTGATAATAATCTGAATTTCAATAAATTATAATTGAATTGCCACGAGCTTTAGCTCGTGGTTCCATGAACGCCTCACGATAATTACCGGGCTTTTAAGCCCGAGTCCTTAAACGCTTGTGGGTTAGAACCCACTTAAATATTGGGGGAGCATGATGATCCACGAGCTAAAGCTCATGGCAATTCATTTATTTATTAATGAGCTATCGCCGTAACCTGACAGCTATGGGGCCAGGGGTGGGTTTATTATTCATTTTTTTTTATTAACAAAATTTGAAAATCACTTTGGCTTTCGTATATAAACAACTGATTATTCTTTTTTCTTAAATGCAAAAACCTTTTCATCTGACTATTAAAAAACAGGAGGATTGATGAGTAACACTGGCAGAAAAGATGTTGATGAACTAATCGAACAGGGGCGATTAACCTGTGAAAATGCCCAAAATTCACCTGAAATTTCCATGCAATTACAGCCTTATGGCGGCGCGGGATTATTGGAAACCGGTAAAAAATTACTACAGGAATTGATTTTGAATCAGGACAAGCAGGTACATTTAAATGCCGAAAAGAAAAAGGCGACGGCCAGTTTTAATCAGGCGCGGGCAGTATTAAATAAAACTTTTGCCCTGCATCGAAAGATTTCGCGGGCATTACTGATTGATCAACCGACCTTAATGACCCAGTTAGGATTAAATGGTGATATTCCGTCCGGCTACGAGTCCTGGATTAATCTCTATCGACGATTTTACCAGGAACCACTCAACGATGCAACATTATCCGGTCTTCTGGAGAAAGTTGGTTTGACACGGGAGATTTTACAGCAGTCATTATTAAAAAGCGATGAAATTGTCAGCATCGTGGCCAAACAGGAAGCCATAAAAGCCCAGTCCCAACAGGCCACTCAGGATCGGGATCAGGCCGCGAAAGTGTTTCGAAAATGGCGCAATGACTTTTTAAAAATTGCCGAAGTCGCGCTGGCCAATAATCCACAGTTACTGGAACAGTTGGGGAAAATTGTGAAAAAAGGGGGATCGTGATGCGTAATGCGTAAAGTGTAACATACTTAAAATCACGCATTACGTATCATACCCCCCACATCACGCCTCACCCATCACGCCTCACGTCCCCCCTCTCCCCTATTTCGCCTCCAAATTCGCCCCCTTATCCGTCGGTTCGCAAAACCATACCAGTTGCTCTTCTACCGATAGACCCTCGGGAAGTTCTTTGGCGCGGGGATGTGTTTTCTGAAATATATGAAGCAATTCAGCCTGCAATTTTTCCAGGACGGGCTGGTAATTGGGATTCGCGGCTAAATTGGTGGTTTCACCGGGATCAGTTCGCAAATTATACAGGCGATGAAAAATTCCGGATGGCGGCAGGCCGGTGGCATAACCCTGCCCGAGATCGTGTTGACCTGAAGTAAAGACATATTTCCACTCTTTATTACGAATCATCACCATATTATCCACCAGATATTCGGAAAAAACATAGTCTTTATGGGTCGTGGTGCGACCGGTCAGGAGCGGAAAAAGACTTTTGCCCTGAATATCCGGCATTTGTTCGACATTGAGAATATCGAGAACAGTTGGAACAAGATCAACGCCTTCTGCGAGAAGCTCAATTTTTCGTCCCTGTCCATACCGATTGCACACTTGCAAAATACAGGGAACGCGAACGGACTGTTCCCACATTGTATATTTTTCAAAGCGCTTATGATCACCCAGCAGATAGCCATTATCGCCGACATAGACAACCAAAGTCTCAGGCGTCAATTGCTGCCGCTCCAATTCCCGGAGTATTTGGCCAATCTTGCGATCCAGATATTCCACGGACGTATAATAGGCGGCGACAATCCCTTTTTTCTCTTCATCGGTTAAATCTTTGAAAACTGTCGGAATCCAGCGATCATCTTCCGGGCTACCTTTCGGCAGGGGCATGTCTTCGGGTTTATATTTGCCGGCAAATTCAATGGGGAAATTAAAAGGCGAATGCGGCTCCTGAAAACCCACCCAGAGGCAGAAGCGATTCTCTTTATTCGCGCGTATAAATTCAATGGCCTTGTTGGTATAAAAAGTGGCTGTTTCGTCAGCATCGAAATATTGTGACGGAAGGACTTCGGAATTGAGCCAGGTGCGCGCATGATCCTGAAATGGTTTCCATTGCGGACGGATTTTCACCTCGGCTGGGGGCTGTTGTGGTGGATTTTCCCGGAGATGCTTTTGCCAGTCAGCATGGGAAACTTGATAGTCAAATCCATGGGGAAGATTATTATTAAAATGGGTTTTACCGATGATGCCGGTTTTAAAGCCGAAATTTTTTAAATGTTCCGCCAGGGTAAGTTGTTCTTCGGGAAAAGAAGTCTGGAGCAGTGTCACGCCGGTCGCATGGGGATATTTTCCCGTGAGAAGCGATTGCCGAGAGGCACTGCATAAGGGTGCATTGACAAAGAAATTGGAGAAACGCACGCCCTTATAGGCCATTCGGTCAAGATTTGGCGTTCGGACAATTTGATTGCCATAACAGCCAAGAATTTCAGCCGAATGATCGTCCCCCAGAATGAAGATGACATTTTTAATGAGCCGTGACGTAATTTTTTCTTTGGTAGATTGCTGACTGAATAGTGAAGTGGCGAGTCCTGCCGCAGCAAGCGACGTCGCGTGTTTAAGAAACTGGCGTCGGGATTTTGTTGACATAAGCATCTCATGAATATGATGTTTCACTAATGTACACTTTTTAATAAATCATTGCTAAAGCCCACTTGTGACCCTCACGTTGAATTTTGCCATTGGGCATGGGGCCGACATTGAGCAGAAAATTGGCGTTGTTACCCGCCGCTTTAATCAGATATTGAATCAGCTCTTTCGATGATTTATAACGATTGTCCTGTAAATTAAAGCCCCAGGAGTGATTCATGGTTTCGCAGGTTTCCAGTGGAAGATCACCCACTTTTGCTTCAGCATTGAAACCCTGCGTGCTACGGCCTGGCAAATCCTTTTCAAACATCTGAAAATCTTCGCCTGGAAATGGCAGAACAGGGTGATTATTTCCAATCAGCGTCGCGGGTTGCAGTTTGTGGATCAGTGCATAGGTGGTCTCAAGATCCCAGGCTTTATCCCACTTTTTATCCCACCAGCCATCGAACCAGATGCCGCCAATCGGCCCATAGTTGGTCAATAGCTCGGTTAATTGATCGTTCTGGTACTTGATGTAATTTTGCCAATTACCCGATTCCGGACGCCCCAACAATGTTCCAGTCCGGCCACGGGGAAAATAGTCCGGATGATGCCAGTCCAGTTGTGAATGATAAAAGAAAAGCTTGATGCCCTGTTGATGACATTCATCCGCCAGCATTTTGAGAACATCCTTCTTATAGGGCGTTCGATCCACGATATCCCAATCGGAGACCTTTGAATCGAACATGGCAAATCCATCGTGATGTTTGGAAGTGATGGTAATGTACTTCATGCCGGCATCTTTGACCATCTGTACCCATTCAGCAGGATTAAAATCAATGGGATTAAAGAATGCTGGCAATTTTTCATACGTTTTGAGGGGAATTGTTTGATGTTGCATCACCCATTCCCCATCTCCGAGCAGACAGTAAACGCCCCAGTGCACAAAGAGACCAAATTTGGCATCCTGAAACCAGGTTCGGGCATCAAGATTCTCTTTTGTTGGGGTATAATTTTTTTCAGCAGCATTTGTTAAAGAAATGATTAAAAGGATCATAACAGGCAGGAACAATAGGTTTTTGACATTTCTCATAAAAACTCCGTTGAATAAAACGTTCAGGATTTAATTTATTAGCTAAAATGGGCTTTTGGCGTTTGGCTACTGGCTTTTAGCTTCTGGCTATTGGCTTCTGGCTTCTGGCTATTGGCTTCTGGCTTCTGGCTAATTTTTGTAACGACTCAGGTTGGTGGGTTCGGGGTTCACGAATCACGGTTTGATACGCTTCTTTTTTTGTATTTCTGAACGCTGAACCGGGAACAATTGAGCCCTGAACCTGAGTAGTTACGATTTTTTAATCATAACGCATAAATCTTTTCGCACCAATTATGTGTCAAAAAGAACATGAATTATGAATTCCGCATCACGCATTATGCTTAACGCCTCACTAAAGCAGCGGCTCCGGTTTAATTTTAAGTGCCTGCGGAAAACGCTTCACCAATTCGCTAACCGTTGAGACAAACTGTTCAGTTTGCATGACGGCATTGCCAATGAATTTTTCGTGTTCATTGAGCAGCGCATTCATTTCTTCCAGTGAATACGGAATTCTTTCATCGGCCGCCAGCCGCTTAAATAGCTCATTTTCAGTTTTCCCTTGCTGCCGCATCTCCTGGAGCACCGCGATTGAATGCTCCTTGATGGCAGCATGGGCTTCTTCGCGACCCGCGCCATGTTTGATCGCTTCCATTAAAATAGTTGTGGTGGCGAGAAATGGAAAATTACGATTTAAATCATTGGTAATCATCGCCGGAAAGATGCCCATTTCCTGCAGAATGGTCAAAAAGGTTTCCATAATCCCATCAATGGCGAAAAGCGCATCTGGTATGGCCACCCGACGGACCACGGAACAGGAGACATCGCCCTCATTCCACTGTTCACCCGAAAGTCCCATGGCCATCTCAACCAAGCCTTTCAAGACTACCTGCAGTCCATTAATACGCTCGCAGCTTCTTGAATTCATTTTATGCGGCATGGAAGACGAACCGATCTGGCCTTGCTTAAATCCCTCCGACACCAATTCCTGTCCGGCCATCAAACGAATCGTTCGGGCAAAACTGCTGATTCCGGCGCTCAACTGGAACAAAGCGGCGATGACTTCAAAGTCAAGACTGCGGGGATAGACCTGTCCCACGGCGAAAAGCAGCTGTTGAAAGCCCAAAAACGCAGCGATTTTTTCTTCCAATCGTCGAACTTTCCTTTTATCCCCTTCGAAAAGCGTCAGTTGATCCAATTGGGTTCCAACCGCACCTTTAATTCCCCGTAAAGGATATTTGGCGAGAATAGCAGAAAAATTTTGAAAAGCAATAAGCATATCCTGTCCAAACATGGCTAGGCGTTTGCCCCAGGTGGTCAATTGGGCCGGGACGTTGTGGGTGCGCCCGGTGAGTAAAATATCTTTATTGGCCGCCGCCTGTTGGGCTAATTGATACAGACAGGCAGCATATTTCACTTCAATCAGTTGAAGCGAACGAAAAATTTGCAATTGCTCGATGTTATCCGTCAAATCGCGACTGGTGAGGCCCTTGTGAATATGTTCATAACCTGCCAATTCACAAAACTCCTCGATTCGCGCTTTCACATCATGGCGAAGTTTTTCTTCCCGGCTTCGAATTCGGGCTAAATCCACCTGATTGCGAACTTTTTCATAAGCTTCAATTGCTTCCGACGGAATATCCAGCCCTAATTCCCGTTGGGCTTTCATTACGGCAATCCAGAACTCACGTTCCAGAATGATTTTTCCTTCCTCCGACCAGTATTGAATAATGCCCGAACTGGCATACCGACTGGCCAGAACATTTTGTATAATCGTTTTTCCTGCCATTTTATACCTGTTCTATAATAAATAAGTGATTGATGAATACCCATTAATGATTTTCGAACGAGACAATCCCATAAAAATATGCATCATTATAAATGAGCGCACACGAAAATATGCACCAGTCGTGCTGACCGAAGCGAAGCAGCGCTGATGTCATTGAAAAATATCAATTCTTCTCTTAGAAAGTTTCTCCTGCGCCAGCCAAAGGCTTCAACCTGACAAATCCGACCTTTTTAATATAAACTCACAATAAAAAATCAAAAGCCAGATGCCAAAAGCCAATTCCATTTATAATACTTGCGAAAAAACACTATCATTCACAATCCCTTTCAGGGCCGCTTTGTTCACCAGGTACGAGAGGACTTTCATTTTCAGATAATCTTCCCGCATATAAATATAACCTTTTGTCGCACTTCGATGACTTGACGACAATGTATCTTTGATATAGTACCAATTTTCATCCGGTGCGCCGGGAGCATAACCGACCAGATGCTGCAGATGATCATCGGACGTCATCTTTCCTAGGAATAATTTTTCACGCATCTCCTGGGTAATCGAATCAGCAGAGAGCCATTTTGGGGTGAGTGCAGCAACGGAACGACGGGTTTGATAGCCTTTTTCGGTTAAATCCATATCAATTGTCAAAGAATAACCGTTTTTAAGCGCGTTCGGGATGATTGCCACAAAGACATCCAATGGAACATTAAAATACCGGTCATAATGCTGCCAATTATCCATGATTTCAAGCTCACCAAATGTATAAAAGGGCATGGATAAAAAAGAAGTCACCTGAATATAATCAGAAAGGTTTAATTTTAATACCTTTTCAACAAATTCCTGCGGTGAAATTTCACGGGAATCGACAACAATCCGGACCGGCGGGATTCCCATATTTTCAATGAGAATTTTTTGTACATTTTGTATGATCTCATCAGTCGAAAGTCCTTCCGTGCGTTGCTGATCAACTGAATTTTTGATTAACTGGTCCATTTTTCGATGATTATACTCCTCATCATCATTTGATCGGCCGGGATAATCCTCGTAACGTACCAACCCGTAATTTCGAACGACCAGAAAAACGTCTTCCGACAGGCCACCACCAGCCAATCGGGCTTTCCCATCCTGTGCCAGATAATTTTTGGTTTTTTCAAGGAAAGTGTAATAAACCACCCACATTGGAGAGAATCGAAACGCCTGTCCTGTTGTTCGCAACACTTCAGATTCAAGCAATGACAATGTGGCAAAATCCCAGCAGGTATTGGTTTGCCCCTGGCAGATAGGAGTTGTATGGGGAACGAGATAGCTGATTTCGGCCGGGGGAATAATTTCATTTCTATTATTAAAATAGGAATCAATAGAGAAACAGCCAACCAGCAGCATTAAAAAAAACAGTATCCATAACCGTTTCATTAAGTGTCCTTTGATTTGGAAATGATGAATGGTGAATTATGAATTATGAATTATGAATTATGAATTGTGAATTATCAATTATCAATTATCAATTCTCAATTATCAATTATCAATTTTGACTCCACTAACGGTAAAGTTGAAAAGATACTTAGATAAAATCACTACCGTACACTTTTTCATAATTCCTCTTTATACCACACTGGTGACCCTCACCCCAACCTTCTCCTTTTGGGCTGATCTTGACCCCCATCTCGTTACGGGACCCGGGGAAGTGGCCACTCCCCTTCCCTGATTTGAGGGAAGGGGTTGGGGGATGGGTTAGAAAATCGTGTTGATAAGTACAAAATTGAACTTTTGCTTATCGTTGCCATCAAATTTTTTTAAAAGAATATCTCTTTGTTACGTTAGTATCCTTTTTACCCATCCCCTGGCCCCTTCCTGACCCCCATCTCGTTACGGGACCCGGGGAAGTGGCCACTCCCCTTCCCTGATTTGAGGGAAGGGGTTGGGGGATGGGTTAGAAAATCGTGTTGATAAGTACAAAATTGAACTTTTGCTTATCGTTGCCATCAAATTTTTTTAAAAGAATATCTCTTTGTTACGTTAGTATCCTTTTTACCCATCCCCTGGCCCCTTCCTGACCCCCATCTCGTTACGGGACCCGGGGAAGTGGCCACTCCCCTTCCCTGATTTGAGGGAAGGGGTTGGGGGATGGGTTAGAAAATCGTGTTGATAAAAATAAAATTTAACTTTTATCTTTGTCACGATGAAACTTAATTAAAAAAATATTTCTTTGTTATGTCAGCATCCTTTTTTACCCATCCCCTGGCCCCTTCCCTAACAAAATAGGGAAGGGGAATTCGTCATCTCCCCGTGTCCAGTAGAAGATATGGGACACGATCAGCCCAAAGGGAGAGGGCGTAGCTATTCCCTTTCCCCTTGGGGGAGAGGGTTAGGGTGAGGGGTCAGATCTGGCAAAATCAAAAAGTGCACGATAGCAAGTAGATAAACAAAAATCATTCGAGATGCAAGCTTTTTTTTTGATCAGAGAGATGAATATTTAAAAATTACTTGCTAATTATCAAATAAATTGGTATACTATCTACCTCTTTTTCCTGCCGGAAAAATCAACTAAAATTTTTCTTTCATCAGATGAGGCTTTATCGAAAAGAGAAAACGAGCTATTCAGTAACCGGAATCCACGTCCTCGCTGGATTTTTTGTCTGTTTTCATGTTTGAACTGGCGAAGCAGATGAATGGCCATATTAAAATTTATCAAAAATTCAATTACCATCATAAATTAAAAGATGAGGCGCCCATGAAACGTTCTGAAATCAATCAACTGATGCGTGAAGCTGTTGATTTTTTTACAAAACAGCATTTTGCATTGCCACCCTGGGCTTATTTATCGGTTCAGCAATGGCAGCAATTAGGGCATGAAGCCGATGAAATTCGCCAGAATAGGCTCGGGTGGGATATTACTGATTTTGGTTTGAATGACTTTTATAAAACCGGACTATTACTTTTTACCATCCGCAATGGAAATCTGAAAAATCCCAATAATTTAAAAACCTATTGTGAAAAAATCATGATGGTGCGGGAAGAACAGGTCACCCCCATGCATTTCCACCATTCAAAAATGGAGGATATTATCAATCGGGGCGGCGGAAATTTATGTATTCAACTCTATAATGCAACGAATGAAAATACATTTTCGGAGGCACCCGGTTTGATTTCCATTGATGGAATCATTCGTACCTTTTTAGCCGGGGAAATTATCATCCTCAAACCAGGCGAAAGTATCTCCCTCCCGCAAAAACTATATCATAAATTCTGGGGTGAAAAAGGCAAAGGAACCGTACTGGTTGGCGAAGTATCTGCCATCAATGATGATACTACCGACAATATTTTCTATGAAAAATGCGGGCGCTTTCCAGCAATTGAGGAAGATGAAGCGCCTTTATATCTACTATGTGCTGAATATCCAGCGGCTTAATTGATTACAACGGAGCAGGAGACAGAATGAAAGAATATGATGTTTTACCGGATTTTAAACCCGGTCAAATAACTTTTCAACCAATTCCGCTTTATCAATTTCAGGGAAATTTAAAATCAGAAATTGAACAGCAGCGATTAACTACCAAAGATGCCCTTCAAATATTCCAGGTGATGTTGATCAATCGCTTTTTCGAGGAGATGATTATCGATTTAAAACAGGGCAAATTCGTTCCCTTTGAAAATTTTAATTTTATTGGTGCCACGCATCTTTCCATCGGCCAGGAAGCAGTGGCGAGCGGCGTGATGTCCGCAATTAAATGGTCAGATTATATCACCTCCACGCATCGGGGACACGGTCATTCACTGGCCAAAGGTGCCTATCGCATCTTCGCTATGACACGTGCCGAACAGATTGCTTTTCTCGAGACAAAAGATGATTTAAGCCAGCTGCCGGATGAGGAATTACTCGAACGAACGATGAAACACCATCTTTATAAAACCATGTGCGAATTGCTCGGTAAAGAAGATGGCTATTGCCACGGTCGCGGCGGCGGGATGCACATTGCCGATTTCAATGCCCGGCATTTGGGCGCCAACGCTATCGTGGGGGGAAGTTATGCAATTGCGACGGGTGCGGCGCTGGCGCAGCATCTTCTCGAAACCGGTGATATTGTCGTCTGTCTCGTTGGAGATGGTGCAACGAATAATGGCATTGCGCATGAAGCCATGAATTTCGCTGTTCAGGCGCAATTTGGTAAGGGTTTACCCGTTATTTTTCTGATTGAAAATAATCAATATGGCATGACCGGTCAGCAATGTAATGAAGTCACTGATGTGTATTATCTCGCCCAACGCGGCGCGGGTTATCGCCAGGATAATATGCATGCGGAAGTCGTAAACGGTATGGACGCAATGGCGGTTTATGATGCAGTTCAACGGGGAGCGGAAAAATGTCGCGCCGGTGAAGGGCCGGTTTTACTTGAATGTATGACCTATCGTTATATGGGGCACTCACTCAGCGATAAACGGACTTCTTATCGGAGCAAAGCGGAAGAAGAAGCCTGGCAAGCCAAAGATGCCATTATCAATTTCAAAAATCAGCTTGTCGAGGCGAATGTACTTTCCGAAACCCAAATCCAGGCTTTTGAAGAAAAAATTCGTAAAATGATCGCGGAAATTACGACCCAGGCTGCATTAGCCGCGGATCCAATTCCTGAACAAATTTATGAAGGACTCTTCGCGGAAACTTCTTCCGATAACGTTGAAGAAAAATGGAAAACCATTCAGCTTTTAAAACCGGTTCGACAGATCAAACGAATGAAGGAAGGTCAAATTCTGTATCGTCACGCTGTCTGGGAGGCGCTGGCTGAAGAGATGGTTCGTGATAAGCGCGTGGTGCTTTATGGTGAAGATGTGGCGGACTACGGTGGCGCTTTCGGTGTGACCATGGGATTAATGGAAACCTTTGGCCGACAACGCGTTTTTAATGCACCAATTTCAGAAGCGGCCATCGTCGGTACTGCCTGTGGTGCGGCGATGGCGGGTTTACGCCCGGTAGCTGAAATCATGTACATCGATTTCATCCCCTTGACACTGGATCAACTGGGAAATCAGGTCGCAAAAGCGCGTTATATGTTTGGTGGTAAAGCCAAAATTCCCATGGTATTACGAACCACGATTGGTGGTGGAAAAGGTTATGCCGGACAACACTCCCAAAGCCTGGAGGCAATTATCGCCCATTTTCCGGGATTGAAAGTTGTCGCCCCATCCACAGCGTATGATGTGAAAGGCTTGTTAAAAACGGCAATACGCGATGATAATCCGGTCGTTTTCATCGAGCATCAAATGCTTTATGCCGATCTGGGAGAAGTTCCCGAAGAGGAATATCTGTTGCCGATGGGAAGTGCCTCTTTCGCACGTGCTGGAAAAGACATTACCTTGGTGAGTTATTCCAATTTAATGAAAAATACGCTTCAGGCGGCTGAAGTATTGGCTGAAAAAGAAGGTATCCAGGCCGAAGTCATTGATTTACGCACGCTGGTTCCGCTGGATGAGGAAACGATTCTTCAGTCAGTCAAACGAACAGGACGCTGTGCGGTCGTGGTGCAATCCCCGCAGACCTGTAGTTTTGCTGAACATGTCGCTTTTCAAGTTCAACGTCAGGCGTTCGCCTTGCTTCACAAACCGGTTGAAATTATCTGTGCGCGAGCGGTACCACCGCCAATGGCCGCCCCGCTGGAAAATGATAATATTCCATCAGTGCAGCGAATTGTGGATTCGGTACTGAATTTATTAAAGAAAAGTTGAGAAAATGGTGCTTTTCAGGTAGTATTTTTGTTCGGGTGGGGGCGTGATTCGTGATGCGTAATGCGTAATCCGTGATGCGGAATACGTGATTTACAGGATTGGGGAATAGCTTTTTATAACCAGTTGATTTCATTTTTCTAGATTTCCCTTCATGCATCACGCCCCCCTCACTTTTTACTCAAAAAGTTTCACATCCATTAATCAGGAGAAAACATCTTGCCACCTTCAACTGTCGCTCTGATTCATTGTGAAAATTACGAACCGGATAACGTCAAATCAGCTATCGAACGCGGGATTTCTTTACTGGGCGGAATGCGTCATTTTTTTCAGTCTGGTGAATCAATCCTCCTGAAGCCGAATTTACTTTCAGGCCGGCCGGTGGAAAAGGCAGTAACCACACATCCGGCTGTTTTTAAAGCTGCCGCTGAATTGGGACTGGATTTTGGTTTAAAAATAACCTATGGCGATTCTCCCGCCTTTGGAAATCCATTGACCGTTGCACATCGGGCTGGTCTTGCCGCTGTCGCCGAAAAATTACATCTTAAATTTGATGATTTTGAAAACAGTATCCTCACCTCATTTCCAGCCGGAAATCTGGTAAAACATTTTCCAATCGCAAAAGGTGTGCGAAGCGCTGACGGATTGATCTCCCTCCCGAAATTAAAAACCCATGGTCTCACGCGAATGACAGGCGCGGTGAAAAATCAATTTGGCTGTATTCCCGGCCTGACTAAATCCGAGTATCATATCAAATTTCCCGATGCCGATCACTTTTCCCAAATGCTGGTTGATTTAACTTTATGTTTGAAGCCCCGGCTTTATATTATGGATGCGATTATCGCCATGGAAGGAAATGGCCCGGGGAATGGCGATCCGGTGCAAATGTCGGTTCTTCTCATTTCAAGTGATCCCGTCGCAATGGATACAGTCGCCTGCGAACTTTTCGAAGTCCCTGCTGACACGGTCCCGACCAATAAATGGGGCACAATATTTGGATTGGGTAATTCAAATTTCGAACAGATAAAACTGGTTGGCGATTCGATTGAAGCTTTTTATCAACCCGATTTTAAGGTTGAACGGGGCAGTTTGTCGACAAAACATCAGCGCATCTCAAAAATTTTTAAAAACCAGGTATTGGCAAAACCCGTTATTCAGGAAAGCCGCTGTACAAAGTGCGGTTCCTGTGTCAAGGTCTGCCCTACCACGCCGAAGGCTGTTGATTTTTTAAATGGTGATAAAAATCGCCCACCAATCCATAATTACACTACCTGTATCCGCTGCTATTGCTGCCAGGAAGTCTGTCCTGAAAACGCTATTACCCTCGAAAGACCAATGCTTGGACGTATTTTTCAACGATTGATAAAATGAACGCTGACAGGAATTTTGCGCCCCTGCCACTATTTTCCTTTTTCATCCTTATCTCTATCAAGTTAATTTGAGTCTGTCCGAAAATACCAAAAGACTGTCATTGCGAAGCGTTTCTTTCGACTGTGTTCAGGACAAGTTTTGCTGACGCCTGTTTTTTAGGCTTGCAATCACCTCATTATAAAACAGCAGCGATTGCATTGGCAGAAAACTTGTCCTGAGCTTTTGTTGAAAGAAACGCTGTATGTAATGACAAGACGGTAACTTTTTCGGACATGGACAAATTATTAAAATCATAAAAATTCTGCTTGAATATTAACCAATTTATTTATAATATGTATTCGACAGGAATTTCCCGATTGAATGGTATATTCACTTTGTTCAATAAACAGACGAAATTAACTTGATGGGGCGACTCAAAATACAATTCGAGGACCATTAATAATCCCGATCGCTATTCTCATTGAAGAACAAGTTATCATTGGTCCTTTGAGGGGTCAATATGATGACGAAAGGAGCTTAAAATGAGCTCAAAATTTCTCCATTTGGGTGTTGTGTCGTTCTGTTTTCTCTTTATTGCTTCTTTTCTAATTGCTGCTGATAAAGATTTGAGATCGAAGCTTGTTGTACCGGCAGCTACAGAACTTCAAATCATTTCGACTTCCAGAGGTGATAAAATAATTGGCACAATTACCTCGGTAAAAAATGATACGGTTCACTATTTAACAGAATTTGGTGCCCTGAAACTACCGGTATCCATTATTGATGGCATTGAAAATATCAAAAAAGACGCTTTTACCGCGGGTCAATACTGGTTTCCCAATCCCAATGCCACCCGGCTTTATTTTGCGCCAACAGGCCGGCAACTGAAGAAGGGCGAGGGGTATTTTTCTGACTATTATATCTTCTTTCCAGGTTTTGCGTATGGTTTAACGGATAAATTTACCATTGGCGGCGGAATGTCCATTTTCCCGGGGTTGGGAATTGATAAACAGATGTTTTACTTGACTCCCAAAATCGGCCTTAAACGCTCTGAATCTTTTAACCTTGCGGCTGGCGCATTAGTCATTCGTATTCCTGAAATGGATGATGAAGGTAAGGATAAAAATAATCCAAATCCACTGATAGGTATCATCTATGGTGTTACCACCTTTGGCTCGACAAATTCCAACTTCACTGCAGGATTTGGCTTTGGTTTTGTTGAAGGCGAATTTTCAAAAAAACCGATGATCATGCTCGGTGGTGAACATCGAATTAGCAGAAGGCTGGCGCTGGTAACTGAAAATTGGCTTATTCCGGGTGAAATTGATCCGCTTATTTCCTATGGCGTGCGTTTTTTTAATGAAAAGCTGAGTGTCGATTTAGCGCTGGTGAATATCCTGAATCAGGATGCCATTTTCCCAGGTATTCCCTATCTGGATTTCGTTTTTAATTTCTAAGCCGATAAATTTAATAAGTTCTTTATTTATAACCAGAAATTCTAAAGTTGATTAGTGTTCTGATTCCATAGGCCCCCCTTTTGCATCCCTAAAATTCCAAAAAACGGAATTTAGGGGAGAGGAATCCTGGTTCTCTTCCCCGTTTTTGCTTTTTGAAAACTGGGAGATACCGAGGGATTCATTATCCTGCCGGAAATGGTCACACCGGAGAAAAAATTTCATTTTAGAATTTCAGTCATCATAAAACCTGAGGCCTCATGAAAAAATATCTCATTGTCGTATTGATTTTGATATCAGTACAAATTATTTCAGCCCAATCATTCCCGAAATTTTTGTCACGCATCAATTCGGCACCGGAAGGATTGAAAGCCTCGTTGGCCGATAGTTTTTTAAAGGCGGTACCAGCCTTTCCTTTTCTCGAAGATACGCTGGCGCATTTTATTTTGAAGCAAAATGCCCGGAAGGTAACTGTTGACAGTGATTTTAACAACTGAAATCCGGAGGCGAATTCTCTCTCCAAAATTTATGGGACAAATCTATGGTACTTGACAAAAATATTTGAGCGCGACGCCCGGCTGGATTATAAGTTCATTATTAATGGAAGTACCTGGATTCTGGATCCGCTCAATCCGCACAAAGTTTCTGGTGGATATGGTCCAAATTCTGAATTACGTATGCCGGACTATGTGATGCCACCGGAAATAGAAAATCGTCCGGAAATTCCGCCTGGAAAAGTCCTCACGACGACCTTTCAAAGTGCGCAATTGGGCAATTCGCGAACCATTCGGATTTATACCCCACCGGGGTATGAAACGAATACCGATAGTTTGGGCTTGATTCTTTTTCATGACGGCCTGGAATATTTGCCGTTAGCCAGTGCGCAAAATGTACTGGATAATTTGATAGCGGATCAAAAAATAATGCCAGTGATTGCTATATTTGTGCCCCCGGTTAAACGCACCGAAGAATACGCCGGCGGCTTGCAAATGAAGTTTACCGCTTTTATTGTCTCTGAACTGATGCCCTGGGTGGACCAAAATTATCGTACCCACCGCAACCCTGATTTTCGAGCTACTTTAGGGGCTTCAAACGGTGGAAATATTGCGCTATGGCTGGGATTAAACCATCCGGAACAATTTGGCAATATCGCCGCGCAATCGAGTTATGTTCAACCATCAATTTTCACTCGTTTTGAAAATGAGACGAAGAAAAATTTGAGGATTTATTTAGATATTGGTACTTACGATATTCCACTTTTAGTGCCCATGGTAAGGGATTTTGAAAAGATAATCGCTGCAAAAGGCTATCCCTATCATTACCTGGCATTTCATGAAGGGCATAGCTGGGGAAACTGGCGGGCACATCTCGACGATGCCCTGACATTTTTTTTTCAGCCAGTCCCATGAAAATCAATGATACCAGAAAGCCAGAATTAAATTCTCATTTAAATCAGAATTTTCCGAATCCTTTTAATCCTCATACGCGCATTGAATATCAACTTTTGGATGCGATGAAAGTCGAATTATCAGTTTACGATCTTTCGGGTCGTCTGGTACAAAAAGTTGTCGATGATGATAAATTGGCGGGAAATCATGTCGCGTTCTGGGAGGGGACAGATTATCAATCGCGACATGTGGCAAGTGGTATCTATTTTTATCAATTAAAGACGAAACAAGAAGTTTTAACACGTAAAATGATTTTATTGGATTAAAAAAGGCGAGGGGAACATGTTGAATAAAGTATTTATCATTACATTGCTTTGTTATTTTGGACTATTTTCTGGTTGTTCGACTCAGAAATTTGTGAAACAAGACCAATCAAATGTTTTTGTGGAAAATCCATTTTATCTGAGTCCAGCCAGGCAAGAATTTATACAAAATCCAGCAATAAAAGAAAAGCTGCGGTCAAATGTTTATCATTACTTTCGTTATGTTAATCATCAATTTTCACAAGCTGTTTGTAAAAATTTTGCCGAAGCGCTACAGCAAATTCCCTGGGTCAATTTACATGGTGATGCCCATCTGGAGCAGTATGCTGTCACTGATTCCGGATGCGGCTTAACTGATTTTGATGATGCGGCAACCGGACCACCCATAATCGATTGGATGCGCTTTGCGGTTTCCATTCGCCTGACCTGCCAAATGCTGCATTGGGAAGCCGATGCTGACAGCCTGATTCAAATCTTTTTAAAAGGCTATGCGGTTGCACTTGATCATGAGAATTTGAATCGGACGGAGCTTCCAATCGTAAAATCCATCCGAAGTGAATTTAAATTTGAACCTGAATCATATTTCAACGGGATTCATCAATTAATGTTACCGATTCGCGCCGCGGAACAAGA
Source organism: Caldithrix sp. (assembly GCA_020722815.1). Taxonomy (GTDB): domain Bacteria; phylum Zhuqueibacterota; class Zhuqueibacteria; order Thermofontimicrobiales; family Sulfurfontimicrobiaceae; genus DYKB01. The sequence goes on along the minus strand of DYKB01000002.1, from coordinate 82,168 downwards.
TTCACTTATTCAGGCGATGCAAGACTATTTTCACTATCAATTTCAAAAAAACACCAATCTACCGCCAACATATTTTAATATTGTCAAGTGCGGCGCATCGCAAATGGGCGTTGGAAGCGCGCGGGATCAAAAATATTTAATGCAGGTAACGGGAAAATCGACAGAATTGAACGATGATGTCATACTTGAGTTAAAGGAGGTGAAAGATTTAGCAGGGATTGATTGCATTCAGCAGCAACCCGTATTCAATCCCTTGCGAATTCTCATGGCTGAATCACGAATTGCGGATAAACCATTTACGCATCTGGGCTATTTTAAATTCCGTGATAAATATTTCTGGGTTCACGCCTGGGGAAGGCTTTATAAGGAGTTAAAAGTCACCCAATCATTCAAATCTGTAAATGATATGAAAGGGGTCGTCTTCGAAGCTGGCATTCAACTGGGAAAAGGGCATGTTAAATTCATTGCATCCCCTCATGATGATCTATTGCGCCAGGAGTTGCTTCAGACTTTAAAAAAGCATCAGGTTGAAATAAAAACAGCTTCGACTCAATATGCCAAAATGTATTTTGATGCCTGGAATCAATTTCGAAACGCGAAATAATGAAATTGAAAATGATTCCGGATTTGAGAATAAAAATCCAATCGCGTTCAGTATGTTTTTTTATATCCGCTCAAAAAAGGAGGGTAATTTAAGATACAAAGCGCATAGAGCATGGCGCATAGCGAAAACCAATATTGCGATGCCCGCTGCTCCATGCGCTATGCTTAAAAATCAACATATTTGAAAAACTAATTTTTAATCTACCAACACATTTTGCGCGGATACTTTTTTTTATTCCGGAGTCTGGGATTCATTAACTCAATTTCACTATCGTACACTTTTTCATGATTCCTCTTTAAACCACACTTGTAACCCTCACCCCAACCTTCTCCCAAGTGGAGAGGCGTAGCTATTCCCTCTCCTCTTGGGGGAGAGGGTTAGGGTGAGGGGTCAGATCTGGCAAAATCAAAAAGTGTACGGTAGCAAGAACTCAATAGAATAAATACCAATCAATCTGAATCGCGCATTGAGTCATTCCCGCATGTTTTTGGCGGAAACCCATTTTTAAAAAGCGATGGATGCCTGATAACCCGTTAGCAAACGAACAGGCATGGCTGGATATAGCCTGAGATGATAATGGAAACTCACGTGCTGAATATTACTGACATAAACAACTTTTTTAGAATTAGCTCATTATTTGAAAGGATAAATAAAACAATTGCGCAAGAAATCCAAAATTATGGCCACCCTGGGGCCGGCTTCGCAACGTCTGGAGATAATTGAATCACTCATCCGGAATGGGGTAAATGTATTTCGACTGAATTTTTCACATGGTGATCATGAGACCCACCACAATACAATTCAATTAATTGAGACTGCGGCCGAACGAATTGGCTATCAGCCAGCCATTCTGGCTGATTTACAGGGACCAAAGATTCGAACGGGCAAAACCCTGAACGATGCCCCGGTTTTTCTGGAAGCCGGGCAAAAAATCAAAATAACTCCTAATCCCATGTTGTGTACTTCGGAAATGATTTCAATTAGCTATCCACATCTATTAGCTGATCTGGCGGTTGGAAATATTTTCCTGTTAAATGATGGTGCGGTCAGTTTGAAAGTTATTGCAAAACCAGTTGGAAAAGACTTTCTGGAGTGTGAAATATTAAATTCAGGGAGTTATTCCTCGCGAAAGGGGGTCAATTTTCCTGACGCCAGATTACGTATCTCTGCCATCACCGAAAAGGATCGCGAGGATATTGCTTTTATTCTACAGGAAAATTTTCATTTTATTGCCCTTTCATTCGTGCGTCAACCATCGGATTTGGATGAACTTCAGCAACTTATTGCGCCGAATCCGCGAAAGATCCGAATCATTGCGAAGATCGAAAAGCCGGAAGCTGCCCTGCAAATTGATGCGATTTTGAAAAAATGTGACGGGATCATGGTGGCACGCGGTGATTTAGGTGTTGAAGTTCCGCTTCAGGATGTCCCCATTATTCAGAAAAATCTTATTCAAACGGCCAATCAACAGGGGAAATCTGTCATCGTGGCCACGCAGATGCTCGAATCGATGATTGAAAAGCCCTTCCCTACCCGTGCAGAAGCCACCGATGTCGCCAATGCTATTCTGGATGGGACTGATACCGTGATGCTATCTGGCGAAACTGCTGCTGGTCGCTATCCCGTCCAGACGGTTGCAACCATGCGTCGGATAATTGAAGTGGCCGAAACGAGTTCTTATTTCCCGCGCGAAATGCGAAATCTGAAGCTGGAGCCCCATTTACCGGCGCATGCAATGTGTGAAGCCGCGGCCTGGGCCAGTCAGGATTTGAATTATATTCCGATTCTGGTTTTTACAATATCTGGTGAAACAGCCTGGTATCTTTCGAAAATACGCCCACAAGCCCCGATTTATGCTTTCTCACCGGATGCCCATATTGTCTCGCAATTAGCCCTCGCCTGGAATATTCGGGCATTTCATGTTCCGTTTGAAGAAAATCTGGTCAAGTTAATTTCATTGGCTGAAGAAAAGTTATTAACTGGAAATTTTGTCAATCCATCCGATTTAGTGGTCATTTTGAGTGGAACCGTTCCGTTGCAGGGGAGTACTAATTTTATGAGGATAAAGAAGATTGGAGAAATTTAAAATATCCGCTCATTAAATCAGGATGAAACACTTCTTAAATTCGAAAACTGATTGACGAATACTGATTTTTGATCCCGGAAGAAAGCAATCCCCGATTCGCTAATGTCCACTTTTTAATATCGCCAAACCAGCCCCCTCACCCTAACCCTCTCCCAAAGGGAGAGGGAATAGCTACGCCCTCTCCCTTTGGGAGAGGGTTGGGGTGAGGGTCAGAGGTTTGGTTTAACAATGGCCGATAAAAAAATGTACGGTAGTGAAATTCCTAAAAACTTCAAAAATCATAAATCGTTATTCCTTGTTCTGAAATCAAAATAGTGACGGATAATTTTGGACCAATTATAACCCGGACGGATCGGATTCACATTCAATATTGAATGGATACAATTTCATTATTTATGCTAATCCAGTATAACAGATTGAATTTTTTTTACATCATATTCCATAAAATAATACTCAAGACCATTCAATCGATTTTTATATTTTAAACTTTTCGGATTTAGATCCCCACAACCTGAATACTTTGATTTTTAAAAGGAATTTACTTTGGAGAAAATTAAATCAAAAATTCCCTTGCGAAAAGAGCTCCATAGCCTTTATAATTCGCATCTCGCAGGTTATGAACAGATTATTATTGACCTCGAACAACAAATTCAAAAATTAATTAATCAATATAACATCAATGCGACTGTTACCTATCGGATAAAATCTTTTGAAAGCTATTTTAGTAAAACCATTCGATTATTAAAGCAGAACAAGCAATCGCCGGTTATCAATGACTTGTTGGGACTACGGATCATTTGTCCCTTTCTGGAAGATGCGGATAAGGTCGAGCAGATTCTTCGGCACCACCTGGAAGTCATTGAGTGCGAACGCAAGGGAGAACATTTAACACTAAGCGAATTTGGTTATCAATCACTGCATTTACTGATCAATTTACCTGAAAATATTCACACTGAATGTTTGCCCTACACGCGGCCTGTTTTCGAAATACAATTACGAACCATTTTACAGGAGGCCTGGGCTGAAGTTGAACATGAACTGGTTTATAAAGCCGGCTTTTCACTCCTGAGCGAGCCAATTAAACGCAAATTGGCAGCATTAAATGCAACACTCACCCTTTCTGATATCATCTTTCAGGAAATCCGCGAATATCAGCGGGCAATTCACGCTTCCGATGCCAAACGGCGCAGAAATTTACTGGAAAAAATTGAACAATTCGAGCAAATCTCCATTCTCCCAACACTCAATGATGCAAAATTGTCAGCTTTGCCAGTTCATGATGTCGATATTAGACCGGGTGGAAAACAACAGCAATTACTTCTGGAAGCGCTGGAAGCTCATAGTCAAAATCATCTGCCAAGAGCGATTAAACTTTACACCCGTATTTTACGTCTGCGAACAAACACCACGGTCCAATCGATTGTTTATAATCACCGCGGGATGGCTCATTTTGTGATGGGTGAATATCAGAAGGCGATTGAGGATTTCACCAGTGCGCTCAAATTAAAACCGGACTATTTTCGCGCTTTTAATAACCGCGGCATCGCCTATCGGATGCTCCACCAGTATCGGGATGCATTGGCAGACTTTGAACACTCACTCCACCTTAACGCCTATCAAACTGATGGATATTATATCCAGGCACTTACCTATTTCGATTTGCACGACTACACAACAGCATTGGAGAATTGTGAAAAGACTTTGAATCTGAAGCCAGATTTCGAACCAGCAATTCGATTAAAGAATATGATTAATCAGAAAATCTTTACGCAGCGCGCATAGAGCAAAGCGCATAGCGTGTAGCGCGTAGAGCAAAATGCGGATTGCATAGCGCGGAGTGCGTAGATCAAACCGTAAAGCTCGCATGATTACACGATTACTGCCCTGATGTTCTACGCTATGCCCTCTGCGCCCTATTTGACTAACATCATCTTGCGGGTCTGTATCTGATCGCCACTTTTTAGCCGGTAAAAATAGAGTCCGGTGGGGAGATGATCGGCTTTATAGTGAAGGCGATATTCACCTGACTCCTGGATTCCGTTTACCAGACAGGCCACCCGCTGCCCGCGCGTATTGAAGAGTTCCAGCGCGACCACTGCTTTTTGGGCGAGCACATAGCTGATCTCCGTTTCGCTATTGAAAGGATTGGGATAATTTTGCGCCAAAGTAAATTGTTTCGGCTTTATTGAATTCTCAGTTATGCTGCTGATTAAATTATTTCGCAGGAGATAGACGCCGGATGCCGGGTCCAGTGCTGCTAAATTGGCGCCAACTACCGCAATGGCCGTGAATTGACAATCATCAAAAAAGAGACGGCCGGTTTCAACAGGATTAAATGGATCGGTCACATCAAACATCACCACGCCTAAATAGCCCGCCGCCAGATAGAGCGTATTTCCCACCAATTCCAGGCTCATCACGGTGGAATAGGGCGTGATTTTGCCGATTTCGCGAATTTGTGCTGGATTCTTGATATTTAACAACCGTAAACCACTATACTGGCCGGCGATAAAAGCGAGCGTATCGTAAAGCGCGATGTCATAAACCTGTCCACTCCACGAGCCCAACACCTGCGGCGCATCCGCATTACTAATGTTTATCACCTTGAGTCCATTGGTTCCATCCGGAATATATGCCGTTGTCCCCTTAATCAGTGGTACTCCCTGCGCCTTGCCCATTGGCGTCGTACTCCGAAGTTGCCATTGTGCCGGATTTGTGATATCAAAAATTTGAAAACCATTTTGCAGACTATTCCAATAAAAATAATTGCCCGATGCCGCCATTCGATTCGTCACCTCGGTTGCTTTCAGTTGCTGAAAGGTTCCCAGATATCGAATCGGGTTCAGGTTGGAAACATCGAGTGTATGAACACCCGCTTCAGTCTCCCCCGCAAATACAAAGTGGCCGTTACCAGCCACGCCGCTCATACTGGAAAAGGCCGGCCAGTGACCAACACGGGGAGATTGATTTGTTATTTTCGTATCCAGAATTTGGAGTCCATCAACGCCATTGGCCACGTAAACCCCGTGGTTATCCATACCAATATCGAGCACCGGATGCCAGGTGTTGAGGATTCCCTGCTTAACTGGCATACCCGGTTCAGGTAAATTATAAATATAAAGCTTTTGCTCCATGGTATAAGTGCTGGCAAAGAGATGTCCCGACTGAATCGCGCTGCCAGCGACATAACTAACGCCACCGGAAATCCGGCCTGTTTTGCGGACAATTGATGGGTCGGTAACATCAAAAATATGCACGCCATCATAACTGACCACATAAAGAAAGCCCTGATACTGCTGCGAAGGTTGACTGATAATTGGCTGCACCGAGGTGTGTACTATTTTGGGTTGATTGGGATTGGCGAGATCAAAAATCTTAAGCGTGTCATTATCGGTTCGTGCCCAGCCATAATGGTCGATAATATCAAACCAGAGGACATCTTCACGCGTCAAATAGTCTTTTTTGACTGGATTGGCGGGATCGGTGATATCCATGGCATAAAGGCCATTTTCGTCAATCAAATAAATATAATTTCCAAACTTTGCTTCCACGCGAGCACGATATGGTGATGAATCAATAAATTTAAGTGATTTGGGTTTGGTCCGCTCACGGATATCGATTATCGTCACCCCCTTCTTCTTTTGCGTCAGGCCGATTACGGAAACAAACGCCATATCATTCCAGACCGCAACGGTATTATTATACGCATCGAGTGTCAGTTGTCCCGTTTCTTTTGGCGCGATGGGATCTGCCAGCGAAACGATGAAAAATTTATTGCCGCTTGTATAACAGGCTACATCACCGGTAATGGCTAACACTTCCGGATAAACTTTCCATTCACTGACTTTTTGAATCCGGCCCGGATCCGTTACATCGAGAATATCCACTTTTTCATTATCTGAAGCACCATTTTTGACATAGAGATAGTGGGTTGAAACCGCATGGACTGTGGATGGTTGACCCGGTATTTCGTAAGTATATGCGCTGTTCGGAATACCGGCATCATCCATCCGAAATACCGAAAGGCCCCGATCTCCCTGAGCAATAACCAGATGTTGCGAGGTTGCTGTCAGAAACTTTGGCGCATCCTGTGATATCGCTTCCAACTCCGATGGTATCAGCGGCTGGCGGATATCATAAGTGCGCAATTTGGAAAAATCCGCTGTATAAAGCCGCGCTCCCGAAGCTGCTGCCTGTTCCCAGTTCAACGTTGTGAGCGTCGCTGCAATGGCCGGATTACGCGGGTCACTCACATTGACAATATATGTTTTTGATCCCTCCTTGAGATAGAGATAATTGCCAGCCAGAACACAACGCGTGGGTTTTATGGTTGTCAAAGCGCCAATCATGGTAATCGCTGCCGGATTTGAAAAATCAAGAATTTGCAGCCCTGTCGTATTGGCGGCGATGTAAAGGAGCGTGCCGGTCGCCACCATATCATCCACCTGCGCTTTGTATCCACCGACATCCTGTGGGAGCGCAGGATTCTGGATATTGAAAACACGGAGCGTTCCATCCCAGGGGGCAGCAATGACATAATTTCCTGAACCGGTGATATATTGAAAATTACCCGCCACGGAAGTAACCACTTGCGGTTTGGCCGGCTGTTTACTATTGATCACCTGTAAACCGGCAAAGCCATTTGCGATATAAAGATAGTTTTGATAAATGGCAATTTGATTGACAATACCGGGCGATTGCCAGTCCGCCAGCCGTCGCTGATCATCCAGACGGAAAATGGTCAACATGCCACCGCTGCCCGCGAATCCGAGTGAATCGTTCGCAGCAACCGTTGTACAACCACCCACCGGCCAGCGATTGGTAAGGGTAAAATTTTTCAGATACTGGGCAGAAAGATGATTTGAAATCGTAAAACAACAAAGCAAGAGTAAAATTCGTTTTTTCATGAGACATCCCTTTCAAGAATAAGTGTAAAATTGTGCCTTAATAAGTACGACAGCGTTAAGTTTATACAGTTAAAAAAAATTATTTCTACTTAGTGTCTGTCCACAAATGCATCCGGTACTGTCATTGCGAGGCGCGTTTTTGGCGACGAAGCAATCTCCATCATTATATAAGGGGATTGCTGCGGCAAAAAACGCCTCGCCATGACAGGGTTTTGAATTTTCGGACAGACTCTACTTAGTCAGATTTGTTAAGTAGTTGTTTTTTAAGATAATACTTGATAGAATCAGCCCGTTGTTGATGTCGAAAAAGTAGTTGGCGAAGCACCTCCTCGACGGTGGTTTGTCGTTGCGGGACCAGAAAGGGCAAGACTTCCCGGACATCATGACAACTCAGTAAGGGATGGTCGGTTTTATATTTCAAGCGGATTTCCAAGCAAAATAATTGCGCTAACAACATCAGCGCCAGGTGATGATGCCAGGCCGTCCCGCCCCGGACTTGATAATCAGCCATGCCGAGTTCACTTTTGGCATCTTCGAGTGCCCGTTCAATCCAATAGCGCTGGCCTTGCATGAAGACCAGGCGCGGTAGGGGCGTGTCGAATGGCGCATTGCGCAGACTATATTTAAGTTTCCCGGGCGACGAGGGGGTTCGGGTGACCAGCGAATGCCATTGATGCGCCTGCGCCTCAAGCATTGGTGATTTGTTCTCATTTTGAAAAAAATCTCGTAACCAGTGAATGCCATTGATGCGCCTGCGCCTCAAGGCCGTTCCAGAGCCAAAGCCGGCGGTGCAAGGCGTGAGCGTGATGGTCGCCTTTGGTCCGGCTGCGCAGCCCGATTTTGTGCCAAGCACTCTCGGGTTGTTCCGCCGCCCAGGTGCGCACTTCCACGGCGGGTTGATCGGTGTGATAGCAGTGGGGATGGCACCCGAATTTACCCTGACGTTTAGGTACATAGGGCTGGGGGTCTTCCAAATAGACCCGTTGATCTTGATGGACATCTAACATGAACCTTTCGCCTTGTTGGTCTAATTGGCGTAACAACGTGGGATCATCCCCATCAAAAGCGTCACCGCCCACCCATTCGAAGACCACCCCGTTTTCGCGGGCTTGTTGGACCATTTCCAGGGCTAATTCGGCCTTTTTCTGAAATTTCTGCCGCGTGGCAGGAACCCCCGCGGCCCGACAACGGTCTTTGGCGGCGGTCCAATTTTCTGGTAAATAAAGGCGCGTATCGATTAACGTCACGCGTTTGCGACGACATAACGCCGCAGAGACAGCCACCTGACAGTGGTCAACTTTACCCAACCGACCATTATATTGTCGCGAAACGCCCACCGAGTGCTGACCTTTTTTGCTGAAACCACTCTCGTCGAGCAGCAAACAACTGTCCACATCGCCCCCGATAGCCGCATTGGCCGCCGTGGCAATTGGTTTGGTCAGGGATTGGGCGTCCCAAGGCGAATGGCTAATAAAATTTTGCAGAACTTGCCAATCGGTGTCTGGCACCTTTTCGACCATCCGCTCCAGATTGTGCCGTTTGGCCTGCATTAAACCAGCGATATATTGCTGTGATTGCAAGGCAACTGACTTGTTATGTACTTGAAAAATATGATGATAGCGTTGATGAAAATTAAGAAACTCTTGTGCCAGGCCCCGAAGGGCCCAGCCAGACTCATGGCTCGTGATTCTCCTGTTTTAGGGTGAATACAATTTGGGAAATTTTGGCTGTCGATTATTTTTCATAACCTAATATACTGTTTTTTTTAATTAATTAGCAAGCTTTTTTTTATCTGACTAAGTAGAATTATTTGAAATTCTAAAAAGTGTCTGTCCGTAAATGACCCGATTTTGTCATTTCGAGGAGCGTTTTGTGCGACGAAGCAATCTCCATCATTATATAAGGGGATTGCTTCGGCAAAAAACGCCTCGCAATGACAGAATTGGGTATTTTCGGACAGACTCTAAGTAATTTAATGCAAAAGATTTGATGTCAAAATTATTTGGGTCAAAATGATTTAAGACCGACAGAAAGTATTTTAATCTGCTGATAAAAACTTATGGAAACGGTGGAATCTATAGTCTATCTGAAAAGATGAGGCGCGTTCAAACACAGAGGCGTAATATGTGATGCATGAAACGTGATTCTTTTATTTCAGGATGAGCATCTTACGGCATTGCGTAAAGGTGGTGGTGGAAAGTTTGTAAAAATAGATGCCACTGGTGAGATGCGCGGCATCGAAAATGGCAGTGTGTTCGCCGGCGGACTGGCGAAGGTTGATAATGGTCTGGAGTTCGCGGCCGGAGATGTCATAGATAATGAGTTTGACGTGGCTTTCGCTGACTAATTGGTAACGAAGGGTGGTGATGGCGTTGAAGGGATTGGGATAATTTTGGTCAAGCCGGGGCGTATTTGGCAATACGGTGCCGTTATTTAAAATGGCAGTATAAATATTAGGCAAACCCGGCGTGGGAATTGTGAAATTTACAAAATTATCGGCGCCATCCGGGGAGCGGCCATAGGAAACATCGATGGTTTGCGAACCAAAAACGAGAGTATCAACCCAGGCAAAGCCAGTAGCGGTTTTTTGTGCCAGTCCCACGACTTCACCGTCGCCGCTGAGTTTAAAATTCAGATGCAAAATGCCTTGCTGGATATCTTCATCGGCCCAGAGCAGGAGGAATTTACCGGGCTGAATGGTGGTCAAATCCGGCGCGGACGCGGGAATCTGCCACATTTCGGGCTGATTTAAATCATCGGTGAGATAAAGTCCGCATAAATCGATGGCATTTTCACTGGCATTGTAAAGCTCGATCCAGTCGTCAAATTCATTATTTTCATCAGCACGGGTCTGACGATTCAGCGCCAGGATTTCGTTGATACGCAGGCCGGCAAATTTATTTACATCGTCGGTTTCAAAGTGCGCGGTTAAAGTACCATCTTTTGTTAAGATAAGGCCGATGGAATCGCTGCTGGAATTGGCAATCCCCTGCCAGCCGGCAAAGTGATAGCCAGGATTGGGCACGGCCTGACACTGAATGGGAATATCTTTGAAATATGTGCCGCAAAAGTTTTCGTCCGGCAATTTGACACGATTGATGAAAATGTGTCCGCTGGCTGGCGCATTGGCTGAAACAGTGAGTTTCGCTGTCCCACTCAGACCGAATTTTTGTATTAGATGATTCATGATATTTTGGGGTCTTTCATTCGCAAATTCGCGCATGACCGCGAGATGATAATTCCAGCCGCCATTAAAGGAGGTGGATTTCTCCCATTTTTGAATATGGCGCGGCATTTCAGGTTCGATTTGTGCTTTCAGACTGTCCATAATATGCAACACCCGCTGCGGATGGAAGGTGGTATTCAGATGGCTGGCAAATCGCTGAATAAATTGGCTTTTGAAATCGGCATTTTCCAGCAGTTTTCGCAGCAGCAGCGTTGCCCAGGGAGGATTGGCGTAATAGGTCGCGGTTTCGGCCGTGGCATTTTCAAGCGTATTGCTGTGAAATTGTCCCTGCTGGTGCGCGCCAAATCCCAGATCGGTATCGAAAAGAATCCAGCGCCATTTATAATTTTCGCCCTGCTGCCGCCAGTATTCGATATTTCCGCCGGGCCAGTCGATATTGGCAAAATAGATTTCGGCGATTACATAATCGAGGTATTCGTTCACATCCATCTGCGTTTTGACCCACTCAAAGTGCGCCGGAACCGCCAGATCGTTCGTTTGGATAAATTTTATCAACTCCTGATAGTTTTTGGCAGAACCTTGCTGCACCTCGGCATTTCCACCCAGAATATCAATTGCAGCCGGATCGATATTATAATTGGCAGCCAGATAGTGTTCATTGTGTTTTTCGCGAATTTCATGAATGCCCCAGTATTCGCCATTGAGAAAGAGAATCGCGGGCCGGTATGCTATCCAATCGATGTCCATGCGGTTTTTCACCAGCGTGTGCATGAAACCATCGCGAAACATGGCGCGCCACCAATCCTGACCGCTGTTTCGGATTAGCAAATTGTTAAAACTGTTGATGAGTTTATCGGGAAAGACCTGATAATTGATTTTGGATGCCCCATACTTTCCCCGCGCGAAGATGGCCAACGGCTTTTGCGGATACAGACGTGTGCAGCCGCCACCGATTTGCATGCCGGCATTAATTTTAAAACCCAATTCCCGATTTGCCTCATAAAGCTCCAGACTGACAGGACGCTCCCAGGGCTGATTCCAGTTTCTGGGTTCACTGGTGCAATAGCCGGCAATGCCATTGGTCCCAATGACATAAATGCCGATTTGATCGTCCCACAAATTGGCCGGGTTGGTGGCAATGGAAATGACGGGCAGGCTAGTCGTTTCATCGATGAAATAGGTGTGCGTTATCACGGGACCGGGGAGATAATCCTGCCGGACGGTTTGCGCCCGAATAACGGTTGTCGCAGAAAGTTGAATTGGAATGCGATAGGTGAAAGATTTTTGATCGGGGAGCGAACCATCAAGAGTGTATCGAATACTTTCATCTGGATTTTGCTTTACGAGTGCGACAGAGACACCTCCGGCATAAAAACCACCCGAAACAGAAAATTCGGGGGCGCCGGTAATGCCCAAATAGCCGGCATTTTTATTTGCTGTAGCAGGCGTGGGTTGATCGAACAAATACCAGATGTCACCGCTATCAGGAAAGCGGCCGAATGAAATATCGGCGAGTTGGGCCGGATAATGAATGGAATCAATTAATTTTCCATCGGGTGTGAAAAGTCCGACTTCTTCCCCATCCTTCGAAAGACTGAAACTGGTATGCCGGCCTTCATTTTTCCCATCGGCCCAGAAAAGTAATTTCCAGCCGGGGCGAATACTGGTAGCTGGTGGAATCTGCCATTTCGTGGGTTTAGACAAATCATCGGTCAGGTAAAATCCACTGATGTCGATGATGGTGTCTTCAGCATTGTGAATCTCCAGCCAGTCGGCATATTCCTGATAATCAGGTGAATAGAGGGTGCTTTCATTCGCGGCCATGAATTCATTGATATAGAGGCGTGGATGGTGATTTTGTGTTAATAAGTTGCTGTTAGTCAGGCCCAAAATCATGATGGCCAGCAGTAAATTTTTAGAATGAATTTTCATAAAAGTATTAAACAGATTTTTAGAGAAATCGTTTCAATTGAATCGAAAAAAAGGAAAATAAATTTCGCCACTGAATGAAGAAGTTACAGAAACAGATTTGAAACGATGATTATTCCGAAAACAGCCAAAATAAAATGTAGATTGAACGAATCGAACTGATTTTGACAGATATTGAGTGATAGCGACAAGACGATTAGACAAATGGTTTTTAATAATTTTGACGCTAATTAGTGTCTGTCCGAAAATACCACGACCTGTCATTGCGAGGCGTTTTTTGCCGCAGCAATCCCCTCATAAACGGCTGAGATTGCTTCGTTGCAAAAAACGCTCCTCGCGATGACAGTACCGGCGGCTTTTGCGGACAGACACTAAATACATTCGCATCCAGAAAATAACTCATTTTTGATATCCGAGTTTATATACAATTTCATTAAAAGTCGCCTGCTTTTTGATACCAAGCATTTTAAAAGCATCCCGAAATAAGGTATGTCCTTCAAGAGTACTCCCCACCAAAGCACTGGCAAAACGCTTGCTAATGCGAACACCCAAAGTCCGGTAAAAATCGCCGCCATCGCCTTGCTGACGTTCAAAAGATTTAAGCCATTCGAGCTCTTTATACCACATTTCCCAAAATGTTTCCTGACGAATTGCTCCCATATCAAAAATTCGGCGTAGTATCACCAGCGTACTGACCTTATATCGGTGTGCCAGTCGCTCCATCTCGGAACGCATGTCATTACGTGTATTATAGAGTTTTTGCAAATCATGAAACGGAACCAGTATTTCAGCAGCTACCTGGTTACACCAGCGTTCAGTTTTTTGATCCGGAATTCGCTCGGTGACGATATTGGAAACGCCACTCTCTCCCAACCACACATGCGCCAGTTCATGTGCCAGCGTAAACATTTTAGCGGCTTTCGTATCATTGGCATTAATAAAAATCAATGGGGCAAATTTATCCACCAGCACCAAACCACGAAATTCTTCCAGATCAAGCTTGCGGTAGTTATTACAACCCACGACACCGCTGGCCATTACCAATATCCCCAGATTTTCCACCTGTTCGACAAACAGACGCAAAGCATCGGTCCAGGTACGCACCTGCCGACGCTGCTCCAGAGCAAATTTCAACGTCTTTCGAATATCATCAGCAGTGCTGCGGATGTCATCATTAATGGCAGCCCGAGCAATAAAACCAGGTGGATCTATTTTGTGTAGCTGCATGTATTCCCGATACCATTCCTGCCGTTGCTGGCAGATATAAATTGTTTCCAGCAAATTTGGACTAGGTTGTTCAAAGGGTATTGCGCCCATGGTGCGAAAATCCGGGATAGGTAGGTCCTGTTGTGGTGGTTCCGGCAGGAAAAAACACCCAGAGGCTGATACGTTTTGCTGGCAAAGGCTTCCAGTTGCTTTAATGTCGGCTGCGTTATTCCTTGCTCCCAATCGTTTAATTTTGGAAATTGATTGAGCAGGTTCTCGATTTCCAAACGGGCTCTTATCTTAGCCTGACGACTATGAGATACAGAGGGGGTCAAAATTTGGTTATTACCTAAAATTCTAAAATAACATATATTGAACCAATAAGTTGATTGTTTCAAAATTGCTGATAAATAAATTTCAATTTAGAATTTCAGATACAAGAATTAGATATAGATAAAAATATTTATCAATATGTTGGGTTTGCTTGATTCTCAAACCTTCGCCAAGTCAGTTCCCGGACGCGCTCCGAAGCTCGCAGCAATTCAAAAACAGTGCAAATCAGGAAGGCAGCGCCACAATCTTCATCTGATATTTTTGTTTCAATTCATCGATTTTGTCCTGGAGGGCTTTCTGGCGCATTGGCTGGGAGAGTTCTTCGATGATTTGCTTCTTGGCTTCTTCAAATGGCCGTGAATCGCGTTGACGTTCGATAATTTTAACAATATGATAACCCAATTCGGTTTCGACGATTTCACTCGTTTCACCGACGGGTGTGGTGAAAATAGCATTGTCCAAATTCGGGAAGAGTTCACCGCGTTCAATATTTTTAATCAATCCACCATTTTTGCGTCCGCCGGGATCATCCGAATATTTTTCAGCAATTTTGGCGAAATCAGCGCCACCACGAAGTTGTCCCAGTATTCCCTCGATTTGTTGACGAATAGCGGCTTTATCAGCCTCTCCCCTGTCTTTGGTAATTTTCACGATGTGTCGCACGGTTGCTTTTTTATCCTGGCTATAAACGGCCATAACTTCGCTGTCAGAAACTTTTACGCTGGCCAGAATATATTCCTTAACATATTTGTTTAAAATATAGGAATCAGCAATATCGCGTTTGACATCTTCCAGGGTCATATTTCTTTTTTTCAATTCGTTGTTGAATTGTTCCGCTCCTTTTGCTTTCAAAATGAGTGAATCCAGGGTCTTTTTAACCGTATCCTCACTCACCTTATAACCTGCTTTAATGGCTTCGAGCAGAAGGAGCCGGTTTTCGGCAATCCGCTGGGCACCATCCAGAATAAAGGCTTTAATTCGCTCTGTTGGTTCATTTTTAATCCTTTGAACATCGCCACCGGTCGCATCATATAAATTTTGATAAATCATCAATAAAATATTCTTTGTGGATATCTTAAATTCAGTGGTTTCCAATAACAGCACATCCCGATCGGGATCAACCAGCGGGATATTTTTCGATAATTCTTTAAAATATTGGTATTGTGCTGAATCTTTTGCAATTTCCTGGAGTGGTTCAAGGCTTTTTCCGCAACTCAGGAAGTAAATTGTTGTTAAAATAAGAAGATAAACCGTCATTCGCCGCATGGGATTCCCCTTCTTTTAGTCAAATAATAGGAAATGATTTCAAAATACGTGCTTAATATAGTAAATTTTTTTTAAAATTCAACTAGAAAATTAAGTTTTTGCAACAGGATAGCGGGATCGCAGTGGATGACGAAATCAGGAAAGCGGGATTGAAATTCGGCGAATTTTAGTTGACCCTGGCAAGCTGCGCATCTAAAGCCACAATCAGTTCATCGAGACATTTGTCAAAAGCTAAATTGATGGCTTCCACCACAGCTTCAGGTTTTCGTTCCGAAACTGGTACACGATTAGCGAATTCTTGCTGCCAGACCGTGGTATTGTTTTTTAGATCAACCAGCGAGAACATTAAAATTATTTCACCATACCATTTTTCATTTTCGTCTTTTTCCTGGAGCGCGATGAGATGGGTATTTAATAGCAAATCCGGCGCAATAGAATAGGGTTGTCGGAGGACAGAGGTCGCCAAACCACTTTTTTTAATTTTCGTATATAGTTTTGATTCTATTAATGTGACAGGTGACGTTACCCAGCGATGATAATGGTAAAATTTAATCTGATATGGTGAATCGCGATAAATCAACCGATCATCGGTGTACGCCTCATCAGCAGTAACCGGGGCAATCGCAATCACCCCATCAAATTTTGAATTGAGTTTACTTTCGGTTTTCGAAGAAACGTCCAGTATATAATAATGAATATCAGGCGGTTTGCCGCAACTTATGATAAGAAACGAAAATAATACGATTATCAGATATTTAATATCCATAAACTCCTCAAACTCTTTATGATTTTAAAGTTATTTACAAAATTATCAGGGCAATTCACGCGGTTTGGGTGACGATTTTCTAATTAAACTCCAGGGCTGTTCTTTTATTTGCTGGCTGAATTGATTGAGATTGCGCGTGGTTTGTTCCAGATCGTTTAAAATGGTCGTCAAATTCTGATCACTGGAAACAACCATCTGATTCAGATTACCAGTTGTTTTCTGCAATTCCTGCGTCAATAAATGAACCTCTTCAATCGTCCTGTTTAAAGTTTTCCAGGTTTCCTCAATCTGAATATTATCGTTATTTATCATTAGATCCAGTTGCTGACTGATGCGTTGAAAATTCGCAGTGGTTTCTTTTAAATTAGACATAATCCCGTTAATATTACCGACATTCCCAGCCAGTATCGAATCCATACTCGATAACATCGAGGAAACATGTTCCCGACTGTTATCATTTAATAAGTCATTGATCCGATCAATTAAATCCTGCAATTTTACACTCATATCTTCAAAAGGCTCGGTCAATTGCGTAAATTGCGTGGTTTCCTGACTGGGAATGGGACTTCCGGGCGGTAATTCGGGCGCCGTCAGCGTTCCCGGTGAAATTTCGATGTAATAATCCCCTAAAAGTCCCAAAGCTGATAAAAAAGCTTTTGAATCAACTTTTATCGGGGTTTTATCATCAACCTCGATTTTCATTTCAAGATAGGTGTTATCTGGTTCAGAAATCTGGACTTCAGTTATTTTTCCGACTTCCATGCCCCCATAGCGGACCAAAGAACCAACCACAACCCCGCCGGTATGTTTTAATTTAACAGCATAGATTTTCGTCTTTTTTCCAAGATTCAATCCTGAAATAAAAAATATGAAAACGACCAGAATAAATCCACTGATGACCACCATTAAACCCGCTTTTACTTCATCTGTTGTATAATTTGTCATGCAAAAACACCTCATTCAAACAAGGACTTTAAATATAGATCAGGGTCTTTAAATTCAGTTTCCGGCACCCGATTAAAAAAGTTTTGTATCTGGATATTATCCGAATGCATTACGTTATCCAATGTATCACAGGCGATTAATTTACCCTCATGCAGCATGGCAACCCGATCTGCAATTAATTTAACTGATTCCAGTTCATGGGTTACCACGACCAGCGTCATTTTAAAGGCTTTTTTAAGATTGATTAACAACTGATCGATTCCAATCGCGACCACGGGATCAAGACCCGCCGAAGGTTCATCACAGAACAAGATTTCAGGGTCCATCGCAATCGCTCGTGCCAGACCGGCGCGTTTGCGCATCCCGCCAGACAGTTGGGAGGGCATAAAATCTTCAAAACCAGATAATCCTACCTGTTCCAGTTTCATGCGCGTCATAATACGAATCGTCGAATCTTCCAGTTGGGTATGCTCCTTAAGCGGTAATGCGACATTCTGCCCAATGGTCATCGAATTAAAAAGGGCAGCACTTTGAAACAGCATGCCAATTCGTTTCAAAATATGAATCAGTTCATCCTCTTGTTTACTCGTGATATCCTGTCCTTTGATAATAATTTGGCCGGAAGTTGGGCGTGAAAGACCGATCATATGCCGCAATAATGTACTTTTCCCGCAGCCGGAACGGCCTAAAATAACGATGGTCTCGCCCGGAAAAATATCTAATGATATGCCATCCAGGATTTTTCGGGAACCATAATAAGTAACTAGATCGCGTATTTGAATAATTGGTTCTTTCATGCTCTGTTTTTAAGGAAAAACTTGATATTCATTCATAATTAAAAAGTTGAAAAGAAAATAGCAGTGAAAACCATATCTGCCATAATTATTAAAAAAATTGAAGTGACAACCGATTGCGTTGTGGCTTTTCCAACGCCTTCAGCGCCGCCTTTAACAATAAAGCCCTGATAACAGCCCATACCGGCGATGATTAAGGCAAAGAAAAAACTCTTGGTTAAACCTGTCGCCAAATCTTTTAAGGCCAGTGCATTCACGGTTTGATAAAAAAAACGGACAAAATCCAGATTCAAAGCCGTCGTTGCCAGGGTGAAACCACCGGCAATACCCATTAAGTCCGCCAGCAACGTCAGGCAGGGAACCATCACTGCCAGTGCCAGAAATCGCGGCACCACCAGGAATTTGACTGGATTGATACCCATGGTACTCAACGCATCAATTTCTTCATAAACCTTCATTGTTCCCAGCTCAGCAGCAATCGCTGAACCACTTCTCCCGGTAATAATAATCGCCGTGATGAGTGGTCCCAATTCGCGGGTGATTGAAACAGCAACCAGATCCGCGACATAAATCAGTGCGCCAAATCGCTCCAATTGATAGGCGGATTGCATGGCAATAATTAAACCCACAAAGAAAGTTATTATCGTCACAATCGGAATGGAATCCACCCCAACTTTGACCATCTGTTTCGCTGTATTTTGCCAGGGTATATTTTTGCCTTTAAACGGCGCAATAAAAATCCAAAATAACGCGTCTTTTACCAGGTAAGTAAAGTTGGTGATATGTTTAAAAAAAAGAAGGGATTTTCTGCCAATATCTCCCAGTAATTGATAAATCATTCGCTTCTATTCCAATTTTTTAAGCGCTTCATTGATATCTGCATATATTTTAAAGACCTTATCGAGCCGACTTAATTCGAATACTTCACGAACGCCAGGTCCCAGATTGACCAATACAAAAAGACCATTATAAGCATTCGTTCGTTGCAAGCCTTCAACCATCGTCGCGACACCGGAACTATCCATATAGGTCACCCCCGCGAGATTAATAATTATTTTGGGTGATTTTTTCTGGGTAATTGTCAGAATCTGTTTTCTGACGTCAGGTGAACTATCCAGGTCAATTTCACCAAATAGTTCAATGATCGTGATTCCACTTTGATTCGATTTTATATTTACCTGCAATGTCAAACCTCCACCGGGTGCGAAATATTTTTCTCAAGTATTAGCTCATTCATTTCTGCAAGATGATGATACTCAAATTTATCCATGACACTTTTTATTAAATGCACTCCCAAACCGCCTGGACGGATATCATCCAGATCCCGCGATTGGAAAGCTTCAGGCGATGCGGGTTTACCCTGATCGTAAATCATAAAACGAATTCGATCCGGCATAATCATCGCTTTCAGAATAATCGGCTTCTTCGTTTTTCCACCGTAGGCATGCCGAATAATATTCGAACAGGCTTCATCAATCGCCAGCGTGATATGATTTGCTTCACGGGTTGAAAATCCCAGCAGGGTACATAAATTTTGCACTGAATGTCGTACCAGCTTTAAGAATTTTGGATTTCCCGGTATTTTTATTTCAATTGTTTCATCCATTGGACGCCAGATTTAATTGTTGATTAAAATCCAATTTAAAAAATAGAGCAATTAAAGTTTATTTGAAGTTGTCATTGTGTGGCCTTTTTACCAATATTTATTTTTAGGCTATCAATGACAATATTAAATCACTATTAATGCTTAATTGAGTACAAAATTTCGTAACCTTTCACAGGTTCTGCGTTCAACGTTCCCGGTTATTTTTTTAATGCTGCTTTTGATGAAACAACTTTACGAATAGCGCCGGATTCCGCCAGAATTATCCATCCTTAAACATGAAACGTTGAATCTGTGAACGGTTACAAAATTTATCGTCTAACCCGCCGGAGTCTTTACAAAATTGTTTTTATCACGCAATTATTATGCCCGGTAAAAAAATTTTACCACCACGTAAGCGCCAGAATTGTCATGTCATCATGTTGTGGTGCCCCGGATGAAAATAATTTGATTTCTTCCAGTATATTTTGAATCAATTGACGGGGATGATCCCATTGCTTTTGGAAACACTGTTCCAGTCTTTCCTGCGTAAACTGTTTTCCAGACCGGTTTTTCGCTTCAATAATGCCATCTGTAAAAAGAACAATGCTATCCCCATGATTTAATTGAAGTTGAAAAGAGCTAAATTCGATATTGGATGAAATTCCAAGTGGAATATCCAAACTCTTTTCCAGCCAGGAAACTTTTTCTACTCCTTTTTGATACCAGAGTGGTGGCAAATGCCCCCCATTTGTCATCGTTAGCGTTCCTGTCGTTACATCCAGCAGTAGATAGATCGCGGTAACAAAGAATCCCCGCCGACTGCGACGAACCAGGGAATTATTAATGGTGGTAAAACAGGCGGCCGGGGAATTATTGGATTGCGCAAAAAATCGAAAATCACTAACCAATCGCGCCATATATAAAGCCGCTGGGATCCCTTTTCCGGAAACATCCCCAATTATCACGCCCAACTTTTGTTCATTCGCAAATTCAATAAAATCAAAGAAATCCCCCCCAATAGTCCGGGCGGGAATATTTTTTGCCCACACCGCAAAGCGTTTTTCGGAACTGGTCGGAAATTGCTGGGGCATAAAACTCTGTTGAATAGAATTCGCAACCTCCAGTTGTTGTTCCAATTTTTGTCGTTCCAGTTGTAATCGATACATTTTCGCATTTTCGATAGCCAGTGCGACCTGACGCGAAAAAGTTGTGAACAAGTCGAGATCATCGCTATCAAAAGTCGAACGACCAATTGGGTTCAGGACCTCGGCCACGCCAATTACTTTTTCTTTTACCATGAGTGGTACGGCTAAAATAGAACGTGTTTTAAAACCTGTAATTTCATCCGTATGCGCATAAAAACGGGGATCATTCCGAACATCGGATACATTTAGTGGCTTTCCAGTTGAAACAACCCAGCCGCCAATTCCCTGCCCTGGCTCCAGAACCGCTTTTTGTTGCACGGCTTCCCCAACCTCGCCCAGGGCGACTTCCCACTCCAGTTTGCCGGTATTTTCATTCAGTAAAATCACCGAACTGGCTTCCGCGTCCATGACCTTTTGGGCTTTTTCCATGACTAATTTTAATAATTTTTTGAGATCCAGTTCTGAACTAATAATGGCGGAGACTTCAATTAAACTTTCAAGCCGGCGAACCTTCTCTTTCAACTTTTGAATCTCTTCAATGGTAATAGAGGATTCCTGAAACGATTTTAATGCCATTTCACTCATGAATTAAAATTAGCCTGCTTGGTTATCACATTCTTTTTTATGCCGCTTTCAGAAATTTCTGAAATTACCATAAAATAACAGAATTTTCCTTAAAATGCAAGTATTATATCATGATGAATAACTTCATTTTTACCTTTTGGATTCCAGATGACGCACCTTCTCACCAAATGAAGGCAAATAAAATTTACATCATGATATGGCGATGTTTATGCCCGAAACATTGTATCAGTATGTCACAAAATATAGACAGTGATAACTTCAATTGAAATAAATATTAAGAAAAATCATAACGACTCAGGTTGGCTGGTTCAGGGTTCACGGTTTGACTACCATCCCCTTTTTTACAAATTATCGTTAAACCCCACTTGTGACCCTCACCCCAACCCTCTCTCAAAGGTCGAATCGTGTCCCATATCGCGTTACGGTGGACACGGGCAGAGGATGTTAAATTGGAATCGAGCGCCAAAAAGTGCCAAATTTTTGCCAGTCGTTCGTTTGAACTCATCCCGCCAACCCCCTTCTTTTGAGATGAGAAGGGGGAGAAACCGGTTTCTCCCCCTTCTCATTTCATGAGAGAGGGCTGGGGAGTGAGTTCAAAAGGTACCGGTTTCGTTCTCATTCTCCGCCATTTTACCATCTCTCCGTGTCCAGTATAAGATGTGGGACACGCTCATCCCAAAGGGAGAGAGCGTAGCTATTCCCTCTCCCCTCTGGGGAGAAGGTTAGGGTGAGGGGTCAGATTTAATAATTTTAAAACGTGTACGCTAGCAAATTCACAGTCCGAAGCCCTTCTTTTATCATATTTCTTAGCCCTGAATCAGTAAAAATTGAACTTTTAACATGAGTCGTTACAAAAAATCAATAATCAAAAATCTGCAAAAAAATTATTAGAAAAAAGTTTTAAATTAGATTTTCGTGGAGATCAATCAATAGCAGGTTTGCTGAAATTATGAAAATTTTTGATGCAAATTTCCAGTTATAAAAATTGACGCACCACCCATTCATACTTTTTGAGGAAATATCGCAAATTTCAATTACAAAATTTTAATTTTCTATCTACTATCGCCTCACTACAAATAATCGGAATACTAACCCGATACGACTTGTATATTGTGGTTTTCGCTTCGATCATTGGTATAATATTTGCGTTTTATTGGTGATTGTCTTATTCCCGGTCAAAATTAGCATTGACCAAACGGCAATAAAAGCCTTAAGAAGGGATTTATACGTACCTTATATGCGATAATAGAGCGTCTTTAATGGCTAATTCCAACACCAATTTCATTAAAGGTGAACAATTTTATCCATCAGATTCAATACAATTCGGTAAAAGAAAGTTTACTGGCCTGTATTTGAAATACCGGCAGGTAAATTCTAAATCATGAATCAAAATTAAGGGCGATGTAAATTCCTGATTAATGAATTGTTTTCATCAGACATTTTGAAAAAAGCTGGCAATTTGCGATAACAATTTCCAGGAAACGGAGTGCTTCATGATGCAGCCAAGCAAAATATTAGATGGCAAGTACGAAATTATTTCAGAAATCAAAAAAGGTGGATTCGGTATTGTTTATTATGGCTTTGATCGTAATCTCGGAAAGGCTGTTGCAATTAAGGAAATTGCTCCCGAATTATTGGAAGAAGCCCGTTTTATCGATCTGTTTCAGGCAGAAGCCAGAAATGCTGCCAAGCTAAATCATCATAATATTGTCCATATATTTGACTTGTTAAAAACGCCGGATGGTCACTTTTATATCATTATGGAATACATTGATGGTGTTGATCTCTACAAGGTTATTCGACGCTCAAAGCAGTTGAATAAAAAACTTTCCATTAATCTCGCGACCTATATCATTGGTGAAGTTTGTAAAGCACTGGAATATGCCCATAATCGAAAAGATGCTTTAACAGGCGAACCACTAAATCTCGTACACCAGGACATTTCACCTTCAAATATCATGCTTTCCATGAAAGGCGATGTAAAAATCATTGATTTTGGTATTGCCAGGGTACGCTATGAGCAAAAATCGAATTCGACAATCACAGTTATGGGCGGAAAACTGCCATATTTGTCACCGGAACAAATTACTGGCAATATATTAATTAATGGCCAAGCCGACATTTTTTCGCTGGGGGCAATTTTCTATGAATTGATCTCTGGCGTTCGTGCGTTTCAGGGAAATTCTGACAAAGAAATAATGGAGCAAATTCAGGCCGGCAAATTCGATGTAAAACCTTTACAAACCGCTCAGGTGCCGGAAGCGCTGCAATATATTATAGCACGAGCAATCCATCCCAAGCTGGAAGAGCGATATCAAAGTGCGAATCAGATGTATCTGGATTTGGCGCAATATCTCATGCTGGCGTCACGAACAATCGAAATGTCCGAAGAATTGGGAGAATATGTTAAATCGTTATTTTTGACAAAAGAAGAAATAGAATATCCGGAAGCCATCCAGTTGAATCCACTGGAAATGCCAGCCGGCCGTATCGCGGAACCAATCCTCGAAAACGAGCTTGATCTGGGTATTCCGGACGATGAAACAATAGCTTTAGTCGATTCTGAGCTTCTTACAAAAAATTTAGCAAGCCAACATGAACCGACAAGTACCGAAAAACAAGGGGCCCCACCACCTTCTCCATTTGATGATCCGGAATTTCAGAAAATTCTGGCGCGTGTCGGTCTGGAAGATAAAACTGAATCGATTGATAAAATTGAAGAAGAACAAGCCAGTTCCCCAATCGAACTTGATGATGATATAACAAAATGGGATATCCGGGATATTCAATCATCCGTATTGGGGGGTGATAAAGAATTGGATGTGGATTTTGATTTCGATAAAAAACTTCCAATTGATAACTTATCAAACAGTAATCCCGTACCAATCCCGACTTCCGATAGTTCAATTTCGGAAGCTGAACCGAAAATTAATAAAAATAAACCTTCTTCTGTTTCATTTCAGAAGGAAGCGGCAGAATCCAATATATCACGAAATTTTTCTCCACTTGCATCACCGCCGGTAATTCCACGATTCGAGGAAGAAGAATCCGGTGATGAAATAAAAACCGTAATTGATATTGTCCGGCTGGCCTCGCGTTCTTACCGACGGCAAATTATCGCCGGCATGGCTGGATTCTTTCTGGTGGGAATGATTTTTCTCGTTATGGATGTGTCTTTTAAGTGGACATCCATGGGAAAGGGATTGTCAAATTTCTTTTTTCCACCGGCAATCAAAATTGTCTCATTTCCATCGGGCGCGCAGGTATACCTGGACGATGATCTTTTAGAAGGGAAAACACCCATTTCAATTCAAAATATTTCACCAGGCGTTCATAAATTAAAACTGACTTACCCGGGTTTTACCCCGATTCAAAAATCGATTAATGTTCCCGAGAAGGGTGAAATAAAAGTTGAAGGACAAAAAAAATCAGCCGGAAGCGATGCTTTTATTTTTCATTTTATGGCGACCATTGAATTGCAATCTTTTCCGGGCAGGGCCAGAGTATATCTGAATGATGTTCGATTGAATCAGGAAACTTCCTGTGAGATTCAATGGGAAGTTGGCAAGACGTTGACAATTGAAATGGAAAAAGAAGGCTTTCAACGTCTCACCGGCTTTACTTTTAATCTGCTGGAAATTGACGATCAACTGGAGAGCAATCGATTCTGGCGAATTAATCGCGAAAAAGGTGATGGAAAAAATCAAAACACCCGGTTTATTGTGCAGGGCTTTTTTCGAAAGATGTTTCAAATCCAATCCGTGCCGACAGGTGCGAATATTTATCTGGATGATGATCGAAAACCTGCCGGAAAAACAGGCGCTGGTGGCGTTATCTACCTGACGTTTGGTATTCACACGATCAAAATCGATAAAAATGGCTTTAATCCACAATCAATTGAAGTCAATGTGGATGAAACAACAGTGTCCAGACTGAATGTCATGCTCACCCGTCGCGTGCGTTTTCTTTCACGCGATGCCGAATTAGCCTCGGATGATGATGTTGGGGCCCGCTTAGTCCAGTTGATTCATAGCGGCCAAAAAACAACGATCAATAAGCCGACCCCCTTTGAAATGGATTTAAATGCTGTACAATACGAAGCCCTGTTCACTAAACCGGGCTATAAAGACGCACTGGTTTCCATTTCGCCATCTCAAAAAATGGTAGCCGTTCAAATGGAAGCCAATCAGACGCAGGTACAGATAATTGTGACCCACGCCCTGACTAATGAACCGTTAAAAAATGTTCAGATATTTTATCGGAATATGAATGAAACACAAAATGAGGAAAAGTTTTTAAAATTAACAGATGATCGGGGCATCTGTGTTCATAATTTCCCATTGGGTCAATATATTTTTAAGGTTGCCAGGGATGGCTTCTTCCCGAAGCGAACCAATTTTACAATCACCCAAAATGGTGATAATGTAATTCGAATCAATCTTGTTGAACAATAACGTTAATTTTCTCTGAAACGTGAAGTGAATATCATTGCCCTGGTTAAAATTTTGATATGATTCTCATCTCAAAACAGGGGAAGTTTGAAAATTGGAAAATAAATATTCAAATTTTCCGATTTATCGTGAATTATAAAAATCACCCTTTATGAGTGCAATCTGGCTATAATCAGGGAAAATATTAATAAATCAGTCGCTTAATTTAGTACAGGAGAAAAAAAGAGAATGCCTAAAATTCTCGTTAAACAGAAAGCGGAAGTTTATAAAGAGTTTATCATGCCACTTGATAAAAAGTCGATAAAAATTGGCTCAGAACTCGATAATGATTTGATGATTGAAGATAAAAAAATTTCAATGAACCATCTGGAAATCACGCGGGAAGCGAACCAATTTTACATACGTGATCTCAGGAGTGCGTTTGGTACCCTATTAAATGGAATTCCTGTTGAAACACAAACTCCAATTAAACATGGTGATCAGATACTCATTGGGAATCATACATTAATCTTTCTGGAAAATGAAATTGAATCGATTGCGCCTGATTTTAATCTGGATGATATCGATACCGATTTTGGTGCCACTAATGATTTGGATTTTAATGACTTAAATCTGGATGATAACTACAATTCAGATGAGACGAAATTAGAGAATATACCGGCAACCAGTTTTAATCTTGAGCTGGATCAAGAGGAAGTGGTAACACCCAAAACACCCACTCCCCGTTCTTCCATCCTGAATCAAACGCCTTCGATTCCTCCGGAGACAGGGCCTGGTGCACCCAGGGTTCCTTTTTATTTATTGGCAATTTTTGGCCCTTATAAAGGTAAAAAGTTTCAATTAAATAATCGCGAAACTCGTATCGGAAGAGATGTAAAGCTCAATGATATTATCATTCGGCTTGATAGAAACGGAAATGTTGATCCGAGTATTTCCCGGCGTCACGCAACCATCACATTCAAGGATGGTCACTTTCATATTTCTGACAAACGAAGCAAAACCCGGACTTATGTCAATCAATATAAATTATCAGAAACCGATTTTCATCCTTTACAGGTGGGGGATGAGATTGAAATCGTAAGTGACCAGCAGAGCACTATCTTTCGGGTATGCAGCGAAGGAAATTTCAATTTTTCACCACCCAAACGGGCGGGTGTCTGGTGGGTACGGTATCAGTGGCCAGTTGTTCGCGGTGTTTCGGCCTTACTGCTGATTCTGGCGATTATTATATCAATTAAAGCTTTAAAAGAGCGCTCAGTCCGGGCGCAGAAACCAGACATTCTGGAATTAAAGGAATCGCTCTGGCATAAATCTGTTTCCGGTGATTCAGCATCGACAATTCTCGCTGAGGTTGGAAATGAAAATTTTAATAATTCACCGGCCGTTGCTGATTTCAATGGTGATGGCGACCTTGATGTGACTTTTTTAGATATGAATGGAAATCTGCGCGCCTTATCAGGAGCTGACCATCAACCCCTCTGGGAGACTGAAACCTATGTTAAATCACAACTCCCCGGCCAGCTTGTCATCGCCGATGTCAATAGCGACAATCTGCCGGATATTCTGATCATGACCCCCACAGAACGGGTGCTGGCTATTGACGGTCGCCTCGGAATTGAAATCTGGAACAGTCCGATTATTGGCGGAGAATTTGCCGGTTTACCCGCCGTGGCCGATGTCAATGGGGATAATCGCATGGATGTCGCCATCAGTACGACAAATGGAAAATTACTTGTGGCATTGGGAGATTTACATGAGCCCCAATGGCAAAACCATCAAATTAATGAGCAAATTCGCTCGACTATTTCTGCCGGGGATATTACCGGTGATCACATTGACGATTTTATCCTCGGAACTGAATCCGGTCGAATTTTTGTCTTTAATGGGAAAACCAATAGCGTTTCAGCACTTCTCGATATTAATCGCGAGCTTGAAGAGATGTTGGGACCACAAACACAAGTCGATGCGATTCGAACGCCTGTTGCAACGGGTCATCTCAACAAGGATCGTCGTCTGGACTTAATCGTCAGCACCAATAATGGAAACCTTATCACCATCAATGGAATTTCCAAACAACGGTTCTGGATTGATTCGATGACACCGGAGGGTGAATTGGCAGGACAGTTATTTATTCCACCAGCTATCGGCGATTTTGATAATGATGGAATGGATGATATCGCCATTTTCACCTTGGATGGGCGGGTTCGGGCTTTTAAAGGCACCAACGCTGCCGGCAACCACAAAATGACCATCTGGGAATTCATTCCGGAAGATTGGGAAAAATTTATTGGCAATCCGGTATTGACCGATATGAACAAAGACGGTGTCCTGGATATCATACTGGCAGGGGTGAATCATGGCGTTTATATATTAAATGGTGCCACGGGAAAAGTCCTCTGGCAAAGTCAGTACAATGGCGAAAATCCCCCACTGTGTACGCCTGTTGTCGCCGATATTGACCAGGATTCTTTTATGGATATACTGATCATCCGAAATGATAACAGCATTTATCGCTATACCACCAATTCGAAATATCCCAAAGGAACCATACGCTGGGAACAGCGATTTGGAAATGCCAAAAATAATTGTTATACACAGGCGGTTATTCTCGCGACGACAGGACTGACCATCCAGATTATCATCAGTTTAGTCCTGATAGTTGGCATTATCGTTTTTAATTTAATTTCATTAAGAAAACAAAATACAATCAGTCGGCCGGATAAAATTATAAATTCAACTGAAGATTAGGTTGTTATATCATCATTTAAAATATTTTCTCAAAACGGAGCGAAATGGTAAAAAGAATCTATAAATCAGAGGATTCTATCGACTACTAAGTGTCTGTCCGCAAACGCCTTCGGCACTGTCATTGCGAGGTGCGTTTTTGGCGACGAAGCAATCTCAGCCGTTTTCTAGGGGGATTGCTTCGGCAAAAAACGCCTCATAATGACCTGTTTTGGTATCTTCGGACAGACACTACTTATCATGACCAGTTAACTCCTTTTTAGAGTGGATTCATAAATTTTAAACTTTGGTTTATCCAGACATCCGATGGTGTTTCAAACGGGGTGATTATGATATTAGAGATGGTTGGTCAGACGGATATCGGTGTAAAACGGAAACAAAATGAAGATTTTCTGGGGATCTATTCTGAATTAAATTTAAGTCTTATTTGTGATGGAATGGGGGGACACAATGCCGGTGCGCTGGCCAGTAAAATGACTGGGGAAATCATCCATTCGATTTATCAAACGCCGGATAAAGAACTCATCAAAAGACTCGCTGAGGATGTGAACGCCAGCTATCGAACCCTGGCAGGACAGGCTGTAAGTGGAATTCGACTGGCGAATCGTAAAATCCTCGATCATGCTTCACGGCATGCTTCCTGTAAGGGAATGGGAACAACAATTGTCCTCGCATCTTTTACACCAGGAGTGGCTATTCTGGCGCATGTCGGTGATAGTCGTATTTATCGCGTTCGTGACCGGGAAATTATCCGTTTGACAGAAGATCATTCCTGGATTAATGAGCTTCTTGAAGATCGGGAAATCGAGAAAGAAGATGTTCGATTCTTTGAAAAGAAAAATGTTATTACCAGAGCATTAGGAATTGCGCATCAAGTCAAAATTGACCTCAGGCTTGAACCGATCCGAACCGGAGATCTGTTTATTCTCTGTTCCGATGGATTGACCAACGCAATTAATGAAGATTTAATTCAGGCTATCGTTGTTAATTATCAAAATGATTTACAACAGGCGGCTAACAATCTGATTAATATGGCACTACAAATCGATGGGAGTGATAATATAACAGTTGCGCTGGTAAAAGTGGTTGCTGCTGGCAATGAAAATAGCCCGGCAATATCCATAAAAACAACCATTAAAGAAGAAAGCAAAAAAATAATCGCCTATGAAAATCGCTATCTCATGCGGATGCAGCTCAATGGAAAAATGCCAAATTTTTTGGTACAATTTTTACTCGATTATCAGGTGCCACTTATTCTGGCCGGGATTATAATTTTATTATTAACAATACTTTTGACTTTAATTTGACAAAACCGTAATGAAATTTTTTAGAAAACATTTAATTAACTTCCGTGTCGATTTGAAATTTATCATCACCGCTATTTTGGTATTAATATCAGGATTAGCGAACAATGTTTTCGCTCAGGATTCAGCAAAAACCTGGTTTGAGAAAGGATTGGGGACGACAGATGTTCTTTCAAAAAAGCAATATTTCATCAAGGCGATTGAAAGCGATTCCAATTTTGTAGCGGCATATTTTCGGCTTGGAGAAGTCCTGATCTCTTCAAACCAGATTCAATTGGCCGAGAATATCTTCAAACTTGGCTTATCGAAAGCCCAGGAAATGTCCAATGTAACAAACGAAGCCCAAATTTTAATCGAATTGGCTTCCATTGCGCGGAAGCGACGCGATCATGAAAATGCGATAAAATATCTATCGCAGGCCGAAAAATTGCAGATTCCACCGGACCTTCAGGCATTAATTAAATATGATCTGGGCACAATTTGCATGTTTCAATCAAAATTTTCAGCCGCAACCCAATATTTTGAAACTGGTCAGAAATTAGCGCCACAATTACAGGAAAAATTCAATCATGCACTGGCGCTTTCACGAAGTGAAGGTAAAATTGAAATCTGGTATCGGGAGGCCGAAGGACTATTTGAACAAAATCAATGGAATCAGGCATTAGAATTGTACCAGAAAGTTAGTACTGTTTCACCAACATATAAAGATGTTGATTTAAAACTCCGATTATTGAAACAAAAATTTAATTCACCTCAAAATGAATCAGAACTGGATGAAATATATGCCCGTGGTATCACGCATCTCCTGAAAAAGGATTATAAAAATGCGATTGAAGCCTTTGAAAAGATTATAAAAATTGCACCAGGATATAAAGATGTTCAGGAAAAATTGCAAACCGCCCGGGCGAATTATATACCAGCCCAAAAAGGGAATGATCTGGCGAGTGTCTATCAGCAAGGCATCGATGCCTATAACCAACAAAGATGGGAAGACGCACTGGACTATTTTAAACTGGTAAGTTCGAGCGATTCGAATTTTCAGAACGTTCATCGATTTTTGCAACTAACAGAAAGAAAAATCACACAAAAGTCAAAAGTTGAACTTGCTGAAAATGCCGAGATTATTGAGTTGGCGGCGGTTCAAATGACCATGCCGGATTCTTTTGTTACCTTAGATACCTTGCAGGAATTCCGGACGCACTATTTACAGGGAATTAAATTTGCTGAACAAAACCGATGGACTCAGGCCTTGCTGGCATTTGAGAAGGCAAAATTATTCAATAAGTCAGATTCGCTGACTCAGCAAATAGAGTTGGTAAGACAAAAGCTTAAAAATAAAAATCAGCTCACTCTCGATGAATCTCAATTTGTCGTGGTAGAGGGGCGAAAATGGAATTCAGTCTGGCTGATTGGCGTGATGTTAATTATGACCGCCATTATTTTTTTAATGATATTTCGTCGTTATTTAAAGCAAACCGAGGTGAAAGATTCCTGACCCATCCGACTGCGCTCAGGGAGAACTCAGCGAAGAGAAGTATTTATATTTTTCAATAACTTAAGAGATTCCTCGCTTCGCTCAGAATGACAGAAATATATCTTTTTAAAGTGGATTCAAATAATGTTTGATTAAAAAATAGATGTTATTGTTTCTCTGCTGAGAAATGAAATTAAAATAATCATTTCAGAGATGGTAAGGGAAACCGTGGAGTGCGATAATCAATGGAGTGAGCCGTGAACGGATCAAAAAAAATCAGGCAACAATTAAACATCATTCTTTTGACATTGTTCATATTGGGAACCGTGAGTGGCGTATTTGCCCAAAAAAAGGCGGCGGATTGGTTCCAGGATGGCGTAAATGCCGCTGATTTGAATGCGAAAATAGTTAATTACAAGAAAGCGATTGAGCAAAATCCATTTTTTATAGAAGCCTATTATAATCTGGGCTTGGTCTATAAAAAACTTGGTGACTATAAAAATGCAGAAGAGTCATTCCGGTTGGCACAAGCGTCGAATCCTGAAAAACTGAATCCGGATATTAAATTAAAAATATTCTATGAATTGGGCATTACCTATAAAAAATTAAACCGTTTTGATGAGGCGAAAACAACCCTGGTTGAGGCGATCAATATTGCTGGCAATCCGCAATTACGCGCCACTATCTGGTACGAAATTGGAATTATCAGCATACTCCAGGAAAAATATGATGAAGCCCTGATCCAACTGAATGAGGGTAAAAAAATTGCTGAGAATAAAACCGGTCAATTTGATCAGGCCATCAAATTGGCCAATCAGAAAAAAAATAGCCAGATTTATTATCAACAAGGCCTCAATTATCTTACCCGACAAAAAACCGAAGATGCCCTGGAATCATTCAGGAAGGCGCAGTCATTTGATCCGACCTATAAAGATGTGCAAACACAAATTGCCAGATTGGAAAAGTTGGAAGATGCCACTGCACCCGACCAGCGCGATTCCGAAGAAAACCTTCCAGAGCTTTATCGGCGTGCCATTTCCAGCTTAAATGAAAAAAGATTTCAGGAAGCCATTACACTTTTCGAACGAATACAGGCCAATAATCCTGAATTTTTAGATGTAAAGGAGCAATTACAATTAGCCCGAACGCAGCAGCAAGCGTCAACATCAGAACCTGAGCTTGAACAAAATTATGAGCGGGGTATGCGCGCCCTTCGCAATCGTGATTATCTGGAAGCCTTTATTGCATTGGAAAAAGTTCGGTCAATCAATCCGAATTATAAACAGGTTCAATGGGGTTTAAATCAGGCTAAACAGAACTTTCAAAGACAAACCTCGCCCGAAGATCCAAATTCACCGGCAAATCTATCATACCGTTTTTATACAGAAGCATTGACCGCCATGAAAAATCAAAAGTGGGTAGAGGCGGTAAATGCGTTCGAAATGGTCGCGCAAATAAATCCGCGCTATCGCGACACACAAAAGTTGTTGTTAGACGCCCGGACAAAATTGGATTCGGCTAAATTAAATCGTTTAACCGAAGTCGAATTAGAATTAAAAAGTCGTGAAGCACAACTATATTTTGAGCAGGGGCTGGCGAATATCAAACGTGAAAATTGGTTGCAAGCGGTGATTGCGCTGGAAAAAGCCGAGGTATTGCAGCCCGGCAATTTAAAAGAAGTTAAAAAAGAGCTGAAAGTTGCCCGAGAGAAATTAGCTGAACAAGAAATGACTTACAGAACCGAACGTCAGCAATTTTTATCAGAAATGAATTCCTCAAGCTCTTGGATGGCATTTTTTTCGATTTTATTTATTATTGGACTACTTTTATTTGCTTTATTTTATTTTATTCCGACGGCCCGTGCACGTTTCCACCTGATTCGCGGCAAATATGATAAAGCCAAACCAATTTATGAAAGTCTGTTAACTACACGACCTGGTGATGCAGAATTGTATAAAACGCTGGCCAATATTTATCTCATCGAAAATCGGGAAGACGAACCGGCCATTCGTATTTATGAATCGATTATTCGAATGAATCTCAATACGCAAAGGAATGACGATATCAAAGCCATTTTACGAAAATATTATCAAAAACGTGATGGAGAAAGGCTTGATACAGACAATTTGATTGAAGAAAAGCTTGATCCGCGAATTAGTGAAATTAAACGCAATGAACCATCGATTGAAAAATAGATTGGTTGATTCCCCTATAAAATTCATTAAAATGACAAATGTGAAACGATGCGAGTTGATTTTAAAAAATATTTTCAGTACCGGTCATGGCTCATGATAAGCTTCTTGTTTTTATTTATCCAATCTGCTCTTTTTAGTCAGAAAGCTTCAGATTTCTATCGACGTGCCCAGAAAAGCAAGTCACTCGATGAACGGATCGAGTATCTGAAGCAAGCGACAATGCTGGATAAAAGTTATACCGAGGCTTACCTCGAACTGGGGATGGCGCTAAAAGAAAAAAAGGATTATGACCAGGCACTTATATATTTAAATCGGACGCTGGTCGCCAATCCCACCGCGGTCGATACCAGGTTACGTTTTAAAGTTGTTTATGAAACGGGTCTGGTACAACAAGTGGCAGGATATTTAAAAGAAGCGCGCGAGTCGTTAACTGCTGCACGTGGTTTTACCAAAGATCAACAGATTCAGCTTGATATTTTATATCGGCTGGGTGAAATCAATCTAGGATTGGGAAAAATAAATGATGCATTATCGAATTTTTTAGAAGGAAATCGATTAGCACCCGGTGAACAGCGATTTCTAAGGAAAATTAATGAGATAAGGCAGGAAAAAAAATTATATGATTGGTATGCTGAAGGGACCAGGTTATTGGCACAACAGAAATATGCTGAAGCCATCATCGAATTTGATAAAATTATTGCCGAAAAATCTGATTTTAAGGATGTTTCCCAGAAAAGAGACGACGCCCGGCTTCAATTAGAGAAGCGGGGAACTCCTGAAAAAGATACTGAATTGGATCGTCTTTTTCTGCAGGGTTTAAACCTTTTTCAGGATGGCAAATTTGATGAAGCCAAAAATATATTTGAAACAATTCTCGCAAAAAATCCTGAGTACGAGCGTGCCCAGATTAAGCTGTCAGAAATTTCAAAAATGGCGTCGATTGATATTAGCGAAAATCCCAATCAACCCACAAAAAACACAACACCGGTTGAAACGCCTCCCCGGACTGAGCAAACCCTTGAAGGAATGTACCAGGCGGGTGTACGTGAGTTAACGGCGCAAAATTGGGAGGGAGCGACCATCGAGTTTCGGCGACTACTTGAAATTGAACCTAATTACAAAGATGCGGCGGAAAAGTACGATGAAGCCAAATATCGGCTTGAAAACCAGGGACTGGCAGAGGCCAAACAACAATTGTATCGTCAGGCAAAATATGCGATTAGTAATAAAGACTGGATCAATGCTGCCAATTATTTAGAAAGGATTTTAAATATTGATCCCAGCTATCGCGATACAAAAAATTTATTAAGAGAAACTCAAAAATTTTTGGCCGACACATCAGAAACCAATCTGGTAACGGTGCTTTACAATCAGGGTATTCAGCAGATGCAAAAAAAGAGCTGGCTTGAAGCCTTGATCGCATTTGAAAAAATTGCAGTTGTGGACTCTGACTATAAAAATGTCCAGGCACTCATTACCGAAGCTAAAGCCAGGTTGAAGAAAAGCCAGGGAGAATTGATAAGGCCAGCAACATCAGAGAGTAATTATTCATCTATTTTCATCACAATGGGAATAATCGTGATAGCCGGGCTTTTTGCGCTGATTTTTTTCTATATGAGACCGGAATATCTGGCAAAAATATATATTAAAAGACAATATTATGATAAAGCTGCACAAATTTATGAAAAAATTTGGGCGAAAGATCATTCAAATCCTGAAATAACACTCGAATTGGCTCAGATTTATTATCGCCAGAAACGTCTTGATGAACAAACCATACCAGTTTATGAAAGTTTGATTCGGCTGGACCCGGATACCGGCCTTAAAGGTGAAATTTCGACCCTGGTTGCCTATTATTATTTGAGTAAGGGAGAAACTGAATCGGAAAAGATTACAAGGCTTGAAAAAGTTTTAAACAAAGAAATATCAAAAATCAAATCCAAAAAAGGGTGAGAATAATATGAAGTTCACGAGTTATTTAACACGGCAAATTATCCGACAGCTTCTATTCATATTAATTATATCGGGAATGTGGTTTCCGACATTTTCGCAAAATAAAGCCGCCAAACGCTGGTTCGACGAAGGTGAACGTGCCAGTCAATTGGATGAAAAAATTACTTTTTATCAAAAAGCCATTGCATTGGATCCGTCATATACCGAATCCTATTATCGACTGGGAACAATTTATCGGAAAAAAGGCGATCTGGAGCAGGCAACCCACTATTTAGGACGTGCCTTGTTCTCTCGTCCTTCAGATATGGACCCGAACTTACGATTTAAAATTGTTTTTGAAATCGGCCAGATTCAATCCCGAACACGCAAATATCGGGAAGCTAGGGAGTCATTGATTGGCGCATTAAATTTAATTGATAATAAAGAGCAAAAAATTTTAGTGCTGGATGAACTCGCCACGGTTCTAATTGCGCTCAGAGATTATGAAGGAGCGATTGCACGTTATAATGAATCAGCACGAATTGATCCCAAAAATATTCAAAAATATCAACAATCTGTCAACCGGGCTAAAAAATTGCAGGAAATCAATGAAGAGTATGAAAAAGCAAATAATTTTTTTGTATCAAGGCAATATAAGAATGCCATTCTGATTTTTGAAAGTATCCTGCAGACTGATTCCACTTATCGCGATGTGAGCGAAAAACTAAAAATTGCCCGGCGTGAATTGACCATAATTCAGAAACAGGAAAAGACCTGGGCCGCTTCTGCGCAAAATCAAATCAAGCCAGAAAATCTGGCCGAAGAAATAATCGTCTCACAAAAAGCAACGACTCGCACCAGTAGCCTGGAACAGACGACCTACGCAAAAGGTCTCGAATATATGCAAAATAAAAATTGGGACGCGGCAATTAAATCCTTTGAAACCGTCTTAAGCATTAACCCAAACCATCTTCAGGCAGCAGAACAGTTAAAAATTGCACAAAATTCGCTGGAAAATACCATGCAACAGCGAATAATTGATAAATACTATCGTGAAGGTCTGAGTCAGCTTCGGAAACAGAAGTGGGTACAAGCCATTGTTTCGTTTGAAAAAGTTTTGACACTAGATCCGCAACATCGTCTGGCGAAAATTAATCTGGGAAAAGCTCAGACCGGACTGAACCAGATTGGCACAATTTCTATTAAAGAAAGTTACTACGAACATGTTAAACAATCTATTCAAAATGAGGACTGGATTTTGGCCAATTCCGTTCTTTCCAAACTCATTGAAATGGATGAAAATTATCAGGATGTCCAGCAATTGAAGGCACTGGTTCAGGAAAAAATCGCGGCAATGAATAAGGATTTTGATCTTAACAAGCTTTATAAAGATGGTGAAAACCTCCTGCGCAATGCAAAATGGGTGGAAGCCATTCTTATTTTTCAAAAAGTGCAGTCGCAAAATCCAAACTTCAAAGATGTCAACCTGAAACTCCAATTTGCCGAAGAACAACACGATAAATCGCAACAACTCGCGCAAAACCAGATTCAAACAGAAAGCAGTCGTTCAGTTGCCGAGATTTTTCTTATCACGCTGGTTGCGATTCTCATCTTTTCTCCGGTGGTACTTTATTTTATCAGTCCTGGCTTCCGCGGTCGTATTTTTTTACTTTTAGGGAAACATAATCAGGGCCAAAAAATCTATGAGCGATTGCTGGATACAGGCGTCATGAGCGATCAACTCTGCCTTTCGCTGCTGCATATTTATTTGATCGAAAACCGAAAAGATGCGCTGGCAATTAAGGTCTATGAACGGGCACTGCGTTTAAATTTAATCAAAGACCGGAATAAACATGATATCGTGAGCCTCACGGTCGTGCAATACCATCTGGAAGGATGGGAAAATGAAATTCAAAAGGTTGAAACCAAAATTCAAAAATCGCTTTTCTCAGAACTTGATGTTATTTCCAAAAAAATTGCACCCGCTGGTGCCTAACTATTATTAGTCATGACAAAAAGAGTACAATACATTAGAGTCATTATTTCAATATGAATCAATTAGAGGACAGTAAAACTCGCTTAATTAAATTATTAACCTCGCTGGGCGATGCTCAAATGGAGCAACAAAACTTCACTACTGCCATTGAGCATTATGAGCGAATCTTGTCACTGGGAATTGAAGAGCCAATCGTCTACAGTTCGCTGAGTAAAGCCTATATCCGTCTTAAGCGGCTGGATACGAAAGCAATAAATATTTATCGAAAAACATTACAATTTGATCCGCAAGACAGAGAGGTCTGTGATGTTCTCGCTGAATTTTATTTAGCCCAGAAACGTGTCGA
This sequence comes from Caldithrix sp., assembly GCA_020722815.1. GTDB lineage: Bacteria > Zhuqueibacterota > Zhuqueibacteria > Thermofontimicrobiales > Sulfurfontimicrobiaceae > DYKB01. Next base: position 44,387 of record DYKB01000002.1, on the reverse strand, counting down.
CAAAGAAGTGATTTCAATATTTACCCAGGCGATAAATCTGAAATCTAGACATATCGGGAAAATACTACCAGCACTCATCAAAAAATATCTGGAAGAAAAAGATGTGACATCGGCACTTACCATTGCTGAAAAAGGGCTCGATTTTCCGGAATATCAATCAGAAGCATTAAAATATTTTGTTGAATTAAGCCTTAAAATTAACCAATATGATCATCCCCTCGAAATACTGAAATCAAAATATCGTTTATCACCGGTACAGGACTTTTTAATCAGTATGGGTCGGGTTTTAAATGAAAAGCAGGCATATTTTGCTCAGCAAGGGCAGCCACTCATCCTGACGGTGGAGGAATGCGAACTCGGTTATAAACTACTTAAAATGGATTTAGTCTTACAACAAATTGCCGATGTTCAATTCATTAATACACTTTCTTTACTTATTTTTCAGAGCTTCGAACAACAAAAACAATCTCAAAAAGTTGAAGATTCAGAATTCCAGTTTTTCTTTAAAAATGTTCACCCATCAACAATTATAAAACAGGGTTTTACTGGTCAAAATTTTGAATATTTAAATATTGATTTTTTTGAAGTTATCTGGGAAAGAATGAATAAAAGTCCCGGCGAAACAACCCCGCCGAATAGACGATTGCTTCAACAAATATTGAATAAAAATCAAAATATCGTCGGTATTGCCATTAAGTTTAATAATCTCAAAATACCAGCAAATCAATCCTTAAACCAGCCGGAAAAGAAAGTTTTTTCACAGCAAGTTTCAACAATCACTGAACATCTGGGGCGAAAAAATAAATATCTTTTCCGATTTACCGTTGAAAGCTGTCTTGGATTGACTTCCTGGTATCCAGAACTGGTCAACGATATCATAGAAGTTATGCGAATCTTTGAAAAAGAGCAGCAAAAAATTCCGGTGACGGAACGGTGTGAAATATCTGTCAGTTTGAATCTTCTTCCCAACCCGGAGCTTCAGGCACTGAATTTTTTTAAAAATTTCAACTCGCTGCTCCAGCTTAATGAAATAAATACAAATGGTAAATTAAATGAAAATAATCGTTTACTAATTTCCGAGCATTTTTATCAGCAGGCTGCTCATAATGTCACTTTTCGGGTTGATAATTTAGGTAAATTTGCCCTTAAATACAATCTTCAGCCCGAAACAATTTATCATATTGATTGGGTTGATCCAATGGCCCGCTTGCGAACCGGTATGCTTAAAAAATTGGGTCGATTTGAAATTCTGGAGGAACTGGACCCGTCAGAATCTTATTCAATTTACAAGGGACGGGATAATTTATTGGAACGGATGGTTTTGATAAAAACAGTCCGTTCACTGCCCATCCGAAATCAAAAACAAACGATTTCCCTGACCGAATATTTCATGCGCGAAGCCCGTGAAGCTGGCAAACTGGATCATCGGAATATTATTTTAGTCTACGATGTTGGCGAAGAAGCGGGATTCTACTATCTGGCGCGAGAATATTTTGAAGGGCAAAATCTTCATGAAATTTCGAAAAATTTCGATCTGAATGATGTGCGGCGATTGGTGAAAATTTTTATTCAAATTTGTATGGCAATAAAATTTGCCCATCAACAAAATATCCTCCATAAAAATTTAAAACCAGCTAATATCATTGTTTCCTCACAGGATGAAGTAAAAGTCACTGACTTCGGAAATGGAACGAATTTTATCAAAGCCGAAATCAACAAAGCCAACTGGATTGATACGCTGAATTACCAACCACCGGAACAGATTGCTCAAAATTATACTGACTTTCGGACGGATGTCTATTCGATTGGTGTTCTTTTATATGAATTTTTGCTCAAGCGACGGCCACTGGATAGTGATGAGCTCATCACGATTCGTGATCATCTGAAAAAAGATATACCCCAATTACCATCAGAAATAAATCCTGGACTGAACAAGCTTTTTGATAAAATAATTATCAATACCCTGGCGCGAAATCCCAATGCACGTTATCCCAATGTCCAATACATCATCCAGGACTTGTACGAAATGATTAAATAGACATCTTCCCTGCCCTATCCCGATAAACCGCATTTTAAGCTATTCAGGATGATTTATAATTCAATTTGATTGCCTGATCATGATACAATGTCTCAATCGAAAACATCCTGAATTGTTCATGATTCGTAAAAATCTGTTAAAAAAATTTAAGTTCCTCATTCTCCAATAAGTTAAATCAATGGAAAGTATATGGTCAACTCTATTAAATTTATATATTTATAATGATTTTTTTAATAATAAATTTTTTAAAGAAATTCCGTTTTTAAAAACTAAATGGTATTTAATTTGCGAACGAGTCAGCAGAGGTGGAAATGCCGCATTGAGGTTTTACAAAATTACGAATGAATGCCTGGTATTAAATTGTGTGATAAAAGCCTAAGCCTGAAACCGAGTTTAATTTTAATTTCCGCTTCACCTTAACAAATCTAATTTCCATTCCACCCTGATCATGAGAGGTAGCCATGAAAACTTCAAAGCTTGGTCGATTTAAAATTTATCGGTGGATTACCCGGATTCTTTTGGGGCGTAAATGGAGCAAAGGGTATATGCTGCCATCTATACCCAAAACTGAACAATCCAGCCGCGATATCATACCGAGAATCTGGTCACCGTGATCGCTTAATCCATTCATTATGAAAAAAAGCTTCGAAATTCTTATTCGAAGCTTTTTTTTGGATTTAAGATTGACTTTCGTGAAAAAATTAATTAGATTATTGTCATAAATTGGCTGATGTGAATTTATAAAAACGTCATCAACACATTCGGCAAAATCCTGTTTGAGTGAACTGCGATGCAGTGTTTGTTGTGGCAAAAGTATAACGAAATTTCAAGAATACGCTATCCTGGGAGGAATATTGAATAGGACGTTAAAAAGACTGACCGAGACGATTAAGTGTGCCGGTTGAGCATCGAAATTAAGTCTAACGGAGTTAGACGATATCTTAAAACAATTACCAATAATTAATGATGAAAGACTTCTGGTCGGATTGAACACGGCTGATGATGCCGGCGTATACAAACTAACTGATGAAATTGCGCTGATCCAAACAGTCGATTTTTTTACGCCGATTGTGGATGATCCTTATACTTATGGCCTGATCGCGGCGGCCAACTCGCTCAGTGATGTTTATGCCATGGGGGGAACGCCGCTTACGGCGATGAATATTGTTGGATTTCCACAAAAACTATTTTCAAACGCTGTTCTTGTTGAAATTTTACGTGGTGGATTCGATAAAGCGACTGAAGCCAAAACACTGATAGTTGGTGGGCATACCATCACGGATGATGAACTGAAATATGGAATGTCCATCACTGGAATCATCCATCCCGACAAAATTGTAACAAATGCAGGGGCGCGTCCGGGTGATGTGATATTTTTGACCAAGCCTCTGGGAACAGGAATCATTTCCACGGCGCTGAAGGTGGGAGAAAAGCTCGGAACACTTGAATCAAAAGCAATTGAAGTGATGACGACCCTCAATAAAACGGCTGCCGAAGTGATGCAGCAAATTGGTGTTCATGCCTGTACCGATATTACCGGTTTTGGCCTGTTGGGACACAGTTATGAATTGGCAAAAGCCAGTCAGGTTGGTTTAAAGATTCAGGCCAGTGCTGTTCCAATCTTTGAAGAAGCACTGATACTGGTAAAAGATGGTTTCGTGCCAGGTGGAACTTCAAATAATCGATTTTTTCTCGAAAATAAAGTTCATATTCCCGATTCACTTTCATGGGAACACTCAACGCTCCTGTTTGATGCCCAGACTTCAGGTGGCCTGTTAATCATCGTACCGGCGCCCAAAGCGGCAGCGCTGGAAAATGCACTACGGGCGGCTGGTGTAGCCACCGTTGCCCGTATCGGAGAAGTCGTTGATGAACATCCCGCCCAGGTCGTTGTGTTTTAACCTGAAATTTGAGACTTTAAGGCAAAATCGTTAAATGTGGAAATTTGTAATTCTCACAATTTTATTCTTTATCACTATTTTTCTCATCTCAGTTGCCAATTCGTGGATTCGACTGGCAAACCGGCGAAAAAATGCCCGGTTTGGCAGCGATCGCATCACGGTCATTCGAAATTTTAAAATACATTACGTTGAATTTGGCGAAGGCTCGCCTTTAATCTGCCTCCCCGATGTTTGGGGCGGTTATCGCACCTGGAATCCAATACTCCCGAATCTTTCCCGCGAGTTTCGTTGTATTTGTCCCGATTTAATGAATGTGGAAAGTCGTGATCAGGCGGGTGAATTTGATTTTCGCCCACCGAAGCTGGCTAATTTTTTGATTGATTTCCTGGAGCGATTAAATCTGGATACTGCCTCATACCTGGGATTCGGATACAGCGGTCATATTATTCTGGAATTGGCAAAACATTTTCCATTACGTACGGGTCGAAGCGTTATCATTGAAGGTTTTTCTGCAAATCAGGATGAACAAAAAAATCCTTATCAGTCACTTTTAACAATTTTCCAAACACCGCTAATCGGGTCCCTTTATCATATTATTCTGACCAGCGGCTGGATGAGTTATACCCACGCCAGGCGTAAACTTCAATCAAAATGGAATCGCATGTCTGAATTGGAAAAGCGTAATTTCAGTGTCGATCAGGCGTTGGACCTGTACTACAATGAGAAGTCCACATTTATTAAACTGCTTCAGATTTCATTGGACCCCAAAGGCGCAAAACTTGATAAATTACGTATTTATTCACCCATATTAAGATTGATTGGTTCAGAATCAACTTTTTATAAAAATATCAAACCCACCATATCACAATTCAGTAAAATTCCTGAAATTACGCAGTGGATTGTGAAAGATTCTATTCGTGAACTTCACTGGCAGCATCCGCGATGGGTCGCACAAGTGGTGACACACTATGTTAAAGAGCAAAATATTTTTGCAGAGCCCCAACAAGGAGGAATCTGGCAAGTCGAACCGAATTAGTCTGCTCCTTTATTTGCCCGTTAAGCATTTATTAAAGAATTTATATTATTTTTTAGAAATCTGGCATTACCAGTTTTCGCAATTTAGAATTTGATTTTAGCAGCATTCCTGAATCATTTAAAATAAAAAAACGCAACCATTACCCAAAAATCTGTGAGGTAACATGAAATTTAGAACTTTTATAAAGCTATCAGTATTTGCCATATTTATTTTGTTCACTTTCATTTCAAAATTTGTGTTCGCACTGGATGCTGATTTTAAATTAAATCACTATCATGATTATGCTGCAATCACCAATTATTTGAAAACAATCCATGAAAAATTTCCTCAACTGACGGATCTAAAATCGATTGGAAAGACAAAAAGTGGAAAGGATATCTGGCTACTCACCATTAGTGCATCAGAAAAAACGAAAAATCAAACCCAATCAGCTATCTGTATTATCGGAAATCTGGAAGGAAACCATCTCGCCGGTACCGAACAAATTCTGTATACAGCAGATTTCATCACCCGAAATTATGGGAAAGTCGATTCGATCACCCGGATAGTCGATAAACACGCTTTTTATTTAATCCCCTCGGTTAATTTTGATGCAGCTCAGCACTATTTTCAAAAACCACAATACGAAACGCAAACCAACCTTTCACCGGAAGATGAAGATGATGATGGACTTATTGATGAAGACGGGCCGGAAGACCTTAACGGGGATGGGCTGATCACCCAGATGCGGCTTTCGGATTCTGATGGTAAATGGTTTTCAGATAGTTCAGATGCACGTTTACTCAGGAAAGCTGATCCATTGAAAGGTCAAAAAGGAATTTACCGGGTCGAATTGGAAGGAATTGATAATGATGGTGACGAATTATATAATGAAGATCCACCCGGTGGGACAATCCTGAACATGAATTTTCCATACAAGTATCCCCGCTTCAAAACGCATGCCGGTAGCTATCCATTAAGTGCACCGGAAACACACGCACTGGTTGATTTTATTTTAGCACATCGTGAAATTGCTTTGATTCAAATTTATGGTTTTGATGATAATTTACTCAATCCCCCATCGCGGCCAGCCAAACAACTTTCCGAAAATAAAAAAGAAGAAGCCACCTCACGTCGCGAAAGAAGACTGGAAGAATTAAATATCGAGCCACAGGATTTATTCTATTTTCAAAAAATTTCAAAAATTTACAAAAAAATGACCCAAACAACAGGCAATTTCCCCATTCAGTCTACACCTGGTAATTTTGGTCAATGGCTTTATTTTCATTTCGGCGTTCCTGCGTTTACCACGCGAATTTGGTGGCCGCCACAAGCGGAAACCATAAAAAATCCCGAACGAAAAAGTGATTCGACCCGAATTGAATCTACCCAGAAACCAAAAGAAATAAAAAATCCGCCACCGAAATCCTCTTCCAATGAGGAATTATCGTGGCTAAAATGGATGGATACCACTCGACAGGGACAGGGTTTTCTTCCGTGGGAAAAATTTAAACATCCGACTTTAGGTGAAGTTGAAATTGGCGGCTTTCACCCATTTTTCAAATCAAATCCGCCTGTTGAATTATTGGCCGGATCCGCACCAAATCATTTAAACTTTTCACTTTATCTGGCGAATTTAATCCCGGAAATTAAAATATCAGAAATCAACTGTGAGAAACAAAACGACGCGGTCTATCTGTTAACCGTGAAAATAACCAAAACCGGTTTTTTGCCGGTGAAAACTATTTTTGCCCAGGAACGACAATTGGGCAAGCCCGTCATCGTTCGTTTGAACCTGAATTCCGGACAACTCTTATCAGGAACAAAGCAGACGAAATTGAAAAATTTGGTCCTCGACAGTGCAGAAGAGAAACTCGAATGGCTTATTTTGAAAGAACGCGACTCAAAAATCGTCCTGGAAGTACTTTCAGAAACCGCCGGCCAACTCCAACAAGCAATTATCCTAAAATAAATTTGAACGACTGAAAATAAAAGGAATTCCAATGAAAAAAGTTTTAACCGTTGTTATCATCGTACTTTTGATTATTGTCTCAACTTATAAAGCGGAAGGTTCAGCAAAATTTGAACTCAATATGACACATTATCATTCTTATGAGGAACTAACCGAAATTTTACAGCAATTCGTCAACGCTTATCCAAAGTTTCTAAAACTTGAATCGATGGGAAAAAGTTATCAAGGCCGCGATTTATGGGTTGTTACGATAAACAATCCAGAAACCGGCGCTGCCCGCAATAAAGCAGCGATGTATATTCATGCCAATATTCATGGAAATGAAATTCAAGGCTCAGAAGTCTGCTTGTATACAATCTGGTATTTAATGGAAAATTATCAAAAAATCGATAATATCACCGAATTAGTCGATAGTCGTGTCTTTTACATCACACCGACCGTAAATCCGGATGGCAGGGCGTACTGGTTTGATTTTCCAAATAATTCAAATTCTTCGCGCAGCGGTCAGAAGCCAACTGATAATGATCAGGATTGGCGGTTCGACGAGGATGGTTATGACGATCTGGATGGTGATGGTGAAATCGTTCAAATGCGAAAGCTTGATCGGGAAGGTCGCTTTAAAATTGATCCCCAGGATTCACGAATGATGATCCGGGTAAGTGATGATGAACCGGGCGAATATACCTATCTTGGTTCTGAGGGTATCGATAATGATGGCGACGGGAGGGTGAATGAAGATGGTGCGGGTGGCTATGATCCGAACCGAAATTTTCCATGTGACTGGCAGCCAAATTATATCCAATATGGTGCTGATGATTACCCACTCTCATTACCCGAGAGTCAGGCCATTGCCCAATTTTTAATGACGCATCCGAACATTGCCGGCGTGCAGGGGTATCATAACGCCGGTGGAATGATCCTGCGCGGTCCGGGGAGTAAAAATTATGGAAATTATCTCAATGAGGATATTAAAGTTTATGATCATCTTGGCAAAAAAGGGGAGAAAATTTTGCCGTTTTATCATTACATGATCATTGGTGAAGATCTTTATACCGTCTACGGTGGTTTTATCACCTGGGCGTATGAGGATCTGGGCATTTTTTCCTTTACGAATGAACTCTTTTCCACCGCGCAATATTTTAACCAGGAAATAAAAGGTGATTGGCAGGAACGTTTTTATCGGGAAGATAGAGATCGCATGTTTTTTAATGATTTTCTGGAGTTTAATTCAATGTTCATCCCCTGGAAACCATTTCAACATCCGACTTATGGTGAAATTGAGATTGGCGGCTGGAAAAAATTTTCACATCGCATTGATCCAGAATTTTTATTGCCGGAAGTTTGTCATCGAAATTGTGCATTTACGCTGTTTCATGCGGACCAAATGCCAATTCCAGAATTCGCTGAGCTAAAAATTAATAAACTTAAATCGGATTTATATCGTATACAGGTAGGGATAACGAATAAAAAAATGATTCCCACCATTTCAAAGCAAGCTCAACAACATCAGCTTTATCGCCCGGATATTCTGACGATAAAAGGGGACAGGATTAAAGTCATTTCTGGCGGTATCGTGACGGATAAATGGCAAGGGACAGTTACCCGGGTAAAAGTAAGACCAGATCGTATGATTTTCAAGGAGGGTCTATGGTTCAAAGAGATAAAACGAATCGAATGGATCGTGGCTGGTTCTGGCAAGGTATCTCTTTGTCTGGATTGTTTAAAAGGCGGAATTATTCAAAAACAGTTGGAACTAAAATAAAGAACTACCTAATATTTTATCTGATAATTCTCTCCTTCTCCATCATCAACGCCCAGGAGCAGAATAAATTATCCGGGGTTGATAAGTATGCCTGGCAACTCGATACCGAAGCACAGGAAGCATATTATGAAAAACGCTATCAACTGGCTGCAGATAATTGGGAAAAATGTGTTAAAATTTATGAAGAACGTCGTGATTCCATAAAAATTGCCAGTATTGATCTAAAACGGGGCAAAGTCTATTATCAGATCGGGAATTTTAGCCGAACCTTTCAGGCTTTCAATCGTGCCCGTTCAATTTATAAAAAATTGAAAAACGAGCGTGAATTAATTATTACGCTCAAAGAAATTGCCCGCAGTTACTTTGGAATTTCGGATTATTTTCCAACAATTCATGCCTATCGTGAAGCCCTGGAAATCGCTCAAAAGCAGAATTGGTCTGATGACATCATCCAGATCCAAGCCGGTATTGGTCAGACGTATTACATGCTGGGTCAATATACCCAGGCGAGAAAAATTTATCATCAAACGATGACTCACGTCCGGACCGAAACTCAAAAATGGTGGCGTGCGCGAATTATCACCTACCTGGGCGTCCTCAACTTCTATGATTTTCATCTTGACAGCGCTAAATTATTTTTCGATCAGGCCGCCCAAATTCAAAAAGAGATTGAAGATGAACGGGGACTAAAAGATAACTATTTAAATTTAGGAATAATCGCCTATAATCAAAACGAATTGCGCAATGCGGAGTCCTTTCTGCTGAAATCCCTTGATTTACAGGAAAAATTACAGGATGAAAAGGGACAAATCCTGGTTAATTTACGGCTCGGTGAGGTCAATTATCAGCGTTTGGCATTTGATCGGGCGCGATTTAATTTTACAACCGCTTATGATATTGCTAAAAAAATCGGCGATCGGGTTCTACAAGCTACCAGTCTCAATAAATTGAGTTATCTGCATTATTCACAAGGGGCTTATGAAAATGCCATGAAAGTTCTTTCCGAAGCCCTGGATATTGCCAGTCGCATTAATGATCCCGGTTTACTCTGGCGAGTTTATTACAGTATGGGACTGGTTATGCTTAAACAACAACGATATTCACAAGCTTTCCAATATTACCGGCAGGCAATTAATTCGATTGAACTGACTGAACCAGAGAAATCCTTTATGATTCAGCCATCAGAATTCACCAAATCCGAAATCGATGTGTTTAATGAGGCTATCAAAGTTGCAACAATCCTGGCTAAAGATATTCCACAAAAGGATTGGCTGTCAGTTCTTTTCAAAACCAGCGAACGCTTGTATGCACGTAAATTATTTTACACCTTGCTCAATCTGGATATACAAATCGCTGATTCAATTCTTGAGAAAAAAATAAATGAAATCCGAACAAATAATCAACAACTCCGGGCCATACAAAAATTACTGCTTGATGAAAAAAGGACTGAATTGCTCAGTCAGAATGTATCTCGTATTGTTTCCCTGATGGCCTATCAAGAGACTATCCGGATGCAGCTCCAAACTCTTCGCGGACAGATAAACAGCCGGTATCCAAATTATAATAATTTATTTGCCTATCCGGTAACTTCCCTGGAAGAAATCCAGCGTTCACTTACGTCGGGGCAGATATTATTGAAATACATTCCCCTGGAAAAATCGCTTGTTATTTTACAAATTCAGGCGGATACTTCTTTTTTTTATGAAGTAGACGTTTCGAACAAAGAATTGAAGGAGCTCTCTCAAAAATTTTATGAAAATATCAATATACTTAGATCTGGATCAATTTCTGCGGCTGTCGTCGATCAAAATTATGCGACCCTAGCGACGATTTTAACCAACTTATCCGGGCACTTGTTATCGCCGGTGAAAAAAAAATTGCTTAATTGCACTGAACTCATCATCCTGGCGGCTCCTGCCCTGGCTGGATTTCCATTTGAAACACTTTTCTGGGATGTTGAAAGGCAGGAATATTTAATTGAAAAAATTGCAGTCAGATATATTTCAGTCGGACAGGCGCTTCCAGAAAATCTTGATAAAGGCCAGACTAAAACACTTGATTTTACATTAATTAATGGAAAAAATACGGACTCTTTCAAACCAAAATTTTTAGAAACGAATAAAATAAATTTTAAAAAAATTGAATTTAACAGTGCCGATTCTGATATTTTAGCCATTCTAAGCGAATTAAAGGAGCTTACCGGCATCATTCAATTTGGAATTAAGGGTGAATGGCAAGCCCCGGAGCCATCGAACTCCTTTTTAAAGCTAAAATTTGATCAAAACAGTGAAAATATTAATCAGGCGCAATGGTTCACCTTGCAATTTAATGCAAAAACGTTATTGATTTTTACGAATCTGTTAATTATTCCAGAATTTGACAATTTAAATTATTTCCTGTTATATGATGTGCTGAAAATGTTAGGATCAAAAAATTTTATGGTCTCACACTGGCCAATACCGCCAGAATTATCCTCCCGTTTCATCAATAATCTGGTCGAAAAACTAAAGCTAACTTCTAATTTATCAATTGCGTTACAGCTAGTGAAAAAAGATATCATTTCCAAAAAAGAATATCGACATCCATTTTATTGGGCAGCGGTTCAGTATTATCAATAGTTCATTGTCCTGGAATTTCATTATTTATATGTTATTTTTTATTAAGAATTTATTGACTTTCTGAATCAAAATTTGTATATTTCCAACTTTACAATTTTTCGATTTCTTTGCGACTGGTGATCGAGGTGAAGTCTATATAATTAAATTAGTATCGCAGGAAAGATTTTTAAAAAAAAATACATTTTTGTTCTGATCTGCGTCTGATTGTTGGCCATTGATTAATTCTGAATTTATTGACGTATTGCAAAGTATTGTAAGTGACTTTTTCAGACCGACGTTAATAAGCGCTACTTATTGGAATAAATGCTTCTCGGTTGATGTCATGCTGAGGAAGCGTTTTTTACTGATGAAGAATTTTACCTTTGCAAAACCCAGCGATTTTTCATACCGTAGCAAGCGCGGTATGACGAATGACAGCAGAATGTAATCTGACTGAGTAGAATAAATTATTTGACAGTTAATTAATTTTCTTGATTCGTAATCGATCGTTCAGTTAAAGGAGGCAACGATGGAAATGTTTAAAGAACTGGCACAAAGTATAATTTCTGGAAAACTGCCAGTAGCGCAAGAATTAACGACAAAATTACTGGCTAACGGAGTTACCCCGAAAGAGGTTTTGGATAGCCTTATTTCGGGAATGAACGTTGTCGGTGAAAAATTTAAAAATAATGAATTTTATGTTCCTGAAGTCCTTATTGCCGCCCGGGCAATGAAAGGTGCAATGGCGATTTTAAAGCCCCGATTGGTCGAAACGGGTGTCAAACCTATTGGAAAAGTCGTGATTGGAACCGTGAAAGGTGATTTACACGATATCGGCAAGAATCTGGTGTCCATGATGCTGGAAGGTGCTGGTTTCGAAGTAATCGATTTAGGTGTTGATGTATCGCCAGAAAAATTTGTTAACACGGCCAATGAACGAGGTGCTGGTGCAATTGGAATGTCAGCTTTACTTACCACCACCATGCTCAATATGAAAGAAACTATCAAAGCTGTCAATAACGCCGGTGTCCACGATAGCATCAAGGTCGTTATTGGTGGTGCACCAGTAACCCAGAATTATGCAAATGAAATTGGTGCCGATGGTTATGCACCGGATGCAGCCTCTGCTGTTAGTGAGTTAAAACGTTTACTAAGAGTTGCGTAATCTGATTTTTTAAATTGTATTTTTAGTTTTATTTCGTATTTTAAAGGGAGAATTCTTTTTTTAAGTGTTTTTTTATTTTCCCATTTTCAGTATGTTTCAAAAATCTAATTCTTATTTATGAGTCCACTCTAAACGGGATAATTCTGTCATGCTGAGCGAAAAACGAATCGCTAATCTTATTGAAAACAGATCGTTCTGTTCACTCCATTCAGAATGATAAAAACTGTCTTTTTAGTGTAGGCTCATATATTATATAGCGCTATTCTACACTTCTTTTTTCTATTATCTGGAGGTTATTATGTCAGAACTGGCCATTCACGGCGGAACTCCCGTACGAACGACGCCTTTTCCCAAATGGCCGATTTGGGATCAACAGGAAATTGATGCCGTTACCGAAGTTGTAAAAAGTGGAAAGTGGGGCAGCCTTCATGGCGATAAAACCCGAACTTTTGAACAAATATATGCCAATGCGCACGACGCCAAATATGGAATCGCGATCCAGAGTGGAACAGCCGCATTAAGAATTGCGCTGCTTGCCGCTGGTGTTGGTGTGGGCGAGGAAGTCATCGTTCCCGGCTATACCTTTATTGCTTCAGCTTCAGCAATCATTGAAGCGGGTGGCGTACCAGTTTTTGTGGATATTGATCCGGAAACCTATAATATCGATCCAACTAAAATCGAAGCCGCGATTACCACCAAAACACGCGCCATCATGCCTGTTCATTTTGGTGGCCGACCGGCGGAAATGGATCCTATTTTGAAAATTGCCAACGCCCACAAGCTGAAAGTCATCGAAGATGCTGCCCAGGCCTGGGGATCCGCCTGGAACGGTCGCAAGGTTGGTGTGATTGGTGATGCCGGTGCCTTTAGCTTTCAGTCATCCAAAAACGTGACCGCTGGTGAAGGTGGAATCATCCTGACAAATGATGATCAAATTGCCAAAATGTGTCGTGCCCACTATAATTGCGGTCGTTCTGAAGACGGATTATGGTATGAACATTTTTATTTTGGTAGTAATTTACGAATCACTGAATTCCAATCCGCTATTTTAACGGTGCAATTCAACCGCTATCCGAAATATCTTGAATTACGACAAAAGAATGCGCAATATCTTACCAAACAGCTAGCTGATATTGAAGGCGTTGGCTTGTTAAAAAAAGATTCGCGCGTAACCAGTAACTCGATTCATTTATTTATCTGGCGCTATAAAAAAGAGGCTTTCAATAATATCCCAAAAGCAAAATTTATGGATTTAATGAAAGCCGAAGGGATCCAGATCAGTGGCGGTTATTCATTGCCCGTTCACAAGCAGCCTGTTTTTCAAAAAAGTTGCTTCGGACCGGCTGGCCGCATTATCAATATCGGACAGGATTATACAAAAGTCTTTTTACCCGAAACCGAAAAAGCCTGTTTTGAAGAAGCTATCTGGTTTAACCAGAATCAATTTCTGGGTACGGAAAAGGATATGGATGATATTGCCACGGCCATCAGAAAAATTCAGAAAAATGCCAAATTTGTTGCATAATTAAATGTTGATTTTTATCCAGGCCTTTCTCATGGAAGGCCTTTTTCTTTTAATTTATTGCCTGTCATTGTTTTATTTAATTTCCTGAAAATGAATAAGTTATGAATACCGTTCACAAGGGTGAAATGACAGAAAGTTAGTGACTCATTAGCGCGCGCAATAATTGATTTAATGTTATGAAATCCCAAATTATTCAAAATTTTTTAGCCCAACAAATTTCCGATCCGCCGAATTTTATCTTTCTTCAGGATAATTCTCAAATATTGTCTGGTTTGTGTGAATTATTACTCCATGAAATTCTTTTCCATGTCATCTATTTTGAAAATGACCTGCAATTGCGGAGTGAACTGGAATTTGTGAAAGATGATCCAGCAACAGGCAATTTTTGTATTATTTCTCAAAAGTCTGAAAATGAAAACCGCATCATTTTAGATTATTTATATCGCAGTGAATGTATCGCCGTAACTCCCCAGGCGATTCTCAATTTTTCGAGTTCTTATCACTGGTCGGAAGCAGCAAACGAGATCAAAGGAGATGATTTCTGGCGCATCATCGAAGCCCTCGCGCGTATCAAAGGCCATCCCGATCTGCAATTGGCCAATCCTGAAGAAATTTATCTGGCTGCTGCCTTGTTGGAACTCGATGTTACCCGAAAATTTGATATGGTTTCGGGAACGCTTTTTTATTTTAAAACAATGATGGGGAATAAATATCAAAATTTTAAACAAAATTATCCTCAGCTTGCCAGCAGCGTTGAAAAAAAATTATTTACTGATGCACCCGGGCTGGAGCCGTATCAGGAACAACCGGATCTCATTCAACAAATCTGGTTAAAAAATATCGATTCTTCACGTAAAATCACCCCTTATCACAGCGTCGATGATTTAAAACAACAGTTGGCGATTAAAGCGCCTCTTTTCGTTCAGGATCAGATAAATGATCTCGAAAAAAACTATTTTACGTCTCCGGAAGAAATCGAAAATTATCTCCAAAATCATTTAAAAGCTGATAATATTGAGGGTTGGTCAGAATACCTGAAAAATGAAAATTATCTCACGGAACCTTTAAAAATTGTGATTAAACGAACCATCGAGTACCTGCTCCGCAATCCGGACCACCTTGATTTGAATAAATATCAGCAGATGCTGCACAATTTAAATACCCATCACTTGATTCATACATATTTTAAAAAATCACCCGAAACAATTCACCCATTTGTTCAGGTATTCAAATTTTTTCAATGTACCGTTGAACTTTTTTGCATCCGAAAAAAGATAGATGATTTTTTAGCTGTACAGTCACCAGATATTCAACTATTGCTTCAGGGATTGTATCCGGATGAAATAAGCCGGATTCCACTGCTTTTGGAAACATTGCAAACAAGCGGGCAGCGTCACCCAATTCTGACCGAAACAAATCTCAAAAAATTAAGCCGCCTGATAGAACAATCTTACAGTAAAATTCACGACTATTTTGTTGACTGGTTTGCCTCCGCTTATTCGTTTTCTAACGATTGGTTTAAACAAACACATCCTGGCAAGACACTTTCTTTTCAATTCATCCAGGAATACTTAAAAGAAAACACAACAGGCGCGCTTTTTGTGATTTTATTTGATGGTATGCGGTGGGATGGCTGGAAATTCCTTCAACCAGGTCTTGAACGTCTGTTTCGGAATCGCCAGTTCCACATTCAATCGATGCTGCTTCCAATCCCTTCCATAACCGATGTGGGAAGGCCGTTTGTGATAACGGGTCCAATCAAATCCACCGCAGAATGGGCAGCAATCCAACAAGCTGTACCCGGTGCTCAAATTGAGGCCTTTACGGACTACCCGTCAAATTCGCCTGATCGCATGATAGAAATAATAAAACAATCGAAAGCACGTATTAAAATTATT
The DNA here is from genome assembly GCA_020722815.1 of Caldithrix sp. Taxonomy (GTDB): domain Bacteria; phylum Zhuqueibacterota; class Zhuqueibacteria; order Thermofontimicrobiales; family Sulfurfontimicrobiaceae; genus DYKB01. The sequence goes on along the minus strand of DYKB01000002.1, from coordinate 28,514 downwards.
AATATAAATTTATTTGATCAGCGAATCCATCATTCAACGTTAAATCTCCAAGCAAATTATGAAGAAATCCAACGTGAATTTCAGGAAGTTTATGTACCGCTTCTGGAACAACTTCCTTCAGATAGCCCGGTAATTATTTGTTCCGATCATGGATTTATTCAGGTATCCGGAAAATGGTATGGACCCGCCGCGGGAATCATAAATCAGGATCAACCAGCTCAACATCGGCGCTATTTGGCGCTTCCGGAAATTCAGGCCGACAAAAAACATTTTGCCTATTTCTCTGAAGAGAGGCTTGGTCTGGCGGAGGCTGCTGCCAACGGATTGGCTTTCCTCAAAGCGCCAGTCGTTTTCAAAATTCAACAAACGGAAAAATTTGTTCGTTACGCCCATGGGGGGATTTCGCTGGAGGAGTTGGTGGTTCCTTTTATTAAAATAACTTAGGATCCAATCTCATACTTCGGAATAGCAATTTTAGAGAATTTAAATTTATTAACATAGACAAAATAGCCATCAACTCATCATTCATCCCAAAAAATCTCAATTCGCTGTAATGTCCGCTCATTCACTTTTAATTGCCGGCCAACATAGACCTGAAAACCATCCAACTGATCATTCAGAAAATCAATCCCGCCTGGTTTATCCCATACGACATTGATTTCATGACCATGGTACGGTATTTTCTCCATCATAAAAAAGTCCAGGACCTCAGGGGGTACGAGCGGATCGAAAAGAAGTTTATTCCGGTCGCGAGAAGGAATCAGACCAATTAAGCCCGTTATTAAAAAGTCAGTAAATTTGGTGTGGGCGAACGTTTCAACATTTTTGGGTGTTTGAAAAGAAATTTCGGGTAAGACTTCAGTATTCGTTCGTATATTAATCGAATCAAATTGCTGATTCTGTCTGGTGGCATAGTGTATTAAAAGTTTCCAAAAGTAGTTTTTTTCATTATCGCTGGTCGGCTTCTCATGCAGGAATTGAATCAAAAAAGAAAGATAATTTGAAAATTGGAAAGTGCTCAGTTCGGTGAGATCGGACCTCATCTTTTCAATTCCCGGCAAATTCGCCGCCGAATCTTCGATGGTAAAAGGAGTCGTAATCATTTCACTTGACTCCAGATAATTGTAAAATTTTCTCCAGAGCTCCTGTTTCATGGAATCAGTCAGACATTCACGCACCTGATACCAGGGAAAAATCCAGGAGTTTGAAGATACAAATTCTGGTGATAATTGAAATATTGGATTGATAAAACCTGTTTGTATCAATTTTTGAACCTGACGGGTTAGTTCAGAATAGATATTCGGTTTACCCAAATCGCCGACAAGTTCGGATATCAATGCAATTGAAGAACAATTTTGGTAATAAGCAGAAATTGCTGGAAACAAATTCTGAATTTTTTTAAAGGTTGAATCTGAACCGGAAAGGGGTGATTCATTCGTATTTCCAAATTTGTTCTTATTGCTCATTGAACCTGAAAAAAACGCCAAAGTGTCGTTTTCAAGATTAAGTTTCGATGCTGCGACATGTTTTTTCATCCTGGGAAGTTGCGCTGAGATGAAATGAGTATTGAGTTGTGCCAGATAAAATTGATAAAGGGCGTGGAACAGGCTTTCCGTTGGATTTTCCGTATATTCAATTGAATTGGTAAAAATCATCGCTGGTAACTGATTGTCGATACTCATGTTATCAATAAAATTTAAAAAAGCTTCTTCACCCCAATGCGCTTCCTTTAGCCAGCGTAACTCCTGTAACAAGTTTGAGAAACCGGACAGATAGGTGCCGGTAAAGTAAAAAAAATCACCCCGCATCGCAGCGAAAGCGGGAAATTTTAAAAATCCGCTTTCCGGTGCATAATAATTTCGTCGCAAATTTTGCCAGCGTAAATAATAGAGATGATTCAACCAGTTGTCAGAACAATGAAAATATGGTATGTTCTCTTGAAACCAGGACGCATACTCTTTTTGATGTGATTTTAATGGTCGGATTTTTTTAAGCCAATTTTTTACGCGCGACCTGGCCGTTTTTTCATCTTTCGCGATCGCCATCACCAGTCGAAAAGTCCGTTTTTCGCGGGGCTTAAGCTGGAATTGGCTTTCTAATTCGTTGAGCCCCCCATCACTCATTTGCGGCGAACCTGCCAGTAAATAAAATTCCCGATCAAAAAAAGTCACGCTTCCAGAACGACTGTTTTTTTCCATAGCAGTTGCCCAGGCTGTTCCCGCCTTAATTTTAATGTCAAGCGGAAAATACCAGGATGGATTGGTTAATTCTAATAATGAAATCAAAACATCATCCTGGGTTATCATTTTTTTTTCGCTTACCTGTGGCAATAGCGCCCCGTCTCCCTGCAATTGAAACCGAAAGAGTCCGGTAAAACAATTCGCAAACGATGAAAAAACCACTCGGATTTTTTGTAAATTGAGTGCCGGAAACGTAACGATATTTAATCCTGAAGCAGCTTTTTCAGGATATGGATGTTGACCTGGAATTCTTTGCCATTCCTGTCCTGTTTCATATTCTAAATAGTAATCTTCTGGCAGTCGACAGTTCGTTTGGTACTGATTATCTAAAAATTCCACCATAACGCCGGAAATACGTTTTATCTCCCCCAGATCCACGCCGTACCAATTTAATACCGTTGGACTTCCCCGGTCTGTCCAGGCACTTGCCGGCGAATTATTTCCATTAACAGGACCCCAGATGGAGGTCCCAGGTGCAATATATGACGCAATTGGCTGAGGAAATCCAGCTTCAAAAGGATTGCAGGCAACATTACTTTTCGCCGAGTCGGTTTCGCCTTCCAGCAGATTATAGGCCGGATAATATAAACCGCCTTTTACATTAACCGGAACACCCTGCGATTGGATCTGAATGGGTAACGCATTGAAATTAGTGTGATGAATGACCTGTACATTGCCGGTAAAGCCCCAATTCCAAAGTCCAGTCGCCCAGAGTATATCACCGGTTGAATTCAAAGGCATTGAAGGATTCAATTTTCGGGACGGCCATTCCGCCAGATGATGTTGACGCGATGGATAATTCTCATTTTCCGAAAGATCACAGGCCAAAAGAATCAGCATCAAAATTAAAAAACATCGCAAAAAATAACCTGACATGAATGATATTCCAAATTTATCAAATTTCACATCATAATCATTATAAAAGATGGCTTAAAAAAATGAGCGTGGTAAAATACCACGCTCGTACTTCAAATCAAAATTAAGCTTCGCTCATGTGTGGATAAACGATATCGGTTGGTGGCGTAAAATTCTCTTTAATCGAACGGGGTGACGTCCAGCGGAGCAGATTCACCATACTACCAGCTTTATCGTTGGTCCCGGATGAACGACTACCTCCAAAAGGCTGTTGACCAACTACAGCACCGGTAGGTTTATCATTAATATAGAAATTACCCGCGGCATGGGTCAAAATTTCCGTTGCCATTACGATTGCCTGCCGATCCGTCCCCATGATGGCACCGGTCAACGCATAAGGCGATGTGGTATTGCAAAGATTTAACGTTGCCGCGTATTCATCATCCGGGTAAACATACAAAGTGAGTACCGGGCCAAAGATTTCTTCTTCCATCAGCCTAAATTTGGGATTGGTGGTTTGTACAACGGTCGGTTCAATAAAATAGCCTTTCGAATCATCATACTTCCCCCCCATAATGATTTTTGCATCGCTGGCATTTCGAGCAAATTCGATATAGCTTGTAATTGAAGTAAATGCAGCTTTATCAATGACAGCACATACAAAATTTCGAAAATCTTCCGGACTGCCGATTTGAATTTTTTTCATTTCCGATTCCATTCGCGCTTTGAGTTGTGGCCAAATACTCTCAGGAATATAGGCACGAGAAGCTGCTGAACATTTTTGCCCCTGGTATTCAAATGCCCCCCGAATCAAAGCCACCGCTGTTTCATCAACTTTTGCTGATCGATGCACGAAAATAAAATCTTTACCACCGGTTTCGCCAACAATCCGGGGATAATAATGATATTTATCAATGTTCATCCCGATAGTTCGCCACATACTCTGAAATACGGCCGTTGATCCGGTAAAATGAATACCGGCAAGATAAGGACTGGCTAAAACAGGATTTCCGACCTGACTGCCAGCACCAGGAATTAGATTAATGACGCCATCAGGCAGACCAGCAGCTTTCAGGAGTTGCATAATAAAATATGCCGTGTAGACCGCAGAAGAAGCCGGCTTCCAGAGAACGGTATTTCCCATCATTGCCGGAGCAGTTGGCAGATTTCCCGCAATCGAAGTAAAATTGAAGGGAGTTACCGCAAAGACAAATCCCTCCAGGGGGCGATGTTCCAGATAGTTCCAGCACAACGGGGAGGAATTGGGTTGCTGCTGATAAATTTGCTGCATATAGTATGGATTAAAGCGATAAAAATCAATAAGTTCGCAGGCAGAATCGATTTCGGCCTGAAAGACCGTCTTACTCTGTCCCAGCATTGTCGCAGCATTCAAAATCGAACGAAACGGACCGGCAAGGAGATCGGCTGCTTTTAAAAAGATAGCCGCACGTGCCTGCCAGGGCATGGCGGCCCATTTAGGCCAGGCATTTCGGGCCGCCTGAATCGCCATTTCCACTTCTTTTGCACCCGCCTGATGACAGGTTGCCAGAATATGGGCGTGCTCATGGGGGCAGCGACATTCCCCCAAATTTCCAGTTCGAACCTCTTCCCCACCAATCATCAAAGGGATTTCGATTCGCTGGGATTTCATTTCTGCTATTTTGGCTTTTAAAGCCTTTTTTTCGGCACTACCGGGACCATAATTCAGTACCGGTTCGTTTCGCGGAATCGGAACGTTAAAAAAACCATTTGACATAATAAACACCTCTCTAAGTTATCCGGTAAATATAAAATTAAATGCGTCAAAGGAATTCCTAATCTTCCAGAATGAGATAAACCTTCCCCCCGAATTAAGATATATCTCTAACAACTTAAATAATAACCATAAACATACAATTTTGCAAGTATTTTTCTTACATAAAAGGTAATAAAATTGATATCTTATCATGTGATGTAAAAACAACTTAATTATCATCTATCTTATATAAAAACAATTAGTTAGCAAGCTTAAAAATGATGAAAAAAATATCAAAATTTGTTTGGAATAGAAATTGAATAAATTAATTGTATCGCTGAGTCGACAGGTGTCACAAATCGTATACAATCTCAATTTTTTTGATCTCATTCTGATACACAATCAAAAATCAGGAAATGATCGCTAAGTTCATTTTTTATAGATAATTATATTTTTTTCTCCCAACGTGTATCCCCGGAAATTTTTTGAGAACCGGGATGAGACAATCAAATAAGTCCAATAAAAACAATTAAATAAATGCCTTTAAAATATTTTTGTCCTTTATGGATCAGGTATGGACAATTAAGTACAAAAATGTATTTAACATTCTTATAAATCTTATAATTTACTTATTTTCAATTAATTAAGTCACTTAATTTTTATCATTGGCGATCAGTACACACTTTGGTATGCTTATTGCAAGGAATACTAATAGAAGTTAAAATATCGAGTTTAGCAACTTCTCGATATACTTTCTTAAATTTTTAAAATTTAACATCAAGGGGATAGAGAATATGATATATAAATTTAAAAAATTTCGCATAATTTTTACGCTTCTTATTTTTTATGCGATCGCGCAACCACTGCAAGCCCAAACTTCTGGCTCGCTCTGGTTAATGACGTTTGCACCCGGCAGTGCAAATCTTTCCGACGCAACAATTGATAAGGCAACATTAACGTTCATCGATAGTCTGATGAAACGGACTGATATTGAAGTATCTTTTTTAGGAGGTGCTGATCCAACAAATTGGCAATTATTCGGCAAAAAAGTGAAACATCAAGTTTCGGATACCTGGGATCAGGCAAAGAAACTGGAACGGGCCAGTATGCTTCGTCAACGCTATAATAAAGGCCAGATTGGCACGACAGATGAACCCATTCGCGGTGTCAAAGTTGTCTGGGAACCGAAACGACCGGATATTTTCAAGCTCCAAGAACAGATTGATTATGCCCATAATCGGATTGATTCATTGACTGCACTTCTAAGTGCGTTAGATAAATCACAAGGTATGACGGCATTGATACCGGATCCATCATTAGCCCCTGTTGTACCGGAACGGGTGTTCAATGAATATCCCTTAATGCATTCTACTTTTGCTCCCGATTGGGAAATCAAGACTGGTTTTATGGTCTGGTCCGCAGGGGGACCTTATGATTTGAGTGTCCCCTATATGGGAATTGCCCTGAAACGTCTCGATTGGGCATTTGAATTACAGGGCGGATTTACTCCCTGGAGTGAATATCGCTCCACAAGTCGACGGGGTGATGCACTTCTTATGGGAAGTTTTCACCTCTACCCCAGAGAATGGTGGCACATTAAAGCTGGTGTCTTTTCCGGATGGGAATTTTTAACTGAATCCGATGTCTGGACCATGAAAATCATGGGAATAACAATTGGACCTAAATTTAACTGGCGCTTTTTCGAGACTTATGTGGGTTACACGTATGGCAAATTAAGTTCTTTAACGGATGAATATTGGAGCAGTGGAGCGCTAATCACCACGAATTTTCGTTTAAAACTTAATTAAGCGATCTAAATTCGGTAAAGCGTGATTGACAAGGAGGTAATAAAATATGAAAGTATTTATTAAAATAATCGCCCTACTACTACTTGGCGTCATCGGTTGCAGTAAGGCTCCCCTGCCAACCGAAACCACAGATAATCCAGAAATCATTGAGCTATCCAAATTATATATTACCGCCATGCAGGATGATGGTCAGCCAATCAACGAAGCCAAAGTCTTTATGAATGGAAATCAAATTGGCGTGACCCCGCTGGAATATCAGCTTGAAGATGAAGGAATTTGTGCAATTCGAATTCAGAAAGAACATTTTCTGGTTCATAGCCAAAGTGTTGAAATTATGCGTGCCAAATCAGTCTATGTTGAGGCGGTAATGCATCGAATTCCAGAAAATAAAGGGCAGCTTTTAATTACAGTGGATCAGGATTCAAGCGAAATACAGGTAAATGATATGGCGGGCGTCATGATCCATCAACGATTAGGCAAAGAAACTGCGGTGGTTTTAACGTCCTCGGGATATTTTATTAATATAACAAAAAAGGGATTTCAGCCATTGAGCCGAGCCACCAGAGTGATTGAGGATAGTGTAACAATCGAAAATTTGCAACTTAAGCCCTTAAGTACGACCGAATCGCCTCAAATTTCACTTGAAGTGACGGATTCAGCACTGGTCAATCATCCTGTTCTGGTCAACTGGCAATCCTCAAATGCAACTCGTGTTGATATTGATTATATTGATAATCCGGGCTTGAATGGAAAACGCGAAATAATTTTTACAACCGCCGGAAAAAGAATCATTACCGCGACCGCATATAATAATTCAATGACCGGGAGTGCGTCGGATACAGTAATTGTTTATTCGCCAGATCCCATAAATCCAGTTTTTCCCAGCCTGACTTTAACTGTAACGCCCAAGGTTGTTAATACCGGTGAACCAGTGAATGTTCAATGGCAAACGGATGGTACCCAGGTTATTATTGATCAGGGAATCGGGATTCGGGGTCGTGAAGGAAATGAAGAGAAAATTTTTTCAACGCCGGGAATGAAAATATTGACAGCGATTGCCTATAACAAGGACGGGTTGACCCGAACCACCAAAGATTCCGTATACGTCAAACGGGTTGCGGGACAATCGCCTGAAATCACGATACAGGTAACTGACAGCGCGTTAATAAACGAACCGATTCAAATCGAATGGCAGAGTACCAATGCCCAACGGGTGGATATTGATTATCTTGGCAGTGTTGGATTGAATGGCAAGTCAGAAATACGGTTTGATACGCCCGGAAGCCGCATCGTAACCGCCACGGCCTATAATGCAAATGGTCAAAAATCAGTTCAGGATACAGTCATCGTCTACCTCAAAAAAGACCCAATTCATGTTGCCTGTGGCTATAAAATTGGTGCTTTTCATCCGACGATCAAGCAGATTGAAAAAAATGCAGCCAGCGTATCCATCAATCAACCTGGCCGATATAAAGTAACCGCAGAAGTTGAGTATGATAGTGGTGATGAACAAAAAAATGAAAGTTTCTATCTGGCAGTTCGGAACAGTGATAAGAATGTTCAATGGCCATCGGATCCAAATGTGGGTCAGTACAAAGTGGTTGCAGATGATCCGGGACCGGCACATACAACCCAGCGGGAGGCTGGAATTTTCTACTTTTCAAGTGGCGTGAATACTTTTGAGCTTTATCATTATGTGACAATTTCGCAGCAATATCCGCAATTTGTTGTTGGATCATTGATTACAGGGGCTGAGAGTTTGCGAATCCTTTCCTTTGAAATTCAATATTTGGGGAAATAATAATTCACTAACTGACAATTTTGATTATAAAAAATACCCGATTTAGTAATTTCTGCTTGTTATGCAAAATCTATGACGCAAAGCGTCAAATCAGGCATTCCAACGCCGGAGCGTTGGCACGAGAAGAACAAAAAACTATGACGCAAAGCGTCATATCCGGCATTCCAGCGCCGGAGCGTTGGCACGAGAAGAAGAATCGCATTAAGAATTCAGGAGATGCTTTGCTACACTTTGAATGACAACGCCCGACAGACTGTCATTCTGGGCCTTGCATCTTTTGCATGGCAAAGAATCTCCTGAGTCAAAATTCAAATAGCAATTCAAAAAAATTTAAATTTTCAGCCGTTTAGGTCCCGCATTTATCACTTCCGGCGAACACTCTTTCTCAAACAACTTAAAGTTATCAATGAACCGCGCAGCCAGGGCATCATACTTTTGCCAGTATTCTTCCTTATTGCCCCATGAATTGGATGGCTCTAAAATGTCCTCAGGCACATCCGGGCAGCTTAAGGGGACTTCAAAACCAAAAAGTTTGTCCGTACGATATTTGACAGCATCCAGTTTACCATCCAGGGCGGCATTTAATAAATTACGAGTGTGCCGGATGCTGATACGCTTTCCCACGCCAAAACGACCACCAACCCAGCCGGTATTCACCAGCCAGCATTGTGTATGGTGTTTCAACAGGCGTTGTTTGAGCATTTCAGCATATTGATATGGATGGCGCACCATAAAAGGTGCTCCAAAGCAGGCACTAAAAGTTATTTGTGGTTCGATGCCGAGGCCAATTTCAGTACCTGCAATCTTTGAAGTATAGCCACTGATAAAGTGATATTGCGCCTGAGCCGGATTCAACCGGGCGATTGGCGGCATTACACCGGAAGCATCGCAGGTCAGGAAAATAACATTACGCGGATGGGTGGTAATCATTCCCGAAGGCACAATATTGGGAATAAAATCGAGGGGATACGATGCCCGGGTATTTTCGGTGATGATATCATCATTCAGATCAATCCGACGTGAAACCGGATCAAAAACCACATTTTCCAAAATCGTTCCAAAACGACGGGTACAGTTATAAATTTGCGGCTCATGCGCTGCCGAAAGACGAATCACTTTCGCATAACAGCCACCCTCAAAATTAAAAATGCCACCGGAACTCCAGCCATGTTCATCATCCCCAATCAATTGTCGTCCCGGATCTGCCGACAACGTCGTCTTCCCAGTGCCGCTCAGTCCAAAAAAAAGGGCCCCATCACCCGATTTCCCAACATTGGCTGAACAATGCATTGGCAGTACATCATCGAAGGTCAATAGAAAATTGAGTAATGTGAAGACAGATTTTTTAATTTCACCACCATAAAACGAATTGACGATGATCGCCAATCGTTCTGCAAAATTTAAAATTATACCTGTTTCGCTGCGAGTGCCATCAATCCGCGGATCGAGCTTAAAATCGGGAACACAAATTAAAGTGAATTCTGGAATAAAACGTTTTAAAAGATCACGATTATTTGTCGTGAGAAACATGTTCCGGGCAAAAAGACTTTGCCAGGCATGCTCGGTGATAATTCGAATCGGCATCTGATATTCGGGATCAGCACAAACAAAACAGTCCTGCACAAACAGTTCTTTGTCAATACAATAAGCCTGAAGACGCGCCATCAGTGCATTAAATTTTTCAACACTTAAAGGTCGATTATATTCGCCCCACCAGATTTTGTCAGCGGTAGTTTCTTCCCGCACGATGAATTTATCCGTTGCGGCACGCGCCGTATGTTTGCCAGTATTCACCAATAACGGGCCACTGAAGACCAATCGACCTTCATTCCGAAAAATCGCTTCTTCATACAGGGCCTCTTCCGGTAAATTCCAGAAAACACGATCGAGAAAAATTAATCCATGATTCGATAAATCATAATCAGCAGCCAGTTCAGTTGCCTGCGCCGCTGCGGGACTATTAAATTTCAGGAATTTGCTCATAGCCAGTCCCTCACCAGTTTTCGGTCACCGATGTACAGTTCATTGGGCGAATTCGGATCCAATGCCCATTTCATCCGTTCGATTCCTTCGGTAATTTCATTGATCGCGCCGCAAAAACTTATTCGCAGATAGCCATCCATGCCAAATTCAACACCGGGCATGGTGAGTACCAGTACTTTATCAATCAAAAATTTGGAAAGTTTGGTTGAGTTCTTTTCATACGCACTAAAATCGGCGAAACAGTAAAACGTCCCATCCGGTTTGGAAACTTTGACGCCTTCAAAAGTCTTTAAACGATCCACCAGAACGTTGCGATTATTCTCCAATGTGGTACGCAAATTTTCAACACCGGATTGAATTCCGTTCAAGGCCCCAACAGCCGCCTTTTGTAATAATACCGAAGGTCCGGAGGTTTGCTGGCCCTGTATGTTGGTCATAACTTCGATCAGCTTTTTATTGGCAATTGCCCAGCCAATTCGAAATCCAGTCATGGCATATAATTTTGAAACGCCATTGATAAGAATTAATTTTGAATTTTCAGCCAGGTTTTTCGCATATTGATAGCAGATTGGAGACTTTTTACCATCAAAAACAAGCCGGTGATAGATATCATCCATGATTAAATATAAATCACGCTTTTCACAAAATTGAACGATATCCGCAATAAATTGCTCGGAATACATCACGCCTGAAGGATTATTAGGGCTGTTGATCATCACGGCTTTGGTATAGGAACCGACCCTTTGTTCAATATCCTGAATACGTGGATAAAAGGTCCCATCCTCGGGCGGAACAGCTACGGGAATCGCTCCACACAATTTTACCATTTCCGGATAACTGACCCAATATGGGGAAGGGAAAATCACCTCATCTTTTGGGTCGAGAATGGCCTGAAGCGCGACCATGATCGCCTGTTTAGCACCGCCCGAGGCAATAACATTTTCCGGAGCGACGAGGCGACCATAATTTTCATCGGTGTAACGAATAATGGCCTTCTTCAAGGCAGGAATACCGTCTGCGGGTGCATAGCGAATTTCACCAGTATTCAGGTGTGCAGCCACGGCCAGAATCGCATCCAATGGGGCGCGACTCTTGGGCTCACCCCCACCCAGATGAATAACTGGCTCGCCTTTTTCCCGCAAAATCGCGGCTTTTTCATTGAGCGCCAGCGTTGGCGAAGCGCTGATGGTACGTGCAATTTGACTGATACTCATGAATCATCTCCATTGATAGATCATACGCCAACATATAACCAAATAATTAGAAAAAAATTTATGCTTTTTATTATGAAATTCTTCGCTTTTTGCTTCATATCGTCCTTTGCCTGTCAAGCTGAGGCCTGCACTCCAGCCCGAACGAAGATTCTCTATCAGCAAAAAATTACCAGGCCGGGCTATCCGGCTTCCCGCTTACCTGCCAGAATGGAAGCCAGATAAAATTAACCAGCTTCGTAAAAATATTAGTTTTTTTAAGATTGATGGTAATTTTTTCCAGATTTTCACTGAAAGCATCGAATTTTGCAGATTGGGCATCAACTTCTTGCTGGAACTCCTCCTCAATTTCTGCCAATTGCTGTTGGAGAACTGCCAGCGTCGCTTCAGCACGTGATACATCTCCAGACTCTTTGATGGTACCATGAATATTACGACCGGCCCGGCTCAGCGATGTTCTTGATACCGTTTTTCTACCCATAAAAGCCCCAAAAATGGATGCGCCAATTGAAATAGCCGATTCAATCTTCTTCTGCCGCGATTGGGCTTGCTCCACCGCCAGCTTATCTTCCGCTTTTCGGATTTTTTCCTGCAGGGAAGCAATTCGTTTTTCATACTTCGCCCGCAATTTTTCCACCCACTCATCCCGATTTTCACGGGCAGATTGCGAAATTCTGGCTCTAAAGTCGCTTTCAGTTTCCTGAGGTTTTGAAACCATATTCAAAGAAGGGCTCTTATAAAGCGTCACTTTTTCACTTCGAAAGAGATATTCCTCAAAATCTTTTGCCCAGTTCTGGAAATTTTTACCCTTTTGTGCCGCTTCAGGAACTTCTTCATAAACCGGATTTTCCTGAGCATTTTTCAATAACTCACTTTCATCCAGATCAATTGGTTGATTTTTCTCCCAATCGACTGGAATCGGGTCATTCGTGATGGGGGTCATCAGTTTGATTGTCCGAGAAAAATCGACGTCACGACTAGTATCCACGAATTGAACTGAAGCACTCCCCCAAATATAGGGTTGATAGACCAGTTTGGCTTCAGCAGGTGCTTGACTGCGAATCGGAATGAAAAGTGGCGAAATATCCGGCGCCAGATTTGGCTGAACGGATGACGCGACCGCAGTCGTTTTCGTCATTACCTTTTTTGCAGGCGCTGATTCACTGCCTTTTTCAGCTTTTTGAGAGGCCATCAACTCTTTAATCTGATTACGTGTCATTGGACCTGCCAGATAGGACATCACCCAACGTGTTTCAAAAACTTCCGGCCGCGTTTCATGAACATTATGCAATAAAAAGATACGCTTGCCCAAACTGGAAATAACCTTTTCCATTAAGGGCTTATCAAACTTGCCACCACCGGCCGCACTGGCCAGACCATCCAGAACCCGTTCACGATCACGATCTGTCTGTAAACGGCCAATAAACCAGGTACCGGTATTGGAGAGGCCCTTATAATCCAGATCGACTGGATTTTGGGTGGCCAAAACCAGTCCCAGACCAAACGCCCGGGCTTGTTTTAGCAAAGTCAATAAAGGTTTTTTCGAGGGCGGATTGCCAATTGGCGGCATATAGCCAAATATTTCATCGATATAAAGCATGGCGCGTAAGCTGGAAGTACCAGCTTGCGTCCGCATCCATCCCAGCACCTGATTTAAAAATAAAGTCACAAAAAACATTCGTTCCGCATCCGAAAGATGGGCAATATAAAAGACTGGAACCCGTGGTTTACCATTTTTGGAATAGAGGAGTTGCTGAATATCCATCGGTTCACCTTCCAGCCACGACTGAAAGGCCGGAGCGGCCAGCAAATTATTCAGTGCAATCGCCAGTTCAAATCGTTCTTGATCCGGATAAAAACTGTCGAGGTTGAATACGCCAATTTTAGAGAATGGCGGTGACTGAATAGACTGAATCAGTTGTGAAAGATCAAGTTCTTTGCCTTTCATCCAGAAATGCGATAAGATATTGGAAATCAAAATATGTTCACGGCTTTTTATGGGATCAGCGTCGATTTTCAATAAACCCAATAAACTGGTCGCCACGGTCGAGATACGTTCACTAAAAGCATCAGAATCTTCCCGAATTTCAGCCGGCGGCGCTGAAAGCGATTTTAAAATGGAAAGCTGAATACCCGCCGTACTTCCCGGTGTATAAATACAAAATTCAACTGTATCCCGTAGTTTTTTAATCCGTTCACCGGATTGTCCCCATTTCTCCAGACCAGTTTTCCAGAGCTCAGCCTGTTTGACAGCAAATTCTTCTGGCGAGAGACCTTTTTGGCTGGCTTCACTTTCATTCACCCAGGGTCTGAATGACTCTGGCTTCAAATCCGGAAAAGTAAGCAGCAAATTGGTCATATCCCCCTTCGGATCGATCACCAAAACCGGAATGTTATCAATTGCCGCCTCTTCAATCAGCGCAACACCAAGACCTGTTTTGCCACTACCAGTCATCCCAACACAAACAGCATGCGTGGTCAAATCTTTGGAATCATAAAGTACCAAATCTTCAGTTGTTTTCCTGGTTTCTAAATCATTAACGCGGCCCAAATAAAAAGAACCCAATTTTTCATAATTTTCCATCGCTCCTCCTTTATTGGGAATTAAGTATTTGAATTTATTTTGGGAGATTACATGTCTTATACTAAAAAAAACTTGACAAATTTGCAAGATTTATTTATATATGCAAGTAAGTTTTTTAAAAAATTTTTATTCACCAATTCACAACCCCTTGAAAATTTATGGCAATGGTGTATCGCGATAAAAATTGAGGGATAATTATTTTAAAAGTAAGTCATTTTTATGTGTCTGTCCGCTAAGTATGAGTTGTCATTGTAAAATGTTTTTTGTTGAATTTTTTGGGTTAACAATCCAACAACCCGGATTGTAAAATCGCAAAAGGGACTCTTCATAAAAATACGCTGAAAGCTTTTTTGGACAGACGGTAAATAATAAGTTACATAAAGGAGAATCTGGCGATGAAAAAAGGGTGTCTTGTTCTGATTATTTTAGGTGTGATTGCTTTTTTTATTTTTCTTTGGGGAAAAAATCAATATAATAAGCTGGTTGAGGCAGACGAAACCGTAAAAACCGCCTGGTCAAAGGTGGAAAGTGCTTATCAGCGTCGTTTCGATCTCATTCCCAATCTGGTGGAGACAGTTAAAGGGTATGCCAAACACGAGAAGGATGTGTTCGTGGGAGTGACCGAAGCGCGTTCAAAAATGGGTGGAATCATTCAAATGGGACCAGAATTTTTGGATAATCCGCAGAAAGTGAAAGAATTCCAGCAGTTACAGGGCGAATTCTCATCCGCTTTGCAACGACTCATGATGGTTGTTGAAAATTATCCTCAATTGAAAGCTGATAAAAATTTTCAGGATTTACAGGTACAGCTTGAGGGGACGGAGAATCGGATAAAAGTGGAACGAGATCGGTTTAATGATGCGGTTCGTCATTTTAATACGTTGGTGCGGCGTTTCCCGCTTGTGCTTTTTGCCGGAGTGTTCGGATTCTCTCCCAAAGCCTATTTCCAGGCGGAAGTCGGTGCAGAAAAAGCCCCAAAAGTACAATTCTAAGGAATTTGTAATATGAATCAATTTAAGAAATGCTGGTGGAGCCTGCAAAATACTTCGAGAGTGATCTGGCTTATCCTGTTCATCACAACGACACTCTATTCGCAATCAGGGATTCCGGAACGTCCCGCCAGTTGGGTGAATGATTATGCCGGTGTTTTGACTGTTTCCCAACAGCAATCACTGGATCAGCAACTGGAACAGCTTGAAGTGCAAACTTCCACCCAAATTTTTGTGGCGATATTTCCACAGCTTCCGGAAGATACCTATCTGGAAGAATTTTGTGTAAAACTATATGAAAAATGGCGGCCCGGCTTGAAAGATGAGCAAAATGGCATTATCCTGGCCATCTTCATCAATGATCGCAAACTGCGCCTTGAAGTCGGATATGGCCTGGAAGATGCTTTAACAGATCTCCAGGCGGGACGCATCATCAATGATGATATTGTTCCATTTTTCAGGCAAAATGACTACTATGCCGGCATTGTCAACGGGCTGAATTCGATAATCAGGGCTGTCGGCGGCCGGTATGAAATTCCCATGCCTTATTCGGCTACTGCCTCGGAGGGGGGATTCGGTATTGGCAGCATTGTTTTTTTGATCATCATTATTTTCATCATTGTGATGATAATCTCAGCCCGTCGTAATTTAGCCACAACCTACTCCGGAAAAGGCTATCGGCGTCACTCCTGGGATGGCCCTGTCGTCTGGAAATGGCCTTCCGGTGGCGGTTGGGGTCAAAGCAGTGGCGGGAGTATCTTCGGCGGCGGTGGCCATAGCAGTGGCGGGGGCGGCTCCTTCCGGGGTGGATTTGGTGGATTATCAGGTGGTGGCGGTGCCAGCGGGAGTTGGTAACGGGTGTATTAATCACATTTGAAAGATGCAGGAGAAACGATGAAAAAGCCTTTCTTTACGACTGATGAAACGCATCAAATAATTAATACCATCCAGGAAACTGAAAAAACAACATCGGGCGAAATTCGTGTTCATATCGAAAGCCGATGCTGGCAAAATCCCTTGCGTAGGGCAATCCTGGTTTTTAAAAAATTAAACATGCATCGAACCAAATTACATAATGGCATCCTCATTTATCTGGCACTCAAAAGCCGAAAGTTTGCCATCGTTGGCGATAAGAGTATCAATGAAAAAGTTCCGGAAGAGTTCTGGGAAGGCATTATAAAAAATATTCAACCCTATTTTCAGGACAAAAAAATCTGTAACGGAATTTGCGAGGCCATTCGGCAGGTCGGCGAAAAATTACAGGAATTTTTCCCCCCTGTCAAAAATGATGAAGATGAACTGACAAATGAAATTTCGATTGGCAATTAATAATTTTTGAATCATGTAAAAGCCTAAAAATGGAGTTGTACCATGTTTGAAGCCATTAGAAGCCCGTATTTAGTTCCCTTTGATTCCTCATTTAAGTATAAAAACGCCCCCACGATACCTCCAAAGGATGTTCTCAATAAAAAGGAATGCAAAGAACGTTTGGATGAGTTAATCGAGGAAATAGATGAATTACAACGAATTCTCTATGCTCATGATCATCAGGCCCTGTTATTGATTTTTCAGGCAATGGATGCGGCGGGAAAGGATAGTACCATTCGGGCCGTTCTGAGCGGCGTTAATCCCGCTGGTTGTCAGGTCTTTTCTTTTAAACAACCGACGCCAGAAGAGCTTGATCATGATTTTCTCTGGCGCACTACCCGCTGCTTACCTGAACGCGGGCGAATCGGCGTTTTTAATCGAAGTTATTACGAAGAAGTACTGGTAGTTCGGGTTCACCCGGAATATCTTCACAATCAAAAACTGCCGGATAAAATTGATCCCGAAACAATCTGGAAAAAACGCTTTAAATCAATTCGCTGCTATGAGAAACACCTAGCACTGAATGGAACCATAATCCTAAAATTCTGGCTCAATGTCTCCAAAGAGGAACAAAAGCAGCGTTTTCTCGCCCGAATTGAAGAACCTGAAAAAAACTGGAAATTTGCCGCCGGCGATGTTCAGGAAAGAAAATTCTGGAATGACTATATGCAGGCATATCAAGAGACATTAAACGCCACTTCACGCCCTTGGGCACCCTGGTATGCAATCCCGGCTGACAACAAACCATATATGCGGTTAACCGTTGCCGAGATAATTAGTAAATCATTACGAAGTTTAAAATTAAAATACCCCAAAGTTGATGCCGCTGAAAAAGCAAAATTCAAAGAGATGCAGGAATTATTGCAAAACGAGAAGGAATGATCTAAAAACAACCACAGATTAAGCAGATTTCGTTGATAAAATCTATGCAAATACAAAATATGTGGTGAAATATATTTTCATTCACACCTAGAAAAATGTAAAATGACGCTGATATGACGATAAATCCATTTTTGAATACCGGATTGGGAACGCTTCCACTTTTATCAAATGCGAAAACACGTTCCATTTCGGCGGAAAATCCAACTGGTACAAAAGGTCAGGGGGCACAGGCAAAACCAACCGAAAAAGATGCGGCCTCCCAATTGGGCGAAGGCTGGAAAGTTCGACCCTGTATCACCCTTCCACCGAACTCGCTAACGAATCTGGCAGAAATTGAAGGTCCAGGTATTATTCAGCACATCTGGATTACCGTCAAAGAAGCAGCATACCGAGATTGTGTGCTCCGATTTTACTGGGATGGTGAAAAATCGCCTTCGATTGAAGTGCCTTTGGGTGATTTTTTCGCCTGTGGACATGGTTTGCGTTACAAAGTCAATTCGTTCCCAATTGCGGTCAACCCTTCTGGTGGATTCAATTGCTATTGGCCAATGCCATTCCGAAAAAGTTGCCAGATCACAGTCGAAAACCAGCGCTGGGAAGAAATCGATGTTTTTTTTTACCAGATCACCTATTCTTTAGAGGATGTGCCTGAGGAAGCCGCCTATTTTCACGCCCAGTGGCGCCGAAGCCTGACACCACGAAATTATCCTGAGCACATCATTCTGGATGCTGTAGCGGGTAAAGGCCACTACGTCGGCACTTTTCTGGCGTGGACGCAGCTCTCCAATGGCTGGTGGGGCGAAGGTGAAATAAAATTCTTTATGGATGGCGATTCAAAATATCCCACCATCTGTGGTACTGGAACAGAAGATTATTTTGGTGGCGCCTGGTGCTTTGGCGATACCTATTCAACCACCTTTCTGGGTTATCCACTCTGGCGCAAAGAGCCAGGAGAAGTCCCCAAACATGGTCTTTATCGCTGGCATATCATGGACCCCATTCGTTTTGAACAACGGCTGAAAGTAACCATCCAGGCGTTAGGCTGGTGGCCTGGAATTAAATATCAACCCCTGACAGACGATATCGCCTCGGTGGGTTACTGGTATCAAACCGAACCGCACGGACAATTCCCCCAATTTCCAACCATTGAAGAACGCTGGCCCCGCTAAATTGACAATTAAAATTGATCAATAGCGAATTGTCAAAAAATTATCAGAATTAAATCCGTTCACCATACTTCTGATAATGAAAAGCTTTCGCCTGTTCCACCCAGTTTTCGCGCTGAATTCTTTCCGGGAAAGGACCGATTTTTTCTGATAAACGTTCAATTTCTTCCTCGGTTAATTCAGCTAACTGCTTAAAAGTTTTGATACCAACTTCACGAAGACGCTTTTCAAAAACAGGTCCAATGCCAACCACCAGTTTGAGATCATCTTCGCGGAGATCACCGACGACTACCTGTTTCTTAAACAATCCCCGTAATAACCAGCCAATTAAAAATCCCAGAATGGCTGCTATCAATAAACAAAGAATCATTTGCGCACATAAATACCACATTTTACAGGCCCTCCTTTATTTTCAATTCGACACGTCGATTTTTTTGCCGACCGGCTTCGGTGGCATTATCTCCCACTGGTTGAGCTTCTCCCAAAGCCTTGATTTGCAATAAATTTGGCTTAACAGCTTGTTGAATCAGATAATTTTGAACGCTAAGAGCGCGCCGTTCACTTAATTTTAGATTGTAGCCATCCGCACCAGTCGCATCGGCATAGCCCTGAACCTCAATCCTAAATTGATTTTTGTTTAATCCTTCAGCTACCTGGTTTAATTTTGGGTGATATACGGACTGAAGATCGGCTTTATCCCATTCAAAATAGACAATTGAACCTGAGAGCAACGATTCAAATTCGGCTTTAACTGTAGCGGCATCAGTTGGGACGGATCCCGATACAGTTAGTAAATTGTTAATCAGATAGGATGTCCCGAAGGAAGTCCTGACCAGCGTCTCCAGTATATCCTTTTGATCGGGCTGTTGGACGCTCCCTTCTAGCGTAATTTCCTGCTGGTGAATATCAATTTTACCATCCGGCAGATTCAATTTCATGAAATTCAAGACGCCAGGCAAAGCTTTTAGCCAGGTTACCGGTGGAACACCCGGTACAACAGTCACGTTGTTTATCACTTTGCCTTTTCCGAAAGCAGCTTCTGCCAGCAGCATCAAGCTATCGACAGAAGCCTGATCGGGAAGCATCCCCTCAAGCGTTAGTACACCCCCCTTCATCGAAAATTTTAAATCAGGCAGGCGTAACGGAGTTGAATCGGCAACAGTGAGATCATTTTTCACCACCCGAATTCCATTAATAGAATCCAGGACGGCCGCAATTTGAAGCTTAATTTCTTCCGAGGCAACCTTCCCATTTATAAGGGCATCACGCCCACTGAACGAAAGTACATCGGTTGGCAAATTCCGTTGGCTTAAAGCATTGAGCGTTTTTTGGTATAAATCCTGCTCAATTTTTTTAGCCCGACAGAAGAGGCAAATCAGACACAGGATAAGAAATGCCAGAATGCCAATTAGTATAATTGTTTTTTTACTCATCAGACACTCCTGCTTTTTTATGAAAAAAATAAAGAGAATCTACTTTCATAAAAATAAATTACTCGCTTTGTATCCTCTCAAAAAAACATGGTATATGTATCCTTCGACAAGCTCAGGGTACGGAGAAACCGTTAGCTGAGATTGTCAAAGCCAATTCTACCATTGAATAGTGAGGGGATACCTCGATTTTTACTTAGGCGAATCAAGTTCACGAACCACACGAAATCCCACATCAAAACAATCGGTATACCACCAGACACTCTTGGGAATTTGCGGATCGGTCAATAACCAGGCTTCACTCTCGGTAAACCCACGCGCTGCACTTCGGAAATCAGCAGCGTCCGACCGATAAGAACCGCCACGAACAACGTATTCTGTACCGGATTTTGCACCTTTCGGATTAACCAGCAGAGAATCGGAACCATATTCAGTATAAACGGTTGGTGAATACCAATCCAGACAGAATTCGCGCACATTTCCCAGCATATTATCTAAACCAAAGGGATTCGGTTTTTTCGTGTAAGTTGGCTGGGATTTATGACTGCTATTTTCCGCATACCACACATACTGGTTTATCCCGATAGTATCCGGCCCCACAATATTCTTCCACCAGGATTTTCTGGTATATTTTCCAGGATTACCATCAAAGAAATAAGGCCCGGCCGTTCCTCCGCGGCAGGCATATTCCCATTCGGCTTCAGTCGGCAGACGATATTTTTTACCGGTAACTTTACTCAGCCATTCACAATATTTAACGGCGGCTGTATGCGAAATCGTAATAACCGGTCGCGTTCCTTTTCCCCATCCCTGATCGGGATTACCATACGGCGGGGTCGGCCCGGTTACCGCATCAATTTGCGATGTCGTTGAAGCATATAAATCCTTCTTCTGCGTGACATTCCGGACAAAATATGCATCCCACTCGTCCCAGGTGACTTCTGTTCTCCCCATCCAGAAAGGACTGAGTTTCACCTTTCGAACCGGACCTTCATCGGCCTCACGATACGATTCATTATCCGGGCTCCCCATCTCAAAAGTTCCACCAGGTATGGCGACCATTTCAAACATGACGGCTGTTCCCGGTACGGTTTCTGTATAATCCTCAAAGGCGTTGGGAGAAGAGGGCACAATCAGGCGTACTTTTTTCTTGATCGCCACGGTTGATGTATCGAGTACAATAATCTCTTTGGTCCCTTTTGGATAATGCCCAACCGTTAAATGGCAGTTGATACAGCGCACTTTCGCTTTTTGATGAAAATAATAAACATGAGCATCCGTCCCCTCTTTTGATAAACTATCCGGAAAAAGCTCGACATGACAATATTGACACGAAACATCATAGGTGTAGGTCTTCGCGTACTCTAATTTACTTTTTGTATCCCAATCAATTTTGGAAACATCTTTCACCAGCGTTCCCCATACATCCCGAACGCCAACTTTAATTTTTTCAGTCAGATAAGCCATGCCTTTCGGTGGCAAATGGCACGAAACACAATGGACTTGAATCCCCTGCCTGTTCTTGAAATGGGGCGATGTTTTCCAGGCGGTTGTTGAATGGGGATGCACATGACAAAATTCACAAAAGTCATTGGATGAGGTATAATCCAATATATAATGACTCGATATCACCAGTGCAAATCCCAAAATAATACCCGGTATCAATAAACTTCGAAAAAGTAATTTTTTTAGCCAGCCTGTCTTTTTATCAGCCATTCGCTTGCGCTCCTCTATTCGTTTCCGCTTGATTATTTCAGTTCAGGTTCAAACTAAGTTTATTGCGATGCCTATTTTTTCGATTGCCAGATAAAATTTCCTTCCTTATTAATATATCCCCAGTTTTTATTAATACTGACCTGCGCCAGACCATCACGAAATTTCTTCGCCAGATCAAACCTGGATGGTATAACAATATTGCCAGTTTTATCAATAGAGCCCCATTTTTTATCCTGACAAACAGGTGCCAGCCCTTCATTAAAATCACCAGCATATTCATAATCTTCTTCGATCACCAATTCGCCGGCTGGATTGATGAATCCCCAAAGCTCATTCAGTTTGGCGGCTGCCAATCCTTCCGAAAAATTATTGGCTGCCAGAAATTTGGCCGGAATTTTTAGTGCGCCGGTTTTATCAATAAAGCCAATTCTATTATTACCTGAAATTCTAAAATGAAACGTTTTTTCTTCGGAGAACTCGCTTTCAGTGGGAAATTGACCCCCTCTGTCTCTCCCCCATTTTCAAAAAGCGAAAATGGGGGAAAGACCCCTTCCTGCCTCCCCCAAATTCCGTTTGTTGGAATTTGGGGGAGGCAGGAAGGGGTCTCTCATTGATTCATACCCTTATAAATTTCCATTTTAGAATTTTAGGAATTATAACAATTACTTAACAAGAAATCAAGTTTAATTTTGTTATTTTATAAACGATCCCGCTCTAAATAAATCAAGACGTGTCATTCTGCGTGAAGCGAAGTATCCTGCAACTTATTAAAAAACGTAAATTTTTCACTCCGCTTCACTGAATTTACCCCAAGCATGTTCGAAGGGTTCAGAATGACCCTTTTAGAGCATAGCCGTCAGGTTAAACTGACAAGTAATTGAAAATAATAAAATAAGTTGAATTAAAAACTGCCCTCACCCTAACCTTCTCCCGGCGAGAGAGGGAATAGCTACGCCCCCTCCCTCTGGGAGAGGGTGATGAATGGTTCTCCTTGAATATTTATTATATATCCAACGGCTTGTTTTCATATAAATTAAGACCTTAACCTGACGGCTAGACCCTTTAGAGTGGACTCATAAATAATCCCATTGCGACTGACGATACATTAAATTAAAAGTATAATTCAATCCAAAATCAGGCAGCACACTCAAAAAGCTTGACATCCATTGAAAAATTTAATTTTCATTGCACTTGATATTTTTTTTTACTAAATTGTTATACTCTGATAACTCTGGAGCTTGAAACGGTTAATCATTGTTCGAGGTAAAACAAATGCAAAAAATAAAAATAGTCTTTCTATTTAGTATTTCAATGCTCATCGTGATCACCATCATGACCTGCGGCCCAGCGGACAAAAATTTTAAAAATCTTCGGACTATGACATTTAATATCCGGATGAATACACCTGCCGATAGTGGAAATGCCTGGCCCAATCGGAAAGATATGGTCACCAGTATGGTCCGTTTCCATCAAGCCGATCTGGTTGGTTTTCAGGAAGTACTCGATAACCAGATGGAAGATTTAAAAACGGCACTACCAGAATTTGGTTCATTTGGCGTGGGGCGTGATGATGGTCAAAAAGCCGGTGAATACGCCCCCATCTTTTATCGAAAAGATCGTTTTAGCCTCCTGAAACAGGCTACTTTCTGGCTTTCCGAGACACCCGATGTCGCCGGAAGCCGTGGCTGGGATGCCGCCTGTGTACGGATTGTCACCTGGGGCGAATTTCGGGATAACCTGACTGGCAAAACATTTTATCATTTTAATACCCATTTTGATCATCGTGGTGAACAGGCGCGAAAAAACAGTGTCCGCCTTCTTCTTTCACAGATACCCACCATTGCCGACAAGAAGCCAGTTGTTGTGACAGGCGATTTTAACTTTAATGAAAGTTCTCAGCTCTATCATCTTATCGTTGATTCAGCCCGGACGAACAATTTATATAAATTACTCGATACGAAAAATATAAGCGCATTGCCCCATCATGGACCTTCCTCAACCTTTCAAGGATTTAGGGAACTGGTTCCTGGCAATAAAATCGATTATATTTTTGTTAATCAACAATTTCACGTATTCCGACATGGCAGTTTAAGTGACCGTTGGGAAAATCGCTGGCCTTCCGATCACCTTCCTGTTCTTGCAGAAATGCGAATTAAATAAACTTCCGATTAAATAGTCCATCTTGTTTTACACTTTAAAACCAGGAGTTACACGATGCTTCAGAAATATATCTTATCCGGTATGATGATACTCATGCTGATTATTTTGGGTTGTGGGAAAAAAAACGATTCCTATATCATGAAAGTTGGCGAGCAAATACTCTCAAAAGAAATACTGCTTGACCGGTTCAATTCCAGTCCATTAAAAAGCAATGTCGATACCTTAACAACCAAAGGCTTAAAACAATTTATTGAAGAACAATTTTTGGAAACCAAATTATATGTCGCAGAAGGGTATGCGATGAAATTGGATCAGGATAGTGCTATCCAGAAACAATTTCAAAAAGCCGAGAAAGATGTTTTGTTAAAACAAAATGGACTTCTCTTTAATGCCATCGTGCCGAAAGAATTTCCCGTCACCGATGCCGAAATCCAGGAATTATATAACTATCTGGACAAAGAAGTAAAAATCGCTTATATTTTGCTGCAATCAAAACCATTAGCTGATTCAATTTATCAACTGCTGCAAAACGGTGCTGATTTTGCTGAATTGGCGCAAAAGTATTCTCTGGATACCAACACCCGTTCTCAGGGCGGAGTCGTCAATAATTATATTATGGCTGGCCTGCCTGATGCTGAACTGGAAAACACTCTTTTTTCTTTAAATAAGAATGAATTTTCAGCGCCAATTAAATCAATGTATGGCTATCAGATTATCAAAATATTGGATAAACGACCTCATGAAAGACCACCTTTTGAAAAAGTAAAAGCGGAAATTGTAAAAAGAATTGAGAATCGAAAATTGAATGTCTTTTTGAAAGACTATTTTGATAAGCTATCAGCAAAATATGACTTTAAGATTAATAATGACGTCATCGCCCCCATCCTGAAAGCCTATTCGACACAAAAGGACAAATCTCAAATTCACTCCAGCGATTTTGACCCGACTATATTAAATCAAACTCTTGCTGAATACAAATTAGGAACTTGGACGGTTGCCAAATTTATCGAGCAGTATAATTCATTTTCAAAATCAGTTCAAATCCCCATTATTACCGCACAGGATATTGAAGAATTTATTAAAACTGCCATTCGTACCGATTTGATGTATGCGGAAGCGACCGAACTTAAATTAAAAGAAAAACCAGACTTCGCGAGAGAAGTCGCCTTAACCAAAGAGCGTATCATTGAATTGAGGAGCAAAGAATTGCTCATCGCACCTAAAATTAATGTGACCGAGGCTGAAATTGCAGCGTATCAGGCAGCGCATAAAAAAGATTATGAAAATGATGCGCCAGAACGCGCTAAAATGCTTATTTCAAATGTCCTTCGGCGGGAAAAAATTCAAAAAGTTAAAGAAGCTAATATCAATGAACTGAAGGAAAAGTATAAATTAGTGTATGATGAAGCCGCACTGGAAAATTTTTTAAAGGAAGTCAAGAAAAAAAACGGTCAATAATCTGCCTGATTTAAGCTGCTTTTCATCACTTCAAATAAAAATTAGTTAAAAAATTCAGACCATCGAGGTTTTCTTATCGAAATGCTGTGATTTTACTAAATTACATGAATCTAAAAAAACCGCGAAGGTCTGTTTTTTATGACTTTTTCCAAAATAACCGTATTTCGAGGCGTTATAAACATGGTCGGGGCAAAATCTCCCCTCTTCATTATTATTGTTACCCAACTGCTATTCACCACAAGCGACCTGATTGCCCGCGCCAACATGCGGAGCCATCCTTTCGTGCTATCCACATTCCTGAACTGGTGGTTTCTGCTCTATTTTCTCATTCGACAGGTTGCCATGTTTGGTCAATTATATATATTTTCCCAACTCCAGGTGGGAAAAACCATGGCCCTGTTTGGTGCTTCTTCCATTATTATTGTAAATGTATTGGGATTTTTGCTGCTTGGCGAAATCCTTTCCCGACAGGCATATATTGGCGTGGTATTCACGGTGATAGCGTTTATTGTGATGGCATATAGTCGATAATCGGTTTGCTTTTTGAAGCAGGCGCAAAAACATCATTTACAGAATTACGAATATTTTAGTATTTTAAATGGTATCCATTCAATTGGGTTGGATAAAATTTAGACCTTCGTGCTTTTCATATTGAAATCCTGTGATGAAGCTAAATATCCGGATTCTTACAAAAAAAAAACCTTGCAGGTCTTACTAGGTTTTTATGAGGAAATGCTTAAAATAGATATTAAATTTTGGAGATATATCGTACCCGTTCTTAACATCACCGTTTTCTGATACTAAATCAATTAACTGCAGATTTCACAGATTTTATTACTTAAAATTCTAAAATGGAAATTTATGAGGTAATGAATCAATGAAAGACCCCCTCCTGCCTCCCCCAAACTCCAAAAAACAGAATTTGGGGGAGAGAAAGTCGGATTCTCTCCCCCATTTTCGCTTTTTGAAAATGGGGGAGATACAGCGGGGGTCAATTTCCCACTGAAAACAGCTTCGCTGGAAAAAACGTTTCATTTTAGAATTTCAGGTATTAAATTAATCTGCGCAATCTGTGGTAAAAACAAGTTCAATTTAAACCGTTCCCCGCCGTTCCTCAAGTGCCTTCCGAATATCAAGACTTTTCTGTCGGGTAAGCGGCATGCGGAGAATAAAAAAGATGACAATCAATAAGCCAACTACCGGAATACTGGCCAGCATTGCCCGAATCCAGAAAATTGTTTCCGGAGTTTGAACAGCAACTGAAGAGTCGAATCCAGCCCATCCCAGAATCAGTCCCGAAACAAAATAGCCACCCGAATTTCCCAATTTGAGGAGATAGGACGCGCAGGCGGTGAAAGATCCTTCCCGACGTTTGCCGGTATGAAGTTCATCATAATCGATGACATCCGCCCCGATTGAACCATGCAACATCCATAAGCCGGCCGCCGCCATTCCCATTGTTCCGGAAGCGATTGTTTGCAGCCAGGGAATCAAGGGATTGTAAAGAAACCAGGAACCGCCATAGCCGAGTATTCCAATAGCCGCCGCGATAATGACCGCATTCCGTTTTTCGATAATGGCAGCCACCCGATTTAAAAGCGGTGCCCCCAGAAAACCACCAATCATAAAGGCAACCCCCATCCAGAAGTTCCAGTTATCGCCGACGATGGTATTCCCGGCGCAGACATAGTAGACTGTTGCGTAATAACCTAATGCACCGACCAGGCTGGTCCCCAGTGTAAATGCCGCGCCAAAACCCATCATCATCCGAAAGGGCTGACATTTCAGGGTTTCATAAAATGCACTTTTGAGCGAAATCCGTTCTTTAATTTTGGTAACAACCTTATCATAATAACGTTCTTTCACCCGGAAAAAGATGACAATCGCAAAAATCGCCATCACCACGCCCAGAATGGACGTATAGACCTGAATACCGAGCAAGGTATTTTTCTTATTCTCGACACCAGGGATAAGAAACCAGGCCAGATTCGTAAAACGTAAGGCGTAAAAATTGGCGACTTCAAAAATCTTTTGCATCGCGCTCCGGTAAGTCATAATCGATGTTCGTTCTTCGTAATCCGGACTTAATTCGGCTCCCAGACTGTTATAAGGTACTGAAAAGCTGCTGATGATTGGAATATAGAGTAAAGATGCGCCCATCATGTACCAGAAAATCACAGAAACGCCAAGAAAGTTGATTGTCGACCACCCCGGTGAAACGGCAAAGAGTAATGGCAGACCGAGTCCACTTAATATCCCTGCAATCAGAATAAAAGGCCGTCGGCGACCGTGTCGGGAGCGGAAATTATCAGATAACCAGCCAGCTAAGGGGTCGGTGAAAGCGTCATAAACCCGGATGAGGGTCAATGCCAGTCCCACTAACCAGGGTTCAACGCCCAGATAGATATTAAAAACCGCAAAGGCAACCGCCGGAAAAAGCCAGAATCCCCACATGTCCAGTGCTGTTCCCAGACCATACGCCGCTTTTGTCAAAATCGGGAGACGATCCTGTTGTTGAATGTCAGCTTTTCTCTCTTGATTCATTTGGGTTCCTTTTGTGATGGTTTTTGGAAAAATTCTATGTTCAGTCAATTTTTTTTTAAAAGTTTGGAGGTCTGGAATTTTCCAGATGATCTTTTTTCAAAGTTTTGGCATCTGGAAATTTCCAGATGATTTTTTTTTTTTTCAAAATTTGAGCGTCCGGAATTTTCCAGATAATCTTTTTTTAAAGTTTTAATGCCTGGAAATTTTTAGATGATTTTTTTCAAAGGTATTAGCATCCAGAATTTTCCAAGCAATTTTTTTTCCAAGATTTGAGCGTCCAGAATTTTACAGACGACTTTTTTTTCAATGATTTCAACGTCTGAAATTTTTCAGATGTTTTTTTTTTTTTCAAAGTCTGAACGTCCAGAATTTTCCAGATGGTTTTTTTTCAAAGTCTGAGCCTCCAGAATTTTCCAGCCGATTTTTTTTTCAAGGGTTTTAGCATTCAGAAATTTCCAGACGATATTTTTTCAAAGTATTATTAGCCAGAATTTTCTAGATGATTTTTTCTCTCTATTCTCTCTATTCTCTCTATTTCCCTGGCTCCACCACCCTCTATTTCCCTGGCTCCACCACCCTCTATT
>DYKB01000203.1 GCA_020722815.1 Caldithrix sp. | reverse complement strand
TTATTGGCCTTAGTAACATCTGAGCCTCTACAAGTATCAACCTTATTGCCTTATTCAGGGCTGTTATAAAAAAAGTTAATAAAATAAACTTCTGTAAGGCATTCAGTCACTCAATAAAATTATTCCATCTGTCTGGCAGATGAAAAGCTTTCATTCACTGCAAAACGATATATATTCGCCTTGCATCACGCCAAGAAAAAGTCCCCCCATTATTTTCCAAAATTTCACCAATATGACAATAAAATATTCCGCCATTTGAAAGCTTTTGCACATATTTTGATCTCAGATAGTAAAAATTTCTGACAATTTAGGAGCGATTATGGACTCAGGGATTCGGGATAATTATTTTTGTGGGAAAATTGGCGAGTTTTATTGGGAAGATATTTCAAAAATAGTAAAATAACCTGTATCTCATTTATTAATAAATATTGATTTGATCAAATTAATTTTATATATTGATGATATATTCAATTCATGAATTTGTTCCAGTAATCAGGTAATAATAATCGATCAGAATGGTTATCGTTAATTGAATTGTTATGGTTTAGTTGATCCAAGACTTTTTTAACCGCAGGAATGAAAAAATTTTGCCAAATTTCATTAACAATGCTTTATAAATCGTTACAAAAATAGGAGTGACCAATGCCTGACAAACCCCAATACGGTCCCGATAACCCACACCCCCTCTCAACCATGAAAACCGAGCTGGTCTGGGAAGGCAAATACGACGAATACGGCAACCGCCGCCCTATAAAACTGCCGACAACGCCGCTGCCATTGCAGCACATTGAAACTATTGACGAGCCATTGGACAGGGAGAAAGCAACCCAGCGGAGCATGTTTGACCTGGAAGGCTTTGTGCAAAAAGCCCACCGCGACGATTTCCGCAATATGCTCATCTGGGGCGACAACAAGCTGGCGATGGCTTCCCTGCTGGAAAAATTCCGTGGCAAGGTGGATTTGATTTATATTGACCCGCCATTTGATGTAGGCGCAGATTTTACAATGCAGGTGCAATTGGGTGATGAAGACGAAATTTTACAAAAAGAACAATCAATTCTTGAAGCCGTAGCTTATCGGGATACCTGGGGTAAAGGCACGGATTCTTACCTGCACATGATTTATGAACGCTTGATTCTGATACGTGATTTGTTGAGTGAGCAAGGGAGTATTTATGTGCATTGTGATTGGCATATCGGTCATTTTCTAAAGTTATTGTTAGATCATGTTTTCTCACAAGAAGGATTTATTAATGAAATAATTTGGAAAAAATTAACTACACCAAAGGTTCAGACTCTCGGTTTTGGAAATGTGCATGATAGTATATTTCTTTATCGAAAAACGTACGAGATGAGCTTCAATCAATTACGAAAAGAACATCGTGAAGATTATTTAAATTCTATGTATCGCTATGTTGAATCCGATACGGGAAGAAGGTACCGATTGCACGATTTTACACAAAAAGGAGCTGGCTCGTCCAAAAAATTTGGTGATAAAGTATTACCCCCACCATCTGGGAAACATTGGATATGGTCTCAAGAAAGAATTGATGAGGGAATTAAAAAGGGGATAATTGTATTTTCAAAAACTGGACTGCCACAAGTTAAAAGATATTTAGATGAAGTTAAAGGCCACGTGATTGATGATATTTGGTCAGATGTCGATCCAATAGGAGCTGTATCACATGAAAGAACAGGCTATAATACTCAAAAACCTGAAGAGCTACTTGATCGTATAATTCAAGCATCCTCCAACGAAGGCGATCTAGTTGCCGACTTCTTCTGTGGCTCAGGCACCACTTTAGCCGTTGCCGAAAAATTAGGCCGCCGCTGGATTGGCGTAGATCTGGGCCGTTACGCCATTCACACCACGCGTA
>DYKB01000047.1:17904-54581 GCA_020722815.1 Caldithrix sp. | reverse complement strand
TGATCTTTTGATGAGGCGCCGTCGGCTTGAGAATATTCTGGCAGACTTTATCCACTTCTGCCCTGGACACAAAAAATGAAAATTGTTTGCTTTCACCCGGTGATCGGTTACATTATTTTATTAAAAGTAATATTGCTACAATATCTTTCTGCCACATCTATAATAATGCAATCCAAATCGTCGCGGCAATATAATGCTGCGGCTGCATTTTCGTCGCCCAAAAGTACATCACTACCAACTCACCCTTCTGATTCTCCAGCAGACGCGGATAGCCGAAGTCTTTGTCACCAAATTGGTCTGGTTGAAAGTCTTCGCGCAGGATAATTTCCTCACCCCAGGTTTTGCCACCGTCAGCATTCAAACGGCCGTAAAGTTTGGCGCGAGTCCGATCACCATAAGTACAAACCAAACGACCACCTTTGAGGGCTACCAGCGCCGGTGGATTACCATTTCGGTCACCGGTCTCCCCTAATTTCCCGGTGAAGGTGCGGGCTCGATACCATCACCGACATAATTCGTTGGATCTTCAACCATCCAGGTCCGGCCGCCATCCGTGCTGCGAGCCAGGCGGCTTAATATCCCTTCAGCATCTTCACTCCGGCCCTCAATGTTATGACCTTTTTGCTCAACAAATCGCCCATAGGAAAATCCAACCAGAATTTCCTGGCCATCATCCCAGGCCCAAACGCCATTATTGGCCGGCCAGCCATGAAATTTGCCTTCTTCCAGCGCAACAATGATGTTTTCCATGGATATTTTATTGTTTCCGTTGGATTCAGTCGCACAGACCAGCGCCATGAGACAGATTCCGAAACACAGCCATATCATACCACGATTCATAATACCTTCGCTAATATTTTCATTTCTCTATCTGTTTTTCATTGTTCCATAAAACTTTTATCCCCGGCCGCCTCCGCTTTCAGCCGCTGCTTTTCCGCCACCTTCGCAAATGGATAATAAACGGCCATGGCCAGAAGAATTGAAATTAATCCCCAGACCGCCGCCTTCCAATCGCCGCCGGAAACCAGATAGTGGCCAATAATGGGTGGGGTCGTCCAGGGGACATTGATAAAGGGCTTTGCGATGATCCCCCAGTCCATCAAAAGATAGGTGGTAGTGGTCAACATCAGGGCATTCAGGATATACGGGATCATGAAAATGGGATTCAGAACTATCGGGAATCCATAAAATATGGGTTCGTTGATCTGAAAGATCTGGGTTGGCAATGAAATCCGGCTGATTTTGCGAAAGCCTGGCTCTTTGGAGTTAATCATGATTAAAGCCAGAGCGATGGTAGCCCCGGTACCGCCAACATTCACAAAAGTGGTGAAAAATCCATAAGCGGTAATGTATGGTAATGGCTGACCTTGTGACTTGGCCATTACATTCATGGACAGGTATTGCAGGAAAATGGGAGCAACTATCGCGTCCATCGCATTGTCGCCATTGATCCCCACGGACCAGAGAAGGGTAACCATAAACGCATAGACGAGAATGCCCGGAAGTGTATTGAGAGCAAAAACCACAGGCTGAAAAGCTGTCTGCACCAGGCCATTGATATCCACGCCAAGAATAAATCGGATGAGCCAAAAAGCTGTCAAAAGGAACAGGAGTGGTGTCAGTGAGAGGAATGATTGGGAGACGATGGGCGGCACATTTTCGGGAAGCTTGATGACAAAATTCTTTTTGATGAAAAATTTCTGAACCTCAACCGTGATAAAAGCAATAATAATGGCGGTAAAGATGCCAGCCGAACCTAAATTATCCATTTTTATTGACAGGTCATCAACGTTTACCTGTATCATCAAAAAAATCGCGGTTGCGAGGATCGCACTCATGACAGCTTCCATCTTTTCCTGCAGGGCGAGGTCATAAGCAATCGAAAAACAAACGATGACCGAGAGCAGGCCGAAAGTCGCGGTTACCGGAATCTGCAGAATTTGTTTGATTGGCTCAATGATCGTACTCCAGCCACTTATCGGGAGAAAACTGATGATAATAAAAATACTGCCAATAATTGTAAACGGGACAGTCGCGACCATGCCCGAACGAATGGCAGAAAGATATCGATTTTCACTAAAAACTGTTAGCGCGGGAACAATGTGTTGATCAAGATAGCTGGCAGCTTTTTTCATGCTTATTCTCCATTAAATTGTTGGAAATTTAGAACAACGCCGGTTATTCAGGCTTTAGCGTTTTAAGTCGTTAGCATAAACCTGCTATTTGATATGGTCGCTTCAGGTAACGCATTGGGGCTCACCAACAACTTTTCCTTAAACCCTGAATTCCAGCCTATTGAGCTGAGTCGTTACGAAATTTATCTCTCAGGAAGCTGGTCATTACGGTGAAATCACACAAATATATTTATTCGTCTATTGACTGAAATCAAATTTTGAGAAAGTACTTGACCGGGGAGAATAAATGCCGGTTCAATTGATAAAATGCCATTTCGGATTCCTTAAAATCGGTAATCCAAACCAGATATTCAGCAATAACTAATATAAAAGTCAGACCTTCGGAGTTTTTTTATCGGGTTTTCTGATATCTTATGAGATTATGGATTTTAATATCATAAACCCCGAAGGTCAAAAAAATAACAGGGACAGGCCTGCACCTGTCCCCGGATGTTATTCAAAAGTTAAAAATTATAGGTCACGGAAATTCTGTTAGCAATACTATTTCGCTGGCCACTAATAAAATTGGGACCATCAAAGAATAAATTTTCATTAAAATGAGCATCCAGCAGGAAGCCAGCGACTTTGATACCGAAACCAAAACTTAAATTAAATGAAGAATCGTTTGAAGATGATTCGGCATTTTCACCCTGCTTGGGTTCATATTTGGAAGTGGTTTTATAATAAGCTTGCGATGCACCAAGCCGACCGATTAACCAGGGTTTGAGGTTTGATTCAACTCCAACATATAAAGCAGGCAAAGTGCGGGTGGTGGTGGTATTTTTATAACTATCTTTAACCTCACTGGAATTTTTGGCCATGCCGAACAGTTCCAGACCCAGCACAGCCAGGTTGGTTTCATTTACCTGATAACTCATCCCGACACCAAGTTCAAGATTCATCGAGCTTAAATCAACCTCGCCTTTGGGAGTGCCTTCTATCCCGGAATCATCTGCATAAGACGCCGAACCAAAGCCAAGACGTGCCAGCGGAATCAACTCCAGGGTTTCCGTTTTTTTCATAAAATAACGTCCATGGATATCAACGCCCAGGCCACTATATTTTTCTTCGGCTGGATCAGCTTTACGGCTGATGGATGGTAGATTCAGTAAAACACCCAGGTCATAAGTGGGGGATGAAATACCGGCGCCAATATTCATGACCCGTGCGGATTCTTCGATTTTCGGTTTTGTCGTACTATTTTCCCAACTATCAGAAACCAATGTCAGCAATAAACCCACATCGAAATTTGACATTTTCTTCCCATAAATCACAGCGATCGCATTTTTCAATACGATATTGGATGTAATTTGTGAAACCATGTCAAGCGGGACTGAAAATGGTTGATTCAAATAAACACCCAGCACTGATTCAGACATAACGGGCAGATGAATCCCGATGGAATTATCACTACCACCGTCTTTGAGCCTTAATTCAGCAATGGCCTGATTTGGATATTGATTTATGGTTGCCGGAAAATAGAAAACATTTGAATTATCGCGAATATAAGGAATACCACCCATGGAAAGCAGACGGGTTTCAGTCGCAAAACCAACCGATGTAATTATAATTAAAGCCAGCATCGCGAGAAGTACTGTTATAAACAGAGATTTTTTCGTCATAAGATTATCCCTTTTTCTCAAAATAACAATTAAATTGATTAAATACAACTAAATAATTCTTCCTGAACGCAGATCTTTTGAACGTTCAGCGTTGAAAATTGTAATAATTTGATATGATAATGGATTTATAATCCATGAGATTTCATGCGATAATATTTTAGCTTTTCAAACCACCTCCTTCAGACTGATTTTATCTATTTTAAATATATCGCTTCAATTATATCCGTAAAACCTTTATCGCGTTTCGTTGTAACTCTCTCCAAACTTATCGATATTGGTTGCAGTGGATACATTCGGATCATCAAGGGGATAAAATCCTGTTGACCGGATATTTCATTAATGAAACGTTGCGACAATATCAATAAATGAAATAGAGGCGTATCACTTCCACCCCTGAAATAAAACGATTAAATTAAATAAAATCTCGAAAATATAAATTTAATATTGATATCGAGTGGATAACATTTAATTACTTTATTGACGAATGAGTTCCCATAAATTAAAAAAAATTAATCCTGTTAGTTGCCGCCTGGACATTAATTTTATCGAAGCAAAAGAAGTTTTACTCAACAGTTACATGACATTTGGCACGACAAGGCTTTATTTATGAATCAAAATATAATTTTTTTTGGTAGGGGTTGGTGTTTATTTCCAATCTTCTATAAATGAACCAACTCTAATAAGGTGTGGATTTGTCATTCCGGGCGAAGTGAAGAATCACATAACTTATTGAAAAATATCAATAGCTAAAAGCCAATTGCCAAAGGCCAAACGCCCATTTTTACCAATTATCCGTCCTGAAGGAAGATGCTGGCAATCCGGCGCTATTAAAAAGGCTTGCTTCTGAGGCATTATCCCACAGATAACGAACGGCAACCGGCTTGTTGACGGCTGAACTCTGCACTATAACCTGATCACCTGTAATTTTAGCTTTTGCTGGATGGAAAACCCTGTCGTCACCGGCAATTTCGAATTTTTTTAAAATGCCATCTTTGGCCTTGAGTCCTCCTTCAGCATGACTGAAACTCACGGCAATCGTATTTCCATTTATTTCCATCGAAGAATAAAGCGGACCGGCGTAAATTTGTTCTTTACCATAATCTTTTGCAAGTGCCCACAATGCCAGCCTTCGGCCAACTTCAGGTTTATTTGCCGGATGAATATGATCCGGATTGCCAATGTCCAATGTCACCGCCATGCCCGTATTGGGAACACGCAGCGTTTTAAATTGTGCTTCCCGCAAACCCGCGGCATCCGCCCATTCACCATAATTATAAGGTGCAATTTGAACAAAATAGAAAGGAAAATCGCCTGATTGCCAGACACTTCGCCAGCTTTCAATCATCGCCGGAAAAAGCGTTGTATATAATTGGGGATTGCCCACATTCGATTCACCCTGATACCAGATAGCACCTTTTATGGTATACGGAACAAGGGGATTGATCAGCGCATTGTATAAAACAGTGGGGGTATTGGGGCCAATTTCTAATGGAAGTTTGGGCATTTGATGAAATTCCTGGGTTGCAATATCCAAAAGGTGAAAATTATTGTTAAAAAATACCGCCACTGGCAAATACTTCCATTCACCACTCAATGATATGAAATCTTTAGCGTTATTTGTCGGGTAAATCTTTAAGTCCTCAGCTTTACCGTAAAGACCGCCATTGCCGCGAATATCGAGTACCCGTATCGCAATCAGATTTTCACCGATTTTCACGTTATCCGCCGCAATGGTATACTTTCTGACCTTTTGCCACAGGCCATCTATTTCATTGCTCCCAATGAGCTGGCCATTAAAATAAGTAACATCCATATCGTTGATAGGACCCAGTTCCAGAACAAGTTCTTTGCCCTGCCATTTTTCCGGGATTGAAATAAATTTACGATACCATACAGCCCCATCAAACTGCCCTATTTCAGTGTATTCGAAAGTGTTGGGTAAATTTGTAGCTTTCCATTGATCATGATTAAAACCGGCTTTTGCGACTTCTTCATCCTTAAAATTAAGATTTACCCAGGGTGTTTCAGCGTTCTGATCAATTTTCAGGATGGGACGGGCATTTAACCAGATATGCAATTCTTTGATTTTTGACTGACTGGAATCCAGTTTTTGAATGACGGAATCTCTAGCTTATGTTACAATAAACCTTCGCAAGGTTATTATTGATCAATTTTATAGTTCCCGGACAAGGTTTGGTAAAGCTGATTTTGGTTGGTATGGTGAAATCAGCTTTACCAAATCCGGAATGCCAATTGAAATTGGTGGTTTATTGATATTTTTGCCGCGAAATGAATTTTGTTTGATCGGGAAGGTTTGGCAAAGCGGCTGAGAGATAAATCCGAAATCCGCAATTCGAAATCCGAAATTGTGTTGACCTTATTTTCGCTTTTTTAAACCGTGGCAGCCCAGTTTGCCCCTAAACTGAAACCTTATTAGCTTATTGACGATTTTAATAAGCTAATAAGGATTTACTGTTTTTTTGTCACCGGCTACTCAGGTTGGAAAGACAAAAATATGGTTAAAAGGCGAGGGCTAATGATTTTCCGACCTCGCATGACGCTTGGGTTGTTCGATGCGGTTTGGTAAAGCTATTCCTGCCGATTATCGCCAAACCAGCTTTACCAAACCCGTAATGCCGATGGAGATGGTGATCATTTTTCGTATCCCCTCAAAAGTTAAGGGGGATTCTGTCATGCTGAGTTCAGCGTTCCCTTCGACAAGTGCTCAAGGCAAGTTTTGCTGAACGAAAAATCTCAGGATTATCACTGTGGCAAGTTTTTTCGCTTCGTTCCGCATGTCAGCATTGCCTTATTTTGTCATTGATTTTTGAATAGATACAAAAAATTTTATAGCAGAATGATTTATGGCAGAATAATTCTGCCATAAATCATTCTGCTAATATTAAAGTGAGCTAATAACGGCAAGCTTTATTTTCAAATTGCCCTTAAATATTGAGTGGATACCATTTTACGTAACCGATCACCGGGTGAAAGCAAACAATTTTCATTTTTTGTGTCCAGAGCAGCGGTGGATAAAGTCTGCTGGAATATTCTCAAGCCGACTGCGCCTCATCAAAAGATCAGCTTTGCTGAAAAGGGTGAACACTTTATTGAATGTTGTCATCCGACATTGTCGCTGAAAAAGATTGCGAAAGATAACGTTTGCTGGATTTGACCCATCCGGTTGGTTGATGTAACACCTTATTCACCTTAGTAATCAATAAAACCGGCGACACAACAAATTTGATACTATTCCCTGTGAACGATTACGGCAATTCAAATTTAAGTTATTGAAATTTATATTCTTATCACATTGACCTAACGGCGATGCTGCATCTCACCTCCCCAATCGAAATTCTGTTTTTTGGAATTTTGAGGTGGCAGAAAGGGTGCCTTCCACAGCCGTCAGGCTAAGGCTTT
Source organism: Caldithrix sp. (assembly GCA_020722815.1). Classification (GTDB taxonomy): domain Bacteria; phylum Zhuqueibacterota; class Zhuqueibacteria; order Thermofontimicrobiales; family Sulfurfontimicrobiaceae; genus DYKB01. The sequence goes on along the minus strand of DYKB01000047.1, from coordinate 47,365 downwards.
AACTTATTAATAAACAAATAAATAGCCACGAGCTTTAGCGCGTGGATCATCATGCGCCCCCAATATTCAAGTGGGTTTTAACCCACAGGAGTCAAAGGACTCGGGCTTAAAAGCCCGGTGATTATCGGGAGGCGTTCATGGAACCACGAGCTAAAGATCGTGGCAATTCAATTATAACTGATTAAAATTCATATTGTTATCACCTTAACCTGATGGCTATGCTCCTGCCTCCCCCAAATTCCAAAAAATGGAATTTTTGGGGGAGAGGAGACCGGATTCTCTTCCCCATTTCCGCTTTTTGAAAACCAGGTGATACAGAGGGGGGCAATTTTTCGCTGAAAACGACATCACAGAAGAAAAAACATTACTTTTTAGAATTTTAGGTAATAAAAAATTTCTATAAGGTGAGGAAAATGGCACCCGATTGAAGTAACAGGAAGACATTTGAATATATTCGGGATCATTTCGTAAGCGATATTTTTCTCGTTTCAAAACGACCATCCGCCCGAAATTCACAAAAATAAATTCCGGCAGCAACGGCCTGTCCCCGATCATCAGATCCATCCCATCGGACGTGGTGAACACCGAGACTGGCCGCTAAATTATGAAATGTTCGAATTTTCTGTCCCAGCGAATTAAAAATCACCAGATCAATTTTATCCGATGGTTTATTGAGTCGATAGGTGATAACTGTTTGATTATTAAAAGGATTTGGAAAATTTTGATACAAGACAAAATCATTCAAATTTTGCAGTGGGATTCCGATAATCGGCTCCAATGCCGTCGGAAGCGGCTTGATTATGCTGAGATTATCGAAATAAAGCGTTCCAGCCAATGCCGCATTCTCACCCTTGAAACCAAACTGCAGCGATTCCACAGAAAAAGGTCCTTTCAGCGCGGGATTTCCGGCGGGAAAGTTCAGCGAATCCTGAGATAAATTCCACTCCACCAGGCGCCAACCATACCAATCAATGGATATCCAGGAATTCACAATTCGTAATGACGATTCGGGCTGTCGGATTGAAAACCGGAAATAGTTACCGGCGCCATCACCATAGATGAAAATTTGTAATTTTTGATCAGTTGTAAATTTTGGGGCTATTTCAATCGGGTCTTGCTGCTGAATTGAAAAAAGATGTTCCACCGCTTCGGGATCCCATGCATAATCCAGCCGGGCTGATTTTCGACTATCGAGCATGGAAAATGTAATACTGTCTGAAATTCCCAAAGCCGTTCCATTCGATAACGTACTCGGAATCGTATCCTGCAATTTCCAGTTTTCCAAACCGGCTTCAAAATCTTCAATATTTTCAATCGTATAAATATCTTTGCGCGTTTTAAATTGCCAGGAAATCGTTGACCGCAATTGATTTTCATAAATGTCGGTAACCCGATTCGAAACTCGAACATCATAGCGCTGGTCACTTTCCAAAACAGTATCGGGCATCATAAAAACATAGCTTTTCATTCCTGTCTCAAAATAAGAAATCAGACAGGAGACCGATTTTTCTGCCGCCATCAAAGTTATATTTTGGTCATTCACTGTTTCTGGTGCCAGTACCTCGTCAAATTCAAGTGCAATAACCGTTTCAATTGCAACCGTCGAATCATTGACATTCGGAAAACGACTCATAATTTGTGGCGGGGTCTGGTCCTGACTTCGGGTTCGAAAGTGAGCGGTAAAATTTCCCCCATAATTTCCATTGAAATCGCCATCCAGCAGGAAATTCCAGCGGTCACAGGCCACATTCCCATCCAGTGTAACTGTATATTCCGTCCAGAACTGATAAGAGGGAACCACATAAACCCGGAATTGGGTGTCATTTTCATAAAATTTAAAATTCAGCGAGTCCACAGCCGGCGTTATTTTAAATGCCTGAATGAGACTTTCGCGATTCATGGGCTTGGAAAATGTAAACACCAGTGGCGAATTGGTGGGGACCTTGCGGCGATCGGCTTCTTTGGGAAAGCTGAACTCCACAACTGGCGGCGCTGATGAAATCAGCGTCACCGGATTGATACGATTTGATGTACTATCCTTAATCACAATATCAATCGTGTCATGAATTGCTGCATCACCGGTAAAAACCAGCTTCGCAGCACCGGAAGGAAAATTTTCAAAGAAGTACATCCCGTTTTTAACTTCAGCAATATATGGAAATCCTTTCCAGCTATTGTCCTGGGCCGTTATGCCGATATTCTGGGAATCGGTTTTATAACTCATTTCCTGGATTCCGTTTGTCAGGTGGACGGAAATGTTTTTCAATTTCTGACCATCGGCGTCCTGAACCACACCTTCGACCCAATTGACAGGATTCTTCGGGACTTCATAGTAATTCAAAAAGCTATGAATAAGCGCATAAGCTTCCAATTTCAAATATTTTAGCGCATTAAGTCGGTGAACTTCCGGGACATAATCCCAAAAAGAAGCTTCGGTTAAAACGCCAGGCATGGTGAGATCATTTAAAACACCCAGATTAAATCCTAAAAATGGCAGGTCGCCACGTGCATACCCGGCAGTTGTATAAAGGTATTTGTAGAGATAATCCGCCATGATGGACGACATAACATCTGCCGCACCGCCCCAGCGTGGCCGGCCGTTCGAAAGTTCCTGAAAGAACACAGTCGTATAATTTATCGTTCCGTTAAATGCATTATGATGAATGGAGAGGAAAAAATCGACGTTATTTCGATTAGCAATTGCCTCCCGCTGTGAAAGACTCACCGAGGCGGTAGAATCCTTCCGAGTCAAATACACCTGAGCACCATATTCAACCAAATAATCCTGAAGAAAATTAGCGACCCGCTGATTGATTCTGGTTTCGAAAGGTTTGTCAGTGGGATAAGCACCGTGACCCGGATCGAGACAGAATTTTAATCCGGTGAGGTCGGTCTGACTCCAGAGGGCTGTGGTCATCAAAACAATCAATAGGATCAATAATTTTTGCTTCATTGTTCTATCCCCACTTCCATCACAATAATTTTTCCCATCGCATCACAGGCGATCTGTTTGCCATCCGGCGACCAGTTGGGCCGCATTTCAATTGCATCCTTTGTTTGCGTCAGATTCTGATTTGTTCGTTCACCAATCGAATAAATCCAGATATCCGAAGCCAAAAAATTGTAACCATCATCACTGGGGGTGGCATAAGCAATATGCTGTCCATCCGGCGACCAGGCCGGCATTTCACCATTTGCGACAGATGAAACCTGACCGGTCTTTGGCGTGAATAACACGATTGTACTCCCCAATTTTTCGATAACCCCATATTCCCCATTTTGAGAAAAAGCCAGATTCATCATCTCGAGCTTGATCGAATCCAGAACGGCCAGTGAAAGGTTTGATTCTTTAAAGAAAAGCTGACCATCTGCCCAGAGACAGATATTTTGACGCCTGCGGTCGGCCAAATTGGTCACGGATGTCGTTCTGGCGAGCTGGTGGGTTTTAAATGCGCTATTTTGAACATAAGCCAGTTCTGTCGCGGTAATCCATCGGGGTGTACTCAGGTCACGAACTTTGGTGACAATTGGCTGAATTTTCCCGTCAGCAATTTCAACCACTTTGATTGAAGACTGTTTGCGTCTTTTTATGATTTCGTTCGAGCGAAAGGCTATTTTTCGACTGTCCGGGGACCAGTCAAAATCCCAGCCAGCCGCATTCTCCTCAACCAACATTCGCCATTCCTGCTTTTGAACATCATAAATCCAGATGGATAAATAATTTTGACCTGCCGCGGCAATATAATTTCCATCCGGAGACCATTTTGGAGCGAGCAGATATAATTCCGCTGAATTTAACACGCTTTTATTAGCAATTTTAAATGATTTTGATTGCAGTGAAATGTTGGTCAAAAGGAGAATTAAAAGACAAAAAACGATTGTAATACGCATGAGTAAATATCTCCCATTTTTGGGTTTTAAATGAAAAAAAATGATGGACAATTAATAGCAATTAATAGCAATAAAAACCATAGATTTCACAGATAACGCAGATTCAACAAAAAATCTGTGAAATCTGTGTTAAAATTTATTTTGGAAAAGGCAATTTAAACCGAGTACCCAGAAAAATAAATCCATCGCTAAATGAATCGCCTGTTAAATTGGTACCAATGCCAATCTGGATGTGATTTAAAATGATGGCGGAAAAACCCAATCCAATTTCCAAGTTGACCGTTGAATCGGTGGTAGCAGGATTTCCAATCAAAAAAGAGCCATCGAAACTAATGAACTTTCGATTCACCCAGGGGAGCCAGTTAATACCAAAAGCGATATTATTTAAAATCTCTGTTTTCTGTTGATTCGAACTCATCGGTATTTTTAATAAAGCAATGGATGTACTCCCGCGAAAGGCTTCATGCCATTTGCGCTCCACGTAAAAATACTCGGAAGAGCGTTTTTGATTTCCCGGATTTGAAACAACAATTTCAATGCGATCTCCCGATCGTACCTGCTGCCGGACGCGGAAACGCCAGGTGATAATTTCATTCCCCGGCCCGATTTTTATCACACTATTTTCAACCGCTTCCGCGCGGATGGTGTTCACTGAATCGAGTAGAAAGCCGGTAACGTGAATTTTCTGGATGCCGGCTTCCGGTCGAATATCCCGGCCGTAAAATTTCACCAGGATAAAATCACCCGCTTTGATTTTGATGACCTGCTCTTTCCCCGACCAGAGTAGTTGCGGACTGATTTTGCCGAGCGCCGGTGTTTCCAGCGCAATAAATCGATTAAAAGGCTCCCATTCCTGAACCTGAATCTGGTAGGCCGGAAATTCAAATTTCACATTCCCTTTTTCCAGCATGAGAGAAAATTTTTGGCGCGAAATTTCACGCCCGGCAATAATTTTAAACCGCAACCGATCATCCGCCGCCTCGAGCATTTCGACCGCAACGTCCGGTTCATCAAAAGTGACTTTTACGCCACTTAGTTGAGCACCTTTCAACATGACTTGTAAGGTATCCATGGGATGGATGATGCGATTCGGTGTCATATATGAAACCACCGGCGCCGCTTTGGCAACTAACGTACCTTTCCATTGCGCTGGCTGTCCCACTTCTTTAACAGTAAAATTATGATAATTCAGCGGGGTATCGCTGCCGCAATTCGGAATTATCACCCATCCAACCAGCGTACTGTCATCCTTGATGCGTTCAATGGGAAATCGATCTGCCCCGAAATTGATTTCATACGAATTTTTTGGATTCAAGCGTTCCAGGCGTCGCTGACGAACGATGATTTCAATGAGCTCTTCCCGGCCACAGAAAAGTTCACGTTTGGTGGCCGAAATTGCTCTGGCCGGCGCTAATGGTTTTGCCATTGCAAAGAAATAGTTCGAAACTGCACGCTGGCCATCCGGATTAGCGACCTGAATCCGATAAGCTGTATTTTCCTGCTGAATGGGAAGGGTGAGATATAACTCGATTTTTTGGGTACTGATAAATTTTGTCCGGAAAATCTGGCTTTCCGGAATTGTGCTTACCTGAGAACCCGGTACAAAATTTATTCCATTCACTTCGATCAAAGTTTCGGTACCATCCGGAATGTAATTGTTAATCGTTCCGGTAATTTTTGGCGTAAAAGCACTCCGTACCAGCAGACGACCTTCACCTTCGAGCGTAAAGGGATTTTTAATTCGAAATTTTTGTAAACCAATGGCGGGTGGCTTCCGGACATCAACCATTAATCCCACCAACATACTATCCGGCGGAAAAATCAATCGATGCTGCGGATCATTGAGAACCTGAATATTGGGATCATCAAATTGGATTTCTGTTCCCGGAAAAAAGCCCTCACCTTTGAGCATTAAATCGGCTGAAGTATTGCTATATGCCTGGAGTTGGAGGGTATCCGATCGGACCGCTCCATCATTTTTCACCCCTAGTTTTTGTATGACCGGCCATTTTTGAGAACGGAATATTAATTCCGCCGTGGCTTTTGTCTTAAAATCCGGATCCACCACCACCAGCATTTTGACGCCCGGATTTTGAAATTCCGGGGAAATAATTATATCAAAACTGATTTCATTTTCACTTAGCAATCTTATCGATTGAATTTTCAAAAATTCTTCTTTTTCAAGAAAAACCACCCTGTCGCTGGGGCCAAAATTAGCGTTAATCACATAAATTGAACGATTAATTGGCACATTTACCGGTGATTCATTTAAAATAATGGGTTTGCATTTAACAGGTTTATCGACCTGTGCCTGGATTGATATTGATAAAACAATGCAAAAAATGAGTAATGTAAGAATAATACGATTCATCTTGTGTTCCACCTTCCACTCCCGTAAATAAATTCAAATTCCGATTCAAGAATCAGCACGTGATGAGAATGATTCACCATCCGGGTTTGTTATTTCAGAAAAACTTTCAGTCTCCAAAATAAAAAATTTCTGAAGAATTTGCAAGAAAATAATTGAAGATTTCAAGGTTTATGATGAAGTGACAGGAGGTTTTATATCTGTCAGTTAGCACTATTAGTCCAAGATTTTAAATTTATTTATCCTTATCCATTAATTCCTCAATTTTTCGTCGTTCCCATTCCTCACCCAGAATTCCAAAGAAACCAAATATGGCCACATAATGTGAAGCCAATCCGATTCCCCAGCCAATTAACGGGTACCAAAACCAGTAAGTTCCGCTTCCAGTCAAAATGTTTATCCCAATAAGCCCCAAATTCACCAAAATAAATACGAATAAATGGATGTAAAAGCCCTTAATATCTTCGACACGCTCTTTGGCTTTCCGATATTGTTTTTCTTCATTGTCCATCTTTTCCTCCTTTTGTAAAATGATTCAGGGAATATTAACTTTCTGAAAATAAAAAGATTTACATTTTTAGCTAACTTAATGAGTTTTTTGAATATTGACAATTTTATCTAATTTAACAACCGGTTCTATTTCCGAGAGCCATCTGGCTAAGATGATAACTATATGGATTTAAATAACTTACTGTTGAATTGCCACGAGCTTTAGCTCGTGGTTCTATGAGCGCCATATCCGTCAGGTTAAGATGATAAATATATGAATTTCAATAAGTTATTATTGAATTGACACAAGCTTTAGCTCGTGGTTCCATGAGTACCCCCTTAATCACCGGACTTTTAAGTCCGAGTCCTTATAAACCAATGATTAAAACCCACTTTAAAAATTTTGGAGGCGATTTGATCCACGAGCTAAAGCTTGTGGCTATTCATTTGTTTTTTAATGAGTTAGAACCTTAACCAGATGGCTATGGTTCATTCTCCCCCCACTGGTTCAGCCCAGCGCTCCTTCAAAAAAGTAACCGGATCATAAAAATATTTATCCACCTGACCGGAATTATAACAAAATTGGCTCATCCAGGTATAATGATTATTTCGTGGAACCGGCAGTTTTTTTAAAATTTCAAAATGCAGATGATTATATGCCCATCCATAGCGTCGCAATTCAGCGTAATTCAACCGTCGGGCAATAATCGTCTGGGCAGTAACCCGTTCGCCCTCACGGACCTGTGGTTCGGCAATGTGCAAATACGAGCTCCAGACAGTCCGGCCATCCGCTAGTTTATGCTCGATGACAATGCGCTTATTTGGCAGCGTACCAGATATTTTAATGACCACGCCAGTCGCTGCCGCATAAATTTTTTCTCCAGGTCCTCCCAGCGTTCCCCTGTGACCACCATTCTGCAAATCAAGACCTGTATGCAGCCGGACGCCGCGATGTCGCCACGTTGGTCGCAGCGCTTTAAAATGGGCATCCGATTCAAAAATAACGCTTGACCAGGCACGTCGATTCCCGGTATCGAGTGGGAGTAGCCATTCATTATTAACTTCTTCCGGAATTTCGGTCGTGGTCTCTTGATTGCAAATAATGACCGCGAGCAAAACCAATAAATATGCGTAAATCCAGAACTTTCGTGATTCAGAATCGACCATATACAAATGCTTAACAACTTGTAACAATAAATCCATCCAGAGCTTTTTGTCGGGTCAGTTGAACTCTTTTAAAATAGATTTATTAACGAAATAATATAACCCATCCCCAACTTTAAAAGCTTATAACAACACTCACTAACTATAAACAAATTCAAATATCAAATCAAGAGAAAAATAACAATTTTGTAAAATTAAGTCTCAACATCAGGCTAAATCACATATTATCCATTTTGCGAAAATTTCAGTAATTCTGACATATAGATTGAAATAAAAATTCAGATTGAATTTGAACACGCAAATTTTCATAACGCCGCAGAATTAAGTGGCCACCGAAAACAAGTTCAGGATATGTGAAGATGAGAATCAAGCGTATCCGTTCACAGGTATGTTAAAATAGTAACTTCTGTCAGGCCCGAACGCTTCCCCGATAAAAACATTCGGGGACAAGCTTGTCGTGCATCCTTTGGTCTGAAAAAAAATGGATTCGCGCCAAAAACATGCGGGAATGACAAATTCGTGCCACCCTCTACACGGTTACAATTAAGCTCTTTCTTACAAAATTCAGTAATTTCCCGGCATTCTAAATCCTTTGAAGTATCACCATCATTTAATCAGGCTTATTGATGTGATCTCATCGTTCTGTGGCTATATTTTTTCCGGTCTAAATTAACTTTGTCTCCCTTAATTTTCCTAAAAATTCAGCTTCTATTGTTCCGGTTAGAAAATTTATCATCAGATCAATCCAGCCAAATAACCTTCTCGGTTGAATTACAAAAATGTTGATCTCTGTTTGATATAAAAACAATAAAATCATCAGACGAATTTAGTCCAAGAATAATTTGACCAACTTCTGTATTATATTAAATTTGTGACACTTTATCGTAAGATATAACCTGTTGATTTTATATAAATTATAATGAGTTACTTCATTTTAATAAACCTGCCTTTTTTTAAAACAAAAATTTATAGAAAAGGAATGATTTTTGTTAAAAAAGACCCTTTATGTAATCGATGAATTTGCCTCTAAACATAATATTCGGCTACTAATTTTAGCATAACACAATGAAGGTAATACGATGGATGAACTTCAACTAACTCGGGACAATAATTCAACTGGCGGAATCATGACAAAAAAATGGCCCTATTTTATCATCGGTTTATTTATTTCAGTTTTATTTGGCTTAATAATTTTATTCTTTGAGAAATCACCAGATGTGGCGAGCAATTTCAATCTGGCCTATCCGGTACCGGATTTGATTTCTAAAAACATAAGCTCAGAAGATATTTCTGCCGGTGAAAATCAACACGCGAATGCAGCCGATTCACTTTTCAATGCAGTCGCGCTGGATTCAATCCGGGCCTGGGCCCAACGAATTGACACATTAAATGCCAAAGACCGAAAACCATCATTCTATCAGAAATATGGACACCTTTTTCGCTGGCTGGGAGTTTTTCTCCCCTTCCTGATTTTCCTGCTTTTTGAATGGTATCGTTACGAGCAACGGAAATCGCTGCAAAATCAATTCAAAATAAAGGTTTCAAATATAAAATCAGCGCTGGAAATTCCTGAATTAAATTTTTTAAAGAATGAACAGTTTCTTTCAATTATCAAAAAATTAAAGCAACCGCCGCGTATTGGTCAGGTTATTGATCCAAAAGCAGAAGAAGTTGCGGCGGATGCGGCAGAAAAAATTAATTCAGAAAGTCCAATTGATGCTTCATATCAATTGCCCGCACCCGCGTATATTGTACTCATCGACCGCTTATCCAACCAGGATCATTATGCCCGGTTGGCGGAAACGGTTGTCAAATCAATGAAACAAGCCGGGTTGAATATTGACTATTATTTTTATGAAAAAGATCCCCGGCATTGCTATAAGGCTGAAGTCTACAACTGGGTTTATCTGAACGATTTGCGAGTTAAATATAGTGACCATCGCTTAATCCTGATTGGTAATGGAAAAGGGCTGATTGAATCACATTCTAATAATTTTGTTGACTGGATTGAACTGCTCTTTTCCTGGAAAGAACGGGCGATATTATCTACCCGTGAACCAGCCAGTTGGGGTGATGCTGAACAATTATTGAGCCGGGAATTTATCCTCCTGCCAGCATCAATGAGCGGTCTGGCGGCACTTTCCGATCATTTTGATGAACCAGCGCGACTGGACATGAAAATCTGGAAAAATGGTCATAGTGATTCTTTAAAATTGGACCTGAATGGCGAGCCGGATATTTCACAACTGAAAGCCTGTCTGGATGAGGAAAGCCTGGAATGGCTTTGTGCCTGTGCAGTTTATCCTGAATTATCCTGGCCGTTGACACTGCAACTGGGGGAATTCACTCGCCTGTCGGAAAAGGAACTCAGCGAAGAAAAACTGCTAAATTTAATCCGGCTGGAATGGTTTCAAACCGGAAAAATTCCGGGTGCCTGGCGTGATGTATTGGTTGAACATCTCGATACTGGAAGATTAGCATTCGTCCGGCAAAAACTGATCGGTATGTTGGAAAAAGGGGCTATTTCTTCGGGATCGGGGGATCAAATCCAACATCACCTGGATCTCGCAACTCAAAAGTGGCTACTGGAAAGCGATAATCCCTCAAACCGGCATCAACTGCGATATGCCATCCAGGAAGCTATCAAAAATGAACTCGGCATCGATGCGATCCTTTATCATCGTTTGGAAAAACAATCTGGTTTCTGTTCCTTGCTGCCAGCATTTCTCAAGGATTGGATATTTGATCAGGGGATTCCCATCCTGGGTATTAAAAAATATATTGCCGCCAGCCTGGCAATTTTAACTGTACTCGTCGGTTTCCTCGTAATTCCAGTGACGCAACTTCCTGTAAATTTGACGCTTCGACATAATGATTCAATTACAGGCGCACGACTCAATCAGGCCGAAGATCAAATTTTAACCTGGAGTGATGATCAGACAACCGTTTTATGGAACATCAAAACCGGTATGCCTGCGTATCAGCCAATGCAACACCAGTCTGCGGTTCTTGGCGCCCAATTCTATGAAGATGAAAATTATATTTTAACATGGACCGGTGACGAACGAAATAACATCCATCTATGGAAAATTTCAAATGGACAACCGGCATTTCCTGTTTTGACCGTTTCAAAACCAGTCCAGTACGTCCAATTTTCCCCTGCGGATTCAGTGATCATGGCTTTGTTAAATGACAGTTCGCTTCATCTCTGGAAAATGAAAGGAACACAATTCGTTCCCCAAAGATTTGCCGGGGATAGTATGAGATTTTCGGAAATTGTTTTGAATAAGGCCAAAAATCAAATTCTCGGCTGGACGGATCAAAATGAACTTTCTGTCTGGAATTTAAAAACCGGCACCCCAATTTTCGGCCCGGTAAAACAAAAAAATAAAATTCTGGGAGCGCAATACTTCCATAATGATTCGTATCTTATCTCCTGGTGCGCGGATAGCACCATTCGCTTCTGGGAGATAAAAACCAGTCAACCGGTTGGCGTGGTTATGAAACATCTCGGCATCATCGCTGGCGTCATCGTGAGTCCAGATGAAAAAGTGCTGCTAAGCTGGACCGCGGCCACGGCAAATCTAAAATCGCTCATTTATTTGTGGGATTTAAAAACCGGACAATTGATAACAGAGCCGCGTGAATATAATGAAGAAATCCAGGGGGCGAAAATATTTAAAGAAAATTCAAAAATCGCTACCTGGACCAGGCACGGTTCGGTACAATTATGGAGTATCGAAAATGGCATCAAACCCATCAAGACTTTCCTCATTGCCGGGGGGGTACAGGGAATTCACGTGGGGGCTGATGAGCGCCATTTACTGGCATGGAATGAAACCGGCAATGTTTATTGCTGGGATCTGGAAAAAAGTTCACAAATTTACCCGAAATTACAGCTTCACCATCCCGTAAATGGTGCGTGTTGGAGCCAGCAGCATAAAGCGGTTTTAGCCTGGAGTCAGGGGGGAATAGCAAAGTTGGTTCAGGTGTCATCGCTTCTGGCCGATTCGGTGACGAAGATTTCCCATTATCCTGAAGTTGTTCCACTGGGCAATTATGATGTTAATAGAAACAATTCGCCATCAAATTCAAAATCGACCCAAATTCATGAAGAAAATTGCCCGTTTGTGATTGGGCGATATGAAATCACCAATTCACAATTTATCCAATTTTTGAACGAAAGCGTGGCATTGCAAAGAATGAATCCAGACTGGTTAGAGGCTGATCCCATTCTTACAAAAGTGAAACAACTTCCCTCCGGGCAATTTATTATAGTACCGGGATTTGAAAACCATCCGGTCATCGGGGTCAATTGGTACGGTGCCAGGGCATATTGTAACTGGCTGACAGAAAAAACAAAAGTCCCATTCCGGCTTCCCACCGAAACCGAATGGCAATATGCGAATGCCGCAGGATTGGCAAATTCATCTCATCTCCCTGCCTGGCAAATTGAGGATAATGGTTGGTTTGAAGCCAATGCTGCTTCAGGACCCCGTCCAATTGGTGAAAAAAATCCCAATATCCTGGGATTATATGATTTGCAGGGGAATCTCTGGGAATGGTGCGCGGATACGGCCTTCGATAACCCTTCCAAAAGCGGCGAAACTAACCGGATGATATGTGGGGGTGCCTGGAATTCAAATTTAAAGGATTTGGAAAAAACCGCCTGGCGAAAATATGTGAACGCCATTCCTGAAAATAATAATTCTATTGGATTTCGGGTTGTAGCGGCCTTCACACCAGATGGAATTGTCGAAATGCACCATCAGTCACAAAAAGTGAAAAATTTGACTAAAATACCTGAATCAACCGAATTCGATAAGGTCAATGAAAAAATTGATGTGCCCACGAAAGCAGATCAGTTGGCAGATGCAAAATTGACAAGAAAAACCGAAAACGAACAGATAGAAATCGATTTTAACAAGAAAAATGAAAAAATGCCCGAAAAATCGGTCAATTTAAAATCATCTTCCAAATTGACTGAATTGAAGACGCCGGTTGAACAGAAAAAGGAAGAAACAGCACGACAGTTCACCCCAAAAAGTAACGTAAAAGTTGGAATTCTGGAAGAGACTGAAGCGGCAAAACAAAAATCACAATCTACTGGAATTGACGATATTTTAAATCGGAAAAGTGAAATCACATTCGATATCAAGCAACAAATGCCCACTGATCCAGCCAATGATAAGACAAAAAAATTAGCCGGTGGCCGGATTGGGATAAAAGATGCGGGCAATACTCCCTTTGGTGGGAAAGAACAACTCCCCGAGACCGCCGGCAGTACCTCGGCTCCTGGTCGGGCCGGCGAAAAAATCTCCCTTACCAATAATGGCCCGAACGGACAAAATAATGCCGCGACGGAGACAACCGGCCGGGATTTCAATTCCATTTTCCCGGTGATTAAACATCATGAAGCCTCGATTAACTACTGTTATGCGCGCGGATTGAAACGAAATCCCAATCTCAAAGGTAAGGTTGTCGTCCGTTTTACCGTTACCCCAAAGGGTAATGTCAGCGAAGTGACAGTGGTCTCCTCTACCCTGAATAATGAGCAGGTCGAACAGTGCATCGTCTCCCGCATGAGCCGCTGGAACGATTTTGGTGAAGTCGACGCTTCCAAAGGGGATGCCACTTTTCGGCATGTTTACGTGTTTGGGTACTAAAGCACGTGGTTTCATAAACGCCATCGCCGTCCGGTTAAGGCGATAACGATATAAATTTCAATAAATTACGATTGAATTGCCACGAGCTTCAGCTCGTGGTTCAATAAACGCCCCCCTAATCACCGGGCTTTTAAGCCCGCGTATTCAGACTCCTGAGGATTAAAACCCACTTTAAAAATTTTGAAGGCAATTTACTCCACGAGCTTAAATTCGTATCCATTCAATATTTTAGGGGAAGGAAGCCTGTCATTGCGAGGCGTTTTTTGCCGAAGCAATCCCCCGGTATATCAGGAGATTGCTTCGTCGCACAAAACGCGCCTCGCAATGACAGGCTGTGGTCACTTTTCTTAAGTATTGAGCGGATACTTAAATTCGTTACTATTTATTTGTTTTTATTGAATTTAAAACATATTTTTCGTAACCGATCACAGGGAATAGTATCAAATTTGTTGGGTCTCCGGTTTTACTGATTACCAAGGTTAATACGGTTTTTAATCAACCAGGCCGCGCGATCAAACCCAATCGACCTTATTGACCTTAGTAACAATTCGAGGGTCCCTGCAATTTAACCTTATTACCTTATTTCTTCATTTGATTATCATCACCAATAAGGGAATAAGGTTGGTGGTGTCCCGGGTTTTGCGGATTACTAAGGATTGCGAGCTTAAAATACACTTTTCAGCATAAATGCCTCAGGATAATAGCACTTCGCATCCTGAATCTGAATTATTTAAATTTTTTCCCTGTCAGTTTTTCAAAAGCCTCAATGTATTTTTCCTGCGTTTTGCGGACAATTTCTTCCGGCAAGGTCGGCGCGGGCGGGGTTTTATCCCAGTTCAGGCTGTTCAGATAATCCCGGACAAATTGCTTGTCATAACTGGGTGGTGAAATACCCGGTCGATAGCTTTCCTGGGGCCAGAAACGGGATGAGTCCGGCGTAAGCACCTCATCAATAAGCAGGAGTTGGTTATCGAGAATGCCAAATTCAAATTTGGTATCCGCAATGATAATCCCTTTCGTTTCGGCATATTGGCGTCCCCAGCGATAAATTTCCAGGCTGGATTCAATAACTTTATGGGTAATTTCTTTCCCAATCTGATTTTCCATTTGACTGACAGAAATATTTTCATCATGGCCAACTTCAGCTTTTGTGGAAGGCGTGAAAATTGGCTCCTCCAGTCGGGAGAATTCCATCAGCCCCTTTGGAAGTGCGATGCCGGAAACTGCCCCGGTTCGTTGATAGTCTTTCCAACCAGAACCGGCGAGATAGCCTCGGACGATACATTCTACTGTTAAAGGTTTAGCGCGTTTCACCAACATACTACGACCAGCGAGCATGTCACGATAAGGGTGAAATAGTGATGGAAAATCATCGACATTGGTCGAAATAAGATGATTATCGATAATATGCGCCGTTTTTTCAAACCAGAATCGGGAAATTTGCGTTAAAATTTTGCCTTTATCGGGAATTCCATTGGGCATAACCACATCAAAAGCAGAAATGCGATCCGTGGCCACAATCAAAAGCGAATCTTCGAGTTCATAAATATCCCGAACTTTACCCCGTCGTACGTTCGAAACTTCTTTAATTGAAGTGCTTAAGATAGGTGTGTTCATTTTTTGTCCTTTTAATTGTTCAGAAAATTGGTTCATTTAAAATTAATGTACAAAATTTTTGTTTAATATGCAAGGGACAATACCAAAACAGGCCGAATCCTGTCCATCCAGGCTTTATGTTTTTTACAAGGTGAAGAATTTCCATCATTTTATTATGAAATACTGCCTTTCAATCAGAACAACCGGGTTCTGATTCATCAAGCCAGGTCATGAAAATCCAAATTTCCACTTGCTAAAAATAAGAAAAAAAGTTATATTGGTGGCCTAAAATTTGATTTAAACTACCAGATGGAATAAAACATTCTATGACGAACAATCCTTATTCACTGTCAGATTATGACTACCATTTACCGGATAACTTTATTGCCCAAAGCCCGTTTGAACCACGCGATCATTGTAAATTGATGCAGCTCAATCGGAAAACCGGCGAAATTTCACACCATAAATTTTATGAAATTCTCGATTTTTTAAATCCATCGGATGTCCTTGTTTTAAATGAGACCAGGGTTTTATCCGCGCGGCTCCTTGGTCGCAAAAAAACAGGTGCCCAAATTGAAGTTTTGCTTTTAAAACAGATTGATGAAATCCATTGGGAAGCACTGGTTCAACCCGGGCGTCGGTTTCGGAAAGGTGATAGCGCAATTTTCGGGGACAGCGAATTAATGATCCAGGTGGTGGATGAACTCGCTGACGGGATTCGTTTGATTAAAACAACGCCGGCCGGCGAAAAATTTTTACAACTTATCGAAAAAATTGGCCATATTCCATTACCACCCTATATCAAAAGGCCGGATCAGCCGGCGGATCGTCAAAATTATCAGACTGTTTATGCTGACAAAGCCGGTTCAGTGGCTGCACCCACGGCCGGATTGCATTTTACGGAAGATCTGCTAAATGAAATCCGGAAAAAAGGCATTCAAATCGTTCCATTAACCTTGCATGTTGGCCTGGGAACATTCCGTCCAGTCGAGAAAGCCGATATCCGCGAGCATCGGATGCATGCGGAATATTATCAAGTTTCGCCTGAAAATGCACATTTAATAAATGAAGCGAAAGCACACGGTGGACGCATCGTGGCAGTCGGCACCACTTCAGTTCGGACACTTGAAACACTGGCCGGTGACGATCATATACTTCGCTTCGGTTTTGGCTGGAGTGAACTTTTTATTTATCCCGGTTATCAATTTAAAATGGTGGATGCCATAATTACTAATTTTCATTTACCGAAATCAAGTTTAATGATGATGATATCGGCCTTTACCTCTTTGCCGATTTTAAAATCAGCCTATCAGGCGGCGATGGTGCATCAATACCGCTTTTTTAGCTATGGTGATGCGATGTTCATTAGCTGAATTTATTGATGGTGGGTTGAAGAGTGGAGCGTGATGGGTAGAACGTGAAGCGTGATGTGTAATGCGTGATGCTTATGGGAGGATAAAAAATCCATAGATGATTTTCTTATCGAAAAAAACATGTATCATGAATTACGAATTACGTATCACGTATCACGCATTACGCCCCCCATACTCATCCCTGAATCGAGCAGAATTTCAAATTCCTGTTGCTTATTTGAAAAAAAATGATATATTTGAGGCGTTTATTCCTGAATGAAATTTATACCAGTCGAAGAGGCCTAGAATGCTATACTTAATCGGTGAATACTTACAAAACTTTTTCGGTCCATTTCGTTTGCTCAATTCACATCTGTTTCTCGCCGGATCGGGTTTGATAATTTGCTGGATTTTAACCTTGTGGCTACTCCCAAAGTATGCCCCAAAACTACCACAAGATCGGGGACGGGCATTTGCTGTTGACAGTCATGCTGCCAAAGGTAAACCCACCGGTGCGGGTTTTATTTTTATTTTGATCTATCTAGGTGTTTTGCTTTTGGTGGTTCCATTTAGCATACAAAATATCCTGATTATCGCAAGTATCTTGCTGGCCATGTTATTTGGCTTCTGGGATGATAAGAGTCATCTGCCCTGGAGTGAATATAAAAAAGGGGCCATCGATCTCTTGCTTTCCTTAATTGTCGCGACTGTTCTTTGCTGTTTTGAAGATATGCCAATCTGGTTACCCTTTACGAAGAAAATGATCACCTTGCATCCGGCTCTTTTTATCCCCGGCGCAGCTATTCTCCTCTGGACGGCTATCAATGCAACCAATTGCACCGATGGCATCGATGGGCTTTCTGGTACACTGGCGGTTCTGGCGCTTACCAGTTTGGGTGCCTTACTTTATTTTGTGGTGGGTCATAAAGTCATTGCCGGTTATTTATTATTACCCCACTATCCCCAGGGCGCACAATGGGCCATCATGGCGTTTTCCATGGTGGGAATTCTCGCTGGTTATCTCTGGTATAATGCGCATCCCAGTGTCCTGCTCATGGGGGATGCCGGTTCACGGGCATTGGGATTATTGATTGGGATTCTGGTGATCTGCTCCGGAAACCCATTTATTATCTTTATTGTGGCCGGGGTGCTTCTGGTAAATGGCGGTACGGGATTAATTAAAGTAACGCTTTTACGTTTTTTTAAAATCGGGATTTTCCGACAAATACGTTTTCCCCTTCATGATCATTTTCGTCATAACTCTGGCTGGTCAAATACGCAGGTATTAATCCGCTTTGCGGTTTTACAGGCCATGCTCACCTTAATATTAATTGTCCTGTTGATTAAAATTCGGTAACGGCGAGCGTTAATTAGAACTCTTTTCCATCACCGCAGAGTTCACCGATAATTTTTATAGCTAAAAGCCAAAAGCCAGAAGCTAATCGCCAAAATCTAAAAGCCAGACGCCAGAAGCTAATCGCCGAAAGCCAGCCGCCAAAAGCCAACAGCTTATTTTTTCATAAATTTCTTCGTCGAAATATTATAATTTTTAATCATCCGATACACCGTCATCCGGTTTGAATGCGCCAGACGCGCCACTTCGGAAATATTCCCATTGCTGCGATTTAATAATTCAATTAAATAATTCCGTTCGAATTTTTCCATCCACTTTTTCCGGGCTTCCTTGAGAGAAAGTTGGGGGCCAGGGACGTAATGCTGAAATTCTGAATGATGCAATATATGATCTGGCAAATCTTCCGGGTGGATATGATGGTTTTGGGACAGCGAAATGACGCGTTCGATGACATTCTGCAATTCGCGAACATTTCCCGGCCATCGATAATTTTGCAACAATTCCATGGCTTCCGACGAAAATTTTGCCAGGCTTTTTTTATTGCCGCCTCCCATTTTTTTAATAAAATGATTCACCAGCAGCGGAATATCCTCCTTGCGTTCGCGAAGCGGTGGAATCCG
Source organism: Caldithrix sp. (assembly GCA_020722815.1). Classification (GTDB taxonomy): domain Bacteria; phylum Zhuqueibacterota; class Zhuqueibacteria; order Thermofontimicrobiales; family Sulfurfontimicrobiaceae; genus DYKB01. The sequence goes on along the minus strand of DYKB01000047.1, from coordinate 28,865 downwards.
GATGGGGATAACATTCAGATGATAATATAACTCCTCACGAAATTGCTTTTCTTTCACGGCATTTTCAGGTGGCATGGTGGATGCTGAAATTACCCGGATATCAATATCTATTTCTTTGCGGCTGCCCAGCGGGCGAAAATGCTGTTCCTGAACCACCTGCAGGAATTTCCCCTGTGAATCAGGACTGAGCTGGGTTATTTCATCCATAAATAAGGTCCCATTATGGGCAAGCTGCAAATAGCCAATTTTGGCAGGTTTATTGTTATTTCCCGATTCATCAATTTGGCCAAAAAGCTCCTGCTCCAGTAATTGGGGAGGCAGCGACTGGCAATCGACCGGGATAAAGGCATACTGATTTCGCCGGCTTTTCAAATGGATACTCCGGGCAATCAACTCTTTTCCAGTCCCATTTTCACCATAGATATAAATATTCGCATCGGTCCTGGCAATTTTTACGATTTTATCCAAAATATCCAACATAACAGGATGGTTGGTGACAATGTTTTTAAAATCAAAATTCTCCTGGATCTGATTTGCTAATCGCTGATTCTCAAACATGAGCCGCTGAATAAATAATTGATTTTTTTGCTCAAGTTGCCCCTGCTTTTTTCCTATTTCATTCTGTATGAAGAGGTTTTCAATAATATTGATGAGTTCATGATATCCAAATGGCTTCCTGAGATATAAAGCCACTCCCATCTCTAATATTTCTTTTTGGGATGCAAAATCATCGGAAATTACGGCAAGCATGATAACCGGAATTTGTGAAAATTTTTCATATTTTTCTGTATATTTAAACGCTCTAAAGAGTTCAACACCGTTCATATCCGGCAAAGTGTAATCCAGGAGAATTAAGTCTATTTTTGAATTTAAAATTTTCTCTAATCCCTCTCTACCACTAAATGCCGAAAGACAGTGCCCCCCGGCGCCTTCGATATATTTTTTGCAGATGATATGTATATCCTGATCGTCATCTATCAGAAGGATTGTCTTTTTAAATCCCATTATACCAACCTTTTTAGAATATCCTGGTATATTGTGCGCCTTTTTTTATAATTAAAAAGGTATCCCTTCAATAAAGGATGGTAAAATCTACCCTTTCAAAGGTTTAAAACCTTTGAAAGGGTGTACGACCATGTTTTATTGAGTGGATACATTAAAAAGGTACTTCGATTCTTTTTGACATAAAAGTCGATTTTTGAAAAAAATGCCAGTGAGACAAAGAATGTACCAGAAATAAGTGGTAATAATTTAACGGGTTAACTTATTAAATATCAAGCAAGTAATGCATACTGAATTGCGAGAATCCAATTGTATCTTTTGTCATTGAATGAAACATTTGTTTCGGAAATGCGACAGGCTTTTTCTTAATTTTTCTGCTAAACAGGTGGCAGGTTTTTAAATTTTTAACTTTTCAGAAAAATACACTGACTTTGGTTTGAAGTGACATCGCTTCGTGGCAAAAATAATAAATAATCCTGGTAGGAAAAAGCGCCTGATGCTCATCGTCTAAAAAGCGACGACCTGAATCGCTCTCAAACAGAATTGCGATTTTAGTTTTTCCCTGTTTTGGATAATTCCCGTAAATACTTGATTCGGGTAACAACTGGGGGATGAGAATAGTAAAAAGCTGCAAACAACGGATGTGGATGCAAATTGGAAAGATTATCTTTGGATAATTTGATCAGCGAACTGACTAATCCATCTGAATTTCCAACCAATTCGCACGCAAATTTATCCGCTTCGTACTCATGGCGTCGGGAGTAATAGCTTGCCAACGGCGTGAATGGAAACGAAGCAATTCCGCCCAGAAAACTGAGGAGTATAAATCCAGCCATGATTGTTGGCTGGTCAATGGCAAAAATTTGATAAAGAAAATCCTTTTTCAACAGATAGAAGGCAATAAAAATTGAAATAAGAGAAGATAGCTCAAAAAGTACCAGTGATTTTAACACATGTTTCTTTTTCCAGTGGCCGGCCTCATGCGCCAGGACAGCCAGAATTTCTGATTCATCCATTTTTTGCAGCAGCGTATCGAAAAGAACGATTCTTTTTGTCCGGCCAATGCCTGAAAAATAGGCATTGGTATGCTTGCTCCGTTTGGATGCATCCATTTGAAAGACACGACTGACTTTGATGCCAGCTTTTTCCATTAATTTTTTGATTTTATCCTCTAATCCCTCGACTTTCAATGGTTCGTATTTATTAAAAAGTGGCTCAATAATGTAGGGTGAAATATACATCATAAAGAGACTGAAGAAGAAAAAGAATCCCCAGACAAATAGCCACCACCAGTTTTGACTAGATTGAATGAGCCAGAAAGCACCCGCTCCCACCACTATCATCAAAATCGTTGAAATGATCAGGGATTTGATGAAATCGATAATCCAGAGCTTCGGCGTTTGGGTGTTGAAGCCATATTTGTTTTCAATTTTAAACGTGTCATATAAATCAAATGGAATTGAGATGCCGGTATTGATATAACTCAATATCAGGAAAAAGAAAATTCCCGAAAAGATGAATGACCATTGCTGATCAACAACCCAGGAATTATAAAGATTTAGCAGCCCACCAAATAGAAAGGCCAGAAAGATGACCATCGAAAAGAGAGAAGAAATCGTTGAAAACTGATTATTTTCAATGGTATAGGCCATGGTCTTCTTTAGAAGTTCTTCATTAATTTGTCCTTCAAATTCGGGCGGTATCTGTGTACCGTATTTTTTCAGATGGCCCAGATTCAAAAATTTTAAATAATAACGGACCGCAGTGACAATCAAAAAAGCGCCAAGTGCGGCAATGGCCCAGGGGTGCATAGGGTTCCTTTCTGTGCTTATTGTTTTTCAAAGAATTACCGAGTAAAAATTTTAATGTTTTTAATTTAAAGATAGTATGCGTGAAACGTGATGCGTAATGCGTAAAACGTAATGCGTGATACGTAAGTGATGATATAACTTTGAGATTATGCTTCACGCATTACACCCATAGCTGTCAGGTTAAGGTCTTAATTTTTATGAAAACAAGCTGTTGGATATATAACAAAAATTCAAGGAGCATCATTTTTCTGACCCTCACCCCAACCCTCTCCCAGAGGGCTGATCTTGTCCCAGATCACGTTACTGGACACTCCCCTTCCCTGATTTGAGGGAAGGGGTTGGGGGATGGGTTAGAAAATGGTGTTGATAAGAACAAATTTAAACTTTTCTCCTGGTCACGATGAAACTTAATTAAAAAAAATATTTCTTTCTTATGTCCACATCCTTTTTTACCCATCCCCTGGCCCCTTCCCTCACAAAATAGGGAAGGGGAATTCTTCCTCTCCCCGTGTCCAGTACAAGATGTGGGACACGCACCGCCCAGCGGGAGAGGGCGTAGCTATTCCCTCTCCCGCTGGGAGAGGGTTAGGGTGAGGGCTGTTTTTATCGCAACTTATTTCATTATTTTCAATTACTTATCACCTTATCCTGATGGCTATGGCATCACGCCCCCCAAAAAAATCATCTTCCGGAAAAAACAAACTTTTTTAATTCAGTCCGGTATTAAATCACTTCAAAACCATCATCTTTCGCGTCTGTCGAAAATTTCCGGCCTGAATTTCAATTGTATAGGCGCCGGAAGTTACTTCGTTACCAAAATCGCTTCGCCCATCCCAGGTGATATGATGCGTCCCGGGAAGTTGTTCATGACGAACGAGCGTCCGGACAATTTGTCCCAGGGTATTGTAAATTTTAATCGTAACAAAATCAGGAATTAGCAGCCGATACTGAATCGTTGTCATGAGATTAAATGGATTGGGATAGTTCTGCCAGAGCATGGGAGAAACGGGCATTGACGCGATATTTTGTGCCAGATTCGTATTCGCCACTTTTCCCAGCGCATACATTTGGCCGTTACTGGCGCCAAAATAGAGATAATTCTGACTAATCGCTGGTGAAGCATGAATATAGACACCCGGTTCACCAATCTGATATTGCCCCAGAACCTGACCCGAGTCCGCTCCAAAAAGCGTGAGATTGCCAGAATAGCTCGTCAGATACACAACACCCGCAGCGACTGCCGGTGAAGACCAGACCAGACCGCTATCCGGCAAGGATTGTTGCCATCGGATCTTGCCATTTTTCAAATTTAATGCACGAAGTACACCACGATCGGTCGCATAAAAGACAGTACTATCCATAATCGCCGGACTGGTGTGCATCAATCCAAAATTCTCGGTCAATTGTTCCCATTTTACTTCACCGGTTAACGCATTGAGCGCCACAATCTGGTTATAGGGCGAATTCACGACCTTTGTCTCACGATAGGCTTTTACGCCATTATCAATGGTACCGAATACGACAATCGAATCTTTCACCACTGGACTGGAAGCGATTGAAAAACCGCCGGTAGCGTATTGCCATAACTTTTGTCCGGTAGAATCCAGTGCATAAAAATTACCATCATCCGAACCAAAATAGATTTTTCCATCCCAATAAGCCGGTGAACTGACAATATATTTGGTGGTGTTAAATTTCCATTTCTCCTGGCCATTCATGGCATCCAGACAGTAGAGATAATCCGTTCCACCCACATAAAGACATGTTCCGACAACGACTGGCGACGACTCGATCCACGATGAGGTCTCAAAGGACCATTGTATGTTGCCGCATTCAATGTCCAGCGCATAGATTTTATGATCCATACAGCCAATATAAATCATACCATTGGCAATTGCCGGCGTTGATTCAACCCAATTGTCAAGCCGGGTGTTCCACTTCAAGGCGCCGGTGGAATCATTCACGCAGTAGATATAATTATCAACCGAGGCGAAAAAAACCTGGTTTTGAAAAACAATTGGTGATGAAAAGATAGCGCCATCACTTTGAAATGACCAGGCCAGATCCTTGTAAAGGGTATCGGTTGTCTGCTCTTCCCAGCCCCAATGTTGCGGATTGCCGCGAAACATCGGCCAATCCTGACCGGAAAGTCTCAGATGCGCGATTGTCATCATCGCCAGCACTAATATGATAAAATATTTCGTTTTCATTCAATTTCCTGAATTTTTTAAAAAAAGTTTGTCCAATCTTAATTTAATTTCCACCACCCTACATTCAAAACTTGTCGCTAATAGCCGATAGCCAGCAGCCAACAGCCAGTTGCCAGCAGCCAATAGCCAGCAGCCAACAGCCATTATAAATGCTTCTGAAACCACTCGATCAGATGAAACAGAACATCCAGAACCGGTAATTGTTCCAGATTGGTTCCATGCCCCACCCCTTCGTACTGATAAAACACATTGGATGTATCTGTTGCCTGTTGAAATAAAGCCAGGCCAGTAGAAAATGGAACTGTCATATCCGCGGTACCATGATGCATTTGCAGATTTTTCACCCGATGAATGAGTCGAATGGGATCAACCGGCTCCAACAGCCGACTGAGTGCTGAATAATTACCTTTTAAATAAGTACGGACAGGTGTCATGGTTTCATGATCGCTGAGTCGAAAAATTTCCTGCCAATCGCCGCCGCCTGCAAAAATCACCGTTGCCTTAATTCGGGGATCAATGCCGGCTAATAAGGCACCAACAATTCCTCCCATACTGACGCCTAACAAACCAATTCGGGAAGTATCGATGGCTGGAACTGTTTCTAAAAAGTCCATACCCCGCCGATAATCGAGAATCGTCTGCGCGATGGCGTGCCGATTCTGAAGCAGGTCCAGGCTATTCAATTCCCGGGTCGGATCTTTTCGTTCCCCCTGATACTGGGCGTCCAATGCCAGGATGGCGCAACCAAGACTTGGTCCAACAATATAACCAAAAACCATGTCATCAATATTTTTATTCGCACCATAACCATGCAACCACAGAATGCAACTGGAAGCGCTATCCTTTTGCGGCAACCAGAATTTGGCTTTGACTCGCTCCCCATGCACGCTTTCATATTGGACGTTTAATTTTAAATATTTGAAAAGAAATGTTAAGGTTGAATCGTAGACGTCTATTGTCCCCATCGTATCAATCCGGGCATTTAATGGCAGATTTTTATCATATTTGTAAAAATCCAGCACATTTTGTTCGGAATAGATGAATTGATAATCCTTCTCCTGCCCATTCGAATTGACACCAAGAACAATGATGAGTGAAAAAATTATCAGTAATTTTTGATTCATATTTGCAAAAATCCTCTCAAAGTATTGGTATATCATCAGGTTATGATCGTGTGAATTCACTATCGTACACTTTTTTACATTACTTTAATGATTCAATTTTCGACCATGCTCAAAACCCTCACCCCAACCCTCTCCCAGGGGCATAGCCGTCAGGTTAAGAAATTAAGTGTTTGAAAATAAATTATTTATAACCACTTTCGTTAATATTTTTAAAACCTTATTTTTAGTTTGCCAAACTTAGTAACCCATGACACCCACCAAAACTCAACCTTATTACCTCATTCCTTTTTAAAATAAGGTAATAAGGTTCAGGGTTGGGGAGAGCAGGCAGTTACTAAGGTGGAAAAAAATAAAATAAGGTTTTTAGCTCCTTATTTTCGGGCTCTTGCAAAGATCGATTAGACACCATAGCTATTTGAAAATACTGTAATTATAACCTTAACCTGACAGCTATGCTCCCAGGGGGAGATGGCGTAGCTATTCCCTCTCCCTCTGGGAGATGGTTAGGGTGAGGGCAGGTTTTGGTTAATCAAAAAGTGTACGGTAATGAATCGTGTGGATTAATAAATAGAAAGCTACCACAAATTTCACAAATTTCACAGATAAAAATTAATTAAAGTTTGCAAGATTTAAGTCGACCTTTTATTACGGCTAATCAAGTTTGCTTGATTGAACAGCCAGTTGATAAAAACCTTTTTCACCTTCGTAACATCCGATCCCCCCGCACACATCAACCTTATTGCGGGGTGTTCAGCAATAAGCGAATAAGGTTACTGCCGGGGCGGGATACGACTTGTTATGAAGGTCAATAAGGTTTACGGGATTGGATTTGATCATTTATCACGGTCCATCAAATTTGCCTGATTGATCAGCCAGTTGATAAAAACCTTATTCACTGCTTTACAAGTGTTAACTGATTATTATTAATTAGTGTCTGTCCGAAAACACTTTTTTGTAGGGCAAATTGCTAATTTGCCCCGCATAGAGCTTATATCAGGCACGCCATTCGGACAAATTAACAATTTGTCCTACAATTTCGGACAAACTCTAATTAACTTTTTTTCAGGAAATCCTCATTCAATCTGTGTAATCGGCGATTACTTTTTTGTTTATTAAAATAAAAAAACTGTATCCGCTCAATAAAGGAGGGTAATTTAAGATGCAAAGCGCATAGAGCATGGCGCCTGGCGAAAACCAATATTGCTATGCCCTCTGCTCCAGGCGCTATGCTTAAAAATCAACTTATTTGAAAAACTAATTTTTAATCTACCAACACATTTTGAGCGGATACAAAAAACTGCTTCCATCAAATCTGAAGATGGAAGCAGCTTTTAAAAGCTTTATTTCAAAAATCGAAATTTATGGTAATAATATCAATTTTCGCATTTTGGAATAGACTTCACGTCCATCTTTTTGCGAGCTAACAGTGAGTCGGTACATATACAAACCACTGGCCACCTTTTCGTTAAACTCATTCGTGCCATTCCAATGCATTGAATAGAAACCAGCAGAGCGCACATCCGATAAAAGCGTCTTCACTTTTTGACCCAGCAGATTGTAGATGATTAATTCCACATCGAAGCTGTTTTCCGAAGCTGCTTCTGTCTGAACGGCTTTAATCGCAAAATTAAAATTCGTTTCGCTGTTGAATGGATTCGGATAATTTTGCGCTAATTTGAAATCAGACGGCCCGGAAACCACCACATTGAGTGCCTGGCTCAATTCAAATTGGCCATTGGTATCAACCTGTTTCAGCCGATAGGCATAGCGTCCAACCGGCAGATTGCGATCCAGAAAGGAGTAATTTTGTGGCGTCTGCGTGGTGCCGGCACCTTCAATAAAAGCAATGGCTGAAAAATCGCTATTTTCTGATTTTCGTTGCAGTTCAAAGCCATAATTGTTGGATTCCGTGCTGGTTTGCCAGGTTAAACGTACCCCATTTTCATCGAGTGCATATTTGAATGCCGCCAGTTCCACCGGCGTGGTTTGCGTTGCCGCGGCTGCTGAAAAATCGGACCAGTTACCAGCCCTGTCCTGGCTACGTAAAACAAAATAGTAGGTGGTATTCCGTTCGAGTCCGTCAACAACCACGCTATCGCGGGCGCCAGGTGCTCCCGGAATCGGCAACACAGGAACGGGCAGGGCACTTTTCCACCATTTGTCAATTTCATCAGGTGATTCAGTGGAATAACGCATTTCATAAAGCGCCACACTATTTCCACTGGTGCCATCTTCATGCGGGGCGTTCCAGATCAATTTAACGGCATTTTCTTCCGCGCTATCGGTGATGATCGCTGCGACTTCTGGCGGTGTCACATCATACACCTGGGCGAAAAGACCACTCCACCAGACAATTGGATAGTTTTGATTTTCGGATAACTGTGCCGCATCAAGGCTGTCGGCATCGTACGGGAATAAAAACAGGTTCGTGGCCAGGTTCACATTTCCAATGACATCCCCCGAAAAGACAACACCCAGATCGCCCCACGATTCCATATCTCCGGTATCGATGTTGGAACCATCGTTCGCGCCGGTGCCTTCCCAGTAATAGAGGTGCTGATACTTCCCGATGGCGTTATCGATGGTCAGTGTTTGGAGAAAAGAGCCATTGACACTGGAAACCAGAGCCCAAAAGGTTCCCGGAATATCCAGTTTCATATTCACTTCCGGATTTAAGACTTTATTTAACAATGTTTTTTTATTATAACTGTTCTGAAAATAAGCAATTCCGGATTGTCCCAGTGATTTATGAATGTCGATTGAAATACGAACCAACTGACAGCCTACGAACGCTTCCAGCTTGGGACGGCCGTACATATTGACCGAATGGCGATAATAAGTTTTGGTGAGATCAAAATCTATTGGATATTGAATAGGCGGAATTGAAAAAACGATCCTCCAATATATTTTTTGAATAACACGAACAGGCCCTGTGATATATTCCATTTTGACCAGATTAAGTTTATCTTCGGATTCGTTATAGTCTTTTGTCAGTCCGCTATAATTAACTTTTCCTTTTAAACGTAATTTCTGCCGATCAATCATATTATAATTCGGCGGCAAGCCATTTTCGGTTTGCAAATGCATGAAGTCCATAATACCCCGGCCCTCATGCCCGATAATATATTGATCAGAAAAGATGATATTTTGCCGCCCCTGAATGCCATTAATACTGTCTGGTCTGGTTTTGACATAGCTTTTAGTAATTTGATTCTGATAAGTTTCAGAAAAATAGAGGTAAAACCACCCCACCTGCTGTTTGCCCGTATCAAATGCGCGAATTTCGAAACGCGGATACTTTTTGGAATCTTCATCATCAATCCAGGTATTGGCCGTCACCCGGTCGCCCAGGTCATTGACCATGACTGCGATTTCATTTTTTTCATTGAAAGTTGGACTGATGCCTGAAAATTTATAGGAACTCCCATCTTTTTCATCTATTTGTAAGGGGATTTGCTCCCAAGTTTGCGTATCGGCATGATAGACAAAGGCAAATAAATTTGCCAGCGGTTTTCCAAAAAAATCGAATTTTCCGTCTATCGTGGAATCTTTTACCGCGCTCCCTTCAAAAGTAAAAGGTTCCAGATTCCGGGTGATTGTTTTTCGGGCAACAACCTCCCCAAAGATTAAAGATTGCCAACATAATATTAATATCAGCAAAACAGGTATCATTGTTTTCATTTTAACTCTCCTGAATTAACAGCTTTCTCTCTTTAAAAAGTAATTATTTACGAACGATGCCCTCTTGTGTAATCTCCAAATTAACAACCCTGCCTTTTTGCCCTTTAAAATTTAATTTTTCTCCATTTAAATAAAATTCCACCCCGGCGGCATTTCCCAGAAAGATGGCGAATTTTTTTTGCCCCTGCCAGGTTCTGGATGTTCGGGGAGAAAAAGTGACCTCTTCCGATGTGCTATCGTCAATGCTTATTTCCAGCCAGGTGTCATCAATCGCCCGGATCTCCAAATCCAGCGGTCGGGGAGAAGAAATACTTACGGTGGGAAGTGTATCCGGCGTGGCTAAAGAGTCAGAAATCGTTGGTGAAACCGATTGAAGTTGCAACTCATCCGGACCTTTTTTGAATTTAGAGTTCAGTAAAAACGCGATAACAATCAATAATAATGTCAATGCAATGGCGATAAGACCTTTATTGGTACGATTTGAAAAAATTCCATGCGGCGGTTCAGTAACTTCCGCTTCGTCCGCTGAAATAACTCCCTCAATTTCCGGCGGCGTGGCCGCTAGCTGTTGCATCTCCTGCAACTGATGCATCTGATACTCATGATAGAGTTCTTTTCCATCAAGTTGGACCACGTCGGCATATTGTTGAATTATTCCTTTAATATATGGTTCCGGCAGAAAATCCCAGAAGCCCTCCTCGATATTTTTTAAATGCTGTTTATTAATCTTTGTTTTTTCAGCAATTAAATCGAGAGTTATTTGTTGCGATTCCCTGGCAACTTTTAATTTTATGCCAATTTCACGCATTTTTCGCTCCAATTTATACCCGGTGATAGCTCTTCTCCGGGTACTCTATTGAACTTTTTATTTTTAAAAAAGATCATTTTAAAAAGCGGTGAATGCTATTTTTTTTTCAATTCTATTTGTATGACTGCATTAAATTGCCTGGAATTGGAGTGCATGCGTTAGCGAACAGATACCGCTGACACCAGTCAGCAATAACGGCTTTAATGAAAACAAAAAATTTTATCATTGTCGCTGACGCCTGTTCTGAAACCGGAAGTCGTCATTTGTCGACTTCGTCGGTATGCATTCACTCAGAGAATGCACTCTTGCGTGATAGTTTAGAACC
>DYKB01000047.1:0-17804 GCA_020722815.1 Caldithrix sp. | reverse complement strand
AATGCCAAAAATTATGCCGACTTCGTCGGCATGCATTCACTCAGAGAATGCACTCTTGCGTGATAGTTTAGAACCAATGCCAAAAATTATGCCGACTTCGTCGGCATGCATTCACTCAGAGAATGCACTCCTGTAGCCATCGCCAAAGGCCCGGTTATCCATCACAAATGGCTTAATTGCCTGATAAACCTCGTTTACCGGAAAACCCATGACATTATAATAGCATCCGGAAATTTTATCAATAAAAACCGCGGCTTCATTCTGAATTCCATACGCACCGGCCTTATCAAAAGGATTCCCGATTTCGATATACCGGTCAATTTCCCAATTTTCTATATTTCGGAAAGTCACGTGAGTTACGGCTCCTGTAATTTTTGTCGCATTTGAAGGTTTTTCAACGATGGCAATGCCGGTATAAACCTCGTGAACTTTGCCGGAAAGCAATCCGAGCATTTTTCGGGCATCGGCAGCATCGATCGGTTTACCCAATATCTTATTTTCGACCACCACAATCGAATCGGCCCCGACAATAATCCCGTCGTCAATCTGTTCCGCGACATCCTGCGCTTTCAAAAGGGCCAGGTGCTGCGCCAATTGCAGGGGCGCCATTCCGAGTGATAAATTTTCGTTAACCTGACTCTCGATAATTTCAAAATTATCAAATAATAATCTAAAAAGCTGGTGTCTTCGGGGGGATGCCGAAGCCAGAATAATCCGTCGTGCTACCGTTCCAAAAAATGCCATGAATTCGAAATTTCATCGCTCGTGAATTAAGTTATAAACAGGTTCTCAGAATTTACTATCGTACACTTTTTAAAATCGCCAAACCGGACCCCTCACCCTAATCCGCTTCCCCTTCGACAGTCTCAAGTAATGCAGGAGAGGGAATAGTTCTGCCCTTTCGCTTTGGGCTGATCGTGTCCCACACATCTTTTACGAGACACGGGAAGAGGATGTCAAACAGGAATAGAGCGTCAAAAAGTGCCAAATTTTTGCCAGTCGCCCGTTTGAACTCATCCCCCCAACCCCCTTCTCTTGAGATGAGAAGGGGGAGAAACCGGCTTGTCCCCCTCTCTTTTCAAGAGAGGGGGACAGGGGAATAGCCGTCAGGTTAAGCATCTAATTTCTTTGAAAACAAGATGTTGAATATATAATTATAATTCAAAAAGTACCAGGCATCTGACCCTCACCCCAACCCTCTCCCGGAGGGAAAGGGCGTAGCTATTCCCTCCGGGAGAGGGTTAGGGTGAGGGCAATTTTTAATTCAACTTATTTTATTATTTTCAATTACTTATCAACTCAACCTGACAGCTATGGGGCCAGGGGGTGAGTTTAAAAGGTGCCAGGTTTGCTCTAATTTCCCTCCATTTTTCCATCTCCCCGTGTCCAGTACCCGGATGTTGGACACGCTCAGCCCTTTGGGTGAGAGTCACAACGATGGTTTAACAATAATTTATAAAAAAGTGTCCGGTAGTGAATCTCAGGAAAAGTTACTAAACCAAAACACCTCTTTTTTTTAAATATAGAAATCGTATAAATAAAAGTCAAGAAGATTTTGCGAAAGGAGATTTCATAAATTTCGAGTAAATTTTCAGGCAAATTGTCTAAATATTAAAGGCGAATGGGTATTTTGTTCGGATAGAGGGGAAAGCGTGGACGAAATATTTCTCAACTTCGAACAGGTTTTTGCCAGTGTCTAAAACGAAGGGCGGCTGAAAATGTTATTGAATCAACTTTGATGCGTTCACAATCGATTTGAAAAAATGGCATATAAATTGCAATCAGTCTAAGTGTAAATTTAAAAATGCAGCTAATCTTGTTTCAATAAAATTTTAGCCCGGCCATTGAAGACTAGGGAAGGTGTCAATGGTTGGGCTATTTTTAATTTAAATAACCTGTTAGCACAAAAATTCATACCTTCAACTTGTATTAAATTCATGTATTTAAATTTTTATGGATTTAACGAAAAACCGTTTAATTTAACGCCCGACCCGCGTTCTATCTACTTTAGCAAAACGCATCGTGAGTCTCTTGATGTTCTCACCAAATCAATCTCAAAGCGAGAAGCAATTAGTACCCTTTCCGGTGAAGTTGGTACCGGTAAAACAACCTTGGTTCGTGCCCTGTTGGAACACCTTTCACCAAGCGTGAAAGTAGCGCTGATCTCCCACACCATTTTAACAGCACGGGGTCTGCTCAAATATATTTGTCAAACATTTTCAATTAATTGCAAATCCAAAAACCGGGCGGTCATCGTTGCCACACTCGAGGGATACCTGACTGAAATTTACCGGAAAGGTGGCCAGACTTTACTCATCATCGATGAAGCTCAAAATCTGAAGCCCGAAGTTCTGGCGCAGGTATATGCGTTTGCCAATTTTAAAAAAAATTATGTGTCCTTATTCCAGATTTTACTGGTCGGGCAGCCTGAATTAACGAAAAAATTGGCGCACCCGAAAAACGAAAAGCTCGCCAATTGCATCCAGACCCGATGTCAATTGACGCGATTAACATTAACCGAAACAAAAGAATACATTGAACATCGACTCCAGAGGGCTGGTTTTTCTCATCCTGAACCATTGTTTCATTCTGAAGCAATAGGATCTATTTATGAATTTACGGAGGGGACCCCGCGACTCATCAATATCCTGTGTGATAATGCCTTGCTAATGGGATTTGTGTTAAATTCGCCTCAAATTGCTGCCGAAATTATCAAAAAAGTGCAATTTGAAGATACTTTTAGCGAAATGGAGTTATTCAACCCGCCCAAAATCCAGCTTGCAAAGCCCCAATCAATGACTGAATCACCAATCGCTGAAAATATACCCGTAAAGCTCCCGCCTGTCGATTGTACCCCGTCTATTCATTCCATCATACCAAAGCGTACACGGCCATCTTTTCTCCGCAAATTAACAACAGATATTCAGGCCGGCTTTCATTGGCTTGAAAAATGGACGTCGATTCCGATTGAAATATTTGCCGTGATGGCATATCGATGGCTCTTGTTGGTGCTATTTCTTCTGTTGAAAATGTTTTATTTTTAGCCCGGATATTGAAATCTGGTTCAAACCATTGACTTCAAAGACTAAATCTGCATAATCCGCGCTATCTGTGGTCAAAAAAAAAGCGTGTTGAAACCGCGTATTCCGCAAATTGCAGATAAAGCAGATGAAATCGGTGGTGGTATATTCATTTTGAGTTATTCTATTGGATATTATTCATGGTCACTGGCGGTGTATGGAGATATCGCGTGGTTTTTCTTTTTCGTTCAATATCCGTAAAGACGCGTTCAAGCTGAACCGGCGTAATTCCGATGACAGGGGCGGCTTCTTCGGCGGGGATCTGATGGTTGAGCGCATATAGCGCCAGGTCCATTTTTTCGTATGGCAGCACGAAATAAAACTCATCCTGCCCCTGCGGGAGACTGTAGGTATCGGTGGTTGGACGTTGATTACACACTTTTTCCGGTAAATTCAGGAATCGGGCTAATTGATAGACCTGGGTTTTGTATAGGTGTGCGATGGGTTTGATGTCCGCGGAACCATCGCCATTTTTGACAAAAAAGCCCTGATCATACTCCAACAAATTGGGGGTTCCAATGACCACATAATTCAGGCGATCGGCATGAAAATATTCCAGCGTCTTGCGGATGCGCTGTTTAAAACTGGTCGCCGCCACGATTTGCAGATAAGCTTCCAGTGACAAACGTTTCTCAACCAGTTCACCCGAAGGTTTTTGGACGATTAATTTGAAAAAATTCAGGCGGTTTGATTCCAGTAAATCCTGAGAAATAACAATTTTATGCTTCCAGCCGGGTTGATACTCCGGAAACACTTTCTGAATGGCTTCATCGCGCCATTGATAGCAGCCAATGGCCTCAAGCGTTGAAGTAATGTTGGTTTTGAGATATTGAATATTGAGTTGGCGCGCGACCAGTTCCCCAAAGTCTTCGCTCTGCTGTGACGAATCGCTTTCAGGTAGCAATAGGCCAAACACGCGCTCGGGCCCCAGAATTCGAACGCAAAGTGCTGCACAAACCGAACTATCAACACCGCCGGACATGGCGACAACCGCCCCGCGTCGATTAAACGGATGAATGAGCGTTGTTTTTAAAAATTCACCAATTCGGTTTACTTCCGATTCACAATCCAGGTTTAAAACTGTTTGATCAAACATAATTTCCTCGCTGGTATCTTTATGATAATTCACTACCGTACACTTTTTTATATATTATCGTTAAACTAGGCTTCTAACCCTCTCCCCATTCGACAAGCTCAGGTACCGCGGGGGCGTAGCTATTTTCGCTGCCTTTGGAAGAGGGTGAGGGTGAGGGGTCAGATTTGGCGATTTTAAAAAGCGTACGGTAACAAATTCGATAAATAAAAAGTTCAAGGTTTATTATTAATTTTTTTCTTACTATCAAATACCATACCAGAAAAAAATTTAATGCCCGTTCAAGGCAATACTATTGGCGGTGTCGGCAAAATAATAAGCGGCGTCTTCGGTGTGAAGAGTTAAATAACCAGCGATTCTGTACGCCTGAACGGATAAAATTTATTTTTCGAAGCAATGTTATAAAATCTTATCGCTCAGAAAGTGTTACCATAATCTCTTTCATCTCCCCACCGCGTTCAAAGACAACAGGCACCTCATCCCCTGGCTGATGATTCTGTAATGAAGTGGCCAGATCGCGTAATACTTTGAGCTCCATCGTGCCAATTTTTTTCAGAATATCCCCCTTTGCCAATCCGGCTTTTTCGGCAGCGGTACCAGCGGTAATGGCGTTCACCCGAATTCCCTCACCCGTGAAACTGAAATCCGGCATAATTCCCAAACTGGCCCGTCGGGGACCTGCTTTTGGCGGTGAAGGAGCTGTCGCCGTACTCATGGCTGATGGCGTGACCGTTAATGGCGTATCACGTTCTACCAGATAGGAGATGGCCTCTTTGGTGAAGGTCGCGACCTGAACCAGTCCCTTCGCATCAATTTTCCCGATGTCATCGGTTGGCCGATGATAGTCCGCATGGGGTCCGGTGAATAATTGCACGGCGGGGATCCCTTTTTTAATAAAACTCATCTGATCACTGGCATCCAAATCCTGCTGCACCAATTGATGCTTAATGCCCGTCACATAGCCACAGCCCATGAAAATATGAACCCACTCTTTTGCCGAATTACCGCCTAAAATCAAAATTGGTTGATTATTCAGTCGACCCACGGTATCCAGATTCAACATCCCGATTATTTTCTGCGACGGGAAGCGCTTATAATTTTCAATAAAATATTTTGAACCCCGCAGACCACTTTCCTCGACTGTAAATGCTACAAAAACGATAGATCGGGCGGGCTTCATCGTCTGGGTCAGTTGGCGCGCCAATTCGATCAGGACTGCAACGCCACTGGCATTATCGTCGGCCCCGTTATGTATCTGGCCTTGATTCCCCGCCCGGACATCCGGCCAGCCCAGGCCCAGATGATCATAATGCGCGCCAATCACCACTGATTGATCAGCCCAAGCCGGGTTAGTCCCTGGAATAAATCCAATGACATTTTTTAATACCGCCCTGGTTCCGTTCTCACCACCGACATCTTCCCAGGTTTGAAAATAGCTCCCTTTTTCCATTCCGGGCTGCAACCCCATTTGTTGAAATTGTTTGGCAATATATTCAGCCGCGGCATCCAGTTCCGGCGAACCAAATCCCCGGCCTTTGAGTTCATCACTGGCCAGATATTGAATATGTCGCATAAGGGCCGCTTCCGAGAAGACAGGTGCTAAATTAGCCAGTGCCTTTCTCGCAGCCAGCGTCGGTGTTTCCAATTTAACCCGATAATTATCAGGCTGTTGAACAGTCATACTCATCGGAGAATTAATCGTCGACCACTGCCCTTTTAACATGTTGGTCGGCTCATCGCCCTCAAAACCAAGATAACTATATTTCCCATAATGGGGCAGCTTTCGGCCCAATCCGGGGAGCGATTTGGTGTTCGTGGTGAAAAGCCAGGCAATTGTCAGTTCGGGATGGTTGGGATGACGTAACGTCAAAATAAAACCACGCGCTTTTAAAGCAAACGCCGTTTGGTCGATATGGATGGAATCGGATTTGAATTCGACCTCATAATTGGCCAAAATCTTCTTAAATTCGTCCTGAAATGGATTTTTTTGACCGAAAAACCAGATTGCCCGATCCGTTGGTAATGTTTTTAGCTCATTTTGTTTGATAATCTCAATCTGTTTCGATTGCGCCCAGGTTTTTGCCAATTCTTCATAAGCCTTCAATTCGTTTGGATCATCTGTATCCGGCAAAACGATGACCACCTTTTCCGCGCCAAAAAGCTGGGAAAGTGCCGGCGGGATTTCATTGCGATCCAGCCGCCGAAAAACATCAAATTCAGGATCAACGGTAATTTGCAGCGGACGATTGGCGAATTCAAATTGAAAAGTCTGTTCAGCTTGATCAAATTCCACCATTTGTATTGCCGCCGATTTCTGATTTTCCAAAGTAACAGCAATGGGGACACGCAATCGATAAGCCGGTCCGAATTGACGTTGGGCCAGATTGAAGGTTAATAAAAATTTATCATTTGCGTTTTCAACAGCAGCCTTTTTAATTTCTAACTCAGGCGCACCCGGGCGATTCAACCACTGATCGAAAAACCAGTCATATTTTTCGCCAGAAACGGTCTCAAATGCCCGTTGGACATCCTGAAATGTCGCCTTTTTAAATTTATTTTGTTGATAAAATAACTGAATGGCCTTAATAAATTTTTCATCCCCCAACATTAGCCGTAATGTGTGATAAATCATCATGGATTTATTATAACCAATCGCGGCCGAGCTGGCATCATGACGCGCCCGGAATTCGAGTAACGGAAAATCACGACTTGTTTTTACATAATCCGTGTATCCCTGCAGGGCATCCCGGCGATATTCCACTCCCTGACCTCGTTGCTCCTTAATTAAATGATCGGCTAAATAAACGGTCAGGCCCTCGCACCAGTTGCCCCGGTCATAATCCACAAAAACACTGTTTCCCCACCAGTTATGCAGCAGCTCATGGGGGTATGAGGAATGAAGAATAAACGGAAAGCGAATGACATTGGGACCCAGCAGGGTAAATGACGGCATTCCGTAGCCGGTCTCCCAAAAATTCTCGATTAAAGCAAATTTTGAATAGGGATACGGGCCAATTAATTTTTCATACATTTGCAGATATTGGGCAGTGGTTTCCAGATATTTGGTAGCCAGCGCCTGATCCGGCGTTCGTAAAAAGGCCATGACCTCAACCTGATTCACCGGCAGATCGTATTCCGTAAACGGCGCCGCGATTAAATAGACTTCATCCATCATTTCGGGCGATTCCCACCGCGTCTTCCGCGAGGTGCCGTCGATTTCATGAATTGTCCGCCGGCCCTGACTGACAACATCCCAGGGAGTGGGGACATTCACTTCAAGACTAAAACTCACCAGTTCGGGACTGAACCACGGAATCCAGTAACTTGAACCGGCCAGTACCACGCCGTCGGCACTGATAATGCCCGGACTTTCGCTGAAACTGCGGGCATATTCCTCACTTTTTTTCTCGATGGGGTGATAAATTTCACCCTGATATTTCAGGCTGATCTCTAAATCCGCTTTGTCGTTTTTAGGCGGCTTGATAATATAATGCTGGAGCGTAAATTCTGTTGGCATGGAAATCGTATTGGAAACACCAAATAATGCCGATTCGATTTTCTCCGAAGTTTTTTCAACTTTTATACCGGCCGTTTGGCTTTCGATTTTCAAATTGCCATGGATGATAAAATGAATTCCTGATTTTCGTGCCTGCACAAAATCAGCCGGAAGAAATACCGCATCAACTACCTCAATGAAATGTTTTTCTGGCTGAATTTTCACTTTTAAGTCATGGTGAATATTTTGAGCAGATAAATTGAAAATTGAGAGGAGTAAAATTAAAGCGAAATAATAAATAGGTTGTCTCATCATCTATTTTTCCCTGTTCAGAATGATTTTCAAGTAACAAAAACTTTTTATTTTGATATTTAACAAAAAATGGATGAATTAGTTTCATAAAAAAGGCGATTTACGGATAATTCAGGAAAGAACTTCGCCGATGAGGACAACAGTGAAAAAGTAAATTTCATCGAAAATTCAAAATGTGTTGACTTTTTGCAACATAAAAATTGCATTTATGTTGAATAAATGCAACACTTCTTTAAGTAGACATAAATTCAAACAAAGTCATAACTCTATTAAAAACATATTGTTAAAATTATCAAAAAATTTAAAATTCAGACTGGCCTGACTTTTGCATGTCCAAAAGAATACAGCTTTCCTCTCCCAACTAAACCCCATCAAAATGGATATGATGGGGTTTGGCTTTTTTAAGGCAACTTATTAATCTTAAATCACCATAAATGGGAACTTTTGAAGCCATTTAGAATTTAATTTTTGATTGAAGAGCATCCGTCATCTATCTGATTAAAACAAACGGGAATACCCCTATTATTAAATTTTACAAAAAGTTATATTATCTTCTGGATGAGGTGACGCCGCTGCTGGTCGATTGTGGTGAGCTTTGTCAAAAAGCATGTTGCGATCCCAAATGGGGACAGGGTGTCTATCTTTTTCCCGGCGAAGAGGTTATGTTTTCGGGAAAATCCTATTGGGAGCCAATAAAAACAATTTCGGACCGGAAAATTGTTGATTGTGATGGCAATTGCAAGCGCGATGAACGCCCGCTCTTTTGCCGGCTTTTTCCCCTTTTCCCTTATATCTCACCTGAAAATGAGCTTTCGCTGGTTTTTTATTCACCCATGCATCCAATTTGTCCGTTGATTAAGTTAAATGATTTTAAGATATTAGCAGATGATTATGTGGAAGCGGTGAAAAAAATCGGTAAAATTTTATTAAAAAATGAGGATTGTTTAAAATTTATGCGGGAAATCTCCAGAGAGATTGATGCCTGCTATGATGAACCATGGATGAAGTTGTAAAATTAAATTATCTGCCTTCAACTGTTGCATCAAAGCAACACAAAATAAAAAGCCCGTCCAATCAGACAGGCTTTTTTATTTGAATATCAATCTCACGTTTTACGCAGCACGTTTCACGCGTATATTTCATCGTACTTTATCTTTTAAAGCGCGCGTTAATCTCAATGCGTGGTGAATCCTGACTAATACCGATTCGCACTTCCCAATACATTGGTATTCTTCGCAATGATTAATTTTTTCAGTTCATCACGGGCGGGTCCCAGATATTTGCGGGGATCAAAATTTTTCGGATCATCATGGAAAGCCTTGCGAATGATAGCGGTCATCACCAGCCGACCATCACTATCAATATTAATTTTGCAAACAGCCGAACGGGCTGCGCGACGCAGTTGTTCTTCCGGAACACCAACAGCGCCTTCCATTTTGCCACCGTATTGATTAATAATTGCCACATATTCCTGAACCACGGAAGAAGCGCCATGCAGAACAATTGGAAAACCGGGCAACCGGCGTTCGATTTCTTCGAGAATGTCAAAACGTAAAGGTGGTACGGATTCGCCTGGTTTTACTTTAAATTTATAGGCACCATGTGAGGTACCGATGGAAATTGCCAGACTGTCGACACCCGTGCGTCCCACAAATTCTTCAACTTCATTGGGTTGCGTATAATGTGATTTTTCATGTGAAACTTCATCCTCGATACCTGCCAGAACACCGAGTTCACCTTCGACGGTCACATCATGCTGATGGGCATATTCAACGACCTTCTTCGTTAATTCAATATTATCATTAAACGAATGGGCAGAACCATCGATCATAACCGATGAAAATCCCGATTCAATACAGGATTTACATAACTCAAAGGTATCACCATGATCAAGATGCAAAGAAATTGGAATTTTACTGCCAAGTTCGCGCACCATCTCCACCGCACCGCGCGCCATGTGTTTCAACAGCGTTTGATTCGCGTATTTTCGGGCGCCACTGGAAACCTGCAGAATCACTGGCGAATGCGATTCCATACATCCCATCATAATCGCCTGTAACTGTTCCATATTATTAAAATTATAAGCCGGAATCGCGTATTGACCTTCCATTGCTTTCTTAAACATCTCACGTGTATTTACCAAACCTAATTCGGTAAAATGGGTATTAGCAGCCATTAAAGCCTCCTTAAAAGTAATTAAATTCCTGACCACATCCCCACAACATCGTCCAGAGTCATTTCCCTGAATTTAATGACATTGTCTTTATTTTTAATGTGGTACTTCAGTGAAAGTTAATTGGTTTACCTGATAACTCAAATCGATAATTTAGATTTATGCGGCAGGTTCGTTTGCATAAAAAAATTAAACTTTAATATAATGAAAATTTGGGGAAAATACAAGTGAAAAAATGAAAATATTGAATCAGAAAGGCACAAGAAAAGACGTCAAAATAATGAAAAGCAAGGCTTTAATCGTTTGGCTTTTTTATTGGATAGGATTAATGAAATTTTTCAGGATTTAATTTGGGCCACAGAAACGAGAGGCCACAGAAAAATAGATAAAAGATTTTGAGGGTCATAAAATCAAAAATTTTCCCATCTCATTAAATGAGATTTATTCATTAGTTCGTACCTAAGAGCCATTTTTTTTTGTGGCTACTTTTTTCACTCATCACATTTGATACTTCCTGTAATCTGTTTCGTTTTGTAAAAAATATCCGAGACTTATGAAAGTCTTGATTGCAATACATGATTTCGATCAATTCACGTATTATTGAATCAAAGTCAATTAAAATACATCTAATTCAGATAATCGATTTTAAAAAAGGAGAAAAATATGACTCATTCAAAATCCCCCAAATGGCTACGACCGTTACTTTTTGTGACAGGTGGCGCAATTCTCGGCTTTGCTTACTATTATTTTATCGGCTGTCAAAGTGGTGCCTGTCCGATTACGAGTAATCCGTGGATTAGCACCGCCTATGGTGCGTTTATTGGCGTTTTATTAAGCTGGAATCAGAAAACACCGTCCAAAGAAAATGTGTCGGAAAAAAGTAATTAAACCTTTATTCAAACTGAAATATTATCCCCGTTACAAAACTGTTATTTTTCCGATTCTTCAGAATTCAGAAATACTTTCGCATACTTATTGCTCCTGAGGTTGAACCCGGATTTGAAAATTGCGTTAAAAATAGATAATTGCAATAAAAACAAGTCATTTCTCATCTTAAAATCAAGAAGGAGCGCTGTATGCACATAAAAAAGGGGATCATTCTGGCCGGGGGCGCCGGCACACGGCTTTATCCTATCTCCAAAGTCATCAGTAAACAATTACAGCCCGTTTATGACAAACCCATGATTTACTATCCTTTGACCACGCTCATGCTGGCGGGCATTCGGGACATCCTCATTATTTCCACCCCCTACGATCTGCCCCTGTTCGAGGATTTACTGGGCGACGGTCACCAGTGGGGAATCCGACTTTCCTATAAAGCGCAGCCCAATCCGGAAGGAATTGCACAGGCGTTTATCATTGGTGAAAATTTTATCGGCCAGGATAATGTCGCGCTCATTTTGGGGGATAATATTTTCTATGGTGACTTCAGTTTTCTTTACCAGTCCGTTCAGATGGAAAATGGTGCGGTGATTTATGGGTATTATGTGAAGGATCCCGAGCGCTATGGCGTGGTTGAATTTAATAAGGAAGGAAAAGCGATCAGTCTCGAAGAGAAACCCCAAACACCCCGATCCAATTATGCGGTGATTGGCCTTTATCTCTATGATAATCAGGTGGTTGAAATTGCCAAAAATTTGAAACCTTCCAAACGAGGCGAACTGGAAATCACCGATGTGAACCTGGAATACCTCAAGCGTGATCAGCTCCGGGTTGTCCGACTCAATCGGGGAATCGCCTGGCTGGATACGGGTACCATCACCAGTCTGCTGGAAGCCAGTAATTTTATTGGGACAGTTGAATTACGCCAGGGACTGAAATTTGGCTGCCCGGAAGAAGTGGCCTTTCGGATGGATTTTATTAATAATGAAGAAATGGAACAGCTCATTGCGAATATTCCTGCCAATAGTAGTTATCACAGCTATTTGAAGACGATTTATCAGGAAATTATCGAAGAAAAAGCAGAATTTGGTAATCCCCGGATGCGATATTTTCAGGCTTGATAAGGCAGGTTCGTAAGGGATAATATTTTAATGTATGTCCGAAATTACTAAAAATCTACCCTTGCGAGGCATTTCCTTCGACAAGGCTCAGGACAAGTTTTGCCGAAGCCTGTTTTTTAGGCTCGCAATCCCTTGAAATAACATGCTGGGATTGTTTCGTCGCCAAAAACGCTCCTCGTAATGACAGCTGGAGAGCTGTTTTCAGACAGACGCTAATAAAATTGAAAAGAATTAAAAGCTAAAAGCCAGCCGCCAAACGCCAGAAGCCAATAGCTAAAAGCCAATAGCTAAAAGCTAAAAGCCCGAATCTCTTTAATTTTATTTTTAACTGCCAACATTTCTGCCACAATGGAAATAGCGATTTCTCCAGGCGTTTCGGTTCCGATATTCAATCCAATTGGCGCATGGACATTCATAAAAGCTTCAATCCCAATTCCTTTCTTCGCTAACTCGGTTTTCACCTGCTGCACCTTTTTCTCCGAACCCATCATTCCCAGATAGGCTACCGGTTGGTCAATAATCAGGGCGAGAACTTCAGCATCGTACTGGTGACGCGGCGTGGCAATAACCAACCAGTCTGCGCCAGTAAAAGTGGCATTTTTAATAAATTCTGGATATTCAGCGAAAATTAATTCACTATTTGGCGGAAAGGCCGATGGATCGAGGACAAATTCCCGATTATCCACCACGCGAATCCGCCAATCAGCCACCGAAGCTGCCTGTGCCAGCGCCCGGCCAACGTGCCCCCCGCCAAAAATTGTCAGTAAATTTTGCGGGAGAACTGGCTCAAAAAAGACGGTCATGGTGCCGCCGCAGCTCATCTGATGATCCAGGTCTTCCAGTGTATATTTTTTCAACAACGGCTGTCTGTTTTTTAAAAGTGCCAGTGCCTCCTGTATCGCTTCCTGCTCGAGGGAACCGCCGCCAACGGTTCCTTCAATTTTGCCATCCGGGAAAACGAGGCCACGGGCGCCGGCGCCGCGAGGTGTCGAACCAGTTGCTTCGACTACTGTCATAATACAGAACGATTGATTTTTTGTGGACAGTTCGGCAATTCGTTTAAAAAGATCGGGCATGAATCCTCCAATTATTTATTTCAATGTTATGTATACGCAGGTTTTGGGTTGGGAAGTTCCCGGAATAAGGGTGAGATTCGACCGGTGTCGGACAAATTGCCAATTTGTCCGACTACACTGTACTTTATTTCACCAGAAATATAAAAACTTGCTTGACAATTATCAAAATTGTCCGTAAAATTAAAGTAAGCCTATAGATTAAGATAGCTAGTCAAAAATATTATCATGCTAATACCTGTTAAATATCATAAGAGGAGCTATCCCGCTCATATAAAACCTGGAATCGACGAGGTAGCAGGTCATTTCGACTTGTCAAAAATATCTGCGCCGAGGGCATTTTCTCTTCATACAGAATACTCGTACGGTAAAAGAAGTATGCTTTCAGCGTTATTGGGGCAATTTCCTGTTATCAGAAAATCACACAATCAGGGCGTACCTAAGCTATGGCATTCAAATGAATGGGCTATAGAATTTGCGCACTTTATCAAGTTTGTTTGTAATGGTGCAAAGCCGGCTATTATCGAGATTCACCCTCCTTTTAGCGACTATACTGAATCAATAGAAGCGTTTTTAAATCGGTATAAAAAATTTGAAGAGTTGGTTCTTGACTTTTTTCCAGATTCTAAAATTTTTATTGAGAACAGGTCGGGCAGCATCTACAAAGGCGGCAAATTCATTCTTTCAAGAGGCCGTGATCTTCGGGAATTATCTGAAGGAATTGCCCGGATGGGGCTAAAGCTTAGAATTACTTTAGATATACCGCAATTAATTACTGCTTATGGCGGGCCTCAGTCTTTTGATTCCAGCTTAATTTCGTGCTTATTAAACAGGCAAAAAATTTTGCAGCCAATGGTTGACGGCATTCATTTATGGGGCAAAAAAAAGAGCGCCTCGGGAAGAACTGTGTCTCACTCAGGTGACTGGAACACTTATTTTGAGTCTGATCGGGAAAAAAAGGTCTTTTTGGAATGGTTGGCAAGTTTTCTTGAGGATAATAAAATAAGGTATTTTGTGCCTGAGGTGAAAGGCAATACGTATCGACTGGTAGTGGTTATAAATTATCAATATCAAATTATTTATATAAGATTCATTGGTACACACCAGGCGTATAACAATATCGACGCAACAAAAATATGAGGTGATTTTATGGACATAAAACCCATTAAAACTGAAAATGACTATCATGCCGCCTTAACCGAAATTGAACGATTGATGGGAGCAGACCTTAATACCGCTGAAGGTGATAAATTCGATGTATTAACGACGTTAGTCGAAGCTTACGAAGAGAAACATTACCCTATTGATCCACCGGATCCAATTGAAGCAATTCTTCACCACATGGAAAGTCAAGGTATCACCCGAAAAGAGCTGGAGCAATATATTGGTAACAGCGCCAGAGTATCAGAGATATTAAATCGAAAACGTTCGTTATCTGTCAATATGTTAAGAAACTTGCAGGAAGGATTCGGAATATCGGCTGATATATTAATAAGACCTTACTCATTAAATATTTCGCAATCAAATGTTAATATTGAACCACTTGGCCATTCGTGATAATTTTGAGTTTACTATTTTAGATTGTTAAAGCTAACATTGGATGCACCAGATTTGCTATAATTAGCCGAGCCGGAACCGACGAACTGGTGATGCCGAAGTTATGCCCAAAATAAGAACCAATAAATCAGAGAAGCGTTAAAAATGAACGATTCCACACGAAAAGAAATTGAAAAATGGATCCAGACCTGGGATCAAGCAAGATTTGCTTTGGATAACGTCAAATTAAATGAATTACGAGCCAGTGATTATTACAGTCAAAATCAGGTGCGTCTGAATGAGATGTTACAATATGCATTTGAACATCGCCAACTCCGGTTAAGCAGTAGTTTGATTGAGCAACAAAAAATATTTATGAAACTAAACAAATGGATGAAATAAATGACTGATAATAAAAGAACAGAACCCCTGAATTCACTATTTAAAGCAGGATTGGAATTTCAGGAAACATTGGATAAAAAAAATTGGCCATTTTGCTTTATCGGGGGATTCGCCGCATAGCCGTCCGGTTAAGGTTTTGACTCATTAAAAAACAAATGAATAGCCACGAGCTTTAGCTCGTGGATCGGATTGTCCCCCCAAAATTATATTGTGGGTTTTAACCCACAGGAGTACCAGAGCTCGGGCTTAAAAGCCCGGTGATTAGGGGGGCGCTCATTGAACCACGAGCTAAAGCTCGTGGCAATTCAATCGTAACTTATTGAAATTCAAATTGTTATCACCTTAATCTGACGGCGATGGGATTAGCCCTACTTCGCTGGGGTGAAATACGAATGAATCAGAATGAGACCGTTTGGCTGACGCCAAAAGCCAGGGGAGAATTGTTTGGTGTGGAAACGAATACCATCAATTATCATCTGAAGGCAGGTGTTTGAGACGAAATCACGGCGGCAATTCGCAGAAAATTTGGGGTGGCTTCGTGAACTTTCGCCGCATGATTGAAATACGCTTTTTGCAAATGCCTCCTCCATACATCCCGTTTGTGGGGTGGAAATAAGGTGTGGCACCAAAATACTTGAATATTTTAAAAAAATTGCTATATTATTCAGGTAATTATTTTGGGGTAAGCTTACCGAATAACATTTTTGAGGTTATTTATGGAACAAATCATGGAAAAGGAGATCTTCTGGCGTCAATTTAATTCGTTGCCTGCGGAAGCAAAGCGCGAAGTAATTGACTTTATCGCTTTTTTACTGACGCGCTATCAACGATCAAATCCCGAAAAGCATCCACCGACATCAAAATTATCGGATGAGTCGTTTATCGGAATTTGGAAGGATCGTGAAGACTTGAAAGATAGCGTTGCCTGGATTCGCGACGTTCGAAAAAAAGAATGGGCAGCCTAAAATGGATAATTTCACACTTGTTGATACCGACATCCTGATCGATGTTGGACGTCATATTAAGGCTGCGATCAAACGTCTTGAAGCCGAAGAGCAAGTCGTAACGGTTGGACTCAGTATCGTCACACAAATGGAATTGATCGTTGGTTGCCGGAATAAAAAAGAATTGAATGCGTTAGATCGGTTTTTGAAACGATTTCAAATTATCAGCTTGAATGAGGATATAACCAATAAAGCGATAGATTTGCTTCATCGTTATCGCCTCAGTCATGGTTTGCTCATTGCTGACAGTCTTATTGCCGCAACTGCGCTTGTGATGGATGTGTCTTTCCTGAGTAAAAATGAAAAAGATTATCGGTTCATTGATGGTTTAAAATTGCTTCCATATCCACCACCAACTTAAGGAATAAGCGAGAGAGAAAAAAGAATTGAACAGCTAACGAAAAAATGGCGCGGACCGGGGAAGCCGTGACTTGAATTCCGTATGATATTCATTCCAATTTCCGCAGGCTTCAAGCTGATTTTTTCTTCAAACCAACTCAATTATATAAGTTGTATCGCCTCTGGCAGCCTTTCCTGCCGCATCTAATAATAGCGCCCTGACCACTCATTTCATCAAAATATTTTGAGAAATAAAGCCGGATGTTATTGCCTTCCAACCGCCAGCAAAAGAACCCGTCTCAGCCCCGGGATAAGGACAAGACTCGACCAGTGTAGGACAAATTGCCAATTTGTCCTACTACTTTAAATATAAACACTTCCGAATCGCCGAAAACTCCTCGCAATTCATTTTAATAAAATCAAATCCACGCCGAACGGCCTGACCCGCCTGGTTTTTCGCATCCCGGATAACCTGATGGATGCCTGCGCCGCGGTTGGCGTCGATTTATCAGCACGTTCACTTCATTTGCCGACGCCTCATAACTTGCCATAACGACAGGAGGAGAACCGGGGATTTTAGATTCATTCATGAGTCCAGTCTAAAAACCATGAATAACGCGAATTTCACCAGGTTAAGGCGGCTTCAATTCAATAAAATCAATTAGTGTAATTCGTAAAATTCGCGGTTAAAGTCTTTTTGGAGCGGACGCATTCCTGTTGACTAAAAAGTGACGCATCCACACGCGATTTCACCGGAAATATGAAAATTTGCTTGACAGTTATGCTAATTTTCAGTAAAATTAAAGCAAGGCTATCGATTCAGTTTTTTCTGCTTATCGGATTTAAACAGTTTTTTATATTTGTTCCATAAAAATAGGATGAATCAATCCAGAAGCGTCGGAGAATAACAAAAAATGCTATTAAATCGTTGTGATGAGCAGCGCGGATGATTGTCCTGTGATAAGTTTCTGATATAAGAAAAAAGTTGTTTTTTTCTCCTCAGACAAAAGTTACTTCTCAATGAAGAAAAAGGGGATTTTAGTTATTGGAAGATAATACATGTTGGGCGGATAAAATTAAAACTAAAATATGGAGTATGATTATTGAAAACCATTCATAAAATAGTAAATGGTGATAGCAGACAGATGAATCTCTTGCCTGGCAAATCTGTTCATCTCATTATCACATCTCCACCGTATTGGCAGCTTAAAGATTATGGATCCGATGAACAGATTGGCTTTAATGAGAGTTACGAAAGCTATATTAACAATCTTAATCTCGTGTGGAAAGAAT
>DYKB01000046.1 GCA_020722815.1 Caldithrix sp. | reverse complement strand
GAATTGAGAATTATGAATTGAAAATTAATAATTAACAATTAACAATTAACAATTAATATCTTTTATTGGCAAACTTAAACATCAGAGGAATGGGATTATGAAAAAATTATATTTTATCACTGGCTTATTAATGCTCTTTTCCCTGACTTCTATCAGTCATCCGCAAATGATTGCGGAAATCACTCAGCCAGTCCAGACTGAATTTGGAACCTATCAGCCGATTCTGACAACAATCACGCCGACCGTTGAGCTTTATCAGGTTGCTAATGACTTCAGCAATGTCATCAATTTTAATGAATTTCGCTTTTCTGACAAAGAAAAAGCGCTGTTAAAGCAAAATCATTTCGTGATTTCGCCACGAAGGGAATCTGAAATCACAGGCTATAAAGAAATTTATGATGTCTATAATGAAGCGCGTGATCTGGGAATTCCTATCTTTGTAACCACCGATGCCATGCTGCATACTTTTCATCTCATTTTTGATCGGATGCTGATGGAGCTGGAACAGCAGCGGTTTTTTCATGATTTGAATTATTTACTGGATGGCCTGCTGTATGAAACCATGTCTGTTCAATATCCTGCGGCAACGGATAGTTTAACCAAAAATTGTCTGCTCAATACCATCGACTATCTGATTGTCGCCAAAACTTTATTAGATTCAACATATAATCCACCGATTAATGGCGGAAAATATCGGCAGGAGTTGACGTTAATTCAGGAGCATCAAGGCTTTACGGATTCACCACTTTTTGGCTATGAGGAAGATTACAGCCAGTATATTGTGCGGGGACATTACACGAAAACCGATACGTTACGCCACTATTTTCTCTCCATGATGTGGCTGGGCCGGATGACTTTCGCCGCGGATCCGCAATATGCTGATGCCTTCAATCAAAAAGCGACTTTATCGGCATTGCTATTAATTCAGGCACTGGAACGGCTGAAAGTAAGTGATGAAACGGCTTTTCAACTCTGGAATCGGATTTATTCGCCAACAGTTTTTTTCGTGGGAAAATCGGATGATATAAACTGGCTTCAGTATCGGCCGTTGATTCAGCAATTTTATGGTGAAAATTTTGCAAACCTGGATGTGAATCGGCTGAAGGATGAGCCAGTTTTCAGCAATTTTTTAGCGCAAGCAAAGTTGCTGGAGGGACCGAGAATAAAATATCCCGGCCAGCCGCAGGGATTTCGGTTTATGGGGCAGCGATTTATTCCCGATTCCTATATTCTCGATCAGGTGGTTTATAATAACGTCCCCGGTCGATTTATGCCCAAAGGATTGGATGTGATGGCGGTGCTGGGTTCGCAACAGGCATATTATCAACTCGAACAGATGGGGGAGATGCAAAATCTGGCCTATAAAGCCAAAGTGGATGGTTTAATAAAGGAATTTAAAAATTATCCGTCAGCAATCTGGGCGGAAAATTTGTACTGGAACTGGCTCTATTCGTTGATGCCATTGCTTTTTCCAAAAGGAGCGGGGTATCCGTATTTTATGCAACAGCCTGCCTGGATGGATAAGGAACTTTATGCGGCCCTGGCTTCCTGGACGGAGCTGCGGCATGATACCATTTTATATGCCAAACAAAGTGGCACCGAGCGGGGGCTGCCGCCGGTTGCAATTCTGAAACAGGGGTATGTGGAACCAAATCCACATTTTTATGGACGAATGGCCGCACTGGCGCATTTCCTGATGGATGGACTGGCGCATTTCGGCTTGCTTTATCCCAAATTTAATTTACATCTGAAGAATTTTCATGATCTGGCTGTGAATTTAAAGACCATATCCGAGAATGAACTCACCAATCAGGCTTTAACATATCAGGAATATTTATTAATCAATAACTTCGGATTGGCCCTGGAAGCGATTGCCGAGTTTGAAAAATATGGAGGCACTTCGGGGCCCAATCCATTGAGTAAGGATGAAATGCCTGTGATTGCCGATGTCCATACCGATGCCAATAGCAATCTTTGTCTCGAGGAGGGCGTGGGCTATCCGTTTGTTATTTACGTCCTGTGCAATATCGAGGGGCAAATCAAAATTACACGTGGGGCCGGCTTTTCATATTATGAATTTACGTATCCAATTTCGGATCGCCTGACGGACGAAGCCTGGCGAAAGATGCTGAAGACGAAAGCTGCACCGCTCCCACCGGCCTGGACGAGCAGTTTTATGGACATGGATTGGCTGAATTCCAACCCCCAATTTTATTCGATTCAATCGATTAACAGTTGTGGATTACAGGTGAATCTCTCTCACGATGCGATAAAGGCGGGTGAAAATTTAACCATTTTGGTGGAGCCAAAGAATTGTACGCTCCAGAATCCACCGACACTTGTATTGGAAACACCTGGCGGAACTCGTCAGCAGTATCATGATTTTAAACTTTCTGGCGAAGCATATCAAATGACGCTTGAAACGAGCTTACTCAATACCGGCAAGTACTGGATAGAAGTTCAGGGCACCCAGGCAGCGGATTATCATCAAACACTTACCTACCGAACAGGATTTCAGGTGCAATCCGCCACCGCGATACCACCAGCGGGTTCGATAGCCAATGAAGACTTCTGGTTTAAACAAAATTTTCCCAATCCATTTAATGCTTCCACTTTGATTCGTTTTCATCTGGCAATGGATAGCGAGGTATTTATCCGAATTTATGACACTTTAGGTCGGGAAGTCAAAACGCTTTTTATGGGCCGACAGACTGCCGGTATTTATGAATTGAAATGGGATGGCCTGGATAATTCTGGTCAGATCATGCCGGGCGGCATTTATTTCTGCCATCTCAGCGCAGGAAGTTTTTCGCAGGTCCGAAAATTGATTCTGGTAAACTAATTTTAAATAGTCTTGTTTTTGTACCCCCTCAAAAAAATGTGGTAATAGTACCCTTGGACAAGCTCAGGGTACGACAGATGTTGTTGGCTGAGCTTGTCGAAGCCAATTTTGGCATTGAATCTTGACCAGATACTCGCATTATATTAATGAGCCTGTTCTAAAAAGATATACCTGTCACTCTGGGTGACACGAAGAATCTCAAAACATATCAAAAATTGGGGAGTCCGCTTCCATGAAAAAATTAATCAAATTATGTTTGTTTTTATTCCTGTTCATCAATTTTTCCTGTGAGAAAAATACGACATCACCTGATTATGGCGATGTATCACTTAATATCACCGAGCATATTCTATCCGGCTATTTTGTCACTTCCATTGCGTTTGATAACAATGGGACTGCCTGGATTGGTACTTTCAGGCAAGGACTTATCCAATACGACGGGAGTGCTACTTTTTATACCGCTAAAAATTCAGCGCTGCCGGATAGTATGGTTATCAGGGATGTTGCCGTGGATAAAAAGGACAATATCTGGTTTGGTTCCGATGCTGGCTTGATAAAATATGATCAAAAGAATTTTATCGTCTATAATACTGAGAATTCACCTCTTATGGAAAATGTTGTCCGGTCAATTGCTATTGATGAAGATAATACGCTCTGGTTTGCCTCCTGTCGCTTTCGGCAGGGGGGACTAATGAAATTTGATGGCTTAAATTGGACACTTTTTACGCCGGAAAATTCACAACTACCCGCTCATTCTGTTCGTGATGTCATCGTGGACCGGCTTAATAACAAATGGATTGCGATGAGCGAAACATTGAATAATGGATATATCATCAAAATAACTGGCAATAACTGGACACTATTTGATAAAAAAGATATTGGATTCATTCCATATTATTTTGGAAATCTCGCCATCGATTATAAAAACAATATCTACGCTTCACTCGATTATGGACTTTCAAGTTATTGGGATATGACGCGCCCCAATATTATCAGGTTTGATGGTAAAGACTGGACCATTAATAATCCTGTTGATGCGAGGGGAGAATCATTGGGTTATGTCGGAAAAATAAATATAGATTTATCCGGGAATATCTGGGCGGCCCTGAATGGCAGGAAAGATTTTGTGCTTGCAGTTTATAATGGCAAAAAATGGATTTATAATGATACATCTTTTCCCATCGATTGGATTTCCGGGATTGCTGTTGACCGGAATAACACCGTTTGGCTGGGAACCGGGGAGGGCGTTTATTTAATACACCAGTGAAAATCGAATTTTATCCTGATCTTCAAGCCGTATAACCTGCCGACCGGGGCAAAAGCACTTTTATTGGTTCTAAATAAATACCTTTCTATCTCAATTTGTTTATACTCAAGCCGAAGTGGCTTTCGGATTTTGTGATCCGGATAGTGAAGTGCTCACTTAACCCACCCCTGGCCCCATACCCGTCAGGTTAAGGTGATAACTAATTGAAAATTAAGAAATAAGTGAGTTAAAAACTGCCCTCACCCTAACCCTCTCCCAGAGGGAGAGGGGATAGCTACGCCCTCTCCCTCTGGGAGAGGGTTGGGGTGAGGGTTAGATACCCGGAATTCTATAAATTTTATTGTATAACTAACAATTGTTTTTTAATAAATTAAGCCATTAATCTGACGGCTATGCCCCTGGCCCCTCCCAGAAAGAGAATTGGGCTTTTTTCTTTGAATTTTACTTGAAATCACAATGCCAAGTCCCCTCCCCCGGAGGGGATTTAGGGGTGGGTCAAGTTCGTCTAAATCCGAAAACCATTTCGTGAATCGTATAATAAAAGTACACCCCTCCAAAAAAACATTATCATCCTCCCTGCCATGATGAATTTTTCCCCACTTATAAAAATTGTACCAACTTTTTTAAATTTAGTATTGAATTTGTCATTTATTTTTGTTAGTCATTCTGAGGAATTCTGACAAAGAGTCAATGTTTGCAAAAGTTAATATCGGAGCTGGCAAGCAAATTTTCCAGCAACCACGACCTGGAACGAGAGAACGTAAACTTTTATTATCATAGAATTCATTTCTGTTAACAATCCCGAAAGGAGAATTTACCATGCAAAGCAAGGACCAAAAGATGACCCGAAGAACATTCATGAAGCAAACGGCAACAGTTGCCGCCACGACCATGGCTGCCCCGATGTTTATTCCGAAAAGTGTATTTGGGGCGAATGATCGGATTCGAATCGCCGTTTTAGGCGTTAATGGGCGCGGACGAAATCATATTGATAGTTTCATGAAACTTCAGGATAAAAATGTGATCGTCACTACCCTGTGCGATCCGGATATGGAAGTCCTGAAAAAGCGCGGAAAAGAATTTGAAGAGAAATATCAAAAGAAAGTCAATTTGGTACAGGATTTACGCCGGGTTTTTGATGACAAAAAAGTCGATGCTGTCAGTATTGCCTCCACCAACCATTGGCACTCGCTTTCCACCATCTGGGCCTGTCAGGCGGGGAAAGACGTGTATGTGGAAAAACCCATGAGTCATAATGTTTTTGAAGGCCGAAAAGCGGTGGAAGCAGCCCGCAAATATAACCGAATTGTACAGCATGGTACTCAGCAGCGTTCTTCTGAAAGCCGGACCAATGAAATTGCGGCCGTTCAGTCGGGAAAATATGGCAAACTGCTCGTCTCCAAAGGCTATGCCAGCAAACCCCGCTGGACCATCGGCTACAAAGCCCCGAAAACACCGCCGGCTTATCTGGATTTTAATCTCTGGCTGGGCCCGGCGCGGGATCAGCCGTATCACGAGAATCTGGTTCATTACAACTGGCACTGGTTCTGGGATACGGGCAATGGTGAAATTGGTAATCAGGGCGTACATCAGATGGATATTGCCCGCTGGGCAATTAAAGGCGCTACCTTGCCTACCAAAGTCTGGAGTCTCGGCGGACGTTATGCTTATGATGATCAGGGTGAAACGGCCAATACCCAAATGGCTGTCATGGAATTTGGCGATGTGTTATTAGTCTTTGAAGTTACTGGTCTCGTGGGAAAAACATCACGTTATCCCGGAAAAGTTGCCAATGAGTATTATACCACAGACGGGATGATTTACGAAGGGAAATTTTATCCGAAAAATGGTGGTGCGCCGCAGGAATTGGATAAATTTGAAACCAATATTAAGCCAGGTGAAAATTTCGAAAATTTTATCTATGCGATGCGTACTCGAAAAGTGGAAGACCTGAACGCGGATGTGCTGGAAGGTCATTATTCCAGCGCATTGTGCCATCTGCCCAATATTTCGTTACGGTTGGGTCAGCCGATGCCTTTCAGTAAAGTGCCTGAAGGGCTGCTTGAAAATGAAGTTGTTTATGATACTTTTGCCAATCTCCAGAAAAATTTATCCTGGGGAAATAATTTGAAACTTGATGAATTGACCTATCAAATGGGACGGGTACTGACATTCGACCCCGTACAGGAGAAATTTGTCGATGATGAAGAGGCGAATACCCATATCAGTCGTCCCTATCGTAAACCTTTTGTGGTTTCCGATCTGGTTTAATGATTCGCCTGGTATTGTTAAAAGCCGACTGTAACTGATTTGTTTTGAATACGGATTGGTTCAGTCGGCTTTTTATTAATCGCGTCCATTCAAAAATGGCAGTTTCATGTCATGTTGTATAAATCATTAAAAAAAATTTTGCTTTAAACCTGTTTTAAACCTTTATAACCATGATTATGCATTCATTTTGCCACGAGCGCACGAAGAAAAAAGGATTTTAATCTGATCATTGTGCCGGAAAATTATGCTATTCCTGATTTAAAATGAGGATTTATTCTCAATTGGACATAATTCATTGAATTTCTTTGAGTTTTGTAATCTTGAAAGTAATTTTGTGAATAACTTAGATTCATTTTATTTTCACGCATCATGTATTACGAATTATCCCCAACAAGATCCCTGTCAACAACCTGCCCCGGATACGTCGTCTGATTCGGCCAGATTTTTCGTCCAGGTAAAACACTGGTATGAACCCCGGTATGCACACCATCGGCAATAATCGTCCCGAATTTATTCATCCCGGTGTCGAACAATTTTCCCTTCACGCTGGAAAGCACCTTTTGCTGATCATGTCGCACATTGGCTGAAATGAACCCGGCGCCCAGATTCACCTCACTCCCAATCACCGAATCCCCCACATAACTCAGGTGGCAAACATTCGTATTGGCCATAATAATCGAATTTTTAATTTCCACCGCATGACCAATGCGGCAATTATCGCCAATGGCGGTATATTTTCGAATGTAACAGTTAGGGCCAATTAAACAATTCTTTCCAATCACCACCGGCCCTTCCAGATAGCTGCCGGCTTTTACAATGGTCTCTTCGCCAATTTCAATAGGCCCTTTAAGCACCGCACCGGGCTCGACTTCACCCTTAATGGATGACGCGGTCATCTCTCTCATAAAAAATTCCTGCGTTGGCAGCAGTTCCCAGGGGAAGCCATTGGTCAGCCAGAAGCCTTCAATAGGACTGACATAAAAGGCCTTCCGCAGCGCCAGACTTAAAATAGCCGTCGTTAACTCATATTCGCCCCGTTCACTCAGCGGCATGGTTTTTAAATCGGTAAAAATTTCCCGGCTAAAAATATAGCAGCCGATATTGGTCAAAGTCCCGATAAAAGTTTTCGGCTTTTCCACCAGATTCAGTACGCGATTGGTGCTATCCACGGCATAAACGCCATATTGTGACGGATCATCCACGTGTTTCACCAGTGCTGCACCTTCGAAATCAGTCAATTTTTTCATATCCTGATGCGAATAGATATCATCTCCATTCAGGACAATAAATCGGTCCTTAATATACGGCTCGACCTGCAGCACCGCATGACCGGTACCCAACTGTTCTTTCTGCTCGCAATACGTAATTTTAATATCCTGCCAGCGATCCCCCAGAAACGCCTGAATCATCTCCTGGCGATAACCCACAATCAAAATCACTTCATCCACCACCCCTTTCAGTTGTGTCAGATTATGTTCGATAAGTGGTTTATTCACAATGGGTAACATCGGCTTGGGCCGGGTTAATGTCAACGGATACGTCCGCGTACTTTTTCCAGCAACGAGCATGACAGCTTGCATAGGTGAACCTCCGGGTTTAGTGTTTTTGATATAGTGAAGTATTTTAGTTATTTTCAATTATGATCGGCATTGCGTTTTTTCAATAATAAAGGTATAATTTAATAAATTCAAAATTAAAAAAAAAGACATTTTTGAATGGGGGAGAGGTTGTGACGAAATTTTAATGGGCAAAGGCGGATTAGGACTATTTTTTTTATACGCTTGTTTCATTTTTATCTTGACATTAATGATAAAATCATGTATTATTACATAAAATTAATTGGAAAGGGATTCTATGACGACAATTACAATCCAAACCGACGAAGAAATTTTGGCAACCTTAAAAAAAATTGCTAAAAGCAGGTTAATAACGACTGAAGCTTTGCTTAAAGAGGCAATAACATCTTATTTACCGACACACGTGCATCCATCAAGAAAATATTCATTTATTGGGATTGGACGGAGTGGAAAAAAAAATCTGTCAACTCAGATTGATGATAAATTGAAAAGCCCACATAATCTGCATAAAGAATAAAAGCATCAACGTCCATCATTGAATTTTGTTATTTCCACAAAGCATTAAAAACATCACTTTTACTGTCTAAATTAGACTCAACTGGTTCATTCTTTGCTCAATTTTACCGAATTTTTATTATTTTTAATCCTGATAATCAATGATTAATCCCTCCCAATCAATTTCAATTATCAATTAAATTATAAAAATTGTCAATTATTATGAATAATTCGCAAAAAACCGCTAAACATATAGCAAATATCCTGGTTAATTGTGCTATATACTTAATATTTATTTTTCTGTTTCCAGGCTGTTTTTTGAACAGTTCGGCTGAATTTCAGCCAGACAAATTACCTTTCCGCCCGCAGATTCTGCAAAGTCTCGCTGGCGATGATATTTTACTGACCGATCTGGATGGTAATAACTTAACCGAAATCATAACCATTCAAAAATCACTGCCCTCGGATCCCAACCATTCCTTCTTAATGCTCCACACTTTTCAGGGTAAGTTAATCGAACAGATAAATTACCCGGGAAAAATAATTGACTCTGTTTTTCCGCTCGATTATAATCATGATGGCATACTTGAAATTCTCGTTCCCTATATTCGAAATGATTCATTATTTGTGAGTTTAGTTAATAAAGAGGGGCAAAAGCTGTCGTATTTCTTTTTAATTGATGGCAAACCGCGAATCGTGGATAATGGCACTTTTGAGTGGGATCCGATGGTTCGCAACTTCTATATCCACGATTTGGATCGGGATGGGGACAATGAATTAATTACCGTCATGACCACGTGCTATGCCCGATTGCCACGGGGAATTTTGGTGCATTCGCTGCCCTCGGGCCAGTTGCTTGATAAAATAATAATCGGGACTTCACCCCGTGAAAATTTTTTTGATGATTTTGATGGGGATGGTAATTTGGAATTACTATCACTCGGAATGGCGCCAAATAACGGAGCCGTTGCCGGTGGTTTTAATGACCAGCATAGCTATCTCATCCGCTGTTCGCTTTATCCAAAAATAAAAGTTCTCCATTCGGAACTGATCAGTGAAAAGTATTCGAATTATACGCTGGAATATCTGGATGTTGATGGCGATGGAAAAAAAGAACTGATGGGCAATACAGAATCGAATGCTGAGCGCGGCATGAAGTCGTTAATTATTGAATTTAATCCGTTGACTTTTACTCCCCTGCGAAAACGTGCTTTTAATACATCTTTTTTCGGCGTGTGTTATTTAAATCTGGATGTTGATTTACCATTAGAAATTATTGGCATCCGGTCCAGAAATGAGCTCGTTATGCTGGATGATAATTTTAAAGAAATAAAGTCAAAACAATTTCCATCTGACATTGAATACCTTAGAATGTCACCCGATATTGATGATGATGGAATGGATGAAATTATTGTTCAAAGCGCCAATGGTTTTTTTCTGTTGAATTCAGAATTAGAAATAGAAGCATTTTTTCCGGATCAGCGTTACACAGGCATTATGAACCATGCATATAATAAACCACCGTATCTGATTAGCCGCAGCAAAGATCGTTTTCATATTATTGAGTTGATAAATAATCCAAATTATTGGCTCAATCGATATGCCCAACCGGCACTCCTGCTTTTAATCATTATTTTCCTGATGATATGGGGAAAAATTCATTTTGAGATGCGTCGCCAGTATCGGTTTTCTCAGCAACTTCAATCAATGATACTTGAGAACGACCAACGGGGTATTCTGATATTTGATTCGAAACAAAGAATTCACACAATGAATAAAACACTCCTGAACTGGCTTGGGCTCGCACCGATTTCCACTTCAGTTTCGTTATTATTATCAAAGACCTTGAAATCTTTTCCTGAAATCTTAAACTTTATCAATTCGTCAATAAATCAATTTCCGAATCTGGCTGAAAAAAATATAAAATTGACGCTCCATAACAAAAATCGAAAAGTGAAGCTTAAAATCGAGCCAATTCAATCGACGCCGCGATGCCTGAGTTGGCTGGTAATCTTATCCGATCAATCCAATGAAGAAGAAACAAAACAGGCTGAACTCTGGTATAAAATGGCGCAAAAAACCGCGCACGACATCAAAAATCCATTAACTGCGATTATGTTGAAATTACAGAGTTTACAAAAGCACCATCAAACCAAATTTCCAGCGGCTTCTTCTGAATTCGATCCTTATTTTTCCCGGATTATCGAACGGATCGAATCGCTCAGACGAATTTCCCAGAATTTTATGAAATTTATTAATATCGAAACGCTAAATTTCATTCATACCGATATCAATGCATTTTTATCCGATATGTTCAAACTCATTCAGCCGACGCTGCCAACGGATATTCAGCTTGAATTTAATGGTACAATTAATTTGCCCCTGATAAAAATTGATCATGACACCATGCGGTCGGCAATTGAAAATTTAATATCAAATGCCATTAACGCCATGCCGGAAGGAGGTAAAATTACCATCAGTACCCAGTTACTGGAAAATCTCACTTTTGCCAACAATGGCCAGCAAGCCCGTGATTACGTCCTGATTGAAGTTTCGGATACCGGAATTGGCATCCCCACTGAAAATCTGGCGCATATTTTTGAACCGGGCTTTACCACCTCCGAAGGTGGAAATGGTCTGGGATTAACGGCCGTGAAAAAAATTATTAAAGATCATGACGGGCACATTGAGGTCGAGAGCGATCCGGGAACAGGTACGGTTTTCAGTCTTTATATTCCGGTTAATTAGTATCGATCTGGATACACTTTTTTTGTAGGGCAAATTGCCAATTTGCCTGGTCTTCGTTCGGACAAATTAACAATTTGTCCTACAGTTTTAGACAGACTTTAATTAGCAACTGTCCGAAAATGCCAAATTCTGTCATTGAAAGGCGTTTTTTGCCGAATTCTGTTTTTTAGGCTTGCAATCCCCCTCTTTTTAAACGGCAGGCGATTGCTTCGTCACCAAAAACGTTCCTCGCAATGGTAGATCTGGATATCTTTTCGGATAGACACTAATTGGCACCTGTCTGAAAAAATTCTGCACCTGTTAGCAATAAAGCAACTCTTTCATTTTAAAGGATTTCGTCATGATAAACCACCTTCTTCCGGAACCATCTTAAATTCTAATGCCACTTTTTGGCGCAGGAATTGCAATTTATAACAGAAATGTAATGCCTTGTTAAAAAGAAAAATTTTTGGTCAAGTTTAAGACAGCTCTAATTGCATGTGCTATGTATTTTGATAAAAAATATCAACAAATCATATTGAAAAAAGGAAACCCATGGGATTCAAAAATGCAACGATTTTAATCATTGATGATGATATATACGTGCGTGAAAGTTTACGCGAAATTCTCAGCGATGCAGGTTATACGGCGCTTGAGGCCACCGATGGAAAAATGGCGCTGGATCTGCTCATGCAGCAAAATATCGATTTGCTTTTGCTTGATCTGGACTTGCCGCGTGTCCCTGGTATGGAGGTTTTACGTCAGGTCACCACTGGCTATCCGAACCTCGAAGTCGTCATTATCAGCGGCAAAGGGACCATTCAGCAGGCGGTTGAAGCGACACGATTGGGTGCTTACGATTTTTTGGAAAAGCCACTGGAAACGCAGCGGACGCTTTTAACCATCCGAAATGCAGTGGACAAATTATATTTAGTCCGGCAAAGTAACCGCCTGGTTGAAGAAATTCGCGAACGCTATAAAATGGTCGGAACCAGCCCTGCCATGCAAAAAATATATCGCCTGATTGATAAAGCTGCTACCAGTCAAAGCCGCGTCCTGATTACCGGCGAGAATGGCACTGGCAAAGAACTGGTCGCAAGGGCGATTCACCATAACAGTCCCCGGGCGGCCGGACCGTTTATCGCGGTCAATTGTGCCGCGATTCCGGAAAATCTCATTGAAAGTGAACTTTTTGGTCATCAAAGAGGTGCTTTTTCAGGCGCGCAAAACACCCATCGGGGAAAATTTGAGCAGGCCAATGGTGGTACCCTCTTTTTGGATGAAATCGGCGACACCAGTCTGCTGATGCAGGCCAAAATTTTGCGGGTGCTGGAGGATAATCATGTCAACCGGGTCGGCGGAGAACAGCCTGTCGCCGTTGATATTCAAATCCTGGCAGCAACGAACAAAAATCTCGAAGCGGAGCTCAAAAAGGGCAACTTTCGGGAGGATTTGTATTATCGCCTCAATGTTTTGACCATTGAAGTGCCGCCCCTGCGTTTGCATCGGGAAGACATTACGCTGCTGGTGGACTATTTTCTGGGACAAATATGCACAGAAAAGCGACTTCCCACAAAGGAATTATCAAAAGGCGCCCGAACAGTGCTATTGGAATACGATTGGCCGGGCAATATCCGTCAACTGCGGCATATCCTCGAACGCCTGATTGTGTTAAGCGACCGCGACACCATTAGTTACCTCGAAGCCGAAAATGCCATCAAAAAGAATGGCCTCCATATCGAAGAAGCCGCATCCCCGACGTTACACGCCGCCCGCGATCAATTTGAAAAAGAGTTCATCCTGAAAACCCTCATCACCACCGACTGGAAAATTCTGGAAACCGCCAAAATACTGGGAATTGAGCGCAGTCATTTATGGAAGAAAATGCAGAAGTTGGGTTTGAGAAGGGGGAGGCGTGAAAAAAGATTAAAAAATCTATGTAACGTGAAATATACCTCATTAATCAATTGTAAAAATTTCGAATTTCTACAATATCTATCCATTGTCTTTTAATTGTAAAAATCATTCCTAACTTTCCTTTGCCAGGTTTCTGGATATGTGATCGATTTAAAAATATTTTTTTGCTGGATTTCTGACAGGAGTTGTTTGAGCCTTAATCGCTTGTTTTTTGGGGGTGAAAGGTGATATGATTGAATTTTAATTTTTAATGAAGCATTTTCCAGTTCCTTATATTGATCTGGAATTTTGATGATTCCATTTTTTACCCGGGCTTCAAATTCGATACCGTTCATTTTATCAACTGTTATAAATGATTTTCAGAAATGTGAAAAAAAGGGTAAAATATATATGTAAAATACTGTTTTTTCTTTTAAATGTCAATTAAATTCTTTGTTGCATGTGAAAAGCATCATTTTCAAGAATGAAGAAAATAAAGATTTCTTCCACGTCCTCCTAAAAGAACAGTCGATTCCGAGCAATCTTCTCGTATCAAATCCGCAACCTCCCCGAACCGCATTTGTTGAAAAGATGAAACCTGATTCAGTAAATTAGTCAGATATTGTTAGTAATTTAATTGTCTATAATTTATTCAATTAAGTAGCTTTTTTTTATAAGAGATTAATTGGCATTTACTTTGAATATGCATTGGAACATTATTATATTTTAATGAAAACTATTCTGGGGTAGGTCAAATGCAAAATTTTAATAAAAATCCACCATTCAATTATATTAAAGACAACTCGATATAATTATTTAAATATTTTACTGATATTTTATTCATGGAATCAGAATAATGAAAAATGAACATGGAGGTATTTTATGAAACAGATGTGTTTTAGCTTGATTGTGTTATTTTTAATGCTTTTTCTCTTTCTGGGAATTGGAGACAACAGTATTCTACTGGCAGGAATTCCAACAAATGGGTTGGTGGCTTATTATCCTTTTAATGGAAATGCGAACGATGAAAGTGGAAATGGAAATAATGGGACTGTAAATGGAGCTAGTTTAACTACTGATAGATTTGGTAAAC
Organism: Caldithrix sp.; assembly: GCA_020722815.1. Taxonomy (GTDB): domain Bacteria; phylum Zhuqueibacterota; class Zhuqueibacteria; order Thermofontimicrobiales; family Sulfurfontimicrobiaceae; genus DYKB01. The sequence continues at coordinate 40,694 of DYKB01000046.1, read as the reverse complement.
CACTGAATGCTTATTCATTCAATGGCGGTGGGAATAATATTAGTTGTGGAAACGGTTCAACTTTACAGATTTCCGGAAATATTACCGTTTGCGCCTGGGCAAAATTGCAACCGACTTCTCATGGTCAGGTTGTTATAAATAAATATTATTTAAGTGCAGATCGTGGCTGGCTTATTGAAACAAGTACCAGTGGAATCGTTCAATTTAATGTTCGGTCAGGTGGGGGAACGTTTTTTACGAGTGGTGGCAATTATAGTATTTTTGACAATTCGTGGCATTTTTTAGTAGGTCAACGTGTTGGAGATGTAATTAAAATTTATGTAGATGGAAACTTAAGAGGCCAAAATGATACCAATCATTCAGGTAGTATTTCTGGTTCTGTAGATCTTCGAATTGGAGTACAATCTGATCGACCAACTGATCCGGCTACTTTTGCAAATGGTTTGATTGATGATGTTTTTATTTATAATCGAGCCATAAGTGAGAGTGAAATTTCTGAACTTTATCATTATGTTCCCATTTCATTAGCTCGGATTGAAGTAATTCCTTCTGAGGTTAGTCTTCAAGCCGGAATTCAACAACAATTCACCGCCACCGGCTACGATAATCATGGGAATCCCATGACCATCAATCCTACCTGGACGGCAACTGGCGGGACCATTTCGAGTACCGGTCTTTTTAGTGCAACGGTAGTTGGTGACTACAACGTTATGGCAAGTGATTTAGACAAAGCCGATACGGCCATGGTACATCTGATACCAGGCGAATTAGCTTCGCTTGAAGTCACACCAGCAAGCGTATCGTTAAAAGCAGGGCAGCAGCAACAATTCACCGTCAAAGGTTTCGATGCGTATCATAATGAAGTGGTTATCACCCCGCACTGGACGGCTACCGGCGGAACCATGAGTGCCACAGGATTATATGTAGCTGAAAAAGCGGGCAATCAGACAATTAACGTGTCGGTTTCAGGCAGTCCGGTAAATGGAACCGCAACCGCACTGGTGACGCCAGGTGCATTAACACAAATTATCGTGATGCCCGATAAAGTCAATTTAAGCCCTGGTGAAAAACAGCAATTTTCGGCAAAAGGTTTTGATGCTTATAAAAATAATGTTACCATTAATCCCGACTGGTCAACCAATGGCGGCGAAATTACAAAAGGTGGAAACTACACCGCAACAATTCTGGGTAATTTTACGGTGATGGCAACCGAAAAAGGAAGTACCATAAAAGGGACGGCTTCTGTTAGTGTTTCAGGTGGATTGGCCGCATATTATCCGTTTACCGGTAATGCGGGTGATTCCAGTGGGAATAGTAATCATGGTACGGTTCATGGAGCAACTTTGGCGCCTGATCGATGGGGTATAGATTCCAAAGCCTATGCGTTTAATGGAAATGGTGATTATATTACTGGCGGTAACGGCTCAAGTCTTCAAATTAGCCATGATATGACGATTTGTCTGTGGGCAAAATTGCAGCCAACGACACATGGGCAGGTGTTGGTGAATAAATATCTGCGGACTTCTGATAAAGGTTGGCTGATTGAAACTCAAGCAGATGGAAAAGTGTGTTTTAATGTACGGGCCGGTGCTGGTGAGTTGAGAACCAGCGGTGGTGATTTCAATATTTTTGATAATAAATGGCATTTTATAATGGGACAACGGCATCAGGATACTTTAAAAATTTATGTTGATGGAAAATTGCGGGGTCAGAATAAAACCGATGCAAGTGGCGATATGGCCGCCGATGTTGATCTTGTCATTGGTGTCCAATCCGATCGGCCAACCGATCCGGCTGCTTTTTGTAACGGTATCATCGATGATATTCGGATTTACAACTTTGTGATTCCAGATTCTGAGATTCAAAATTTGTATTCTGACCGATTCATTGATACTGCCGTTGATGGAGAATATGAAACAGTGATGCAATTTGAACTTTCCCAAAATTATCCCAATCCATTTAATCCATCGACTTCAATTAAAATATCACTTCCGCAAGCAAATCACGTAAAATTAGCCGTTTACAACATGCTGGGTGAAGAAGTGCGGCTATTACTCGATGAAGAAAAACCATCAGGGATGTATGAAATTAATTGGGATGGCAAAAATAGTCAGGGTGTGAGCGTACCCAGTGGCGTCTATTTTTATTCACTTTCGGCGGGAAATTTTCAGGAAATCAGGAAGATGATCCTGGCAAAGTGATTTCTATTTAAAATAAATTAATTTAAATGCCTCAGAATTTTTCTGAGGCATTATTTTTTTAATCAATCAAAATAACAAAAAAAAATCATTTGTAAGTGTTTCAGGAAGTGACTTGTATTCGAAGAAGTGGTGTACGATTTAAAAGCCATCAATCCCCATAAAAAGCCTGAAATAGATATACGTACGCCAGAGGAACTGCTGAATATTATCGAAGCCAAGGGAACGGAGATTGCGGCGGCGCTGGCGGTTTTGAGGGGGAGGACATAAATTAAGTAGTTGATCGTAGGCAATTCATGCCTGGTCGATTGGCAGAGGTCTGGCCTTAATTTCCATCATTTTATTTCGCTTGATATTTGATTTTTAATTAATATATTATACATGAATAGTGAATAAATATAAATGAGGATCATATCATGCGGAAAATGTATTACAAAGCTCTTTTTGAACCGCAGGAAGAAGGTGGCTATACCGTCACAGTGCCCGCTTTACCGGGTTGTGTTTCCGAAGGTGATACTTATGACGATGCTATGGTGAATATAAAAGAGGCAATTACGCTTTATCTGGAAAGTTTGCAGGATGATGGATTACCAATTCCGGAGGAGAATCATCTAATCGTCGAATTGGAAGCCTCGTATGAGCAGGTTGCCTGCGCTTAAAAGTCATGATATTATAAAAGTACTACATCAAATTGGATTTATTGAGCCCAGACAACGCTGAAGTCATAAAATTTTTAAAAAGGATAATCTTCGTGTAACAGTTCCCATTCATCATAAAGATTTAAAGAAAGGTACTATTATTAGTATCATTGAACAAGCAGGATTGACAATAGATGAATTTTTAAAATTATTGTAACCCCTTTCGTCCCGGAAGCAAAATCGATTCTGGATGAATTAAATGGCCAGAAAACACTCCGTGAAATCAAAACCCAATTTGGTCAGGATGCACTGGATTTTGTTGGTACCCTGTTTATGCAGGGGATGGTTAAATTGGTTGGTTCCGCAACCACCGATTTTTATCAAATTCCTTCTTAAAACACGTGTAAATTTTAATTAACCTTTCGAATCTAACCTTTAATTTTACTTGAAATTTATTTCACATTTGTATATATTACATTATACGATTATAAAAATTACTTCAATTGAATAGAGGTCTTTTATGCAAGCCTATAAATTTGAAACATCTGTTCATGAGGATGGGGTGATTAAAATCCCCGAAATTAAGGATCTGGTCAATCATGAAATTACTATTTTTATCATTCCAAAAGAAGCTCCTGCTACAAAGATACACTCCCGAAAAAAAAGTTTTGCGGAATTTTCCAAAAAATGGCGTGGATTCTTAAAAAATTCAGTCGATGATAATTGGCGAGAGGAGTATTCGAACTTTCTGGAGGAAAAATATCAATGAATAAAGTGCTTCAAGGATTCCACCATTCCAATTTATGCACCTGAAGAATTTTTGGCGGATTTCTCTCAAAATCGTTTTTAATATTTCCTCATGAATGTTAGCAAAAAATTTTTTCAAACAGATTGTCGTTTTAAAGTCAACCAATTAGCGGCGAATCAGGATTCGAAAGGTAACCATCATGAACCAAATTAAATGGGGAATTATCGGCTGTGGGGATGTGACTGAAGTGAAAAGTGGGCCGGGGTTTCAAAAAGCATCTGGATCGGCACTGGTGGCAGTGATGCGGCGGAATGGGGAAAAGGCGCGGGATTATGCGGCGCGGCATGGCGTTCCGAAATGGTATGATGATGCCGATAAGCTCATCCATGATCCGGAGGTAGATGCGATCTATATTGCAACGCCGCCGGCATTTCATGCTGAATATACGCTGAAAGCTGCAAATGCGGGTAAACCGGTGTACGTGGAGAAACCGATGGCACGAAATTATGCCGAATGCCAAAAAATGATTCAGGCCTGTCAGGCGGCGAATGTTCGGTTGTTTGTTGCCTATTATCGACGCTGTTTGCCCGTTTTTCTAAAAGTGAAGGCATTGGTTGATTCAGGAGTAATTGGGCCGGTACGGTGTCTAAATGTCAAATTGCACCTTCCCCCCAGAAAAGAAGATTTACAGACCGATACGCTCACCTGGCGTGTGCAACCAGAGTTAGCGGGGGGTGGTTATTTTGTCGATATGGGTTCGCATCAACTGGATTTGCTGGATTATTTTTTCGGGCCAATTATGGAAGTGAAAGGTATCGCCGTCAATCAGGCAGGATTTTATCCGGTAGAAGATATGGTTGCAGCGAATTTTCGTTTCGAATCCGGTGTTGTAGGCGTGGGTTCCTGGTGTTTTACAGTGGCTGAATCCAATCGAATTGACCAAACGGAAATTATCGGTGAAAAGGGAAAAATTCTTTTCAGTTCGTTTGAGATGAAACCGGTGTTACTGGAAATAGACGGTCAGATACAAAGGTTTGAGCCTTCCTGGCCGCAGCATGTTCAACAGCCACTCATCCAGCAGGTTGTCAACGAATTACTTGGGCTGGGAAAATCACCCAGTACTGGCGAAACAGGTGCCAGAACGAGTTGGGTGATGGATGAAATTCTGAAAGGTTATCGAAAATGAGTCGTCGCTACTAATGAATAAGACTCATTATCATGTTTTATCAAATTCTGATGACTATCGATAGGATTTTCGGAAATTTTCTATTATTTTCTTTGATATAAAGTGAATCTACCAGATCAAAAGTGTGCTAACCATGAAGGTCAAAATTTAATCTATTTTATAGAATGAGTATGAATTGATTGAATATGTCGAATTTGAGTGCATTTTTGCCATTAATTGTTGTATGGATGCCATCATTTTTATGATTTATATTGACTTTTTCACAAATTTTGATAAAATAGTAGCGTGAGTATTTTTATAAATAAAATTTTGAAAAATGAAATTTTTTATTCTTGCTTGAAAGAAGCTTATTCTGAGCGATTCATATTTCTGTTCCGGATCTGAATTAATACGTTCTGTGCCGCTTATTCCTCCAGGTACCTTCTGATAACGACAATTGATAAGTCCTTTGTTTCTCAGGCATTAGATTTGCAAAATTGTATCATCATAATTCCTTTACATTTTTATGGAGATTCAATATGCGCACAAAACGAGGATCAGGAAATTCCAAATTAACTCAGGAAAAACTCATTCAGCGCTGCACGGTTGTCCGGGATCGGCCGGATGAACGCGACTGGATTGTCGCAGCCAGTCATCCTTCGATAATTGAAACTCGCGAGCCCCTCAAGTCAGTTGTCGATTATTCCAATGAAACGCCTGATGTCGAAGATCAGGGGGATTATGGTTCCTGTATCGGGTGGGCAACAACCGATTTACGGGAATGGATGTACCAGAAATCGACAAATGGTAAACAAGTTAAATTAAGTGTTCGATTCTTATGGATGGCGGCGAAAGAGACTGATCAGTATGAAATCAACAGTTTTGTTTCAAATGCGGGCACAAGTTTGAAAACAGCATTTCAGGTTTTGAAAAAATATGGTGTCCCGGAAGAAAAATTCTACCGTTATGATCAGGATTTAATTGCATTTACATCCTTGAAGCAGAAACGCGATTTTTTCTATAATGCGGCACAATTCCGCATTTTTAATTATTACCAATTGGCGACAAATAAAGTTCGTAAACTGCATCTGACCAAAGTTGGTCCATTTGTCGCTTCTGTACCAATGGATATGCGATGGCTGGATGTTGGTCCCGACGGGATTCTGGCTGATGAAGATGGGGGAGCGGATTTGGGGGGTCATGCCGTTCTGGTGGTTGGTTATGATGATAATAAACAACGTTTTAAATTTAAAAATTCCTGGGGAAAAGCCTGGGGAGCAAAGGGTTTTGGATATTTTTCATATACCTATGCTGAAAAAAATATCTGGCAAGCCATGGGAACGGATCTCATTCCGGAGAAAATCTCTTCATAAGGAGAAATTATGCCACGCCTTGACTTCGATGATTTCGATGAGAGCGGCCCGATTGGATTCCCGATTCATGAAGAAGTTGTTATTAGTCCGGAGGAAGCGGTTAAGGCAATTCAAGGGGCAATTCAGAATGTCGAAAATTTTCGGGATTCCCGAGTTTTTCTATTTCGAACAATTATTGGTGCACTTGTTCCTGGATCTATACGACAAACAATTCAGGAGATGAAGCTGGATCGGCTTTCACTTTCATATCAATCCATCGTTAATAGTTTGGGATTGGCGGTGAGTGGTTTGATTGTGATGGGATTGGATGATAATATTGACTTGGTTCGTGATAACCAGCGTCTGATCCTTTTACCCTTCATGGAAATAAAATTAAAAAGCAAAATAGAGTCAATCAAGCAAAAAAAGCCCTGGGGATGGCGAATTTATTGCCGGTTTTATGAAAAAACTTTACGTGCCCTGGAGCCGTTGATTGATAATTATATTCGCCTGATTTCATTGGGCTGGACTTTTTGCCCTGGTATCGGGGAGCCGGAAATTGGGAGTGGATTTTACAATCGATTTGTGTTTACCTGCAATGGCGGCTTTATTGATTTGGGTCATTTTTTTAATTGTGCGATTATTACCTATCTTTACGGTGGTGAATTCGGTCAATATCGCAGTGAGAAAACTGAAAAACGTCAGCGTTGGCTGAGGGGAAAAAAATGGTTAACAGAACTGCGGGAGAAAAAACTTCTAACGATGCTGACGAATATGCTCTGGGGGTATGCTACCAGCGCTGATACTATTGAAGATCGTGCTTCAGATAGTTTTGGCATTGATCTGGGCGAATTTATGCGAAAACAGGCCAAAAATGGGCGTGAGTTGGATCGTTTCATGCAAAAATTCCCTGAAATCATTCGGGAATCCATGAAGGTTAAAGTTAATCTCAATCCGTTTATTCAGATACACGATGCGATTAAGATGTTTTTTAAAAATCTAATTTACCATCCCGGGAAGACAACGCGGGTGGATATACCCCAATACATGCAGGAATTTTTTAAAGAATATGATGGACTGGACCCGAAAAATGGAAATGTGGTTCCACGCGGGCTTCTCCGCGCTGTGCTGGATTTTTATACTCAAAAATATGACAGCCCCGAATGGGATAAATATACCTGTCGTGAATGGTGGGTGGTGATTCCGCAGGTATTATGGGAGCGGGTTGTCAGCGGCCGTGAGAATTTTGGGAAGAAAAAATTGCCGATTAAAATTCAGATGAAGGATACAGGTGAGTTAGTAGATCCGTATCCACCGAAATGGATGCAAGAATAATCTGAGCGTTATGGCGCTGGTTCAAGGTTCATTTGTTCCCGGTTCAGGGTTCAAAATTATGCGAATTCATGGATTTGAGGAAATTGAAACCTGGCACCTTGCGTATGAACAGAACTGGAAAGCAATATCGTTTAAAAAAAAGTCATCATTTTCCAAGATGTCGAACCATGAACCCTGAACCAGCCAACCTCAGTGGTTATATTTGAGTTATTTATTCGGTAAAAAGCCAGAATACGAATGATCTAAATTTTACAGAAGATAAGAAGTGAATATGAATTTAGACATACCATTAAATAATCCGAATAGTGAGAAATCGGATAATTTATGTGGGAACTTCTGGGAAGAATTGAAACAAACCATTAATCTGGTGATTAAGGAACAAACCGGGTTTGCGCCAGAGGATTTTATTAAATTAAAAATCCAGGAACTCCGGGAAAATCGAAACGATTCCAATCAAAAAATAACAATTATCCAGAAGATACTTCAAAATATTGATGGAAATGGCCTTTTTCATTATTTGGAGCAAATTTTTCAGGAAAATCTCTTCAATCATAAAGATTTCATAAAAACACTTGAAAAATTTTATGATTTGCTGGATGATACTAAATTAGGACATTTTATTGACGCTGCCTTCCAAAATAAGGCCCATATAATTGATTTATTTTCCGATCTTGCTCAACACTGCTTGAAAAAACCGGCGGAATTTCTCGCCAGATTCGAAAAAACCTGGAAACCGGTGATCTTCCAACTCTTTCAATCACCGGATACAAAGCAGGTTGTTCAATCTATTAAAGAAATAATCACCAGCGATGATATTAATCTTAATAAAAAATTATCTTTTGTTGATTTGAAATGGCCGGATAAAACCACTCTTCCCGATTCACTACAAAACTTTCTGGCGCAATCCAATTATCAACTTCCCGCTGGTATTTTGTTCATTTCTCTCGGATTGTACGGTTTAATCGAAAAACTGAATCTGCCTGCCAATATTATGTCTTCCATGAATGCAAATAAAATTATGGAAAACCTGTTTTCACCCCTCATGGAGGCTTTGAAAACGTTACATCTGGCGCCGCTGCGTCATGTTAATTTTCGTCAATTATTTGAGGTTTTTTCGGGCCTCCTGACGGAAGCAGAAGAGGATGAGGCTGTTGAATGGGCCTTATTAAAAATGGCACGATTTCCACCGGTTGGTATTTTTCTGGTGATTTGTGCTGTTATCCACTGTTTGATTAAGCATCCACTCCCCTGGTGGGATCTGCTTTTTGCCGATATAGAAAAAAATCCAAAATTTAAAGTTAAACGGTTACCGCCGCCATCTGAAAATGGCCCAAAATATTTAATTTTCAGTGATATTCACCGTGATTCGCATTTTGATGAACTTGAACCCATGGCTTTCGGATCGATAGACCACTTTAAACCCAATCAGCGCCTTTATTGCCGTTTATTGGATTATGCGTTAAAAAATGGATATACCGTCATCGAAGCCGGCGATTGTGAGGAACTCTGGTTCTTTCGGGATTTTTCCAAGCTGCCGAAAGATAAATTACGCGAAATAATAAGTACCCATTGGTGCATTTACCGACGGCTAATTCGCCTCCATCGCCAGGGACGATATGTGCGGCTGTATGGCAATCATGACTCCTGTGTTCGAAAACCGCATGTTTTTAAAATATTGCAGGATATTTTTGACTGGGGAAAAGGTGAGAATAATCCGCCTTTTGAAATTTATGATTTTGCCATCATTGAAGAAGTTAAAACGATGGATGATATGATCATCAATTTTGGTCTCGATTCTGAGCCATACAAGACCAAAGCCCCGATGATTGTCGCACATGGCCATCAATGGGATTTCTGGAATTGTGATTGTAACAATTTGATTGGTAAATTAATTGTCAGTGCGGTTGTTACGCCCCTGGACATGCTTGATGATCCCCTTCGCGATATGGGGGGAATCGCATGGGGTGGTTCGCCAGCTTTTAAATTTACGGATATGTTGTCCAAAACATTTATTCTGGAAAGCTTTCTGAGCGCAAATCCAGCAGCGAAATTTGCACACGAAATTCAGCATCAAAAAGACGATACGCGCTATCCAATTGATTCTTATATGTTTATGGAAACGCTGGCCGCGTTTGCCGGCGCAACAATTGGCGTAAGGAAAAACAGTGACGCCAAAAAAGTGCAACGCTTTAATCTGTTTTGTCTGGGACACACCCATTTTCCGCAAAGTCAGCCATATTTTAATCTGGAAAAATTTATCCCGGATTTTATAATGACAAAATTTGAAAAAATAAAAAAAGATATCCAGGAGAAAACAAACCGGCTTGTTGATGTGAATTTTCCGCATTTTAAAAGTCGCTATTTTAATTCTGGCACGGCTGGCTGGATGGAAGGCGTGGTCTGGGCAATTCAAATTGATGAAACCGGGCAAGCCCGGCAGGTGTACTGGACTCGTGAAACGCAACCTGCCAATCCCAATACCATGGACTGGGAACTACCGCTAATGGACCCGACTGTTCGGGAACGGCTGGATCAGTGTAAAGGGAAGTTATTAAAAAAGATTGAAGATCTTTCCGTTATTGTTAATAATGCCATCGGTCCTGCTCTGGAAATTATCATTTCTATGATCACTTTACGTTTTAATGATCTTTTTTCAGATCTAAAAAATTTACCGACCGAGAATCACTATGAAATCTCGTCGAATCAAACACTTACAGAACCGTTAGCCCTATTGATAATGGCCCTGTTTGATAATAAAAAATCGCGAAAATTTATTTTTGAAATTAAATTAACATCTTCAATACAAAATACATTGGAAACGATTGGAATGGTAATTGGAGCTACCAGTGAAATTGCATACACTGAACGTATCCGACTGGCCGCTGCTTGCCTGTTGACCAGCCACAATCTTCCTTTATTGAATAGCGCTGCTTTTCAGAACCGAATTCGACAGGGTTTTATCCCGGAATTGGGGAAAGAATTGGAATATTTTTTCAGTCTGGCCCTTATGCTTCCGGCTGAAGGTAATCCTCATCTTCCGCTATGTTCAAAAATGTGGATTGATGCCGATTGCCTGAAGATGGAAATCCAGACGTACCCTCCTATTTCCGAGTTTAAAAAAAACGCTGCCAAACCAGATGATTCCGCTATAAAAAAGAGCTTAAAACAGCAAATTAAGGAAGCTATTGAAATTTTTGAAAAATATAATAAATGAATTTTTTTAGCAGGGCTGTTTTCCGGTCATTAAATCCGGCACACAGCATAAGCCTCTCCAAATACTGCCTGGACTCTAAAAAATTTTAGAAATAGTATGCAAGAAAATGCGGCGGATGGAAGTGAAGGCAGTGCACAACCCGGCAAGCCCGGTCAGGGGGGCGGCATGCCGGTTGGTAATTTCAATCTGAATATAAACGGAGGCTATCTTGTCACCAATGCTACCGGCGATGGTTTTGATATCAACGGTTCCATCACGATGACCGGCGGCGATGTTATTATTAACGGTCCTATTTCCAATAATAATGGCGCACTGGATTATGACCGAACATTCAAATTAAGCGGCGGATTTCTGGTAGCCGCCGGCAGTTCGGGTATGGCACAGGCTCCCGGTACCACATCGACCCAGTCTGTCGTATTGATGAATTTCAGTTCCACAATTCAGGCGGGAACCCTGTTTCATATTCAATCCAGCGATGGTGAAGCAATCCTGGACTTTAAACCCATTAAAAAATACCAAGCTGTCGCTTTCTCCTCCTCCAAACTCAAAAAAGGCTTGACGTACGATGTCGACACCGGTGGCAGTTCCTCCGGCGCGGCGACTGATGGACTATACCAGAGCGGAGCCTATACGCCCGGCACCAGGTTGACCAGTTTTACGGTTTCGGGGGTGGTGACGCGGGTGAATAAGTGAGGTGCGGATATATTTCTTTGCAGGTTTAACACAAATTAAGTCATTCAACTGCTGATATAAAAGCATCTATTAACACACTATCCTCAATTTTTCTTTACAATCTGAAATCAATTCTCAATCATTGAATGCATTAGGAGCAATATATCAACTAAAGTTCCGACTGTAAGCCCGATGGCGTATTGGGAAAAAATTATATTTAAAAAAGCCTTGATATATAAGTTAAAATTTTATAAATTGGGCAAGAGGAAGTCAATACAAAAAAGGTTTTTCATATTAAATTGAGTAAGAATCTTTCAATACCTCAATTAACTGGTTGTTAATAAAAGTGTTGTTGTGTAAATTTGAATATTTCTTCTTTAAGATAGGAATTTTAAAATGAAAGCCCTTAAACAGATCATCAGAACCCCCCGGAATCATGAAGTTCGAATTAAAATCCCCCCTATATTCCAGAAAATGATTTAGTAGAGATAATTCTAATTTTAAGAAAGAAACCAAATGATTTTGAACAGAAGATTGACCTTCTTAAGATGGAAATAAAAGACGAACTTTTTTTTAATGATTTAAAAGAAGTAGCTTGCAGAATTCGAAAATATTGATAATGAAGGTTGGGAGGAATAATGATATCATTTCGGTGGCATATTCCCCTTGCTAATTTTGATCCGGTAATCGGTTCTGAACAAGGAAAATCCCGGCCTGTTTTAGTAATCAGCGAAGTAGAAATCAATCGTATCCCTTCAATAAAGGATGGTGAAATCTACCCTTTCAAAGGTTTAAAACCTTTGAAAGGGTGTACGACCATGTTTTATTGAGTGGATACAATCAATCAAATTCTACTTTCGTGAATGTTTTGCCCATAACTTTGAGAAAACCAGGTCGAAAAACATACCCTAATGAAGTTCTCCTTCCCGATGGGAGTGCCGGAATCGAAAAAGAATCAATTATTTTATGTTATCAGATTAGAACACTCGATAAAAAACGATTAATCAAAGCCATCGGCAAAATTGACTCCCCTGAATTACACGAAAGTATTTTCGAAACACTATTTTTTCAATTAGGCATTGCTCGATAGATCTTAGTTCTGTCTATTTTTTTCAATTAAAGTACCAATCCGATCAAAATAAGTAACTGAAATTCATGGAAAGCATCGACAATATTAAGGAACGTTATCTAAAAGATGATCTTTCAACCCGTTTGGGAGGCTTGGCAGCAAACTTGAGTCGAATCAAATCGTTCTCTCGTCATGAGGCAAATCAGAACGCGGTAGAAAGTTTGCTTGATGAAAGCCGATTTTTCATCGAATGGACGGCCAGAGATACTGAGATTGAGACAACTGCAGAATTGGTTGAATTATAAATTCAATTATCCCGCTGGAAAAATAACTGGTCTATCATTTGGAAAGACGCTAAACACCGTCATCAAGTAGCCGAGCAAGCCTCTCAATGGTCAAAACGCGTTTTAGAATTAGCAGGACTTTTAGGTTAATGAAAGTTTTCCTGAGTATCACTTTCATCCACACGTAAAAACTACAAAATATCATTCAAAACTATAAAAGAGGACAAAAATCATGAAACAAATCTCATCAATCATCTTCCTCAATCTTTTACTCATCCTCTCCCTCCACGCTCAATCAACAGAAAGAGGCTACTCCATCCCCCTCATTGACCTGGCGCATGATACAACCCGTCAGGTCATCGTCGATAAGGAGCCGGGGCAATATCTCGGGCATCCGACAACGGTGTTGCTGGAAGATCAAAAGACCATTCTCACCGTCTATCCCAAGGGCCATGGCAAAGGGGCAATTGTAATGAAGAAAAGCACCGATGGCGGAAAGACCTGGAGTGATCGGTTGCCTGTCCCCGAAAACTGGGCCACCTCGCAGGAAGTGCCCACGATTCATCGCGTGGTGGATGCGAAGGGAGTCAAACGCTTGATAATGTTTTCCGGTCTCTACCCAATCCGCATGGCTATTTCTGAGGATGATGGCATGAACTGGACACCCTTGCAGCCCATTGGCGATTTCGGCGGCATTGTTGCCATGGCTTCGGTGGAAAGGTTGAAAAATGGCAATTATATGGCGCTCTTTCACGATGATGGCCGCTTTCTTCGCAACTTGGGCACGGTCTCGAAATTTATTGTCTACAAAATTATCTCTACCGATGGCGGATTAACCTGGAGCCAGCCCGTGAGTATCGCCGAACATCCTGAAGCGCACTTGTGTGAACCCGGCCTGATTCGCTCCCCCGATGGAAAGCAAATTGCTGTTCTGCTTCGCGAAAACAGCCGCAAGATGAATTCATTTGTCATTTTTTCCGATGACGAAGGCGAGACCTGGACTCAATCCAGAGAACTCCCCGGCGCGCTCACCGGTGATCGACACACCGGCAAATATGCCCCGGACGGCAGACTCTTCATCACCTTTCGCGATCTAACGCACATCAGTCCCACCCGAGGCGATTGGGTCGGCTGGGTTGGTACATACAACGACATCGTCAATGGCCGTGAAGGTCAATATCGCATCCGGCTCATGGATAACAAAAAAGGCGCCGATTGCGCCTATCCCGGTCTCGAAATCCTCGCCGACGGCACCTTTGTCACCACCACCTATGGCCATTGGACAGAAGGCGAAGCGCCGTATATTGTTTCGGTTCGTTTTAAGCTGGAAGAGATTGATAAGAAGGCGGCTGCTGGCGATTAGCTGCTGGCCTTTGGCGTTTGGCTTTTTTCGTTCCCATTGAGTTTTTGTACGCTCTCGGCAGTATTTCCTTTTTCCTGATAATAAAAAAGGGGTACCCAATACGGGATACCCCAAAATCCATTTAGAAATTTCCGGGTTAAATATTATTTAATTCGCGTAAAGGCAATTCTACGATTTTGTTGACGGCCTTCAGGCGTGTCATTCGAGACGGCTGGTTTATCCGGACCATAGCCTTTGGTGACCATTCGCGATTTGGCAATACCTTTCGAAACCATATATTTTGCCACTGATTCGGCACGCGCCAGTGAAAGTTTCACATTTGAAGCTCTTCTTCCGGTATTGTCGGTATGGCCGGCAATTTCAACGGCGATTTCTGGATTCTCAAGCATGGTTTTGACAACCTTATCCAGCGTTTCCATTGATTCTGGTCGCAATTTTGAACTTCCAGAATTAAAGACGATACCCTCCAGAACGATTTCAGTGCCCACCGCGCCTTTAATCTGTTCTTCTTTTGCGACATCATCACTTGCCACCAGTGGATTTGTGCCACGTTTGACTTCAACACCATCATCAACCGTACCACCATCGGTATCCTTTTTCACCGGACTGGTTTTATGGGTCATGACCTCAGCACCATCTGCCAGACCATCTCCATCGGAATCGGCGACTAATGGATTTGATTTATACTTCAGAACTTCGTCACCATCATTCAATCCATCGCTGTCACTATCAGTTTTCAGGGGGTCGGTCTTGTGATTTTTCAGTTCGTCACCATCTTTCAGCCCATCGTTATCGGTATCAGCGACCGTCGGTTTGGTTTTATAAGTGTTCAGTTCTTCCACATCGGTCAAACCATCATTGTCACTGTCGGCTTTGCTCGGATCTGTCTTGTGTTGGGTGACTTCATCTTTGTCCGAAAGACCATCACCATCACTGTCTGCCTTAAGTGGATTAGAATTATGGGTCTTGACTTCTTCTTTATCAGTCAGTCCATCCTGATCTGTGTCAGCAACAAGGGGATCGGTTTTGTATTTATTAAATTCCTCACCATCCGAAAGGCCATCACCATCCGTGTCGGCAACTTTCTTGTTGGTTTTTAACTGACCTTCAACCTTATTAATCAGACCGTCCTGATCTGGATCCGCATTGGGATTTTCACCTTGTGTTGTAAGACCAACAGCGATGTTCAGATAGGCATCCTTATCGCTTTCCAGTACGGTGGCTTCGATTTCGTCCTTTAAAGTATAATTATATCCTGCCGTAAATTCCAACGCGGTGCTTTCACCAACTTTAAACTGTAATCCCAGTCCAACGGGTATGACACCTGTGAAGTCTTCATTATTTTCCATACCCACTGTGGTAGATGGAACGCGCTGATTTTCATAGATCAATAAGCCAGCGCCAGCATACAAATAGGGGTTCCAGCTTTCAAATCTCAGGGGACTGATGACGAATCGATAATCAACGGGTAGGAAACCAGTTTTATAGTCTTCTCCTTTGAGCATGCCCGCAGTAATTCCAAACTCCCCCTGCAGAAAACCACTGCCAAAAAAGGGGTAACGGATAAAAACACGGCCTTGAGGGCCTAATTGGTTGTCCTGATCCTTTTCCACATCAGTCATGCCGGTAGTCATTCCCACACTAAATCCCCCTTTGATACCCTCTGCATGATACTGTGCAAATAGTGAAGTGCTTAAAAATCCAGCAATTAAAAGAATCATGGTGGTTAAAATTAATTTTTTCATCCTCTTCTCCTAAATTTTAAGATGAATAACTGATATCTGACCGATTGTTAATCAATCGGGTTTAATTAAAATGTTTCTGGTAAAAAATTAAAAAAAAATTAATACCAAAACCAATGCAAATCCAATTTCATGCCAATATGGTTTTTATAAAGTGATTCATAAAATAAAATCAATATAATCAAATGGTTAGGATAAGAATACAGAAAATTTAATAGGAATAGGATGATGAAAGATATTGGTTATTTCACCAATTTTTTGTTTAAAAGTTGGTGAAATGGCCAAATTTTTTAGGTAAAAAAAGATTATGAATATTTAATTTATTGAGTGACCATTTTTTGAATCATTTTCATACCTGTTGTGCACCATTTTTGTAATTTTTAATTTTATAATGAACCTTTAAATCCGGCCTGCGTATTAATAAAAAAATTGCATAATCAATTTTCAGGGAGTTGGCGATCATGGGAAAAAACGTTAATTTTCAATTCCATAAGTTTTTGATTTTTATTATATTAGGTATATTTTCTATTTTTAATTTGTACGCCGATTCCAGGCAAACCGCTGTCACTTCTCTCTCCATCACCCTTCAGGTTCATGAAATTAAAATTAAAAATAATCGAGATGATGATGGTAATGGTGAATTTCATTTCTGGCGAAAATTGCTAAATCAAAGTGTTCGTTTGCCGGAAAATGGAGAAATCAAACGAAGCAAGGGTGAATTGATTCTGCCATCAGATCAGCAATACACTCAGGAGCCATTCTGGTCGGTTCAATGGCAGGAAAACGGAACAACGGAACCAATCCTTCAATTCGATGCTTATGAAGATGATGAATGGTCGGATGATGATGATATGGGACAGGTGGCGACCAGTATCGATTTTTTAAGCTTTGAATTTGTTTCTATGTATAAAAATTTCAAACTGGAAACTGGCGACTATCATCTGGTATTTTCGCTTTTTTGCACCCCGATTATCGCCTCATCAACGCATCCGGATTCGGCAAAAATATACCCGGCTACCAGTCTCAATCTCTCCTGGTCACCGCTAATGACTGCTCAGGGAATTCTTGGCGATAGTTATGATCTAACCGATTCTCCCGGACATCAACCAGATGATCATCTGGAAGGAACTCATACGACCATTTCATATCATCAACTGGCACGTGGCGTCCACTGGTTTGCCCATCAAAGCGCAAGATAAGGCCGCCTTCTGGTCTGATACCGGTCATTTTAAAGTGAATATTCAAGCGGGAACGGTTGTCCCCGAATTTTCGAACGAAATAAATTATTTTCAATTTCAACCGCCATTTCCCAATCCTTTTAATAGGACGACGCAGTTTTTCTATCACCTGGAGAAGTCTGGTTACGTGATATTGAAAATATACAACCTGAAGGGTGAGCTTATCCGAACAGTGGTTAATAAGGAACAATCGACCGGAAAATACCAGGTTCAATGGGATGGAAGGAATGAAAACGGACAGGATGCTGCCAGTGGATTATATTTTGTTATTTTAAAGCATCAAAATGGAATTCAACCTTACAAGCGAACGCTGGTACGTTGATTTTTTTTAAGGGAGCGGAATCCAATGTTTCAGATTCGATATATCTTTTTCTGCTTTTTATTTACATGTTCGCTTCTGGCTGCCGCTGAAAAGCGAATTCCTGTTGCCGTTTTAGACCTGGAAACCGTTGATTTTGACAGTTCCACCAAAATTGCTTTCTCAAACCGGCTTCGTACCGAACTGATAAATGCCGGCTAGTTTGAAGTCATGGAGCGGAACCAAATGGAAAATCTGCTGGACGAGCAGGGTTTTCAGCAGACAGGTGTCTGTAATACCGATGAATGTGTCATTGCCGCCGGACAAATTTGGGGGGGTTCCCGAATGATAGCCGGGAGTGTTGGAAAGGTTGGAAAGTTATTCGCGATTAACGTCCGGATGATCGAGGTGGCAACCGGACGCATTTTAAAAGCCGTTACCCCTCAAAGTGACTGCTTTGGATTCCGGTCGCTACCATTTAAAATTGGTTCATGACCAATTTGAGGCGTATTTTGCTGAAATTAATTTGACGCCGGGGATATCCATACTGCTCAATTTACGGCTGGAACCGCGAAGGGGAACGATTTTGGTTGAATCCATTCCAACCGGTGCAATCGTTGAGCTTGACGGGATTAAAAAAGGGGAAACGCCACTGGAAATTCGGGATATCCACTTTGGAAAGCATTTATTACGAATGATAAAAACCGGTTTTCGAAATTATGAAGAAGAAATTGAAATCAAATCGAGTACACCACAACTGATTCGAATAAATTTTCAACTCGCGAAAGGCACGCTATTTCTCAAACTCAATCCGTCAGATATGAATATTTTTTTGGAAGGACGACAATTAAAAGCGATTCCCGCGGATGGGATTAAGCTGCCACCGAGTGAGTATCATTAGTCTACCGGAGGCATTAAATCATGCGTTTTACACTGATGGTCAGTTTTTTTTGAAATAATTCAAAATCGAACCCGGAGGATTCAGATTTACGATTAAAAAAAAATAAAAAACCTCTTGACAATTTGAATTTTTTTTTGTATAATATTGTTACAAAATGTTAACCTTCGTCAAAGTCATCAATTTGAGTCGAAGGTTTTTTTTGCGATCTTCATGGAAGGGTTTCCATGAAGTAGAATCATGGGGATTTTTATGGCTGTAACGATATATGATGTCGCAAAAAGAGCTCGAGTTGGAATTGGAACCGTTTCCAGAGCCTTAAATAACAGTCCACAAATATTACCTGAGACCAAAGCTCGCATTTTAAAAATTGCCGAGGAACTGAATTATAAACCCCATGCATTAGCGCGGGGGCTGGCGCGGCGTAAAACCGGTTCAATCGCGGTAATTGTCCCCTTTTTCCTTACCTACTTCTTTGTCGAGATGCTAAAAGGCATCCAGCGTGAGTTAACACGTCATGATTATGATCTCGTACTCTACAGTATTGATAGACCCGAACGCCTGAATCGTTTTCTCCTCCGGACATTGGAAGAAAAACGGGTTGATGGTGTTATTTTATGTTCCCTGCCGATTGATGATAAATACGCCGAAAAATTCATTTCGATTGGCCTGCCAATTGTTCTGGTCGATAGTTCGCACCCGTTAATAGATTCAATTACGATTGAAAATGAATTGGGTGCGTATCGCGCCACCTGTCAGTTGATTAAAAATGGTTATAAAAAAATTGGAATGATAAATGGTCGACTGGTGAGTCAACCAGCACGTCTGCGTTTAAAAGGTTTTCGTCAGGCGCTGGATGAATTTCATCTCGATTTTGATGAACGTTTCGTGGTTTATGGTGATGAAAATGACGAAAGTGATGGATTTGCAAAGATGGCGGGTTATCGCGGGATGTTGAGGTTGTTGGAAAATGGTCAAGATTATCCCAAAGCCCTTTTTATTGCCAGTGATATTCAAGCCATCGGGGCGATTCAAGCGCTGCGAAAGAAAGGATTGAGCGTTCCGGAAGATATTGCCATTGTCAGTTTTGATGACATTGAATTGGCGGAATATTTCGGTTTGACGACCATGCATCAACCGATTTATGAGATGGGGCAGATGGGGGTTCAACGATTACTTCAACGGATTGACTGTAAAGATTTACCGGCGTTGTTAAACAAGATTGATCCCAAATTAATTATTCGTGAAAGTTGTGGAATGCATCAAAAGCTGGAAATATCCTGAAAAATAGTTCAATTAACTTCATTTCAAACAATATGTTATTCGAAAAGGGAGACAGATGAGGCTAAATTGGTTCAAGTATGGGTGGCTTTGCATCATATTTATCGTCCTGAGTGCGCTGATCCTTATGGCCGGTACAACAGGAAAAATAGTTGGCAAAGTGACCGATTCGCAAACTGGTGAAGCGCTCCCCGGTGTGAATGTGATTCTGGAGGGGACCAGGATGGGAGCTGCCACCGATTTAGAGGGGGAATATATTATCCTTCATGTACCACCAGGTGTCTACACCGTTCAGGCTTCGATGATTGGCTATCAAATTTCCCGGCGTGATAATGTCCGGGTGTCGATTGACCTGACCACAACGGCCGATATTCCAATTACATCGACCGTCCTAGCGGGAGAAGAAGTTACTGTTGTCGCCCAGCGGGAAATTGTTCAGAAAGATATGACGTCATCGCTGGCAGCAGTTGGCGCTGAGCAGATTGAATCCATGCCGGTTCAGGAAGTGTCCGATGTTTTAGAGCTTCAGGCGGGTCTGGTTCGTGATGCGACGGGTGGTGTTCATATTCGTGGCGGTCGATCCGGTGAAGTTGCCTATTGGGTTGATGGTGTCGCCGCAACTGACGTCTATTCGGGTGATATGGGACTCGAAATAGAGAATGCATCCGTTCAGGAATTGCAGGTTATCAGTGGGACTTTTAATGCAGAATATGGTCAGGCCATGTCTGGTATTGTCAATATTGTGACGAAGGACGGTGGTTCAAAATTATCCGGAGAAGTTTCTGCATATATCGGGGATTATTTGCCAACCGATGGGGATCGGGAATTTGGTGTTTATAAACCAAAGAACTCAGATATTCGGTCGATTCGTTCTCCCCATCCGGATTCACTGGAGCAGATTAATCCGCTGAATAATTTTAATAATATTTATAACTTACAGGGAAGCTTAAGTGGCCCGGTGCCATTGATCGACCGGCTTTCTTTCTTTTCCACTGTTCGTTTTTTCTCGACCGATGGCTATCGCTATGGTTTACGTTGGTTCACGCCGCAGGGCGAAAAAGGGGATGCGAAAATCATTCCCATGGAGCCTTTAAGAAAATTATCAGGCCAATTTAAATTGACCTATAATTTAACAAATTCCATGAAGTTAACCTATAATTTCCTGGGGAATGATAATTCATTCCGCTGGTATGATCGTTTTTATAAATATAATCCCGATGGCAATTATCGACGGTTTGAGAATAGCACGAATCAAATTCTGAATCTGACCCACACGCTCAGTCCAACAACCTTCTTTGAATTTAAGGTTTCAGCTTTCTCAACAGAATATAAGCATTATGTCTACGAGGATCCACTAAAAGCCGTTCAATACGATAGTTTTCGGGTAGTTAATGGCGTCACAATGAAAGTTCCGCTCTATGTCTCCAGCAAAGATACTTATGTTCATCCTGATTCGGGAAGTTATGCCCCTGCCTCCTGGAGTTTTCAGGATGGCGGCATGCAAATGGAGCATTTTCAGCGACAAACGAAGTACTATGTCGCCAAGTTTGATATTACCAGTCAGGTAACCAAACGTCATCAACTAAAAGGTGGATTTGAAGCCCGCGCTTATGAATTGACCCGTGATTCCTATAGTGTTATTCCAAAAAATGCGGGCAATGAGGAAATCCGACCATTTCAACCCTCGATTCCTGAAAAAGGCTCTCCCAGACGTTCGACTTACAACTATAAGCCGTTTGATTTTTCCGCCTATTTGCAGGATAAGATGGAATTTAAAGAAATGATCATCAATCTGGGTTTAAGGTTTGATTATTTCAATTCGGATGCCCGCGTGTTCGCTGATCCAAAAGATCCGAATATTTATGATCCATTTTCAAGAGAAAATCGTTATAAGAATCCCACCGCCCCTGATTCAGAATTGGTGGAATATACCCTGGCCGAGCGTGAGCAATTTTGGTGGAAGAAAGTTAAAGCCAAATATCAGGTGAGTCCGCGATTTGGTATTGCCTATCCGATAACGGATCGCGGTGTTATCCATTTTTCTTATGGTCATTTCTTTCAAATGCCCGCCTTTGAACGGCTTTATGGTGATTTGACCGTTACGAAAACTTCCGGTAATTCAACGCTGCTGAGTAATCCGGATTTAAAGCCGCAAAAAACTGTCATGTATGAAATAGGTTTGCAACAAGCTTTAACCGGCGAAGTTGCAATTGATTTAACACTCTTTTATCGGGATATTCGTGACTGGATCGGCTCCAGTACTTTAACACCAACCTACTTAAAAAGCGTTGCATACACCGAGTATGTAAATAAGGATTATTCGAATGTAAAGGGAGTCACCCTCTCATTGGATAAACGGTATTCCAATAATTTTGAGGCTTCGCTGGATTATACCTATATGATCGCGGAGGGAACGGCTTCCAATCCTGCTGATGAGTATAATGACCGATTAAATGATCGCGCGCCGCGAATTCAAATTATTCCGCTGGGTTGGGATCAGCGGCATACGTTAAATGGTCATGTTAGTTTTGGAACTTCAGCTTTTCGTGTTAGTCTATTGGGTCGTTACTGGACTGGAACTCCGTATACTCCCACCTTCGCTGTTGGTGAAATTGCCGGTTCCAGTGCTTTCAGTGGACTTCGTGAAAATAGCGCCCTGAAGCCGGCTATTACAACTTTTGATCTGAAAGTGAATAAACAATTCAGGATTGGCTCATTGCGTTATACGCTTTTTGGGTATATCTATAACCTTTTAGATGCAAGGGGGCAAACAGGCGTATATGATGATACCGGTGATGCCGACTATACTTTGAGCATTCGAAATGCGAGTTCTGATCCAAAACGAATTAGTCTCCTGGATGATAATGCTGTTCATACCGAATGGTATATTGAGCCCCGTATGATTCAGGTTGGTTTTTCAATTGGTTTTTAACTTTTAACCATATTCTGGTGGAAGAAAAATGATTAAAAAATTCACTATTTTCATCGTTATTATTTTACTCTTTTCTGGCTCGAGTTTGATGCTGAATGCACAGCCAAAGCCTCACGGGATGCTGGAAGAAGAGCGAAGTAATGTTCATGGTGGCAATCAATTTCGAACAACATTTTATAATACCGGTTTTGTTGGGCGGGTTGGCAGCAAACCGGAAGATATCGGGGGAGAGTACCCAATCAACAGCGGACATGAATATATCGGTGATATGCTTATTATGGTTGGTGCTGAAATTACAGATCGGAATGGCCTTTTAAAACATTCAGTTGTGACACCCCGTGGGCCGCAAGTGAGCGCCCGGACAGGAGACCGCGCCAGTGATGGTTCGGGGTGGTATACCTGGGAAGCTTTGCCCGGTTATGCCAGTTCCGATACAAATCTGGTGGCAATGACTGATTTAAAAGATTCGGATTATAATAACCTGGGCATCGATCAACTAACCGGCAAAAGAAATAAAGACGTCGATAAGTATGGGGTTTCCTGGCCGGATATTTGGCCGGATAAAATGGATGATATGGTTGATCCGGGCTGGCGTGCGAAATGGAATGGTTATTTTGGTAAAAATGTGTTCAATGCGGATGAAGAGAGCTATTATATCATGGACGATTACAATGATGCTCGTTACGAATTTTTTCCGGATTCAACGGATCTCAATCGTCGCGGTTTAGGATTACAGGCGGCCTGTCGTGGTTTTCAATGGTCACAGGTGTTGGCGCAGGATGTATTTTTTACTTTGTTCGATATTTCAAATATCGGAACCACTGAATACGATAAAGTCGTCTTTTCAACTATCATGGGCGCTATGGCCGGTGGTGACGGGGAAGACGATAACGCTGATTTCAACAAAGCGGAAAATATCACTTATTCGTGGGATTTTGATGGCATTGGTAGCGGTGGCTGGCAGCCCGTTTACTGGATGGGCACTGCTTTTCTGGAAAGTCCGGGTAATTCTATTGATGGCATCGATAATGATAATGATGGTAAATCAGGCCCTGGTCCCACCTTGAATAACTCAACATTTCAGCCTAAAGTCATCTTAAAAGGGGATCCGATTGTGCTGATCAATTACCAAAATTATAATCGCAGCGTCAGTACAATGGGTGATTCTGTGGTTATTGAACGCAAGAAATTTCAGAAGATTGTCCGGGCTGGAAGTTCGGTTGAAGAGATACCATTCAATGGCATCGATGATAACCTGGATGGCTTAATCGATGAAAATAATGGTGCTGAAGTTGAGATTGCACCAAAAGTATTTCAAAAATCCTATGTCTATGATGGACTAAAATATAAAAATTGGCTGACCGGTGAAGGTCTGAATAATCCCCTCATTGATGAACGGCGTGATGATGGCATTGATAATGATGATGACTGGAGTCCGCTTTCGGATGATGTGGGATTGGATGGACTGGAAAATACCGGAGATCCCGGTGAAAGTGATGGAATGCCGACTTCTGGACTTGGCACGAATTTACCAGGAGAGCCCCATATTGATAAAACTGACATTAAAGAATCGGATCAGTTAGGCTTAACCAGTTTTTATTTCTTCTATCCATTTAATAAATTTAGCTTGAATCAGGATGAAGATATTTGGGGATTTATGCAACCCGGCTATTTTAATGCGACAGCCGGAAATGTGGACGGTGACTTTATTTATGGTTCCGGCTATTTCCCATTAAAACCAGATGAAACCGAACGTATTTCTGTGGCGATATTATTCGGCCGGAACAAGGGTGATCTGGTTCGAACAAAACAGACAGTACAGAAAATTTATAATGAAAATTACAATTTTGCTAAAGCTCCGCTGTTGCCAACGGTGTGGGCGGTTGCTGGTGATAAAGAAGTGACTATTTATTGGGATGATAAAGCCGAACTTTCACGCGATGTGCTTTCGGGATACGACTTCGAAGGTTACAAGATTTATCGGTCATCAGATCCAGGTTTTCGCGATGCTCTGCCGATTACGGATGCGTTTGGTGCCCGCAAATTGGATGCACCGGCTGCGCAATACGATAAAAAGAATGGGGTCACCGGCTTCTTTCCAACTGGTTTTAATGGCGCTCAGTTTTATCTGGGCGAGGATAATGGTTTACGTCATTCATATCGGGATACCTCGGTGGTAAATGGCTTAACCTACTATTATGCGGTAACGGCTTATGATAAAGGTGAATTATCATTGGGAATTCAGCCGTCCGAAACCTCCAAATTTGCGACGATTGACAAGGCGGGTACGGTTACGACCAATAAAAATGTCGTTGTTGTTACACCAAATCCGCCTTCTGCTGGATATGTGCAACGTTCGCGGGAGCAGTCATTGCCGCCTGAGCCTGGAAATTTTGGAACTGGCGCAGTTGTCTTGGAAATAATTGATGAACCCATCGTTAAAGAAGGCCACGAGTACGTCCTTGAATTTCGGGATCAGGCGTCGGATGGAATTGATAATGATAATGACTGGAATCGCTTTATTGATGATTTAGGCGCAGATGGTTTGGGACCGAACGATGATAATTATCCAGGGCCGGATGATGGTGAAGGCGATGGCGTTCCCACATCTGGTGAATCGAATCTTGATTGGAAGGATGCCGATGAAATCGTTCCCGTAACTTCAGGGTACATTATCCGGGATATTACCAATGGAAATTCCGATACGCTGATCAATGCCAACTTCAAAACCTTTGTTCAGCTTGGTGATTCTGCTGCGTTGATAGTTGATCGGTCACTGGACGTAGATGGCAGCCGGGATTTCTTCGATGGCATGCGAATTAATATTCAAAATGATTGGCAGATTAAGAGACTCATCGATAAATCAGGTTGGTCTAAACTTTATGATCAAATGTATAGCTATACGTTCGTGCCCTATTCCGCCTTTGGCATCTTGAATCAAGGTGTAGCGTATCCGGTCGGTTATAAATTCGTTTTTTCGGATCAAGTCGATCAACAATCAGACACCCTTGATCTCTGGCAATTAAGAGGGACAACTGCCAGAAAAGTAAGTATCTTACCGGTCGCTACGAATTTTTATGTGGAGGATATTTCCACTGGCAAGCACGTTCCTTATGCTTTCCTTGATTATCGGCGCCCCGCTGGCTATTTTATTGAAAATGGTAAACTCTCGGCAAATGATCAGGTGATTTTCTTTGAAAAATTGCCGGATACGACATTGGTTACCTGGAAATTTTCCGTCGCGGGCAATGATACGACCTCGCATGTCCCGACGCTGGGTGATACGCTGAAGATAATGACAACAAAGCCTTTCCGAAAAGGTGATCACTTTAAATTTACTTCCGCCGCCGGCAAAGTTGATGATGATATTGCGAAAACATCGTTGGATTCAATAAAAGTCGTACCCAATCCGTATGTCGCCGGTGCGATGTGGGAACCGAAAAATCCATTTTCAACAGGTCGTGGTGCACGTGAAATCCATTTTAACCATTTACCCATGCGATGTACCATTCGTATTTACACCGTCGATGGTGAATTACTCCAGACGATTGAGCATTATGGTACCGTTAACGATGGCACTGAAACCTGGAATATGCTTACCCGGGATAATCTGGATATCTCCTATGGTATTTATATTTATCACATCGATGCGCCGGGTATTGGTGAACAGGTGGGTAAATTTGCAGTGATTAAATAGCCTTTGATTCTGGTTCTGGCCGCCAAAATAATTGGCGACGTGAACCTTAATTTAAATCATGATCAAAAAGGATTAATAAAATAAAATTGAATCAAAGAGGTTGAATCGTGAAGAAGACAATTCTCATATTCATCATGGTCGCCGTCATCTGGACGCCCCTGACCGTTCTGGGGGTTACTAAAGTTGGCACGACAGCGGCTAATTTCTTAAAAATTGGCGTAGGGGCCAGAGCCATTGGAATGGGGGGTGCCTATGTCGCATTGGCAAGTGATGCCTCTGGAATGTATTGGAATCCAGCCGGGATTGCGCTGGTTGAAGGTGGTGAAGCCTTTTTCAATCACACAACCTGGATTGCTGATATTAATTTTGACTATGCCGGCATGGTTTTGAGTGTGCCAACGGTCGGGACATTCGGATTAAATACCACATTTCTGACCATGGCTGAAATGGATCGGACAACAGAATACTATCCCGAAGGAACTGGCCAGAAGTTCAAAGCCGGAAGTTATGCCCTGGCGGTCACCTATGCACGTAGTTTGACGGATCGGTTTTCTATTGGGGTTAATGCTAAATATATTCGTGAATATATTTTGAACTCTTCCGCTGGTGGGATGGCAATTGATATCGGAACACTTTTTATCACCCGATTTCGCGGGTTACGCATTGGTGCCAATATTACCAATTTTGGTACAAAGATGCAAATGAGTGGGCGTGATATCCTGGTTCAACATGATATTGATCCCCAGCGTGAGGGCAATAACGATAAATTAAACGCTGATTTAGGGACTGATAAATTCGATTTACCACTCAATCTTCGGGTCGGTGTCGCTTATGATGTCCTCCAGGATGTCGAAAATAACCAACTCTGGGTAGCAATCGATGCTATCCATCCCAATGATAATGTGGAAAGTCTCAACATCGGGGCGGAATATATGCTCTTTAACATGGTTTCATTAAGGGCGGGTTACTCTTCGCTTTTCGCCATTGAAACCGAAAAAGGACTTACTTTTGGTGCCGGTTTGCAATATAAATTTATGGGATCCGTCGAAGCCCGAATCGATTATGCCTATGAATCATTTGGTCGATTTGATAATGTTCAGAAATTCAGCATCGCCCTGGGATTTTAATTTGTCTGATATGAGGCCTTCGGGGTTTTCAAAACCCCGAAGGTCTTTCATTGTTAATGGAATCTGAAATCGCAGCGATTTATCTGGAAATTTATCGTGATTATTTTTCGTATTATCTTTTTATTCGCACTCTTCCTCTTGGGTGTGCTATTTTTCAAATGTGCCGAACCAGAACTGGATGATCAGACAGTTGCGCGTGTTAAGGGAGATAAAATTACTGCAGATGAACTGCTAATGAATTATGAAATGCTCCCCCATCTGGCAGCTTCAAAACGTGGTGAAGCGGCTTTAAAAGCGCATTTGGAATTATTGATTCAGAAAAAACTTTTTATAAAAGAGGGACGGCGACTAAATTTTCACCAAAAGCCTGAAGTCCAGCGTCTTGTCAATTGGTTCCGGGATGAAGCGTTGCGGAAGGCGCTTTATCGTTCCGAAATCGAATCCGCTGCGAAGGCAACGGAGGATGAACTTTTAGATGCATTTCACAAGGGAAACCTTCAATTACACGTGCGTCACCTTTTTGCCAAGACTGATCAGCAAATGCAAGTCATTCAGGACGCCCTTTCCCGCGGTGTTTCCTGGGAAGAAATCGCGCAGGTCGTATTTCAGGATTCCATGCTTGCAAATAATGGCGGCGATCTGGGGTGGGTAAGTTTTGGCGGCCTGGACCCCTCGCTTGAAGATTCAGCTTACGCATTAAAAATTGGTGAAATTTCCGGTCCTATCCGAACGCGTTTCGGTTATCACCTCCTGCAGGTGATTAACACTCGTCAGAATATTTTTGTCAGTCAAAATGATTTTGAAAATCAAAAGCCTCGACTCATCCGGGAGATTGAACGACGCAAAGCCAAAAAGTTATCGAACGAATTTATTAAAAATTATATGGAAAACCAGAAAGTGGAGTTGTATAATCCCACTTTTGATTTATTGGTATCCAAAATTCGTGCGCATGTGATTGATTCTCGCCGAGCTGAGCAGAATTTTCTTCCACCAATGAAGGATACGGAGTTAAAGGGATTGGAAGCTGGTCTTGAAGCCTATTCAAAGGAAATTTTGATTACTTATCGGGATGGCCAGTGGACTATCGGTGATTTTCTGGAAAAACTCGGAAATTTGCCGATTGCCCGCCGACCAGTGATGGTTAGCCCGACCCGCTTTCGCAAAGATTTAGGAAATATGATACAGGATGACTTTTTAGCGCGGGAAGCCCGGCGCCGGGGTCTGGAGAAAGATCCTGAGGTTGCCCGGGAAGTTCGAAATTGGGAGGATGAGTATACTTTTAGTGCTCTGTGGCAGAGTATTCTGGATACCATGACCGTCCCGGAGGAGCAGTTACAGAAATTTTTTCATCAGCACCAGGCGCGTTACTGGATTCCGGAACAGGTTCATGTTCAGGAAATTCTGGTCAAAACATTGCCCGAAGCGGTTAATTTGCTCAATCAATTAAAAAATGGAGCAAAATTTAGCGATTTAGCCCAAAAATATACGCTGCGAACCGTGAATCCGGACAGTGCCGGTGATTTAGGCTGGATTTCTTCCGGTCAAATGGGGAGAATTTCTGAAGTGGCCTTTCAGTTGAAGCCCGGACAATTTTCAGCACCGATTCAGGTGGCAGGGGGATTTTCCATTATTCAGCTTTTGGGGAAGCGTCCGCAACGGAATAAAACTTTACGGGAAGCACGGGAAGCGGTCGTCGCTGATTTACACCAGCAAATGAGTGGTGAAATGTATCAAAAATGGGTGGAAAAGCTAAAAATCGGCGCTAAAATCCAAATAAATGATTCACTTCTTACCCGGCTGGGCAAACAAATCGAATCTGATGACCGCGTGGTCATGCCGGGAATGCGTGAGATTAATTAGAGTCTGTCCGAAAACTCAACGGCGATTGTCCTTGCGAGGAGCGTTTTGTGCGACGAAGCAATCTCCGTTGTTATATTGGGGGATTGCTTCGGCAAAAAACGCCTCGCAATGACAAGTTTTGGTGTTTTTGGGACAGACTCTGATAGTAAAATTGAATTACTTTTTTTAAATAACGACATTTTGATATTCAAATCTGGTAGTTTGGGAGCGGTTGTTATGTTTTCACAAATAAAACTGATCAGTTTGGCACTATTTGCTCTCATTTTCGCTGATTTATCATGGGCTACCGATAATAATCCCCATCGTGACCAACTCTTCACTTTACTTCAGTTTGCCGAGGCACCCGCGCCGGATAGTCAACTGGTGCCGTTCGAATTTGAATTTCATCATCAACTCTCTGCACAGGATTCCGGCGTGGGAATAAATGGCAGTTTCAACGGCTGGGGTGATGTCTATAAGTGTCGAAATATTGGTAATGATACCTGGATTGTCGTTTTATATCTGGCACCGGGAAAATATCAATACAAATTCGTCACGTACGTCGATACCGTCGGCCAGGCTGGCGTTACGGGCTGGTATACCGACGTACTGAATCCGGAATATGGGGGACCCTATCGTGATTCGTATCTTACGGTTAAAGATCCCATGATCTATTATTTTCAACCCGTGAATAAAAGTGAGATTAATTTTCGCCAGCCTGAAATGACCGCGAAAATTTCATATTCCTTAAAAAATCCTGTTAAACCGGAAACGATAACTTTTTCTGTTGACGGTATCAATATACCGGATGCCTGGCAATATTATCAGCCAGATTCACGACATTTTGCTTATATTCCGGCTGAAAAACTGGAGATTGGTTCACATCAACTGAAGCTTTCGGTAAAAAATTCCGCTGGAACTGGTTTCGATGCAGAAACTCAATTCACTATTTTGAAAGGGATTGTTGAAGCGCCTTACGAACTTCAATTTGATGCACGAAGTCCGGTGCTGGATTTAGTACATCCGGTAGAAAAAGTGAAATTGGAATGGATGGACGAACCACAGACGCATGATTTATCCGATTCAGATGGCGATGGAATTTATACACAGACGCTAAATCTTCGGGTGAACCGCCAACGTGTATATCGCGTTGTCGTAAATGAAGATATTTATTTAGAAATGGATCCCACCAATCCGTTCGTCAGCGAAGAATTTCGAAGTATTGCCCGGAAAGTGGTTGATCCGCAGCCTCGATTTGTTGGCTTTTCACCACTCCCTGGAACAATTTTTTTAAATCCTGATACGACTGTTGATTTTTTAGCAAAGCTTGTCCCCGGTGATTCGAGCTATTCGATTGATTTAAATTCAATTCAGGTATTATTGAATGATCAGTCCGTGCAATTTAACACTGAACTTCATAAAGATACGGTTTATGTTCTTTTTAATCAGGAACTTCAGGCCGGGCGCAATGAAGTTCATTTTGCTGCTGCGGATGAAATCGGTGTACCCGCGCATCCCGCAAATTTAACCATTGGTGCTTACCTGTCGAACACGGGGTTCCACGATGTTGATCCGTCAGGGGATGATAATGGTCCTGGTACTTTTACCTATCCAGCCAGCACTAAGGCCGGAGTTGCCGATATTCAGGCAGTTCATCTTTCATTGAACAGCGCCTTGGATAGCTTAAATTGTGTCATCGAAATGAAAGATATTGCAGATTTTACGCGTGTCGGTTTTGGCATTTCCAATCAGACAAGCAAGAATCTGGTGAACGCGCCGGATAACCTGGAATTACGTATCCCCGAATGGGAGAATAATGGAATTTTTATTATTCTCGCTGCACCAAATTCCGGTACGTTTCGTTCTTACCTGGATAATCAGATACTCAAATCGATCAATCCCTTGCAAAGTGTTATGAAAATTCAGGTAAATGCGGATGCTTCACTCACCAATCACTTCCATTTTCAACTGGCGATTGCTGATCTCGAAACCTATCTGGGGACTTTTAATCAAAAATGGTTTTTTACGGCCTATAGTTACCTGGTAAATCAAAATGGCAGTGTGGAAATTTCGCCCAATGAAGGGGGGCTGATTGAAAACGATGAACCGGATGTATATGATCTGGCTTTTTGTACTGGTTTGATAGCACAATCACATCTCCTGAAAAATTATATCAGGCCAAATCAGCTTGGCGGGCCACGTATGGCAGCAATTGGTTCGGAAATGCGTGGAACCATTGGATTGTCCGGGATGGATCTGAATCCGGCCTTCGAAGTCGCCCCGCTTATCAAATTATTTGCCCAAAGTGGTCAAGTTTATCAGGAAACCGTTCGAGTCGTTGGTCAGGTGGATGATGTCAGCATTAGTTCGGTGGATTTTATTTATCATAACGCCAAATTCACCTTACCCGTTGTGAATCAATTTTTTGAAAAGACAATTCAATTAGCGCCAGGGCTCAATTCTTTCTATGCTGAAGTCAGTACGCCTTCCGGAAGCGTGAGTCGCAGTCGTTTGGTGGTCTATGATTATCGGGTTGATTTAGCACCAATTGTCAAGATCGAAACCACGATTGATGGAAAAACGGTAACGCTGGATGGGAGTCAATCGACATCCATGAATGGGACAGCCCTTAAATTTTCCTGGCGACAGGATGAAACGAATCCGACCCAGGTAGTACTTTCCAGTAAAACGACAGCAAAGACCTCTTTTGATGCACCAACGAAGCCGGGAGAGTACTATTTTACATTAGTTGCCCGCGCCGGTAGTGAAACCGGCTGGGCACGCGCAGTGGTGGTGGTTGACGAAACGGTTCATTCAGTGGATGCAACAGAATGGCATCCAGCCTGGGTGGATAGCATGGTTTTGTATGAAATTTTCGTCCGAACTTTCAGTCTCACTGGAAAATTGAGTGCTATCAAAGATCGTATCAAATCGCTGAAAGATTTTGGTATCAATTGTATCTGGCTCATGCCCATTCACCCCTCGCCATCCACGCATGGGTATTGGATCACCGATTACTATGGGATCAATCCTGAATATGGCACCCTCAATGATTTTCGTGATTTAGTACTCGAAGCGCACAAGTACAATATTAAGGTTATCATAGATCTGGTCATCAATCACACCGTTGATACCCATCCTTTTATGCGCGATGCCCTGCAAAATGGAGAATATTCACCATTTCGTGACTTTTATTACTGGAAAAATGAGACTGAATTTGAATATCTTTACAGTTGGATCAATTTGCCATCGATTAATTATAGCACGCCCTGGGTTCAGGATTATCTGATTAATATGTGTAAATGGTGGGTGAGGAATTATAATATCGATGGTTTTCGTTGTGACGTTGCCCATGCGATTGAGAAATTTCGTCCTGAAGGTGCTGCTTTCTGGCAGCGCTGGCGAAAAGAGCTGAAAGAAATTAAGCCGGATATTTTTCTTTTAGCAGAAGCGGCCGCCAATGATCCGGTTTATTTTGATAAAAAGTTCGATTCAGCGTATGATTACTGGTTTTATAATGAGAAAAGAAATGCGCTAAGTGGCGTGGGGGGAGCGGATAAATTGCATGAAGTTGTCTTAACCTATTTAAAAGATATTCCATCGCAGGCGCGCCCCATGCGTTATATTGAAAATCATGATGAATCGCGATTTTTAACCAGCTATTCACTGGCGCAGGCAAAACTGGCGGCCGCGCTTGATTTCACCTTGCCTGGAATTCCATTAATTTACGCCGGCCAGGAAACGGGTGAGTTGGCGAGTCGGGGGCTGGTTCACTGGAGCGATTCCAAACAGTTGACGCCTTTTTATCAACGACTCATTTCGCTCAGAAAACGATTTTCTGCATTATCGACCGGAAGTTACACGGCCCTTCAGTCAGAAAATCAAAATATTTACGCATTTCTGCGACAGAAAAATGATGAGAATTTTCTCATTCTGGCGAATTTAAGTGCCAATCAGCAGGAGGCTGAATTGCGATTGCGTCCCCAGGACATTCCCTTTGATACAACACAAAGCTTTTATCTGGTCGATCGGTTCACAGACACTTCAATTCCAGTCAAAGGTGCGGAGTTATTAAATTATAAATTCACACTGGAACCGAATCAAATCTCAATTTTCGAATTTTCGAATAAACCGACCGATATAAAAAAAAGTGAATTGACCCCCTATTATTTTGGATTGCAGGCGAATTATCCGAATCCATTTAACAGCGAGACGACCATTCAGTTTTCTGTTGGTGGTGCCGCATCTGTGGATACCAAAATTGAAATTTATAATTCATTGGGTCAAAAAGTCCGAACGCTGATAAATGAATCACTCAAGCCAGGAAATTATCAGACGTCATGGAAAGGCGTTGATGAAACGAATTTGTCCATCAGCACGGGCATTTATTACTGTCGTTTTCAAAGCGGGAATTTTGTAAAGACGATTAAAATGTTGCATCTCAAGTAAAATTGCCGGACAAATTTGCTATGGTAGATTTATTGATTGAACGTACTCTGACCCCTCACCCTAACTCTCTCCCCCAAGGGGAGGGGGAATAGCTACGCCCTCTCCCTTTGGGAGAGGGTTGGGGTGAGGGTCACTTCGACGACTAAATAAAAATTTATGAAAAATATACGGTCGTGAAAGGACAAATTGCCAATTTGTCCAACAATAGACAAACAGAATTATTCGATTGACGATAGATACCGAAAACATGACAAAAACACAAGAAAAACAACCGCCCTCACCACGGGGTGTTAAAAAAATTATTTTTTTAACCATGCTGTCACTTTTCCCAGTATTATTTTTACTGGTGTTTGAAATCTTTCTCAGCATCTTCAATTATGGGGGCGATGTCAACCTGGTTTTAACCCGGGAAATAAATGGCAGCACGTACTGTTATATTAATAAAAAGGTAGCCCGACGGTTTTTCACGCATCAGGATATTCACATTCCGGATGCCCGGAGTACCGTATTTCTCAAAGAAAAATCGCCGGAGACTTACCGTATTTTTTGTCTGGGTGGGTCAACAACGGCTGGTTTCCCGTTTCAGTATAACGCGACTTTTCCCAATTTACTCCAGGATCGACTGGATGTGTTATTCCCGGAAAAAAATGTGGAAGTGATCAATGTTGGCATTTCAGCCATTAATAGCTATTCGGTGCTGGATTTTACGCGTGAATTAGTTAACTATAGTCCCGATCTGTTTATTGTTTATATGGGGCATAATGAATTCTATGGCGCACTTGGAATTGGATCAACCCAGCAAATCGGTCAGAATCGAAACTGGATTTTGATGTACATGCGGCTGCAAAAGATCCGAACCTTTCAACTGTTGCGGGATATGATCGGCGGAATCCAGAATCTTTTTTCTAATAAAAATATCCAACTGGAAGACCAGACGTTAATGGAAAAAGTCGTGGCCGATCGGCACATTGCGCTGGGAAGTCCGAAATATAATCTGGCACTGGACTATTATGAAAAAAATCTGGAAGCCATTATTAAAACAGCGCAAAAGGCAGGTGCAAAAGTAATTTTGAGTACTTTGGTTTCAAATCTCGCCGATTTTGAGCCGTTTGCCAATGAATTTTCGCCAGATTTAAAGCCGATTCAGGTCGAACGCTGGAAAATGTACCTGGAAAAAGGAAAAGCACTCGAAAAAGAAGGTAAGCCTAATGAAGCATTGATTCAATATCATAAAGCTGAAAAAATCGATCCACGGCCGGCTGAACTTTATTTTCGCCGGGCAAAATGTTTACAGGCAACTTTAAATGCTGATATTGCCCGAAAAGAATATATTCGGGCGCGTGATCTGGATGTGTTGCGTTTTCGTGCCAGCAGTGATTTTAATGCCGTCATTGAAAAAGCAGGGCAACGCCATCAGGTACCGGTGGTGGATATGGAAAAGGTCTTTAAACCTTATTGTGTCGACGAAATTTTGGATAATAACCTGTTTACGGATCATTTGCACCCAACTTTTGCGGGCTATTTCTGGATGGCAAAAGCTTTTTGTGAAGTGATGTATCAGGCGGGATGTGTTGTTCCCAAGGACAAATGGAAATGGGAACGAATAAAAACAACCGAAGAATTTCGCCGGATAGCTGGGGTAACTGATCTGGATTTGGAAATTGCCAGTCAACGAATTCGAATATTGACGAAACATTGGCCTTTTAAGAAGGAAATTGTGCTGCGACCCCATTCCGGGAGTCCTTATGACAGTCTATTGGAAAATACGGTAGAAGCAATGATTTCTCAAAAGTTGGGATGGAATGAGGGACATTATAAAATTGCCAAATATTTACAGCAAAAAGGGGATTATGAGGGCGCTTCAAAAGAGTACGAAGCGGTATTAAAGATTGTGCCGTTTAATTACTTCCCCTATATCGAGTTGGCAAATCTCCAGATGCGTCAGCGTAAATATGATGCGGCCGAAACAACGCTGAAAAAAGGCTTGATTTTTAGTCGTCATTTGCCATATATCTATGCCAAGCTGGGGATGCTATTTTGTTTTACCAGAAAATATACGCCGGCCATTGAAAATCTGCGACAGGCACTGGAGGTCGATGGACGTGCAAAGCTTTTTAAGAAAGAAGAAACCGCCGGCGCGTATTACCTGCTCAGTGTCGCATATACCCAGACGGGAAAAATTGCCGCGGCTCGGGACGCTGCTGAAACGGCATTGCGAATTAAACCTGATTTCGGGGATGCAAGAGCAATTTTGAATCAATTATCAACAATTGGAACTCCTTGATTTAGTTGCGATATCTTGATTTGACTTTATTCATTCTGAAAGCAAAAATGGTACAGGTTTTACGATTACTAAATTAGTCAGGACATTGAAAATGCGATTGTTTTATTTCATATCTCTAATTTTCTTTATCATTATTGGAAATTTATCTTCTCAGGACTACATCAACATCACTTTTCGCCATTATCCAACGAATTCAAAGGTCGTTCGTGCTTTTGTCCCCGGTGAATTTAATGGCTGGGGACCCAATAGCAGCGGTGTGATTAGCCCGAATGCACCATCTTTAATGGATTATATTGATTCTTTAAAATTTCATACAAAAACCTTGCGGCTGAAAGTGGGGAGTCGCTATAATTACAAATTTCATGAACATTATAATCAAGCCGGAAGTGATTGGAAATGGTTCACGGACCCGTTGAATCCTTTGATTAATACAAATGATAACAATAACTCGATTGTCGATGCAAAAAAGGTCATGCTTTTTGAAATCTGGCCACCAAAGGACGCAATTGTATCTGAAGCGCGACCGACATTAGTTGCCGGTGTCTTTTCTGCGGAAAACGATCCCATCGATTTCGCCAAATCTACCATAACGCTGGATAATAAGCCCATGGCCACATTCGAAGGGCACGTGATTGAGCCACTTTCGATTCTCCAGTATAAATTTCCGCCCCTTCAGAATGGTCAACATACCGCTATTATCAATGCCGTGACGAAAAGTGGTGCTTCAGTCATCGATTCGACTCAATTTATGATTGTTGCCGGTGATGTTTTCTTTTTGACACCATCGACTGATAGTGTTTGGGCAGCAACAAAGAACATTCGCTGGCAGATTAATAAAGACAAATCACAAATACAGAAAATCGTTCTGCAACATGTTGAAGGAATTGCTGTCGATATCCTGGCAAAAACAGAAACCCAATATAGTCGTGAAGTGAAATTGAATCCCGGCATGAATCGATACGTTGTTACGGTGACGGATATCACTGGCCAGAATTTTCAAACGGATACTTTGCGATTGAATTATTATCCTGATAATCGGCCGCAGCCCCGGATTCGCTTCAAAAAAGATGGGAATAAATTATTGATAACCGGCCAGGCAAATGATCCGCTGAAACAAGCAGTCACCTACTTGTGGCAAAACCAGAATACAAATTCATGGCCCATCGCCGGGGTGGATGGTCAAACGGAATCTTCTTTCACTGTTGATTTTCCAGAATTACCCGGTGACTATAGTCTGAAATTAACCGTGAGAAGTGCCAGTGGCTACCAAAATTCGGTTGTCAATTTCTTTACAATAACCGCGGACTCTCAATTTATCGTTCCGGATTTAAAAATCGTTCCAGACTGGGTTGCCAATGCACAAATTTATTGTCTGTTTTTCCGTTCTTTTACATTGCAGGGAACAATTGCGGCCGCAATTGATCAATTACAATGGATTAAAAAGATGGGATTCAATGTTATCTGGGTCCTGCCGGTAATGGATGTTGAAGGCGTCATTGACCAGGGGACCAATATTGGATATAATATCCTCGATTTTTATAATGTGGAGCCTTTTTATGGCGCCAATACGGATTTTAAACTTTTTGTTCAAAAAGCGCATGAAATGGGACTCCGTGTTATTTTGGATGTCACGCCAAACCATTCCAGCCGTTCACATCCCATTGCACTGGATGTCCGGTCGAAACAAAAATACAGCCGCTATTATGATTTCTATCAGCATGAAGCTATTTCGCATAACACCAATGGACTGGGTCAATCAATTTCCACTGAAGGAATTGTGTACTATAGTGGATTTTCCGATGCCTTACTCAACTGGAATTATGCGGATGAGGAAGCGCGGATTTACATGTTCGAAGTTTATAAACACTGGCTGCTTGCGTATGATATCGATGGCTATCGCTTTGATGTGTACTGGGGGCCTCATCGACGCTATGGCCGGGGATTTTTTGATCAGCCATTGCGAAAAGCCTTGAAAGCTGCGAAATCGGACATCCTGTTGCTCGCCGAGACCGATGGCACCGGGGCAGGCACCGAGGTAATTTACGCAGATAGGGATGGGGGAGTTGATCTGGGTTATGATTGGAAGCTAAAAGGTACCATCAATGGATACCCCTCGGTTTCCGGCCTGGATTTACAGCTTTATAATGATGGTTATCGTCCCGGTCCCAATTCTTTTTTCCTGCGCTTTTTGGAAAATCAGGATGAGGATCGCGTTGCCTATCGCTACCAAATTTTCGAAAGAACGATTCCGGTGTCAACCGCGCTTTTTATGGCGACGGGTATTCCGCAAATTTATCAGGGCCAGGAAGTTGGCATGGGATATAATATGTCGGCTGCCGGGAGAGATGGACGCGTTCGGTCCACCGTTAACTGGCAAAATCCACCTGGCAATATTCTGATTCCGCATTATCAAAAAATCGCTCAGATTCGCGCCCAATTTCCTGCGTTTCGGCGACAGATGGAAGATGTCAATGGTGATGGACAAATTACGTCGCGGGATCCTTCCCGTCAGATTCGATTGGCCACCAATTCAAGCTGGATTTATGCACTCGGACGACCATTCCTCGATCAGAATGGAATTGCCGTCATGAATTTTAGCGATAAAGCTCAAACCTTTGAAGTGACCACGGCCCTGGAGAACTGGGCGGAATTCAATGGTGGATTTAAAACGGATGCGACCTATTTCCTCAATGATTTATATGCTCAGACCAGTCAGCAAGTGAGCGGTTCGAATTTAAAGATATTGAATCTAACACTCGCGCCATATTCGGTGGCGATTTATACGGTTAGTTTGACGGCTGATAAAGTCAATTTACCGGATTTGTTGGTAAATGTTGAAAATCCAGCTAATATTGGAGTTACAACCGATTTTAAGTTATATACAAATTATCCAAATCCATTTAATCCCTCAACGCATATTCGTTACCAATTGGCAAATCCAGTTCGAGTGAAAATTGAGATTTTTAATATTCTGGGCCAAAAAATGGCAACTCTGGTTGAGGAAAATCAAATTGCAGGAATTTACCAGGTTGTCTGGAATGGATTGGAGCAGTCCGGTAAACCGGCCGGAAGTGGTATCTATTTTTGTCAAATGGAAGCCGGTGGATTTATCAGTAAGCAAAAAATGCTTTTAATTCGATAATGTTAATATAAATGATGATTCGTCTGAAAATTGAATAAATTAACCAGGTTAATTATCTATAAGATAGGAGGTGTAATCAAATCAAAGAATAATTAATAATTTTCTTTTCTTCAATTCTTATTTTTTCCTAACTAATATTTATGGAGGCTAAACGTGAATCCGAGAGTTAAAAAAATTGTAGTGGTTATTGGTCTTTTATCACTATTTTTTATGTTCAATGCTGCTTTTGCGCAAGGCGTGAAAGTTACTTTTCAGTGCAATATGGATATTCAAATTCAGGCTGGAGTTTTTAATCCGGCCACTGATAAGTTGGTTGTCCGGGGAAGTTTCAATGGCTGGGCTGGAACTACGGATGAATTAACCGATCCGGATACAGATACGCTTTATACTGTTGATGTAACTATTCCCGCTGATCAGGTGGGTAAAGACGTTGAATTCAAATATGTTATCATTCCTGCCGCGGGTGGTGATATGTGGGAAAGTATTGCCAACAACCGCAAGTTCACGCTGACAGCGACCGATATGGTATTAGACCCCGTTTATTATAATGACCAGACTGTCGTATTAGTAAAAGCCACGGTCACTTTCCAGGCTGATATGTCTGATATGCTGGATAAAGGCTGGTTTGATCCCGCAACCGATAGTATTCGCGTGGTGGGTGGCATGAATGGTTGGGCGAATACCGAATCCATGGAACCCGATCCGTTTGATCCGTCACTTTATCTTTATGATGCGCAGGTGACGGCGGTCGTTGGTGATAAAATTGGCTGGAAGTTCCGTGGTTATCCCAATAATCGTTTCCTCGATAGTGGTTGGGAAGCTGGTTCGAATCATGAATTTGAATTTACCGGTGCCGATCTGGTGCTTGATCCGATTAAACCAAACGTATTACCCGGTGGAAAACCAATTGTCCAGGATGTCACCGTTCGTTTTAGCGTGGATGTCAATGGTGCGGTCGATTGGTATAACAAAAATCCTTTCGACTCAGTACAAAGTGTCTGGGTTACGGGTGATTGGAACAACTGGGGTGGTTCCTGGGGTGTTGCGGATACCTCAGTTTTGATTAAAATGTACGATGATGGCCTCACCAAAGGTGATGCCGTTGCAAAAGATGGTATTTGGACCACTGAAGTCTTATTTGTGGCCGGTACAATGTCCTCTAAATTATTTAAATATTCCATTTATGCGGCTGGTGTGGATACCCTTAATAAAGGGACTTCGCCAATGGATAATGAAGCTGGTTTTTCCATGAACCATGTCATTTTAATTGACGATACCAATCCACTGATGGTCCTTCCCGTTGATTACTTTGGTAGTCAATGGCGCGAGAAACCTGTTGAAAATCTGGTGACTTTTCAATGTAATATGGACATCCAGATTCAATCGGGTGCGTTTGATCCGACCAAAGACATGGTTGTTGTCCGTGGTCAAATCAATGGCTGGGCTGGCAATGATGATAAACTCACGGATGATGATGGCGATAAAATCTATACCCTCACCAAGAAATTAGGTGATGATTTAGTCGGTCAAAAACTGGAATTTAAATTTGTCATCATCCCCGCGGCTGGTGGAGATCGCTGGGAAAGTGTTGGCAACCGTTCATTCACCCTGTTGGCCGGTGGCCAGATTTTGGAAGTGGTCTATTTTGATGACCAGAGCGTGTTATCGGTAACGGCGACAGTCACTTTTCAGGCTGATATGTCCGAACTGCTGGATAAAGGCTGGTTTG
>DYKB01000045.1 GCA_020722815.1 Caldithrix sp. | reverse complement strand
CAGATCAATAAACATTTTTCTTAAAAGTCAAGGAAAACTTGTGCGTAATGATTAGATGGGGGAGAGGGTTAGGGTGAGGGGTCAGATTAAACTTATTTAAAATGTGTACAGTAGTGAAATAAGGACTGGAGGATAGAATGAAATCAAATATAAAATTTAATTGGCGCACCAATAAAGCCAGTTTTCCGGCAAATTCGGTTTCATTAGCGTATGTTTTGTTGGAAGCTGTCCCAATAGTTGAAAAGCAAAACAGTCGACAACCACTCAATCTGGCGCTGGTACTGGATCGCAGCGGTTCGATGAAAGGGACAAAGATAGAAAATGTTCGGAAGGCGGTCAATGCCATTATCGAACAATTGACCGAGCAGGATATTTTATCGGTGGTACTATTCAATGAAGAGGTGGAATTACTGATTCCGGCGCAATCAGTGAGCAATAAAGCGGAATTAAAGAAAAAAATCGATCAAATCACCCATGGCGGCGGCACGATGATTTCCAAAGGATTTCGAATTGGCCTGGATGAATTGCAATCGTTCCGGAGTGAAGATCGGATTAATCGCATGATTTTATTGACCGATGGCCAGACGTATGGTGATGAAGATCAATGCTGTCAATTGGCACAGGAAGCGGCCCGACAAAATATCGCCGTAACCGCGCTGGGGGTGGGTGATGAATGGTACGAAGATATGATCGATGCCATCGCCCAGTATAGCAGTGGCAAATCGGATTATATCGCTCAACCAGAAGATATTTTATCTTTTTTTAATGAAGAAGTCGAAACCTTTCGGGATACGGTTTTTCAGAATGCAACGCTCACATTGCGATTGAGTGATGGGGTGGTTCCCAAACGTGTTTTTCGCGTGACGCCCATGATTTCCAATCTGGGATTTGCGCCGATATCCGAGCATGATATTATTTTGAATTTAAAAGAGTTAACCACCAATGTTGGTCAGCGCATTCTGGTGGAATTGATGCTGCCTGCGCGTCCGGAAGGTGATTTTCGACTGGCGCAGGCTGAACTCTGTTTCGACATTCCCCAGGAAGGCGTTCTGGATGAAAAAATTCGCATGGATTTGATTTTCAAATTTTCAGAAAATGCTGAATCGGGCCGGGATTTTGATGCTGATTTAATGAATATCATTGAAAAAGTAACGGCTTTTAATTTACAAACCCGGGCGCTGGATGATGCGGCGGCTGGGAATATCAGTGGCGCAACGCAGAAATTGCGGGCGGCAGCCACCCGACTCATAAATTTGAATGAAGCAGATTTAGCTCAGGCCGCGTTGCAGGAAGCGGATAATCTGGAAAAAGAAGGGCAGATGAGCAAGGCGGGAACGAAGAAGTTGCGCTACGAGACGCGTAAACTGACCCGAAGACTGGATTTGGAGGAAGCGGCCTGAGATATTTTTGTATAGCAGAAAGAAAAAATTAAATCAGGAGTGTAATCACTTTAATCTGGATTGTTCATAAATTTTGCCACGAAGGCACGAAGACACAAAGAAAACAATACTTTATAGATTCCGAGATAATTCAGGTTGATTTGGCTTCTTTTTTAACTTAATAAAATAGGACAAATTTTCACTGCTGTCTTAATGCGCTAACTAATTTAATATTATCGCATTAAATGTCGCATTAAAAATCCTTTATTTTTCTTCGTGTCTTTGTGTCTTCGAGGCTATGAATTTTTCAGGTTCAGGATTGCAGTTTTTTGCAACGCATAAAGGCGTTGCACTCCTGGATTTAGCAAAAAGTGCGTTAAAACGCTCCCGGAGCCTTTCAAATAGGGGGCGAGTTTTTGAAATAAAGTTATAAAACTGAACAAAACCATTCCGAAAGGAGAAATAAAATGATTATCTGTGCAAATTGTGACACGAATAATGTTGATGGCACGCTTTATTGTGATAATTGCGGCGCCGAATTGCCTGAAAGTGCTTTTTCAACCTCACTTTTTGATTCACCCGCTACAGTCGATATTGAACTTTCAGCCAAAAAAGCACCACGGCTTGTGCATCAACGAAGCGGCGAAGAGATTTTGTTGCCAACGAAAAATGAAGTGATCATTGGTCGGGAAGATCCGGTGAGCGGTATTTTTCCGGATATTGATACCACACCCTTCGGAGGCGAGGAAGACGGTGTGAGTCGTCAGCATGTCAAAATCAGCCAGGTCGGGACGCACTACTATGTCGAAGATTTGAACTCCGTGAACAATACTTTCGTCAATCACGAAAAAGTGACACCAAAAGTGCCGGTTGAGATTGCGGACGGGGATGAAATTATTCTGGGTCGGGCGAAGTTTGTGATGCATTTTAATTAAAGTGTGAAACGGAATACGTGATGCGTGATACGTAATGCGTGAGAAGTAACTTTTTTTT
The DNA here is from genome assembly GCA_020722815.1 of Caldithrix sp. Classification (GTDB taxonomy): domain Bacteria; phylum Zhuqueibacterota; class Zhuqueibacteria; order Thermofontimicrobiales; family Sulfurfontimicrobiaceae; genus DYKB01. Next base: position 53,220 of record DYKB01000045.1, on the reverse strand, counting down.
ACGTATTACGCTTTACGCATTACGTATCACGACGTTTCCATCCCCCGACGTAGCCTTATATGCTCAACAATACCCATAATCCTGCATTTATCCAAATCCCGTGAAACAAAATTAAAAATGACAGCGTTTTAACATCATCTCATTATTTACAAATAAAATATTATATTGATTTTTTGCTTAATTTTGATTATTAGCGATCAGGATGTTGATTTTTGAATTGATAAAGGAGTAAGAATGCCAGCCAGCTATTTTACCTGTCCAAAATGTGGTACCAAAGCCACCCTTAAGCGAATTGAAGCGAATAATTATGCCTGTACGAATTCACGCTGTTTACTTGCTGATCGCCTTCTGGTTCATGGAGAATTTAATCCCAGCGGGACGGTTAAAAAAATTTATGGCTGGGTATTGGAAAAAGGAACCGTCCTAAAAAATCGTTATACGATTGAGAAATTATTGGGTAAAGGTGGATTTGGCGCAACCTATCTGGCCACTGATAAGGAGATGTTTAATCAGCCGCGGGCGATAAAAGAGCTTCCCAATCTGTATTTTGATGAAAAGGAAGAGGAATTTCTCACCATTCTCAATCATCCATCCATTCCCACGCTTTTTGAGCGGTTTAATGTTGATATTTTGCATTATAGTGTGATGGAATATGTGGAGGGGAAGGGACTGGACGAGATAATGCAAAAGAATAAAAATGGTTTGCCGGACACATTGATTTTCCCGCTGGCCGAGCAGCTTTGTGATGTATTAAGCTATATCCATTCGCAAAATGTCATCCATCGTGACCTAAAGCCCGAAAATATTCTGGTTCGAAAAGATAATACCATTTCGTTAATCGATTTTGGAATTGCCAAACAGTATTCAGTGGGCGAAGGAACCCGGTATCTGGCACGGGCCGCGTCCAGCTTCTTTTCTTCGCCGGAGCAGTACCAGGCGGGAAAAGGGTATACCGATGTAAAATCGGATATTTATTCACTAGGGGCGATTCTTTATTATATTTATACCGGGCGGGAGCCGGCGGACTCTCTTTCACGCGATCCGATAAAAGACATCACCCCATTGCCGCGTGAACTGAATTCGCAAATTCCGGTGAAAGTTCAGGAGGTGATTGTCAAAGCGCTGAAGATGAATAAAAAGGATCGTTATGGCACAATCGCGCACCTGAAGAAGGATCTGGTGGGACAAAAAGGGGCAACCCGAAAACGCTGTTCCCGGTGTGGCAAACAGATTGAGGATAGTGCCAAATTTTGTTCGCATTGTGGTCAGGCAACGGATCGATTGCCTGAAAGTGCCGGCGAACCTTTTATCTTTCGGACCGGCGAACAGGTTTATACGACTCAGGAATTGGTTCAAACCTGTTATAAGCGCTGGGAGGATGCCAAATGGCATTTCTTGCGGGGTGATTTTGAAGAATGGCTGGAAAATCGGCATGAGAATGTTCTGGCGAAAAAATCCCGACAGTTGCGGAAATCAACACGGGATGCCGATATGCTATTAAATGAATGGCTGCAATTATCGAAGTTTGCCATACCACCCGAATTGACCGTGACGCCTTCAAAAATAAATTTAAAAAATATTCAACGGGGAATTGAAAAGCAAATTCGCCTTACGATTTTGAATTCCGGCAAAGGAATTTTGAAAGGGACGATGACGTCTTCGAAAGAATGGATTCAACTGTCGACGTCGGAATTTCGTTGCCGGGGTGGTGAAAGTATTGAACTGGTATTAAATTTAAAAACGCATGACCTGTCGAATTTCAAAACCTATCCTGCAAAAATTGAAATTCGATCCAATGCGGCAAATTTAAGTGTCCCGATACAAATTGAAGTGTCGCCGCCACCCGCCCGGCCGCAAATTTTACCGGAACGAATTTTATTGCAGGTCAAGCCCGGGCAATCGATTAAAACTTCGATTCTGGTTAAAAATGTCGGAAATGATGAAAATTTGAACTGGCAGGTTCTCTCACAACGCGCCTGGATTAAGACCTCGCAGCAAAATTTTAAAGCATCCGAAAAGAAAATTCCGCTGGAAATTTCGGCTAAGGATTTGAAAGCGGGAACTTATAATGGCACAATTCTGGTCCAATGCAATTCGATGCAATTGCCGGTCAATATCGATCTGGTGGTGTCGCCAAATGCCCGAAAATTTACAACAATGTATGAAAATTTTGCCCGATTTCGGCTTTTTATATATCCTTTGTTCGTGTGTTTACTGCTGGGTGCTATTATCGGCCAATTTGGCGTGGAGACCCTTTCAGGAACATCCCCGGTCTGGATGATTCTCTTTTTTACAATTCTGGGGGCTTTGATTGGCGTTCAATTTAATTGGTATGTTTTTTTAGCAGGATTAATTAGTGGCATTGCATTCGGGATTTTTAGCCAGCAAATTCTGTCGCATGTTTATAGCCTGATGCACCAAAAAGTTTTATTACCTATCTATCAAAGTTCTGGCGTAACGCTGACGACCGCGTTGGCTTTTGTACACTGGTGCCTGATGGGGCTTTTGGTGGGGGCACTGATTGGATTGGTTCGAATTGCGATGGAGCGACATTATCGCTGGGTGACCATTTTACTGCTATTGCTTGGGATGATTTTACTGTTTATTGTCTTCTTCCTGGGACTGCCCATGGTGCTGTCGATGGCGCTTTTTTAATTTTTTTATATCAAGTTAATCTTTGTTAGCGGCGTTCCTCTTATCTTAATTCGTCGCGGTTGAATATTTCCGATAACCATTCGATTGTCCATTATAATAGGAGCCATTTCGCCCATTTCCATTGGGTCCGGCCTTTCGTTGTTCCCGCTTAATATCAATTTGAATATGATCTTCGCCAACAATACTTTTTAATTTTTTCATCACTTCCGCCGATGGATTGAGTTTATACTTTTTGGAGCGGATCATGACATTTTTTTCGGGCGTATTGACGCGGACAAAAAGCGGGCAGTCGCCCTGATTGCGGTGTAAAAAATTGGTAATCGTTTCGAGATTTTCAGGTTTCATCAAATTTGAATCCAAAGTAATGATGACATCTTTGGTAAATCTTTCCCGGGCATATTGCAGCGGGAAACATTCATCCATCAGTATTTTGGGATCCTCGCCTTCGCGACAGGAGATTTTTCCCAGGATCATCAGTAGGGCATCTGGTTTCAGTTGCTCGCGGTATTGTGTAAAAGTATCCGAAAAAACGATCAGTTCGGTCATACCACTAAAATCTTCAAAGGCGACAAAGGCCATCATTTTTCCTTTTTTATCGAATTTGGATTTAACCGAAACAATTTGGCCACCCACCTGAACGATGACACCATCTTTGAGCGTAACCAGATCCTTTACCTGAATCGAAGAAAACAGCCGCAACTCCTCGGCAAATTTTTCCAGCGGATGTCCAGAGATATAAAAGCCCAGCAGGGCTTTTTCCCGCCGCAAGCATTCCGACTGATCCCAGGGCGTAATGGCCGGTAGCGGCGGCGTATCAACCGAGGTTTCATTCATATTCACACTCACATCAAAGAGGCTGGTTTGGCCCATGGCTTTATCGGCATTGACGCGCTGGGCATAAGTAACCGCCAGATCAATCGTTTCAAAAAGCTGGGCGCGATGCCCTTCGAGCGAATCCATGGCCCCGACCTGAATCAGGCTTTCCAATACTTTTTTATTAACAGCCCGGAGATCGACTTCCCGTGCAAATTCAAAAATCGTCTTAAACTTCCCAAAGCGTTCACGAGCAGCAACAATCGCTTTAATGGAGGCAACGCCGACGTTTTTAACCGCTCCCAATCCAAAACGAATTCCATTTTGGGTAGCGATGAATTTGACATCGCTTTCATTTACATCCGGCGGCAGCACATTGATGCCGGCTTTACGACATTCATCAATTAAAATGACAATCCGATCAATGACGCCCATTTCGCTGCTCAGGTTAGCGGCCATAAATTCAGCCGGATAGTGGGCGCGTAAATAAGCGGTTTGATAGGCGACAATCGAGTAACAAGCGGCATGGGATTTATTAAAACCGTAGCCGGCAAATTTATCCATCAAGTCGAAAATTTCATTGGCAACTTTTTCAGCGACACCGTTTTTCAGCGCGCCTTCAACAAATAACTTGCGCTGCTGCTGCATCAATTCGACTTTTTTCTTTCCCATGGCCCGGCGCAGGAGATCGGCGCCTCCCAGCGTAAAGCCACCCAATTCGGAGGCAATGCGCATCACCTGTTCCTGATAAACGATGATGCCATAAGTTTCTTTTAAAATCGGTTCCAGTTTCGGGTGGAGATATTCAATCTTCTTCACCCCATGCTTCCGATCAATAAAATCGTCAATCATATCCATCGGCCCGGGACGATACAACGCATTCATGGCGATAAGATCGGCGATACAGGTCGGTTTCAGCTTTTTTAGATAGGTTTGCATCCCGGAACTTTCAAACTGGAAGATACCAATGGTATTTCCTTTGGCAAAAACTTCGAAAGTGGCGGGATCATTGGTGGGAATTTTATCAAGATCAATAACAATTTTTTTGGAAGCCAGGTCTTTGAGTGTGTCGTCGATTACTGTCAGGGTTCGCAATCCCAAAAAGTCCATTTTCAAAACGCCAATTTCTTCCAGAAATTTCATTTCGAATTGCGTGGTGACATCCCCGTCACTCGATTTAAATAAGGGCACATAATCGTTCAAATGCGTGGGGGTGATGACAACACCGCAGGCATGCATGGAGGCATGGCGCGCCAGTCCTTCCAGCGTCAACGAATATTGAATCAGTTTCTTATGAATTGATTCGCTTTTCGTTAACTCCTTTAGCTCCGGTACCTGTTCCAACGCCTTGGGAAGCGTCATTTTAAGTACATTGGGGACCATTTTGGCAATTTTGTCGACCTCGGGCAGGGGTACTTTTAAAACGCGTCCCACGTCGCGAATAACCGCGCGGGCGGCCATGGTTCCAAAAGTGATAATTTGCGCCACCTGATCCGCCCCATATTTTTCACGGACATAATCGATAATTTCATTCCGGCGTTCATAACAAAAATCAATATCAATATCCGGCATGGTGACGCGTTCTGGATTGAGAAAACGCTCGAAGATTAAATCGTATTCAATGGGATCAACATTGGTGATGCCTAACGCATACGCCGCCAGACTGCCGGCGGCAGAACCTCGACCCGGACCGACGGGGATTCCCAGACTCCGGGCGTGATCGATAAAGTCTTTTACAATCAGGAAATAGCTGGGAAATCCCATCTGATTAATAATTTTGATTTCATAATCCAGCCGCTGTTGAAGGGCCGGTGTAATATCTGGATAACGTTTTTGTAAGCCTTCGTATGCAATCTGATGGAAATAGTCCGACATTGACATGTCGTTCGGAATTTCAAAACGGGGTAAATAATTTTTGGAAAGATCCAGGTTGAGATTACACTTGTCGGTGATTTCCAGGGTGTTTTCAATGGCTTCCGGGATATGTTTAAAAAGTTCTTTCATTTCTGCCGGTGATTTGAAATAGAGCTGATCGGTGTTATAACGCATTCTTTTGGGGTCGTCATAATCCTTTCCCGTCTGCAGACAGAGTAGAACGTCATGGGCTTCATAATCTTCGCGTTTCAGATAATGTGCGTCATTCGTAGCAATCAATTTGATATTCAGTTCGCGAGCCAGTTTTATCAACCTATCCTGAACATCGATTTCTTCCTGGATACCATGATTTTGCAGTTCAATATAAAAATCATCGCCGAATATATCTTTATATCGCAGCGCCATTTCACGCGCCGCATCGTAGCCATCGTGGATGATTTTATAGGGGATAGCGCCTTTTAAGCATGCAGATGAAGCAATCAGACCTTCGGAATATTTTTCCAGCACTTCAAAATCAATTCGTGGTTTATAGTAAAAACCTTCGAGATAGGAAATCGTGGAAAGTTTCATCAGGTTTTTAAACCCGGTGGTATCTTTGGCCAGCAGTACGAGATGATAGGCGGTAGCCTCGGAAGCCCCTTTTTTAATCGCCTTCCGTTCGGTTCGGGAGCCCGGCGCCATATACATTTCTGAGCCAATAATTGGTTTAATACCTGCTTTCTTGGCATTTAAATAAAAATCGATAGCACCGAACATATTGCCATGGTCGGTTATGGCCACCGCAGGCATTTCAAAATTTTTCGTTGCTGCCATTAAATCCGGCACCCGAATAGCACCATCCAGTAAGCTATAGTGGGTATGATTATGTAAATGGACAAAATCACGCATTCGATGCTACCTCAACCTTATATTTTACCAAGGGAAGGTTATTTTTCTTCTCCCTGAGCAGAAAAATTATGTCATTTCATTTAAACAAAAAGATGTTAATCCTTTAAACGATTCCCCCTGGGATGCCTGGATTTGTTAGAGAAATTTTAACAGGTTGAATAAGATTCAAGCATCAAATAGATTAGATGATAAAATAGTAAGCAGGTTTTAAAAAAGCAAGTAAAAAAGCGAATAATGAAAATTTTTTAATATTCATTATTCGCTTTTTATGGGTTTAACGATTAATATTTTCAATTAGATAAGGCATATTTATAATTTAATTATAAACGTTGCAGATAGGAACGGGCACGTCTTCCCAATTCGCTGTCAGCATAGAAATTTAATAAATTATTAAATTCATATTTTGCCAATTTCGGGTTTCCGGCTTCCAAAAGACTTACCCCAATTTTAAACTGAGCTTCTTCATTCTTTTTCGTTTCATCGAAAGTAAATACTTTTTCATACTCGACGACCGCGCGGGAATAATCTTTCATCGCCATGAAACATTCTCCCAACCAATATTGGCAATCGCTGGCCAGCGTATTGGCTGGTTCGGCAAACAACAGCTTTTCAAAGCCCTGAGTAGCCTCATTATATTTTCCGGAATTGTAATCAGCGATGGCTGAATTAAATTTTGATTTGAAGGAACCACCCCGAGCACTTCCTGACGATGTACCGGCTGAACTGCTGGTACGGCGTGGTGTGCTCGAACTGCCAAAATTACTGGCCACTTTGGGCGGGGGGGGTGAAACTGGTGATGGTGTCGGGGTAAATTTCTGGTTCATGCTACGATTTAATTCACGCGCCGCAATTTCATCATCCTGTTTTGCCAGAATTTCTTTCAGACTATCCGCTTCACTGGTTTTTTTATCCAGCACATCTGACAGTCGATTGGCTTCTTTTTCCATTTCGTTATAGGTTTCATTCGTCATGGCACCTTCATATTGCGAACCTTCTTCGCTCCCACTGGCTGAACTGGTCAATTCGGAAACTGAAGCTTTCGCATAGGAAGAATTATCGTTACTTTCTTCATCATCAAATGAAAATAAATCATCATCTTCACTGGAACCACTGTCTTCAGAATCCAACAGACTTAAAATATCATTCGTATCATCCTCACCTGAATCGGCAAACTTTGAATCATCCGCCAAAAGATCGTCATTGGAGGATTCTTCGGTCGGTGTATCGGAGCTTTCATCCAAAATATCGGCCAACTCTTTGTCACCGGTACTATCCTCTTCTGAAAAACTACTGGAAACATCATCATCAATCATCGGGGCCGGTGGATTGACCCCACAAACTAAAAAGAGTCCCAGCGCAATAATAAAAATTGTCAACAGGGACGTTCCAACTTGCTTCCTGACATTATTACCGTCCATGATTACATACTCCCTTAGGTTTCAAATTAAATTAGATGTTACTACTGAAAGATATTCAACCCAATTCATTCAGGTTGAAGGGATATCGATCACCTTTATATTGGTTGAATAGTTTAATTTCGTTATTCATTTAAACGCGAAGTTAATGAAAGCTCTGTCCTTCATGAATTAGCTGTCGGGCACTTTCCAGATGCGTATCTGATATTTTTTCACCTCCTAATAGTCTGGCAACTGCAACTGTCCTTTCTTCATGCGATAACTGGCGGATAATCGTCCGAGTTTGTTTCCCGTCGGATACTTTTTCGACGAAAAAGTGAAAATCACCCACGCTGGCAATTTGTGGTAAATGGGTGATACAAATAATCTGGTGTGCGCGTGATAAGCGTTTTAAATTACGTCCAACTGCCTGGGCGATTCGCCCGGAGACGCCGCTATCAATTTCATCGAAAATCATCACGGGTAATCGATCCGCATCGGCCTGGGCGAGTTTTAACGCCAGCATCACCCGGGAAATCTCACCTCCCGAAGCGACCTTCACCATCGGGCGTGGGGGTGCTCCAGGATTAGCCGCTAAAAAGAACTCTATATTATCAATACCGTTTTTGGTTGTTTTATAAGCCTTGCTGTTCTCCCGAACTAATCCATCGTCATCAATATCACGGGAAATATTAATTTCCAGCCGGGCTTCCTGCATTCCTAAATCTTGTAAATTAGATTCTATAAAATGCTTCAATTTTTGCGCCACTTCTATTCGTTTGGCTGAAAGTGCTAAAGATTTTTGACTGATTAATTCGCGTTGCTCCTCAAAAGCCGTTTTCAGGGCTTCAATTTCAGAATCGAGACTACTCATTGCCTGTAATTCCGCCTGAATCTGGTCACGATAGCGAATAACTTCTTCGATAGTTCCCCTGAACTTTTTCTTCAGACCTGAAAGCTGGCCTAGCCGATTTCTGATCGACTCCAGACGATCTGGATTAAATTCGAAGCTGCTGATATAGTTTTGTAGTGATTTTCCGATTTCTTCTATCAGTATTCGTGCGGATTCACATTCAACGGGTAGATTTGCCAGACGCTTATCAATTTCCTTTATCTCTTCAAGCTGGGCAACGATTTTTGCCAGGGAATCGTTGATGGCATTTTCGTCCTCGTAAAGACTTTTATAGGCGGATGTCGTTAATTGAAATAGCTTTTCACTATTTTGTAATAATTTTTCCTCTCGTAACAGTTCCTCTTCCTCTCCTGGCTGGGGTGCAATTTGATTAATTTCTTCAATTTGAAATTCATAGAGCTGTTTTTTTTCATTAAACTCGGCCTCTTTACTTCGTAAACTGGCTAATTTTTTTCGAAGCTGGTTAATTTCCTGATAAATTAAGCCAATTTCCTGGACGTAATTACGGGTTCCTCCATACTGGTCCAATAGTTTTGCATGTTCGGTAACTTTTAAAAGCGATTGGTGTTCGTGCTGTCCGTGCAAATCGACCAGCAGATCGCCCAGTTGTGAGAGAATCGGCTGATTAATTGGGGTATCATTGGCAAATGCACGTGTCCGGCCACTCTGGAAAATTTCGCGCCGTAAAATCAAGTCGCCACTCGCGTCCCACAAATCAAGTTCTTTAAGTAAGCTTTGAATTTCTTCTGATTCATCTGTTGAAAATATCGCCTCGACCACCGCTTTTTCTGCCCCGGACCGAACAATCGATTCATCCACCTTTTCACCAAGAATGGCCCCCAGGGCATCGATGAAGATCGATTTTCCGGCCCCGGTTTCACCGGTAAAAATAATTAATCCATTCTGAAATTGGACACTCACCTGGTCTAACAGGGCATAATTTTGAATTTCCAATGATTTTAGCATATCTTTTTTACTCTCGAATCACGGCAACTTTCGCAACATGGCTTTTTCCATCTTCGGTATAGGCAAATATCAAATAAATTCCACTCGCAACCAACTCCCCAATGTCATTATCACCGATCCAGATTGCCTGCGCGCCAAAACCACCACGGGTTGGATCGTCTAACGGGATATCACGAACCAGGGCGCCGTTCAGGCTATAAATCTTCACATTTTTTGAATTCTGGGCCAAATTGGTAATAAAACATTCATTGATTCCATTATTCAAAAATGGATTGGGAAATACATTCAGAAGACTGTAGTCGCTCGATTTTGCCGCCCGAAGGCCTGTTTCCAGAATGGAAAGGCCATTTGTTGTCCCGATAAATAATTCACCCGTATTCGGATTGAAAGTCAGCGATTGGATTAAATCCGAAACCAAGGGACTGTTTTTCGTGGTGAAATTTTGCGGTCGAAAACGATCCGCAGCCGGGACTTTTGATAAGCCGCTGCCGGTACCAACCCACAGGTTATTCTGGGCATCAACAGCCAGCGCCCGGATATCATTGCTAATCAGAAGACTATAATAAAAACTATCCACCCGGGTGGTTCCACCAATCGAGTACCAGTAATTTAGTCCCAGATCAGTACCAATCCACATGGTCCCTTCCAAATCCTCTTTCAACGCCGTGACATTATTACTCCACAAGCCTTCCAGCTTATTCAGACCCTGTGAAAAATTATCATCACTGCGATCTGAAAGCGTACTACCATAATTCAGCACGTATAACCCATTAGCATCAGTTGCCACCCATATCCGATTACTTTGATCGATTTCCAGTTTGGAAACCGCATTGGTTTGAACCTTTGAGAAATAATACCATTGTGAATCGGGAGTGGTTACGGCGACAATATTGTTATTCGCGGCCAAACGGTTGGTCATCCAGACATTATTGTTGGCATCAATATCAATATCTTCAATGATGACATAATTAGGGGTGCTTGAGCCGGAAAGATATTTTGAACCAAAAATTTGTTTTTTTCCATCAGGATCAATCCGGGCTAAGCCACCGCCTGTACTGGCCGCCCAAACACGATTGAATCCATCAACCATTATTGCTTTGTAATTATTGGAGGGCATTCCATTTTTGGTATTATAGCTTTTCCACTGCTTTCCATCAAAAGAGATGACGCCCGCATCCGCGGTTGCACACCACCAGACATTGTTTTGATCGATAGCAATGCCATTAAATTTATTGGACATGGGGCCAGATGGAAACACACTTTGCCAGGTGGTTTTATCTTTCTTCAGGTAAGCCAGGCCTCCAACGCCCCCTATCAAACTACGCCCAATCCATAACTTTCCGAAATTGTCGCGGGTCAACGCCATTGCGTTATAAATGTCATTTCCAAGATGGTACCACCAATTTCGTGATTCGGAGTACCAATAGACGCCCCATTTGCCGGTACAATAGAGCGTATCGGAGTTTTCAAAGAACGTATAGAGTTCAGTTTTTATTTCAGTTAATCCATCATTAATTATCACCCAACGTTTGCCATCAAATTTGGCGTTTCCGCTGGTGGTCATGATAAAGATGTCATCGTTAACACCCTGAATCGCCCGAATTTGATTATCAGGCAAGCTATCGCGGATGGTGTAATTCGTCCAGCTTGCCGGATCTTTCAAGTTCAGCTTTTCAAAGCTAGTTCGTGCCAGTCCGAAATCTGTACCCGCCCAGATTTCCTTGTCGTTAATAAAAAGATTATTGACGGTTATTTTCGAATCAAACCGATAGCCCAGGCTATAGTAATTTTCCTTAACTTCGCGGTCTTTTTTAACGTATAGCCCGATGCCATCATCAAACGCAATCAGAACAGAGTCGTGATTTAAAATGGCGATATCGTTGATGATATGTTGATAATAATCATCAATCACTTCAATGGTATTCGTTGATTCATGAATCAGGTTAATATAACCATCAAATGTTCCGACCCAGATGTCTCCATCTGAGTCAATGGCAATCGACCGAATATCGATCCCACTTAAGCCATTGATATTATTGTAGGTTTCGATAGTACTGTCAATTGTATTATATCGAAACACACCGCCATTGGTAGCACACCATAAATTATCTTTGTAAAAAACCATATCGCGAATATCATACATATTCGTGTAGGTTTTCCAACCGAGTACGTTTGCAAAAGTTGTACCATTAAGAAAAAATAATGATAATCCTATAAAAAATAAAATCTTAGTCTTCATGATTCCATCGATAATTTTTAAGATATCATTTCAATTTTGTAAACAGATCAGCCATTTCAATTGCACTTAACGCGGCGTCCCAGCCTTTGTTTCCCGATTTGGTACCAGCGCGTTCGATTGCCTGCTCTAAAGAATCGCAGGTGATAACTCCATAAGTAATAGGGAGTTGTGTGTTTAATGCAACGGCTGCGATTCCTTTCGTGGCTTCGGCGGCAATATATTCAAAATGAGGCGTCGCGCCACGAATAAGTGTTCCCAGGCAAATTACAGCATTGTATTTACCACTGATAGCCAGTTTATTTGCCGCCATTGGAATTTCAAACGAACCGGGTACCCACACAATATCAATTTTTTTCTCGTCCGCACCGTGCCGATAGAGACAGTCCAGCGCGCCTTCCAATAATTTTGAGGAGATAAATTCATTAAAACGACTGACGACAATTCCAAAGGATCGTCCTTTTGCATCGAGATGTCCCTGAATTATTTCAGGCATGGTGTTTACTCCTTTTATAAAATAATAAGGGTTACTTTTTCAATATTTTTTTACCAAGAAATCGATTTATGATTAACGATTTTCGATTGGAAGTTTTATCATGAAAATAATCCACTAATGCTATAAAAAATTGAAAATCCAAAATCGTTGATCCCTGCTCTTAATCAATACCGATTAATTCTCTTATCAATAAATAAATCGATCAATTACTTATGTTCTGTATTTCCAAGAATTAAATGACCCAATTTGTCGCGTTTTGTCTCGAGATAACGCGCATTTTTTTCGTTTGGTGAAATTTCAACGGGCACCCGTTCCACAATCTCCAGGCCATAGCCTTCCAGTCCGGCTCGTTTGGCCGGATTATTTGTTAATAATCGAATTTTTTTGATCCCGAGATCGGCCAGAATCTGGGCACCGACCCCATAATCGCGTAAATCGGCTTTAAATCCAAGTGCCTCATTAGCCTCCACCGTATCCTTTCCCTGCTCCTGTAGCTGGTAGGCTAATAATTTATTGGCCAGGCCTATCCCGCGACCTTCCTGGCGCATATAGAGAAGTACACCCCGGCCTTCCTTTTCGATTTTTGTCATGGCAAATTCCAATTGTTCACCGCAGTCACAGCGTTTGGAGCCAAAAATATCACCCGTCAAACATTGGGAATGAACACGGACCAGAACGGGCTCGTCCGTATCAACCTGTCCTTTCACCACTGCCAGATGGTGATGTTCATCGATACTACTTTCATATAAGTAAAGTTTAAAATCACCAAATTTATTGGGAAAATCCGTAACCACGACACGACGTACCAGGTTTTCACGTTGTCGCCGGTAAGCAATTAAATCCCGCACGGTAATGATTTTCAAATTAAATTGTGCCGCTATTTCCATCAATCGGGGCGTACGGGCCATCTGTCCATCTTCATCCATAATTTCACATAAAACGCCGGCAGGATATTTACCAGCCAGCTTGGCTAAATCTACGGATGCTTCGGTATGACCGGTCCGGCTGAGGACGCCGCCTTCCAGCGCGCGAATCGGGAAAATATGTCCCGGACGTGCTAAATCCCAGGGTTTGGTTTCGGGATTGATGAGCGTATGTACGGTAACCGATCGATCATACGCGGAAATTCCCGTTGTTGTATTTTGCTTGGCATCAACAGACACCGTGAAACGCGTCCCCATCATCGCGGTATTTTCAAAAACCATGGGATGCAAAAGCAATTCATCCAGTCGTGAACCCGTCATGGCCACACAAATAAGTCCACGGCCATGTTTTGCCATGAAATTTATCTTTTCGGGAGTGGTTGCTTCCGCGGCCAGAATAAAATCCCCTTCATTTTCCCGATCCTCATCATCCAACAGAATTAAAATTTCACCAGCCTTAAAGGCCTCAATCCCTTCTTCAATTTTATTAAAATTATAGTTATTTTTCTGCATTGTTCATTATTACCATTTCCAATTAAATTTAATAGACAAATCCCTGTTCACGTAACCAGTTTTCAGTAATTTTATGGGAATCTGTTTTAAAAGCTACAAATTTATATAAATATTTACCAATCATATCCACTTCAACATTTAAAATATCCCCCATTTTTTTTAATTTTAAATTTGTGTTCTCGAAGGTATGCGGAATAATGGCAGCCGTGACCATGTCGTTATTCAACTGTGCGATGGTCAGACTGATACCTTCCAGGGCGATAGAACCTTTTGGAATGACAAATTGGGATAATTCCTTCGAAATTTGGACTGTTAACAAAATATTATTGGGCGAAATATTCAATTTTTTTATTTCTCCCGGACCATCCACATGCCCCATCACCAGATGACCACCCAATCGATCAGAAAGTTTCAGGGCCCGTTCAAGGTTTACCCGATCACCTTTTTTAAGGATTTTCAAATTTGATCGCTGAACCGTTTCTGCGACGGCGTCAGCCTCAAATGCGTTGGTATCGACTTTTACAACCGTCAGGCAAACTCCATTCACCGAAACACTCTGGTCAATTTTTAAATCGGTCAGTACTTTTTCGCAATCGATGTTGAGTCGCAATCCATTTCCGACGGTATGTATATTTGAAATTTTACCGATTTCTTCAATAAGTCCTGTAAACATAAACTATTTAATGTATTTTTTTGACCTGAATTGTGCAATTTATGACGACAGAATTCGCATATTCGACAGATAGAATGAATTATAAGATGCGAAATCTGTAAAATTATCAGCTTCGGTTTACAAATGATAATAGTTGTTTTAACATTAAGATAATTCTGATATTTGAGATTAAAATATACAAGCCAAAGGGTTTTCTTTGTTAGATGACGTATCACGCATTCATATAAAGCCCTCTCACCCAATATCTTTTTGTCCCTTACTGTTCGCTACAATACAAGAAGGGGCATGTTTAATTGGCGATAAATAGATCAAATCACCCTGGATGATAACATCGTTTTCCAGGATTTGATGTGTCAAATTATCTAACTTGATTGCCAGGTCAATTTTGGGGATATTGAGGTCGCCAATAGCAGGTATCCCTTTACCCAAAATCAGTGGTGCCACGGCAACAACCAAGCGGTTGGCTAATTGATATTTTAGAGTTGAGGTGATTAAAGCACTTCCACCTTCCACCAATAGCGAGGTTATTCCGACTGCCCCCAATTGATACCAGAGTTGTAATAAATCAATTTGACCTGTTTGATTTAGCTGTGTTTGTATAACTTGCACACCAATTTGTTGTAATTGTTCCAACTTTTTTTGTGGGGCCCTGGCGGTGGTCACGATGATGGTCTTTTCGATATCACTCGCCTGAAAGATATGTAAATCAAGGGGGAGGCGAAGATCGGCATCCAGCACAATTCGTTTCGGATTTTCGCCAGTGACGAATCGCAAATTCAATTGCGGATTATCCTGCGCGGCCGTGCCCGTTCCCACCATAACGGCATCATTTTCTTTTCGGAGTTGATGCGCCAGTTTTCGGGCAGATGGGGACGAAATCCATTGTGAATGGCCTTCGCTGGTTGCTATTTGACCATCAAGGGTTTGCGCAAATTTCAGGGTCGTGAAAGGGATGCCATATTTCCGATGGTGGGTATAAGCCTCAATTAATGCCTGGCATTCGGATTCCAGCGGACTGAAATCCACTTCAATTCCATGAGATTTGAGAATCTGAATCCCTTTTTGATTTACCCGAGGGTCCGGATCGACGGTACCAATGACCACTCGTTTAATCTGCTCTTCGATGAGTCGATTGGCACAGGGAGGCGTTTTACCATAAAAGCAACAGGGTTCAAGTGTAACATACATGGTAGTTCCGCGGACGTCCTGTTTTGCATTTTTGATGGCATCAATTTCAGCGTGATCTTCTCCAAATGCATGGTGATAACCCTGGCCTATTACTTCATTATTTTTTACGATAACCGCGCCCACCATTGGATTCGGACTTACTTTTCCCTGCCCTTTCCTGGCGAGATCAATCGCTATCTGCATAAATTTACTATCTGCGATTTCTTTGTTGTTGTCTACGTCGTATTTACGAATCATCGTTATTTTTTCTATTTTTTATTTAATAATAATAAGAGTGTCCAGTTATCATTTTTAATTGTTTGCTTTTGTGTTAATTTGCTAAATCGATCTGTTTTAAATTTTTGCCTGATAAAATTTTTTCTCTAAAAGGTATCCCATAAAACTCGCGGAGAATATAATTATAATTGGATTACCAGTCAAGCAAATTTTATGATTTTATAACTTTTTAACCAATTACATAAATGTAACAACTCTATCAATTGGTAGTATGTATTTAACCGATTGACCACAAAATATTGTAAATTTTATAAAATTTTTCCTTGACAATTCCAGATATTTGTTGTATATTTATTTACGCTTAACCCACTTGGACATTTAACCAAAGAAAACAGGAGTACCACATGCCACAAAGTATGAAAAGTAACTCAGGAATTCCCATTCAATCAAATGGTAATTTGCACGAAACAACCCCAACATTTTCCCCGTCTCCCGAATTGATTCCTGCCGATAAGAATCTTCAGGAAAATATGCGCTCAAGAGGAAATGGAAAAAATGGTTCTAAATCATACGAAAAAATCGAATTTATTAACGAAAAACATGTGAAATTAAATTTAACTGAAAATGCATTGACAGTTTTGCAAAAGCGTTATTTGATGAAAAACGAGGAAGGTGAAATCATCGAAACCCCGGAACAGTTGTTTCGACGGGTAGCTCAATATATTGCTTCGGCGGATGCCCTGTACACGAATGAAAGCACTGAACAAACAGAATCTGCTTTTTATGAAATGATGATGCGGCTAGAATTTTTACCTAATTCACCTACTTTAATGAATGCCGGCCGTGAATTGGGTCAATTATCCGCCTGTTTTGTTTTGCCGGTAGATGATTCAATGGAAAGTATATTTGAAACGGTTAAAAATACAGCTTTAATTCATAAAAGTGGTGGTGGAACTGGTTTTTCATTTTCGAGAATTCGTCCCAATAATGATATTGTAAAATCAACGAAAGGCGTCTCCAGCGGTCCGATTTCTTTCATGGGCGTTTTTGATGCTGCTACTGAAACAATCAAGCAGGGCGGAACGCGGCGCGGGGCAAATATGGCCATTTTGCGGGTTGATCATCCCGATATTATGGAGTTTATTACGGCCAAAAAGGATCATCAGAAACTCAACAATTTCAATATTTCAGTTGCCATTACTGATAAATTTATGCAGGCACTCAAAAATGATGAGGCATATCCACTTATCAATCCCCGGACGAAGAAAATTGTCAAAAACCTGCGTGCAAAAGAAGTATTTGATCTGATTACCCAGCTTGCCTGGGAAAATGGTGATCCGGGCATGGTTTTTATCGATGAAATTAATCGCCATAATCCAACACCTCATATCGGCGAAATTGAGAGCACCAATCCCTGCGGCGAGCAACCTTTACTGCCTTATGAAAGCTGTAATCTGGGTTCAATAAATTTGGCAAAATTTGTGAAAGATGGTCAGATTGATTACGCTCATCTAAAGGAAGTTGTTCATACGGCTATTCATTTTCTGGATAATGTAATTGATAAAAATAAATACCCCATCCCGGAAATTTCAAAAATGACGCTGGCGAATCGAAAAATTGGTCTGGGTGTAATGGGTTATGCCGATATGCTTATTCAGTGTGGGATTCCGTACAATTCTGAAATTGCGGTTCAACTGGCGGGAAAAATTATGGAATTTATTAACACCGAAGCCCATAAAAAATCAGTTGAACTGGCAGAAAAAAGAGGTCCTTTTCCGAATTTAAAGGGCAGTATTTTTGATAAACCGAATCAGCCGGCGGTCAGAAATGCGACCACCACGACGATTGCCCCCACCGGCACCATCAGTATTATTGCCGGCTGTTCTTCCGGGATCGAGCCACTTTTTGCACTTTGCTTTGTGAGGAATGTGCTGGATAATCAAAAATTGCTTGAAATTAATCCATATTTTGAGCAAATCGCCAATTCCCGGGGATTTTATAGCCATGAATTAATGGAGCAAATTGCTGACCGTGGTACTGTTAAGGGACTTGAAGTGGTTCCGGCCGATATTCAGGAACTTTTTGTTTCATCTCATGATATCACGCCTGAATGGCATGTTCGAATGCAAGCCGCTTTTCAGCAATATACTGAAAATGCGGTTTCTAAAACAGTTAATTTCCCCAATAGCGCCACGGTGGAAGATGTGAAAAATGTTTATTTACTCGCCTATAAATCAGGATGTAAAGGTATTACCATTTATCGTGACGGAAGTCGGGATATCCAGGTTTTAACCAAAGGCAAGCAGCCTGAAAAAACTGCCCCTCAAATTGATATCCCGATAATAAAGCCCAAAAAGCGGCCGAAAGTTCTTTCCGGAAAAAGTATTCGAATGGAGACGGGCTGCGGAACGCTTTATGTTTCAATTAATTCGGATGAAAATGGCCCATTTGAATTATTCAATAATATGGGGAAAGCCGGTGGCTGTGCCGCCTCACAAAATGAAGCGGTTGGCCGTCTGGTTTCACTCGCCTGGCGGAGTGGTATTAAAACATCAGAGATTGTCAAACAGCTTCGGGGAATTAGTTGTCATCGGCCTTATGGCTTTGGCCCCAATAAAGTGCTCTCGTGTGCCGATGCAATTGCGCAGGCCATCAGCCAACATGCCGACACTCATTCTGAAGCGCCCAAAGTAAACCTTACTACAGGTGCCTGTCCCGAATGTGGGAGTCCCATGGAGCAGGAAGGTGGCTGCTCGGTGTGTCATGTTTGTGGATTTTCGGAATGTGCGTAATAAATTAAGTAACAAGCCTGTCCAACTTTTTTATCTGGATTTGTACAGGCTTGCTTTTATTATTTGGTAATACCCTGGGTTCAAGGTTCAATCGTTCCCGGTTCAGGGTTAATGAATATGAAAATTTAAAAATTTGCAGAAAATGAAGCCTGGTAACCCTTGGGCAGGCGGCCTGGAATGTCTATCCGATGACTCAGGTAAATTGCCACTCCCAATTGCTCCACTTTCCGGTTAAAGAAGGATATTGAACCGCCTTTTCCAGTCGTTCTAGAAATTCAGCGCGTTTGAGTTCAAATGCCCCCATACTCATCAAATGGGAGGTTGGTAGCTGACAATCGATGAGATGAAAATCTTTTGATTTTAATATAACAGCCAATGCCACCAGCGAAATTTTCGAGGTGTTGGGTAATCTGGAAAACATCGATTCCCCGCAGAAAATACGTCCAATTGAAACGCCATAAAGTCCGCCTACCAGATCTTCGCCCTGCCAGCATTCAATTGAATGTGCAAATCCCAGTTCATGGAGTTGAATATACGCAATTTTCATCTCCTCGGTAATCCAGGTGCCATCGCCGGTTTTTCGAGGCGCAGCCGCACAGGCTTCAATTACGGAGGGGAAGGCCGTATCCAGTCGAATTTCATACTTTTTTTGGCGAATTACCTTCTGAAGGCTTTTTGAGATGTGAATACCTGAAGGTTCCAGGACCAGCCGGGGATCCGGACTCCACCAGAGAATTGGTTCACCCGCTGAAAACCAGGGAAAAATTCCCATGCGATAAGCCAGCAGCAGTCGTTTGGGACTCAGATCGCCCCCAACAGCCAATAAACCATCCGGATCAGCCAGCTCCGGTGGAGGGAAAATGAGTTTCTTGGTTAATTGATAAATGGGCATTCAAAATTAATATTTTTAAATTTAGTAAAGTTTGACGAAATCACTCTGCTTAAAATAATGTGCCAGAATTTGTTGATAGGAGAATCCTTTTTGTGCCATAATGGTAGCACCAACCTGGCAGAGTCCAACACCATGACCCCAGCCGGCACCTTTCAGAATAAAATGGGTCACTTTTCCATCCTGTTTTTTCGTTTCAACATAAAAACAGGCACTATATAAATGAGTCTTTGAAAGCGCACGACGAATTGCCAGTTCCTTTCCAATTTTCACAGTCTTTTTCGTGCCAACCAACTCAATATACATCAATCGTCCGGAATCACCCCGTTTGAGCGGTCGAATTTCCCGTAATTCGCCCAGATCATGGCCGGTTCGTTGGCGAATAATCTCTTCCAGTTCTTCCCGGGAATATTCAATTTTCCAGCGAAAGAGATGGTTGGCATACGCCAACATTTTGGGCAATTCATACTTATCCGTATTACAATAAGCGTCGGGACTTGCATCGATATAGGCTTTGGCGCGTTCCTCTGTATTCACTGGCAAGTCAATTTTAAATTCGCCATCAATTCCGGCAACCAGGTAGGGCACATGATAATCCTCCCACACATTTTCAAAACTTTCCATCACCCCGCCGCAAATTTTGGCATAGCGGGCATCACAAACCCGACCCTCAAACAGCAGGACTTCTCCCGCGCATTCGTCCACGGCCTGGGCCGAAATTTCCTGTTCATATCGTGTTCCGCGGTAGCATTGACAATGATCATCGGCGCACAAATGAAACGGTTGCCCAAAATGATGTTTCCCCATGGTAGCAAAAATAGTGCTTCGGGCAGCAACTGTCTGGGATTTTAATAAATCCACGGGACAATCAGGCGTCATCTCAGATGAGTTTACACTGGTCAGATAATCTTCAATACTGATTTCGTTGATAACAATAAGTTTCCCCTCATCGTTAAAACAGATTTCGATAATTCCTCTATAATCCTGCGTTTCCAGTCGATCCCAATGAAACTCGATGCCCACCCGGACATTTGAAATGGTGATTCGCGAATTTTTTATATTATCAGGGATAATTCGAACAATGGAACCCAGTGCCCGCTGGTTCAAACCAATTACCCCGGTCGGCTGCTGATCCGGTACTTTGATGACGGTTTGATCTGAAAAATCCTGAAATAAGGCCACTTTTTCAGTCGCAGCGGCAAATGATTTGAATGGTCCCACCAACACCCAATATTCACGATTATCCATTGTAAATTTTTCAAATTCGAGAACTTCACCGACATACTGAATTTCTGCCTGAAGGCCATCTTTCTTTAATTTAGAGATAATGAGTTCAGCCGACTTCTTTTCTGGCAGGCGGGCGATTCGGATATAGTAATTTAATTTACCCGCCTGAAATTCAAGTGGAACTAATTGTATATGCTGATCAGGAAAAATTGTACCGACAACTTTTTTTTCCTGATTGATAATTTGTGCGTTTTGATTTACATTGAGACTGACGGCGTCAATAGATTGGATAACACCAATTCTGACAACCGGTCCCCGTTTATTGAATTTTTTCTCCACTCCGGGCCTCCTTAGTATCGATTTTGGTAGACGATTTATAGTAAAATTGTTAAGATTATGCTTTTAAATAGTGCATTAAAATTCCGCCGGCCACCGCAACATTTAATGATTCAGCCGTTCCAGACCCTGGAATTGTGATTAAAATATCTACCATTTTCTGCAACTCGGCTGATAGTCCATGTGATTCATTTCCCAGTATTAAAAGTTTTCGATCCGGAATTTCAATTATTTTGGAAATGGATTGCCCGTTTACGCCTGTACCAATGATTGAAAATCCTGAAGATTTTAATTTCATAATCAAGTCCGGTAACACTTGTTCCACAATAATTGGCAGGTGAAAAATAGATCCCATGCTTGCCCGAATGACTTTGGGATTTAACCATTCAACGCTGTTTTTATCCAAAAGGATTCCCTGTGCTCCAAACCAGTCCGCTGTCCGGATAATTGTGCCCAGATTTCCGGGATCAACCAGGTTTTCTGTGGCGATGAGTAATGAATTCGATCCCAATTGAATCTTATCAAGTGAATATTCCCTGGAACGGATGTGTCCGATGATACCGGATGCCTCAACCGTATCGCTTAGCCGTTTCAGGTTTTCGGGGGATGTTTCATAGGCCAATATTTGGTGCGCTTCACATTTTTTAATGATTTCTCTGATACGAGCCCTTCCAGACACGTCCGAAGAAACAACTAATCCTGAAAATTGAAAGTCGGCGTTCAGGGCCTCTTCACAAAGTTTAATCCCTTCGATTAAAAATTCTTGATATAATTGGCGATATTTTTTATGGGTCAGGGCGGTTAAGTGTTTTAATTGATTTTTTGAAAGTGATTGAATCATATCTTCATTAAAAGTATGTCATTTTCAACAGGAAAGCTGTCACGGAAGAAGGAATGGAAATTATCAACATTCATAAACCCGTTGTTCTTCTTCCAAAATTAAATTCAATGCCGCTTCACTATTCTGACAGTGGAGCAGTTTTTGTCGAAATTGGGCTTCATGCAATAATCGGGAAATTCGACTCAAAGCCGTTAGATGCATTTTGGGCTGATCAACAGGCCCCACCAACAAAAACAGTAATCGGACTGGTTTATTATCTAATGAATTGAAAGCTATGTCCTGGGCGGTGATTCCAAATGCTGCAATTATCTTTTGAATTCCCTCGGCTTTTGCGTGAGGAATGGCCACGCCATCGCCAACTCCTGTACTCATTAATTTTTCGCGTTCAAAAAGGGCAGCTAATAGTTTTTCTTTATCCTGAATTTTTTTATTTTCATACAGGATATCAACCATCTCTTCCAGAATTGCCTCTTTGGTCGTTTTCGTTAATGGAACGCGAATATCCGCTATCGATAGAATTTCTTTGACTGTCATTTTAGATTCCCTCACGAAAATTACTGCTATAAATTTATAAAAAATTATGAAAATTGCAACTTATTTTTTAAAAATATTTAATTATGCATATTCCTACCTGCTTTTGATGAGAATATTCAATGCTTGAAATTATTAAAAGGAAAGTCGGAAGGATGAACCGGTACCCTTTAAGTTGTATGAGAAATAGTGCCGCCTGAGTAATTGATAATGTTTCGCTGGAAAAGAATGTATCATTTTTTAAGGGCACTTTTTAATCTGGCGATTTCGGCTTCCCGTTTCTGACTTTCCTTGCGGTCTTCAGCATATTTAACGACAGAATGCACGGGACTGGTTCCTGAGCCAATCAGGATGCCGGTAGCCAGAATACCCAGCACCGTCGGAATCCGAATCTCTGTAATTCCCAATGAGTTAATCATCATAAAAATATTCATGTGGGTTAGAAAAGCCAGCAGAATTCCCATAAAAATGCCAATGACTTGCATGATGACATGAAGCATGACTTTTCGAATAAAATCAATTCGCAGCACGATGGGTTCGCCTGCGGCGGTTGCACGTTTGTAAGTGATTGCTTTTATCGCATTAAAAACAAGCTGTCGTGTTTTGGGATTTCTGGCTTCCAATTTCTCGAATTGATGGACAATCGCCTTCTGAATTTTTTGCGCCAAAAAATACCAGAATTTATCAAGTTTAAGCTTCGGTTCAAAAAATTCAAGCAGGATTGAAATAAATTCCAATAGCCGTTCAATGATTGTTGCGGCAACGATCAAAATAAAAAATATTAGGATTATATTTAATACGCTTTCAATTGGTTCCATAGTTTACCTCCATCATCAGGGCTGAATGGTTACGAACAAATATTGTTTTTTAGAGAAATCAATCAATTCACCAGCAACCGGTGGTGAATTTTTCCATTCCTCCCAAATTTCCCGACTCAACATCTCGAAGCGTGAATAAGGAAATTCATTTCCGGGACAGTTTTGACTGGCAGCATTTGGAGCCACTGACTTATGGGGTAAAAATCGATCTGGTTGATTGAGATCAATTCCATAAATAAGTGCCCACAAGGCAACCAATTTGGCACCGGCAACAATCTGGGCATCGGTTGGGGCAATATTTCCCATATCACCCTGGCTATTATTACCAGGAGTGGCGGGATTTGATTCAAAACAACCTGAAAATGCCAGTCCGAGTGAACGGGCATCCATCCCATTCGAATGGATGCCGACGGCATCCCAGCGACAATAGCTTTCATAGGTCCCATCAGGCATGATGATCACATGAAATCCTGTCTCAAAACCGCGACCTTCGATAACGCGGGTAATCTCGGTAAATGTTAAATTGCTATTCATACCGGTATGATGGTAAACAATCGTGTCCGGATTTTTTTCCCGGATTCGGTTTTGCAGCTTTTCAGGCGCCACACCGCCAAAATATTTTATTTCAACGAGCGGATGACCGGCGGGTACGACGGCTTTTTCTACCGGCGTCACTTCTGCAACCGGCATTGAAATCTGACTTTTTTGGGCCTGCGATAGGTCGCGTTTGGCCTGTAAGAGACGAATGAGCGCATGAACAGGGGCTGTTCCGGTACCAATCAGAATTCCGGTCAGGATATAATCAAAACCGGTTGCCCAGAAAGATGTCCCCAGTGATGCATTCAACATCTTAAATAGTGCCAGGTCCCCTTGCCAGCAGAGAATGATACCCAGAACACACCCACTGACCTGCAAAGAAAAGCTTTTCTTGATTTCATTTCGATCTGGGACATTTCCAACTTCTATTAAAACAAGATGGGAAGGGTCACCCTCGGCGGTTTCTGTTGATAACCGTGCGATTTCCTTACCCATGATTTGCGTTTGTGAATTTGATTGTTTGGGAGAAGTTGTCGACGGAGGCGCTTTTTTGGAAAAAAGACCGAGCGATTCGAGTGCTTTTTTAAAAAATTCTAAAAAACGCTCCACCGTTGCCGAGCTTAATAAGAGAATGGTTAAAACACTCAGGATATCCTGATATTCCATGATCAATCCTCCTGTTTTATACAGTAGCTAAGAAGTTTAATCGATCACTACATTTAGATATTCATTCGTCGGATAATTACGGATGAATTCAAATTTTTTTTGTATCCACTCAATAAAACATGGTCGTACACCCTTTCAAAGGTTTTAAACCTTTGAAAGGGTAGATTTCACCATCCTTTATTGAAGGGATACTGTTTTTTCATGAATGTCAAATTTCAGGCAAAAATCCTGTAGAGAATATTAAATCCAAAGAACCTGAATTTGATAATTGAAAACAAAAATCACTTTAATTAACATAAATTTATCGATAAATACAAGAAAAATATTTATAAAATTTGCATCATGAAGGAGTACAGCGCCTTTATACGCGGCCGAATCGATACTATTTATAGAGAACTTTCATCGCGTTTTCGAACGGTCTATTTTTCGTAACGGAATTTTTTACTTGACAAAAACGTTCATTTTCATTAAAATTGAACATTCCCGGCAACCCGGCCGTAAAATAGAATTATATCAAAAAGATAAATTATTACCTGAAATTTTAAAACGGTGTCGCTATTACCTTTTTGGCCAAAGTCAATGTAAAATAATGGGTGATAAATGGGGATTTCACGATGCAAATCCAGATAAGTCAAACGCGGCTCGAATTGGTTGAAGGTGACATAACAGAAATGTCAACTGATGCCATTGTCAATGCCGCCAACGAGTATTTGCAGCTTGGTGGTGGCGTTGCTGGTGCTATCCGGCGCAAGGGCGGGCCGGCGATTCAGCGTGAATGTGATTTAATTGGTGGAACGTCTGTCGGTGGTGCGGTCATAACAACAGGTGGTGATTTAAAGGCAAAATATGTGATCCATGCGGTTGGTCCGCAAATGGGTGCAGGTGATGAAGACGCGAAATTAAGAAAGGCAACCCTGAATAGTTTAAAGCTGGCGGATGAAAAAAAATTAAAAAGTATCACTTTTCCGGCTATCAGTACTGGTATTTTCGGTTTCCCAATGGAACGCGCCGCAGAAATCATGCTCAAGACCACTATCGAATATCTTTCAGGTAAATCCCGACTGGAACGAGTGGTTTTTTGTCTTTTGGGAACGGATGCTTTCAATTGCTTTAAAACCGAATTGTCAAAAAATTTACCCAAATAGATAATTGAGGATAAAAACATGTCAAACAAAAGGATTCTGTTATTAATATTTTTTATCGCATTGATCCTGGCAACTGATCTTCCTGTATTTGGTCAATATGGGGGAATTGGTTTGAAAGTAAGTCACCCGGATTATCAATTACCGGAAGATCACCGTTATAATAAGCTTCTGAATTCTTTGTATATTAGCATTCGATTCGCCCCTCGGCTGACAATTTTTGTGGATTCTTATTTATTTCGTGATGATGGGAAAGTATTGAATACCGGCTTGAATATTCCAATGGAAGCCTCTTCTTTTAGTGATAAAGCAACGATTGTGGGACCAATGTACAATTTTCCCATTAAAAAATCGGATATTTATCTTTATACTGGTGCTGGTTTCGGTTGGCATACCTTAAAGATCGGATATAAAAATCAGCTTGTCGAAAGCGAAAATTCCAAAAATTATGGAGGACATTTCGTTTTTGGTTTAAGCTATGATTTGCGAAAGATCCCCGCGCTGGTGCTGGCTGAAACCCGTTATTCCCGAATATTTTTAAAAAATGATTCCAATGCTTTCCATTTTACTCCCAGCATTCTTCACCGTTCTGGTTCAATCCAGATGCTTACATTTTCACTTGGAATTCTGGTTTATTTTTTCTAACCGGAACCAAACGATATTAATAATGAGAAAGTCCCGGACAATAATAAGGAGTATCTATGGCCGTAGCCCCGACACTTTGTACCCGAACGTTTATGCTGGTTGGTAATCCCTATGATGATCGCCTTGATGTGCGAACCGATGCGGTGATTATTTATGGACATCAAAACTATCTCCCGCGGGCACAGAAGTGGCAAGAAAAAAATTATCATATCCATTTCATGACCGGTCTTTCCGTGGGGGGGTATGATGACTATTTTTCCGGAAAATATGATGGTAAAGAACACGATCACGAACGACAACAACTGGCTGATGGAACCCGATTGGAAAAGAGTCCCTCTGTTTATCAATTAATTCCGACCCCGGAATTTCTTGAATATCTGAAAACCCTGATTAAATCTGTTATTGACGCTGGTGCAACCGCTATTTATCTGGCTGACCCGGAATATCCGGCAGAAACGGGCTATTCCAGTGTCTTCAAAGAATTCTGGCGGAATTTTTATGGTGAGGATTGGCAGGATCCCTGGACTTCAATCCAGTCGCGTTATAAGTCCGGGAAATTGAAGTATTATATTTTTCTGAATGCGCTGGATAAACTTTTTCAATATGCCCATGATTATGCGAAATCAGTTGGTAAGAATATTGAATGTTTCGTTGCTATCCAGAGTCTGATTAGCTTAGCCCAGTGGGGAATTGTGGCACCCCAGTCCCAGCTTGTTAATCTCCCTTATTGTGATGGTATTCTGGCAAAGGTTTCGACGACAACGTCCCGGACGCCGAATTTTTTTGCCGGAATTCGCGGCGAAAGAACTTTTGAAACGGCCTTACTGGAGTATGGCTTTTTTGTAAATTTGATCAAAGGAACTGAACAACAGATCATTTTTATGCAGGATCCGGTGGAAGATTACGGTGAATATAGCTGGGAAGATTATCGTAACAATTATGAATCCACCGTTGCGGCATCCCTGTTTTATCCATCCGCTTTTCGATATTTAAGTGCCCCGTGGCCGAAACGGATTTTTATGGCACAGTATTCCCGAACTGACCGACGCCTTCGGGAAAAAACAGTAATTCCGGCGGAATATGCCCGGGAAATTTTAATCATTAACAATACCTTGCGCAATATTGATCAACCCAAAATTGCACTGGACTGTAGCTATGCTGGCGTGGGAATTTTACTGGCGGATACAATGATGTTCCAGCGAGGGGGGCCATCTTCTTCGGATGCGGATCTCTCCTTCTTCTATGGAATCGCCATGACGCTGTTAAAGCATGGCATATTCCCGCACCCGCTGCCGATGGAAAATCTGGTTCGCCCAGGATTTCTGGACAGCATCCACCTTTTATTCCTCAGCTATCGGGCTCTGAAACCACAACGTCCCGAATTTCATGCAATTCTGGCTGAATGGGTAAAAGCGGGTCATGTGCTTATTTATATTGATGATCTGAAAGATCCTTTTAATAAAATTCACGAATGGTGGAATACACCGCCTTTTAATTATGATTCACCCGCACAACACCTTTTTGAACTTTTGGGGCTTGATCAAAACCCGCTTTTTGATGATGTTTATTTTGTTGGGCGCGGCCGAATTATTTTGCGGCATGCTGTTCCGTGTGAATTCGCACAGTCCCTGGATAAAGCACGCGAAGTTTTAGATTTAATCCGCCATAGTTTTCATCTGCTCAGTCGAACGCGTTTACGGCTAAAAATACAGAATTATATCCGAATTCGCCGCGGACCCTATCAGATTGCCGCGGTATTCGATGAAATTCCATCTTTTAAACCACTTATTTTACGGGGAAAGCTCATCGATTTATTTGATCCTGATTTGTCCTATTCGCGATCGGTTGAACTCTTTCCGGGCGATCGGGGATTTTTTATCAATCTCTCCTGGATCGACCGCTATAAACCCCGGCTGATTGCTTCGTCCTCTTCGGTGCAAAATATGAAACGGGAAAAAGGGGTGTTTTCTTTTATTTCCACCGGCCCGGTGAAAATTCAGTGTATTACGAAAATTTTTATGCCCCGGAAACCCCAAAAAATTGTCGTCATGTTGAAGGGTGAACCATATCCGCATCGCTCCAGCTATGAACGATTTCGTAAAATTCTGACCTTACAATATGAAAATTGTGCCGAAGAAATTAAAGTCGTTATCCACCATCCGGAAGTAAAATACCGCATCAAATTTGATTTTATTAAAAAATGGTTCCCTTTCCTGCAGCGAGAAGATCAGGAATGGTCGTGATATTTTATGTTTTCTTCAATTCCAGCTCACTTATAAAAAATTACGATAAAATCCCCTGCCTCCCTTTTTGTTGCACTGTTTTTCTAACTTCAAATTAAACAAGCTATTGGATCGAATTGTTACCTTTTTTTCATCAAAAATTATATTGACTTTTTTAATTGAACTTTTATATTGATAGTATATTATGGAAGGATAATAAATCAATAAAATATCCGTTTTACAGCTAAATCACGGCTTATAGTCATTCCCTTATGTTTTTAGCGGGAAATCATCTCACCCCAAAGATGATACCCGATAAAAAAATTTGGACAGGACTTGTCGTTTTATCTGCTGGAAATGGAAGCAAGTGTGCTGAACACTAGCGAAAAATAATATATTTTTTAGCCCACCGAAACTTTTGAGGATCATTATGAAAAAGCTATTCTTCTATGTTCTGTTGCTTATTTATGGCAATCCAGCTTTAGCCCAGCTCTATATCAACGAGTTTATGGCTTCAAATAGTCGAACGGTTACCGATGAACATTTAGAATATGATGACTGGCTTGAACTCTACAATAGTCATGAGATTGCTATAAACCTGTCCGGTTACTATTTAACGGATGATTTTGATGAACCCACGAAATGGGCATTTCCAGAAATCACAATTCCTGCCAAAACATTTTTGATAGTCTGGACTGATGATTCGCCGGAACAAGGAAATTTTCATGCAAACTTTAAATTAAAAGCGGCTGGTGATGAAATTGGTTTATATTATGGCTCCGCATTCATCGATTCAATTCGATTTGATGCGCAGTTGCCGGATATATCTTATGGTCGCTCACCGGATGGCACGGATAAATTATATTTTTTTTCAAATCCAACCCCAAATGCACCTAATGATACCAGTAAATTTTTAATAGCCGAAGCACCTGCTTTTTCTTATTCGAATGGCTTTTATACGACACCGATTACACTCGAATTAAGGACAAAAATGGAGGGGGCCGATATCTATTACACAACTGATTGTACGGAACCGACACCAGCGAGCAGACGGTATAACAGTCCCATCCGCCTCGAAACAACAACGGTCATACGTGCCCGAATATTTAAAAATGGTTTTCGCCCCGGGCAAATCATCAGTCGTACTTATTTTATAAACGAACAACGACATCTACCCGTGTTAGCTTTGGTGACTGATCCCGACAATCTATGGGACCCGGATTCCGGCATCTATGTAAGCGGCAAGGACCCGGAGAACCCCAATTTTAAACAAGGATGGGAAAGGCCGGTTTCCCTGGAATTTTTTGATAAAAGTTTCAAGCCGGCTTTCGCGGTTGATGCCGGCTTACAAATTCATGGTGGACACAGTATCTGGTTTCAGAAAAAATCATTTCAGATATGCTTTCGTAAAGAGTATGGGATGAGTTGGCTGAATTATCCGCTATTTCGTACAAAAAATATCAACCAGTTCAAACGACTTGTTGTCGCTTCCGGTTCAAATGATAGCCCCACCGATAAAAGAGCCGATACGCAAAAAGTGTGGTCGATGATACGCGATATTTTAATGCATGATTTAAGCGCCAATATGGGTGGTCTCGTAGCAGCGAAGGAACCGGCCTTTCTTTATCTCAATGGTAAACCCTGGGGTATATATTATCTGAGTGAAAGAATCGATGAATATTACCTGGATACCAACTATGGTGTTGCGGAGGCGGACCTCATTGAATTTAACGATTATGCAAAAAGAGGAACCGAGGAGCGATGGAACGAATTAATCGCCTTTTTAACAAATAATGATCTTCAATCGGATGAAAATTATAATATCGCCGCGCAACTCATTGATATCCCGAGTTTTATAGATTATAATATCGTTGAAATATTCGGGAGCAATAAAGATTGGCCCCACAATAACACCCTGTGCTATCGCCCGCATGGTGAAAATCAAGTCTGGCGCTGGATTATGTGGGATGCCGATGTTACATTGGGTTCGCCGCCTTCAGCCGACTATACTTATAATGCGCTTAATTGGGCAACTCGTCACGAGCCTTCAACGCTGGTTTTAAGAAGTTTGCTCAGGAATAAAACTTTTCAGATCGATTTTACAAACCGTTTTGCTGATTTATTAAATACGCTCTTAACAACCGATCAGATATTGGCTAAAATTGATTCTTTGACGGAACTCATTCGAATGGAAATACCAACCGAAACCGGTCTTTGGGGCAGCCATATTCGGGAATGGGAGAGTCATATCGCCGATATTAAAAATTATGTTCAATACCGTCCCGCCGAGGTTCGCAAACATGTTCAATCGATTCTAAAATGCAACGGGACTTTTAAACTGACTATCGAAGCACCTCTGGGGGGAGAAGGCTTTGTCCAGATAAATACTATTTTACCGAAAACTTACCCGTGGGCTGGTTTTTATTATAATGAAGTACCGCTCAGAATTTGTGCCATTCCTGCACCCGGATATCAATTTTTACGTTGGGAAGGGGATGTTACGAGCCTGGATGATAGTATAACAATTTCTCGCTATAAAGAGACAAAATTGCGCCCCGTTTTCCAAAAACTTACCATGCCGCCTCAGGTTTCGAATCTAAAAGTCGATAGTATTCGGAGTACTTCGGCGGTGATCTTATTTCAAACCGACCAACCGGCTATCGGACAGATTCATTATAGCCCGGATGATAAGTTCAATCTGGTTTCATCTCAGGAGCAAAATTTTATGCGTGAACACCAGATTAAGCTGCGTGAATTGAATCCGGGGATTTTGTATAATTTTAAAATTCATGTCCGGAATAATGATGGTGACATCGATAGTAGCTCCACGGGCTTATTCATCACCCTGGATTCGACCTTTCTTTCTTTGAAAATCAAAGCCATTTCGACGGAAAAGATAATGCCGGTTTCAACCCGAATCTTATGGGAAACCGAACGACCAGCCACTTCACAGGTGTTTTGGGGTGAGACTGAAAATCTGGATTTCTTCACTGAAATTGATACCACGGCGGTAATTCATCATGCCGTTGTTTTAAAGGGCTTAAAGCCGCAGACAAAATACTACTTCAAAGTAAAATCAGCAGATCGTTATGAAAATCAGGTTTTGAGTGAATTGCAGCAGTTTATGACTGGCGATACCACGCAATTACGCATTTCCCGAATTGCGGCGGATGAAATCGGACATAATAACATCAAAATTCTCTGGGAAACCAATAAATCTTCGACTGCACAGATTAAATTCGGAACGAATCCGGATTCGTTGGATAAGGTTAAAAATGATTCCAGTTGGCAGCTTAAGCATGAAATGAACTTAAATAACCTGACTGAAAATTTTAATTATTATTTTCAGATAAAAGTCTTCGATCAAGATCAAGAGTCGATTAGCAGTCCAACCTTTAACTTCAATACTTTAAATAATCTGGGAAAAAATCAACTCGATATGGTGTATGAAATCGAACTCATGCCGGAGCGTTCGACCGGCTTTTATGAAGCACCTGGCTGGAATTTTGGTAGTAATGGTACGACGGGAATGAAGATGAATGTTCAAAAAAGCGGAAATTATAAAATAACTGCCCGTGTCAAGGGCATTCATCATGAAAATGTCGCGCCAGAAATGGCGATTTGGCTCGATAGCCTGACAATCATTCAAAAGTCGATTACTTTTTCAAATTTTGATACCCTCTCCACAATCACGGCAATTGATAGTGGCAATCATTTCATTCAAATTCGAATTAAAAATGATGCACCCGATACGATGCAGCACGCAACGCTGATTGGTGACTGGCTCAAATTTTCATTTCTGCCGGAAACAGGGATCGGGCTTGAAAATAAATTGGGTGAAAATAGAATCGAGTTGACAAATTATATCCGGAATTACCCCAATCCCGTCAATAACAGCACGATTATTTCCTATCGGATTGTCAAAGCATCACCTGTGAAAATTAAAATATATAATCTGGCTGGCCAGGAAGTGCTCACGCTGGTTGATGCCCCGCATGACGCTGGTAATTATAAATTGACCTGGAACGGTGAAAATTTATACGGTTCTCCCGTCGCCTCCGGTTTATATTTATTAAAGCTTGAGACACCTTCAGAGTTTTTGGTTAGCCGAATTGTGTTGTTGAAGTAATTTGTATTTTATAAGAACTGAATGATCGATCCTTTCTGGCATCCCCGAATTTTAGAAATGGAGGAGGCCAGGGCATAGCTGTCAGGCTAAGAAATTAAGTATCTGAAAATAAATTAGTTATAACCACTTAAGTTAATATTCTTAAAACCTTATTTTTGTTTTGCCAGCCTTAGTAACCCCTGCCACCCACCAACGCGCAACCTTATTCCATCTTAAAATAAGGTAATAAGGTTCAGGATAAATGAATCTTTGATACTGATTTTAAGCGTTGCAATCAGGATTGAAAGCCAGCTTACCTGATAATTTAGCTCTTCGCCAATTTGCCAGGTAAAATCGGATGCTGCACTTATTCGACTCCAGGCCATTAAAATAATCAACGCTAGTATCGGCTTTTTCATGATCAGGCTCCAGACTGAAAATATGTAATTTTACTCTTTCCGGTTTTAGCCAATTAACCAAGTTTAGATTATTAAAATGGCAGACATATTAATGCCATGTATCATTTTGATGAATTTTCAGGAGTCATCGGGACGGAGTGCCATTCTTGTAACTTTCCCAATATGTAACTTTTGTGTAATCAATTTGTAATGTTCAAGTGCTATTTTCTTCTGGTAGAAACGAAAACTTATCAGGAGGAAATGATGGCTTATTTAATTATTGATGACGATGCCCCGGATGCATTGGAATATACAAACAACTACTTCTATTTCAATGATAAAGATCCCAATATTATGAAAAAAATATTGGAGATTATTCAGGAATTTAACAAGAAAAATACTGAAAAAAACTCCAGAAATCTATTTTCCCTATTGGAAAAAGAATTGAATTATGTTTGAACCGGCGAAATGCCTGGAGATAATTTTTTCCCCACCCTATACGATGTTATCCCCTCATAGTGATGATAAAAAACAGGGCAGCAAGCGGAAATTTATCAACTTTCTGCCTGTAAGAGATGTTAGAAAAAGTAGTCGAACGGCAGGAAAACGACATTTTCACCTTTCAGTAAGTGTCGATTGCTCCCCATTATAAAACTATTTCACCAGCAACAATTTCCGCGTCTGGCAAAAATCTTCCGTTTGGATGCGATAGAGATAGACGCCACTGGGCAATTCGGTGGCATCAAAAACGACCTGGTGCACGCCAGCCGGCAATTCCTCTTTTAACAGCGTGGTAATTTCCCGGCCTTTCAGATCCAGAATTATCAATTTCACTTTGCTTCTTTGCGGCAGATCAAAAGGAATCGTTGTGGTTGCATTGAATGGGTTGGAATAATTTTGTTTGAGTGAATAACGAACCGGGACTGTTCCCGCCAATTGGGGTAGAACAGCACTGGCACCACGTTTTACAAAAAAGCCCCAATTTTTTTGATTGCTCCACAGACTATCATGACCGATGTTTTTCGCCAGCACTTTCCAGAAATATGTGCGTTCAGGCTTTAAACTATCTATTGGGGGAGGTGAATAACAGGTATCAGCAATATCATAAAAAATTTTGGGATGAGAAAAATCAGGGTCGGTATCCAGGTATAATTCAAAATTAAATTCAAAAGGATAAAATTCCTTGTCATGACCGGGTTGTCTCCATTTAAAAATTGGCCGGTTGGTGGTGATGGTGGCATCATTCTGCGGTTCAAGTAAATTGAATGGTTCCAGGGCATAAACTTGTGGCCGGGGGATAACCTTTGCCATGATACTCGGATTCGCACGACTCGATACCTCATTGACTTTTTCATAGCAAATGATGACTTCTCGATCCTGGTGTGGAAAAACAGCGGGGAAATAATATGCTATCTCATCTTCAGGTTCTGCAATTTGAAAGATAGTCCCAATTTTTTGACCGGATGAATTAATCCACTGCCCAATGAGACGATGAATAATGTAATGAGAGTCGTAAAAATCCTCCTGACAACACATAAAAAGACTTCCGTCGGAGAAAGGAGCAATCGCCAGATTGGTTTTTTTATAGCCAGTCGAAAACGCCGGATGTTCTGCACCTGATTTTAGGCCGAATGGATCAAACACTAAATAAAAAAAAATCATCTCGAGAGGAATTTTCTGGTAAATGGCCACTCCAGGCAAGAAGTGTGTTTTGATTCGGAAACTTTACGGCTGTCAAATTTGAAAAATCCAGACTACCAAAATGGGAGATAGAACTTGTTTCCAATTTGAATTTAGTTGCGTTTTTATTTCCAGCACTATCAAATCTCTGGCCATGGATTTCCCAGACTTCACGTGGTGAAGAATAAAAACGTTTATCACATACCCAATATATCATAAATTCATTATTATAGAGTGGTAAAATTGCTGGCCCTCCAACAAGTGTATCAATATCAGTTTCTGAAGTTACCAAAAATTCATTGCCAATTTTAGTACCGCTGGCAGAGAATCTTTGGCCTGCCACGCCAGTCACAAAGTTCCGTACTAAAAAGATAGGCCAGCAGCATACAAAACTGCTATTTGAAAAAGAAACAATAACTTCATAGGGATAAGCTGATGTTTTGGTATTTATTTGAAATTCGGTGCCTTTCTTTTGTAGTGCTGGATCGAATAATTGGCCCATAATAATTCGATTGGAACTCGTCGCCCAACAAAGCAAGACGTCGCCATTTTGTAATGCAACAACTTTCGGTTTTAATTGATTGCCAATTGAATTGGTGTTAATCTGAAATTCATCGTCTACTTTTTGTTTTTGAATGTTAAATTTTTGTCCAAAGATTCCGCTTTTATCACCATCCTGATCGTGGCTTTCCCAGCAGACGATAAATCCACCATCTTTAAGTTCAGCAATTGCCGGGTATCCCTTACCATGTTGTAAATCCGTGCTTACCAAAAATTCAGGAGTATTCACCACCCATTGGCTGTTTAATAGACTTAAAGTCATTAAACTCATCAAAATTAATATTTTTAATTTCATCTTTCTCCTCTTTTCAGAAAAATTTTCTTATTACGGTTTTCTGTTAATTGGGGCACGATTAGAAAAACATCAAACTAAGATGTGATTTTATTTCAAGGGAATCGTATTGCGTAATTTGCCAAATTTTATAATTATATCCTATCATCCATAATCCGGGACTTCACTCAAGAATCGAATGTAACGGACAAACCGAATGGACTAGACCAAAGGCGATGCACTTCGCTCGAGAATTGAAGGTAACGGACAAGCAGAATGTGCCAGAAGTGCATCGCCCCTACTGTTATTTCACCAGCAGCAATTTCCGCGTCTGGCAAAAACCTTCCGTTTGGATGCGATAGAGATAGACGCCACTGGGTAATTCGGTGGCATCAAAGACCACCTGGTGCACGCCAGCCGGCAATTCCTCTTTTAACAGCGTGCTAATTTCCCGCCCCAGCAGATCGAAAATCCGCACCGTCACTTCCCCGCGGGCGCGTAAGGCAAAGCGAATGGTGGTGGCGGGATTAAAGGGATTGGGAAAGTTCTGCTCCAGCCGATACTCCAGCGGAATTTCGAAGGAAAGTGTTTCCACGCTGGTTGGGAGTTGTGTGATCTGATACCAGAAGCCGATTTGTTGCTGCAATGTCGTATGCTGGTTCATACCAATAATCGTCTGACCAACGGTTCCTTTGAGCTGATGGGTAGCATTGGAACTGGCGGTGGCGCCATTACCAAAGGTGCTGCGGGTGATTTGATATTGCGCCAATCCAGCCTCGGGCAGCAAAATCCAGCCAACAACCAGGACCATGGCCAGAAAGATCAATATTTTTTTCATAAATTTTATCTCCTTTTATATATTAACACGAACTCGTGGAACATCATCCTGCGGGAGTCTTTTGACGCCGGTTGATAGACTCATTTAAAGCGAAACTCCCGCAGGGGAGTCGGCCTGTTATTTTCCCAACTGATTGAATTTTTGAATTAAGTCGTCGAGCTTTTTCTGTTGTTGTTCAATTACTTTCTGCTGCTCTTTCATTCCTTCAATCAGGACGGAAACCAGGCGCGCATAATCCACGGACTTTGCATCGACCCCATTTTCCTCATACGTCACGACCTCAGGAATCACTTTGCCCACATCTTCAGCAATCAAACCGATGTCGGATTTGCCGGTCTCTTTCCAGTCAAACCGCACGCCCTGGAGTTGTTTGATATATTCCAGCGCGTTGTTAATCGGCTGAATATTGGTTTTCCAGCGGCGGGAGCTGTAGGTGGTCCAGCCGTCGGCGATGGGATCGGTGGCAGAATTTCGCAGAATAGTCAATATATTGCTCGGCATGTTCGTACCGATACCGACAAGACCTCCCTCAGGTACGAAATAAACCATATCAGGCCCAACATTTGCATCATTAAAACCGGCCAACATTTTTTGATCAGAAGTGGAGATAGATATTAACTTCTGATCAACAGTCGGTCTTAAATCCAGTCCTGAATGATTACCCGTACCCCGTTGGTAGAATCCGTAGGGCCTTTCACTATTTAACATTAATATTAACGCTCCATCGCCTTTATTCGTTATCTGAGCTGAACCCATAACGTCCAGTTTGTAGGAAGAAGCGGTGGTTCCAATACCGACATTACCGTTATTGTCAATGGTCATTTGCGGCGTGAAATTCCAATTGTCATCAAACTTACCAAATCGCAGTAAACCGTCGTCGGTATTTATGAATTTCTTTCGGGCGTTGGCTGCCGCGCCCAAATCTTCCAGGACGAACGAGACATTGGAGGCATTCGCAATATGTAAGAGGCGGCGAGGATCGCTGGTACCGATACCGATATTACCCGATACGGCTGAATACATATTATTTCCCGCAACGGTCCAGCCAATGGTTGGGGCAATAGCAGGTTTCCAGGTGCCCACACCACTGGCATCGGAAGTTAATACATAATTATTAACAGCACCGGTGGGCATTTTAAAGCCGGTCATTTGGGCGGTACCGGCAACATCCAATTTTTGGGAAGGGGTGAGGGTTCCAATACCGACGTTGCCAGCACGGGTTATATTCAGGACATCGCCACCACCAGCCGTCCATAATCCTAAACTGCCGCCGGGCAAATTTTTAAATTCCACCCGGTTATTCATGCCTTCGTTGGTCATGAGTCGTAAATAGGCGAGATTGGCGCTGGATTCAAACAAGCCCACGGCTTCCTGGGCGATAACATGAAATTTATGCGAAGGATTGTTCGTTCCAATACCGACATTACCCGATAAGGCTGAATACATATTATTTCCCGCAACGGTCCAGCCAATGGTTGGAGCAATTACAGGTTTCCAGGTGCCCACACCACTGGCATCGGAAGTTAATACATAATTATTAACAGCGCCATTGGGCATTTTAAAGCCCCTTGCCTGTACGGTACCGTCAACTTCTAATTTGTAAGTCGGCGATAATATTCCGATTCCGACGTTACCTCCAAAATAGGCTTTTCCATCGTCCCGGCAAAAAAGGGCATAGCCGGGATCAACTGCCAGCAACTCCAAGGCGATATCATCCTCGTCAATTTGATTTCCTTCCAGCCCAATACTGACACCGCGGCAGAATTTTTTCTGGTCGACAACCGCTCCAAATTGAGCGCCATAGAGATAGCCGACATTGGGATTTTGCGAGGCCAGAACTTTTGTATAGATACCCGCTCCGGTTAACGCTTCGGTACTGGAAATCAGTCCGGCGTAAATACCGGCAGGCCGCATGGTTGTGGAGCCAAAATGGCCAATCGCCAGCAAGCCGTTTGGACGTTCTTTTGTTCCTTCAATTGTCAGCATTGTATTTTTGTCAGGAGTGAGTGTACCCAGTCCAATTCCGCCGTTCTTTTCAAAGAAAAGTGAATTCCCTAAAGTTTTTGGCGCGGTAAATTTTGCCAGATAATCAGTCGTTCCATTTCCACCGATTCCATCCCCACCAATGGCAGAAATCGTAATTGTATGCTGATCTGAGGTTATCGTTACATTGGGTCCCGCTTTCAGCGTTAGATGATCGGTCAGGTTATTCAGGCTACGTACCACGGTCCCCCGGGCAATTTTTTTCCCGTTAATAACACTGTCAGCAACAGTTCGCGAACTCAGGCTATATGCAGCCGCGGTTAATTCAATACGTGGTGCAAGTTCATCGCCCGGATCCACGGTAATTCCCAGCCAATAGGGGACATTAAAAGGCAGATTCAGGGGCGTGACTTTGCCGAGAATGGCATTAAAGATGCCGGATGTCAGGGTTAGCGTTTGTTTTTCAGACCAGACGAGTTCACTGCCAGTGGCCGTTAGATAGAGCTTGAAGGTCAGATTGTACGTGCCATCAGCAACCGGTTTGCCCTTGACATCGGTCAATACCCCCTGATAGCTGATGGTTTGGGGAATTTGGCCCCAAATGATTGATACTGATAGGGCAATCAGTAACATTAACAGAAAGATACTTTGTTTTTTTGACATGATTTCTTCTCCTTTAAAAAGTTAAATTGAAAGATAAAGATTAATGAATATGTGAAAAAAACTCATACGGAATTTGGAAAAAATTGGAATCGTTAAGATCTTCAAAGACCTTATGATAGCACCGCTTGTCCGTGATTATTAAGTATAAGTGTCATTTGATAAGGATTTAATAATCAAATGATTTTTTCCATCTAATTAAACAAACGATTTCCGGATCGTTTTTAATCCAGTTGAAAAAAAATTTTTATTAAAATTGAGGTATCTGAAGGGATTGCAGGCAGGGAAAATAGCCGATAGCTGTCCGGATTAAAAATCAGGTCTTTTAAAAAATATCCAGCCAAATTTTCATTCGTCCCGGAGTAGATTTTGGACAGCGATTATTTGGGAAACGCGTTCCATTTTATCAGATTACTTAACTATCGCTAATTTCCGTGTTTGTAAAGATGTCTCAGTTTGGAGTTGATAAAAATAAACACCGCCGGGCAAATCCCCGGCATCAAAACTGACCTGATAACTCCCGGCTGGTAATTCTTTATTTAACAGCGTGGTAATTTCCCGACCCCGGATATCAAATATTTTTAAACGTGCCAGATCTTTCCGCCATAAGGTAAAGCGGATAGTCGTGGTGGCATTAAAAGGATTGGGGAAATTGGGTTCCAGCGCATTTGTCAGCGGTAGGTGAGCCGTTTTTATAGATTCAACAGGAGTGATATTGGTGATACAATAGATTTGGGCATTGCCAATGCCATCGTTACCAACTACAACAAAGTTGCCGGTATGTGTCTGTATTATCGAATTCAAACAGCCCTTTCCGAAAATGAATGAGCGAGTTTCATTCCCAAGCGTATCAAGTGCCATGATGAGAAACTGCTTTTCTTTTTTGCCCACGACAACATATTTTCGGTCTGGCGTCATGACTGCCGAAGTAAAAATATCGCTCAGCCAATGGTTTTGCCAGGCTTCACTTCCGGACCTACAGGAAATCCCATTACTTAACCATTCAAATTTTTCATATTGGTTATATTTCACGATAAATGCGTGGATAAAGGGTCGAGGATAAATATTATCCGGAAGGTCTTGTGCCGTTATCAGGTAACCCCGATCAAACATTGACATGATCGAGTTAATTTTGGTTACGTAAGATGAATAGCCGATTTGTTCGCCTTTCGGATTAAGTTTCATGAAAAAACCATTTCCCCAGGCTGGTCGCATACCAACATGAGCTGCATCATAATTTTCAAAACCAACTGCCAGGAAATTTCCATCCTGAAGTTGGATTACACCCGTTGCATAATCATAAATAGCGGGACTCATCCCCCCATTAGAAGTATCGACTCCGGCATGGATTTCCCATTCAGTTTTTCCGGTCGGATCCAATTTGCTAATATGGATTTGTTGATCATGAATACAATTTTTATAAATTGTTGTATCATAACGACCACCAGTAATAAAACCATTATCTTTGGTAATAAAAACAGAATAGGGACATCCTCTTATTGGCCTTTCCCACTCAATTTGATCTGCATCATTAAATTTTTTAATAAAGCCTGAATTTCTTATTGTATCCACATAACCAATCACGATAAAACCGCTGTTATTGACACTTTGAGCATCCGTGCATAACATCTTTTTTTCCCAGAGAATTTTTCCTGCTTCGGTGAGTTTAATTAATTCTGATCCGGTTATGATAAGCGTTTTGTCCTGAGTTTCAATTACTGAGGAAGCACTACCGGGGTATGATAAGCTCCAGATAATGGGAGGATCTTGCGCACCTATTGGAAGCAGCCAGACGAAAATTAAACAAGCAATATAAAATATTTTTGAATACATAATGAACTTCTTTCGAATTGTTTGATAGTGTAAAATATTTTAACATTTTTTTCTTTTAACTAGAAAAAAATAAAAAGATATGGAAAAAAGGCCTACCCTCCTTATAATATAAGGGACAAAAAACAAAAAAAAGGATGGCAAGCCGATGTACTTTACCAAAGAATTTATCAGCCAACTTAAACAACAAATTCCGATTGAACATCTGATTGGGCGCGATGTTAAGTTGGAAAAACAAGCCAACCTTTTCGTTGGACTTTGTCCGTTTCATCCGGAAACGCAACCAAGCTTTACGGTTTTTCCAGCAACACAAAGTTTCTATTGTTTCGGCTGCGGCGCCGGCTCGAAAACCGTCACCCAATCCAGTGACCATATTGCGTTTCTGCAAGCATTTCACCAACTTTCATTCCCGCAGGCGGTCGTGCGATTAGCCGAAATCACCCAGACCCCGCTCCCAAACGATTCAGCTAAAATCCGGGATAATTCGTCGCCCCAAACACCGCTACCACCCGCACCGGACGCGAACGACGAACGGCCAAAACCAGCTCAAGACCCGGTTTCCCGGCAAATTTTTGATCTGGCCGCCGAATTTTATCACCAGCAACTTTTTGAACCAGACGCGAATGCGGCTTTGGCGTATTTAACCCAACAACGCAAACGCAGCCCGGAAATCATTCAGCAATTCAAAATCGGCTTTGCCAAAGGGGGACGCGCCCTGTGCGATTTTCTCAAACAACAAGGCTTTACTAATGCCCAACTACTCCGTTCCGGCCTGGTCGCCACATGCGGAAAACATATTCTCGATTATTTTTTCGGCGAAATTCTCCTGTTCCCGCATTTTAAAAATAATCACGTGGTGGGCTTTACGATTAAGGATTTAGACCGTTACAAATCCAAAATCAATCGGCGACTTTTTTCGCGCTATTTTTTATCACTACGATGCCTTAAAGCAATTTCAGGAAATCATTTTAGTGGAAGGCGAAAGTGACCTCCACTCCATTTGTCAATTCACCGACCACCAGAATGTGCTGGCCCTCTGTGGTAATTCCTTGACGCAACCCCAGCGGGAGCATTTGAAAAAAGCTCAGGTTTCCAAGGTCTGGCTCGCGCTCGACCGGGATGCCGCCGGCGAAAAAGCCACCGTCAAAATTACCCAACAACTCGCGGCCGATGGGATAACGGTGGCGCCGTTAAAATGGCACGACCACAAAGATATCGATCGGTGGTTCCTGACGGTTTCGGTTCTTGCTTCTCCTCTTTTGGGTTAAAGTGGCACGATCACAAAGATATCGATCGGTGGCTCAGATACACGTCACCCGAACAGCGCACTCAGGCCTGTGCCCAATTAATCCGGACGGCCGATGAAAAATCCCGGCGAGCCAAAAAACAGAACCGCCCCCAATCAAATGAAAAAGAACCAACCCCGAAAGTTGAAGCGCCATCCGATTCGACCCTGACGATGGTGAAGGAACTGCTTAAAACGGTGGCCATTTTATTAGCTACCATTTTTATCCTGCTCCGACATTCCAAAACATACATCAATCATCGAAAAAATCCCACGCCGGAAAAAACGCAGTTTCATTCCCGGCCAATCGGCTCGCGGAAAATGCCACTTTCAATCCGCTGCTGGTCTCTGACGGCAATCCGGTTTGCCCGCTGATTGTTCAATTCCTGAAACAAGCCAATATAGTGATTAACCATAAAATCGTGATTGGCCTGGAAAATTCCGATGCCGCATCGGCGGATTTTAGAAACCTGAAGCAGATTATCGAACGGCTTAACAAAAATTTTTAAAAGTATATCGATAAGTCCGAGTACTTTGCTTCGAAACCGGGCGCAACCGCTGCGACAATTAATTTTGTGGCCTGGTTCAATTTTATTCGAAAAAATTCCCGACTGAATAACCAAATCCCGGTACCCATTGAGGCCGTCGTCAATCAACCGAACCAACCGACGCAATGGGTTCGACTGCTTGAATACGCCCAAAATTTTTGTCTGGAAAAATAGTGTGATCGGTTTCGTGTTCTTTCTAAAAGCTCCTCGTTTCAACCGACTTCACTGCCTCAAGCAGCCTGAGGATAACTATGTCCAATTTTAACTGCTTTGCCGCCGTTTGGTAAAATTTCGTACTTGCTTTTTCCCTTTTTTTTTGTTAGCTTCGCTTTACCGTTCCTTTGTTTTTCGGGAGGGTGCCTTTCGTCTCTTTTTCTCGATTCTTTTCATATCTATTTTACACTACCTTTTATAAACAAAAAATAAAAGATTCTCTGATCCGAATGGTTCGCGACGATGATATCAATTTTGTCTCGAAATCAGAAATTCTGAAGCTAACTCACCTGGATTGAAGACCCTTTAAAATTTTTTTCGAAAATTACTCCGCATAAGATGGCCAATTGCTGCACCCTCCGCCGCCATTCGGAAAATTCGCTGGCCGTCCAGCTTGATCCCAGACCGTATATAAAACATTCCGGCAATCGACCAGCGCCAGATTGAGTTGTTTTTGAAAAATATGCTGGCTTTGTTGCCAAAAGTCTTCCGGCCGGGATGATTTTTGATAAAACAGGACCAATGAGTCACTCAAAATGGCAGATTCCTGGCAGCGATTGAGGGTAAATTGATAAATATCCGTGATCAGTACCGGCTCAGTTTCGATTTTATCCACAACAATCGTTTCGAGATAATGATCCACTGCAAAATCATACGCATTATCGATTTCTCCCCAGGTGGCGGGTGAATTCTGGGTGGGACTGGCGGCATCACCACAATAATGTGCCACATAACCGATTTCAGATTCGGCGGTGTGCCAATCTTCTGCCGTGAGTGCGGTAACTAATGCATTAAAGTGCTTTTCCATGTTCCGGGCCAGCTTCTCGTTAGCATGGCCGTACTCATAAAGGTCGGGTAACATATAGACTGGTGGGACACTTTCCATTACAGGTGTCTGAAAATGATTTTTAAAAGCGTCCATCATCGCTGGCAACTGGTCAAAGGCCTGATCCGTAATCCAGCGATGGCCGCGAATCGAAAAACCGACGAGTAATGGCATCAATAGCAATAAAATCAAAAAATATTTTTTCATAGACTAAGTTCCTTTCACCTGGATTAGTTATAAATTTTACCACGAAGGCACGTAGACACAAAGAAAACAACAGGTTATGGATGATGATATATTTTAGTTTGATATAGTTACTTTTTTAAACTTAAAAAAATTTGATAAATTTTCATTGCCTCATCTATGTGATAACTAATTTAAAATTATTGCTTTAAAT
Source organism: Caldithrix sp. (assembly GCA_020722815.1). GTDB lineage: Bacteria > Zhuqueibacterota > Zhuqueibacteria > Thermofontimicrobiales > Sulfurfontimicrobiaceae > DYKB01. Next base: position 9,227 of record DYKB01000045.1, on the reverse strand, counting down.
GTCGTATTGAAAATCCTTTATTCTGCTTCGTGCCTTTGGGTCTTTGTGGCTATGAATTTTTTTGGTTCAGTACAGATAATTTAAGAGTTATTTATATACTATAATATTAATGTATTGACCTGTTGGTTACGCCAAATACAGCGTTATCGAATCAATGTAATCGCCCCCTTATCAATAATTTTGCCGTCCGCTTTGGCGATGTATAAATATACCCCCGGTGGCTGGGCTTCACCTCCCTCATTCTTGCCATCCCAGCGAAAATTCTGCTGGAGGGTAATGACTTTTTTGCCGCGAAAATTAAAAATATTCACTTCTCCTGCGCCGGAATGCAATTCCATTAAGTTGAACAGAACAAAGTCATTGAAGCCATCTCCATTGGGGGTGAATGGATTGGGTGTGGCACCGGCATGAAAACCCTGAATTTCCAGCATCAGGCTGGCCGTTCGATTCAATTGATGGGAACTGATCCCCTGAATTTGCAGCTCAAATTGACCGGAATTCAGATAGGTGACCGTGCTCAGGGTGAGCATGGCCGGTGTCAGGGCGGAAATGCGTGCCGGTAAAAAAGTACCGTTCACGCCGGCTGGATTACCAGTCAGGGACAGGGTGACGGTTTCATCAAACTGATTCACGGGTAAGATCTGAACCTGGCAAGTTACGCTTTCCCCGGCTTTGACGTGTAAGGTTTCAGGAGAGACCTGGATCAGAAAATCCGGCGCGGCTAAAATCTCCAGGAGCAGGATGGCTTCGCGCCGCAGTTCACCGGCCGTTCCCGTAAATTGTACCTGATAGCTTCCCGGCGGGGTACCCGGACTGGTGACCAGAGTTAACTGCGACACCTGGCCGGGCCGAATCGAAACCGGATTAAATGACGCACTGGTGGCCGCGGGCAAATCTGAGATCGCCAAAGAAACACTTTCGGAAAATTCATTTTCGGGGCGAATGGAAACCTGGATTCCAACCGAAGCGCCGGCGACAAGTTGAACCTGAGTGGGTTCGAGCTGCAGTTTAAAATCACCCGACGGCAGGATCACGAGTAACACCGTATCCTGAGCGGAAAGGGCGTCACTCTGCCCCAAAATTACGAGCGCATACGAACCGGGCAAAACCGTGCGGGAGGTTTCCAGGGTGAGGCGGGAACTGGTTTGCCGGTCAATACTCTTGGGGCTGAAAGTCGCCTGCGCGCCGGTGGGAATGCCAGCCAGGTTGAGGGTCACCAATTGGTCAAACTGCGGCGCGGCCTGAAGTTCGATCGTAAAATAGGCGGTTTGCCCGGCGTGTATCTGCGCGGTATCCGGCGTGGTTCGCAGTTGAAAATCCAACCGGGGATTAATCCGCAGTCCGAATATTTTTTCGTGGCTGAAGGTGGTCGTACTTCCCGAAATCCGCAGTTGGTAAAGTCCGGCCGGACTCAACCGATCCGTTCCGATCCGGAGCGTCGCCGTGGTATCGGGCCAGATTGGATTTTGACTAAACGTCGCGCGCGAAAATTCCGGTAAGTCGGTCACGGACAGTTTTACCGAATCGGCAAAGTCCGGGTCAGGCCGAATAGCAATGCGAATCGATTGGGTTTCGCCGGCAAAAATGGCGGCGCTGTCTGGCTGAACCACCAATTCAAAATCCGGGGCAGCACCCACCTGTAGTACCAATGGCTGACGGTGTTGGAGCGTATCGGCTGCGCCTGTAATCAGCAAGGAATAAGTTCCGACCGGAGTTTGGGCACTGGTCTGCACGGTGAGGCGCGATTGGCTGCCGGGCCGGATTGGATTGGGATCAAATTTTGCCTGCGCGCCAGTTGGTAAATTGAGGACATCCAGAGTGACTGCCTGATCAAATCCCCCTTTTGCCAGCAATGAAATTTCGGTGATCACTTGGTCGCCGGCCCGCACTTCGGTACTGTCTGGCTGAACCACCAATTCAAAATCCGGGGCAGCACCCACCTGTAGTACCAATGGCTGACGGTGTTGGAGCGTATCGGCTGCGCCTGTAATCAGCAAGGAATAAGTTCCGACCGGAGTTTGGGCACTGGTCTGCACGGTGAGGCGCGATTGGCTGCCAGGCTGGATTTCTTTGGGATCAAATTTTGCCTGAATGTTTGGCGGTAAATCCTGAATCCAAAGGGTGACCCATTCATTGAATCCGCCTTGCGGCGTAATGGTAATTGTGACCGAAACGGTATCGCCCGCCAGCATGGCCACACTATCCGGTATGATTTTCAGCGAAAAATCCAGCGGCAGGAGAACTGCGGTGCGCGTCTCAGCCACCCCCGTGAAAGGCTCGGTATTTCCTAAAAAGTCACGGGCGGCAGCTTCAAATTCGTACGTATGTCCGTATTCGCCAGTAAAGGTGGCCTGCGTGCCCGTGAAATGGCGGCGCCAATTTTGCCAATTACCACCATCGTCCCGAACATTGACATCGTACTGGCCGGAAAGCCCCACGCCATTGCTGTCACTGGCGCCACCCCAATCTACCTGAAATTCGAGCTGGCGACTGGTATCGATGGCAGTCGCGCGTGTCCCCCGAGGTGGGGTGCGGTCAAGCTGGAAGGAATCCGGATTACTGGCGCGCCATGAACCAACCTGATCAATCACGCGGGATTTCACCTCATAGACGCCATCTTTGGCGCCGGCCACGGGAATTGAAATCAGCACCTGTTGATTGGCGCCACCTGGTAGATTTTCGGTTACCACCAGAGTGTCCAGGCCCGCAATTTCCAGAACTAATTGCTGCGGATTATTTTCATCGTATCGTACTGCCGCCACAATCTCTTTCACCGAATCAGGCTGATACCAGTCCGGCGGATATTGGGGATCGAGCAAAGCGAGTTGTACGTTTTGCGGCGGCGTCCGGTCTACTGTAAATTGGCGAATTTCCGAAGGCTGGCTTTTTTCAAAATCATCCTTCGCCGTTACGCGCCAGTAGTAAGTTCCCTCGGCCAAAGGAATCGGATCCGGCCATTGCGGGGGATCGGTTACCACGGTAAAACGGCAGACGCCACTCCCTTGCTGATAAGGCGGGTCCAGGGAAAAACCCGAGGTATCGGATTGGCTATCGAAGTAACCGCCGGGCGTATAATTACTAAACTGACTGTCAGTGGAAACTTCAACGATAAAATTTAACAATTCGTTATGATCTGGATCCGCCGGAATTTCAAACGAAAGCTGCGGGACAACGACATTCAAATAAGCCTGATGGTCGGGCGTCAACAGTTTAGGGACGGCCGGCGGCGAGTTCAGTACGTCCACGCGGGCATAAATATCCCTTCCCTGACCGGCGGTGCGGGTATCTTCCCAGGTGTAATATAGAAAACGTTCACTAAATGCCACTTTCGCGTCAATTTGATAATTCGTGCCAGGATCCTGATTGACGCGGTAATTCGCGCCGAGAGGATTGCCCGCGCTATCGAGTAACTGAGCGTAGATATCCAGATTCCCATTACGGTCATCCTGCCAGACGACATTGAAATAGTGATAAAATTGGGTCCAACCGAGACGCGGAAAATTACGCGTCGAGGATTGCAGATTGTCATTGACTTTGACCGGCGCGCCCGTCGGGGTACCATCGGCCTGAAAATGGCGGCGATACAGATCGGCGTTCGCCGCATTCCCTTCGATCCACACCACCAAGAAGTCACCGTGAGCGCCGAAACTGACGTCAGGCCATTGACAACGGTTATTCGCGCCGGGTGAATTGATCTGAAAATTCGTGCCCAGGCGCTGACCATTGGCCGCGAACCGCTGGCCGAAAATATCCCGGCCACCGGTGGTCAGCGTGTCCTGCCAGACGACCACAAAATTACCGGCCGAATCCGCCGCAATTTTGGACCAAAATTTAGAACTGGCGCGAGTATCATCACTGATCTGGAAATTACCGCCAAGCGGCGTTCCCGCGGCATCGTAACGCTGGCCATAAATGACCCAGGCGCGGCCGCTGTGCCGGAGGCGTTGATCATGCCAGCACACGACAAAACTGCCATCGGCACTGACGGCGAGCGCCGGGCCGAACTGCCCATAACGCTCAGGATCATCCACCGGATCATCGTTCACCCGAAAATTCGCGCCCAGACGTTGTCCGTTCCGATCATAGCGCTGCCCATAGATATCCGCGATGGCGGTTGGATTACGATAATCCCGCCAGACCATGACCACATTCCCCGCATCGTCCATGCCGATGGTGGCTTCTTTTTGAGAGGCGACGGCTAAATCATCATTGACTTTAAAATTTTCGCCAACTGGCGTATGATTTCGGTCATAGCGCTGGGCGTAAAGATCCAGATGATTATTTCGGGGATCGACCCAGGTTACCCAAAAGCCATAATCTTCGCGGCCGGCGATATCCGGCTGGTTGGACGTGGCGCTGCCGGGCGGATCATCATTTACCTGAAAATTGACTCCGACCATTTCTCCTGCCGGACTGAAACGCTGGCTAAAAATGTCATAATTTCCTTGGCGCCGATCTTCCCAGGCGGTGGCCAACTGCCCCTGCGAGTTGAGCGCCAGATGGGGATTATACTGGCCAAAAGACTGCGCCGCTAGATCCACCACCAGGTTCGCGCTGCCAACCGGTTGACCATTGGTATCGAAACGCTGGAGGTAAACATCGGCCGCCTGCTGATAAACTACCGCAAAGTTTCCTGCGTCCGCCACCACCAGATCGCAATTTCGGGTATCTTCAGCGCCGCCAATCCGAAAATTAGCACCCAGCGCCTGACCCTGGTTATTGTAACGCTGACCATAAATATGAATATCCAGATGGTTGCCTTCGCGATAATCCTGCCAGATGACCACCCATCCACCATCGGCAGCCATTCCGACGATGGGACTGGCGGCTTTGTATTGGATTTGATCATCGATCTTAAAATCGGCGCCCACCGGATGGTCCGCGGCGTCAAAACGCTGGCCGTAAATGTCGCCGGCATCGGCGCGTTCGTCCTGCCAGACCACGATCCAGTCGCCGGCCGCGTTCAGGCTCACGCTGGGATAGCGCGCCACCGTGCCTGGATTTACTTGAATCGGCGCGCCCAGCTTCTGCCCATTGCCCGTAAAACGTTGGGCATAAACATCATGCTGAGTCGCATGATGAAAATAATCCCAGACGACGACAAATTCGCCGGTTGTTTGATTCAAACTGATTTCCGGATAGGTGACCTGACCCTGGCGCACCGAGGGATCATCCACCTGGAAATTGCCGCCCACCGCTTGCCCCTGGGCATCGTATATTTGGCCATAAATCGCGTCGTGCTCGGCGTGTTGCCAGACGACGATGAAATGGCCATCAAGCGCGATTGCCACGGACGGATTGTGGTGGTTCCGGCGATTATTGGGATCGGCGTTGATTTTAAAATTTCCGCCGAGGGCAATACCTGCTGCCGAATAACGCTGGCCATAAATATCCCAGTTCCCATTGCGGGCATCTTCCCAGACAACAACCATGTTCCCCGCGCTGTCGATGCCCACATCGGTATTGTTCTGGTCACAAAAACCGGCGTTTTCATTGACCTGAAAATCAGGACTTTTGGGGATAAGTTTGGGCTGTGCGATAAGCCACGCCGGAACAGCGAAAAGCAGATATACCAATGACATTATCCTGGCAAAAATTGCCAAAATTAGCAGATTCTTGAATTGATTTTTCATTTAAAATCACCTTTATTTTAAAATTTTGCCCATTTTCATCTAAATTCAAAATTTAACAATTGATATTTACATCCCCCTGCCCCATAGCTGTCAGGTTAAGGTGATAACTAATTGAAAATTAAGAAATAAGTGAGTTAAAAACTGCCCTCACCCTAACCCTCTCCCAGCGGGAGAGGGGATAGCTACGCCCTCTTCCGCTGGGAGAGGGTTGGGGTGAGGGTCAGATGGATGGTTCTCCTTAAGTATTTCTTATATATTCAACCTCTTGTTTTCAAAAGAATTAGATGCTTAACCTGACAGCTATGCCCCCTTGCCCCCCCTTCAAAGAGGAAGGAGAGCCGTTTCCCTTTGAAGGTGTATTCAGGGGGGATGTTTCCTGAACCTCAATCCTTTTTCGCCCCCTGGATCTGAGTCGCCAACCGCCAAAAGCCAACCGCCCCCTACGGATATTCAATATAAATTTCCACCCGCCGATTTATCATCCGTCCCTCCGGCAAATCATTGCTAATCAGTGGGGAATCCTGGCCCAGACCCTCGTAACGGATTTGCGCCGCGGGAATTCCCATCCGCACCAGTTGATTGAAGATGGATTTTGCCCGTTTCAGCGCCAGTTCCCGGTTAAATTCAGGGGTTCCAATGACATCGGTAAAGCCTTTGAGCCGGATTTGGGCGCCCGTGGCTTCCTTAAATTTTTCAACAATTTGTGCTAATTTCTGCTGAATACCGGGTGAAGCCAGGTCGGCTTCCTCACTGGCAAATTCAAACAGGATTAAGCGAAATTTTTCCACCCGCTGACTTTTTTGAACGGTTTGAATAATCTGATAATTGGTATTAATGCGCGCGGGTGGCGACTGACTGACCTGGCCGTGTCGATCCACCAAAGTGAGTTGATAACTGAAAAAGGGACGCATGACCACCGATCGGCCTGCGTTGTCTTTCCAATTCCAGTGAATTTGCTGCGGTAACATCGTTTGTCCTTCCCAGCGGCGAATTATCTGGCCGGTGTCGTCAAAAATTTGAAATTCCCAGTGTTTCACGCCGGCTTCAGCCTGGGATTGAATCGTCTGGAACGTACAGGTCGAATCGGAAAGCCGGGTCTGTGAGGTGGTGGTTACCATCGCGGCGAGCACGGCTTCAGAACCCGGCTGCGGAATGATTTCCACCCGTTGATTTTCCTCTCTTCCCAGATCAGTATCGGCGGAAGGATGTTCAGGTAATTGACGCGCCTGAAGGCTGATCTGTGCCGTTGGAATATTCCAGGTTTGGCACAAATGATCCTGCACGGCCTGGGCGCGCTGCCGGGCTAATCCGGTATTTTCCCGCTCGATGCTGCTGGTGTAACCGATCAAAGTGATATTCAGCCGGGGGTGTTGTTGCAGCCGGCGGCCTAAAATATTCAATAAATCCCGGTACTGGTGTAAGGCGGTCTGGCCCAATTCAGCGGTTGGGGCAAAGTCTTCACCGGTTTTCGTTAAATGGTAGCGTTCGGGCGAGAGCCGGGCATCATTTTCATTAAAAAAGATATAATTTAAAATCGGGTGTTCTTCCCGAATTTCCAGATTTTCGATAATTTTGAGGCTATCAATGGAACTTTTGACCGCCGCAAGCAGGCGGGGTAATGGCATAATTTTCAGGGTGAGCACCAGCGCGTGCGCCAATTTACCCGCGGTTCCCTGAAGCCGAATGGGATATGTACCCGGTTGGGCAGCCGCTGAAGCTGTCAGGGTAATTTCGGCCAGACCATCGGCCGGGATTTCCGGCTGCGTTAAATGGGCTTCCAGTTCCGGAGGCAGATTTTGCAAGGTGAGGTAAATTGGGCCGTGAAAACCGTTTCGGGCGCGGCTTTTGACGACATAGCGCGCGGTTTCACCGGGAAAGATGCCTGTTTTTTCCAATTGCGCCGGATCGGTATCTCCAAGGGATAATTCAAAATCAGGCTGCGGCGCGCCAAATTCATAACTGATAAAGAACTCATGACTGCCGCTGGAAATTTCACTGATGTCGGTTAAAGGATAGTGATAAGCATAATCCAGCAAGAAATTTTTAAATTGATAAGCGACGCCGAAGGTCAGATTTTCCGGGGAATAGATGCCCCGCAAGGCACTATTATCATGCAGGAAGCGATGTTCCGCACCAATGGCGAAATAGGTTTCTGCCTGATCCTGTTCCAGATTGACGAACGGGCTGATGATGGGATTGGCATAAAAAAGGCCGGTGTTCCAGTGGATGGGAAGTTTCCATGTTCCCTGCCCAATGGCGATATCCGGTTGATTGAGGTGGTTCAGGCTTAGGCCGGCGGTCAATTTGGGAAAAATTTCCAGCAGCGCCCCCACTCCCAGATTCAAATTTAATCGGGAAGTTTTTTGGCTGAGAATCGGATCCCCGGGATCTTCCAATTGAAACTGATTTTCATTATAGGTCTGATTCAACAGCCCAATATTGAATCCTATGGTGCCACGACGCTTCCAGATAGGGTAGCTGTAGGTCAAATCCAATTGGCTCTGCCGTAACAAATGGGCCTGGAAATTTTGCCCCCGTATTCCAAAGCTACCCAGTCTGGTTGTGGGGTAAATAAAACTGACAGCACTATTACTAAATGTCGTACCGAAACCAGCGTTCAATAACTGGTAACCCGCTGCCACGCGGGCCGTTTCGTGCCAGCTATTGGCAGCGGGATTGACAAAATCGATACGCAGATTTTGTAGGTGAGCTGGATTTATTTCAATATTGCGCTGAGCGAAAATAAATCCGCTACTGATCAAACAGCTCATCAGTAATAAATGAATAAATTTGGATTTCATTCGTTTCCTCCGGTTTTTTCGGATAAATAGCCGATCAAATAAGAGCTGAAATTCTAAAATGAATTGTTTTCTCTTTGCTGAAATCATTTTCAGTGAAGTCTTGACCCCTTCTGTATCTCCCAGTTATTAAAAAGCGAAAATGGGGGAGAGAACCCCGCTTTCTCTCCCCCAAATTCCGCTTTTTGGAATTTTGGGGGAGGCAGGAGGGGGTCTTTCATTGCTTCATTACCTCATAAATTTCCATTTTAGAATTTCAGGTAAGAAAGTATAACTCTAACTTAATAAACGAAATCAAACGGTTTATTAATCCAAAAAAAAAAAGAAAATGTCGCCTGAATTAAGCGTTTGGGTTTTAGAAAATGGCCTTTTGCAGTTGGTTTAATATCTGTCGAACCGAGGTTTAAATCGAAATAAAGATTCTTTTTATGCCCACAGAATCAAGAGGCTACAGAATAAAAATGTAACCGTTCACAGGGTGGATTGAATCTGTCATTCCCGCATGTTTACCCGACAAAAACATTCGAGTACAAGTTTGTTGGGAATCCATACTTTTTTAGACAAATGGGTGCCTGATAATCCGTTAGCTAACGGACGGGCATGATAGAAGCTTTTATTTTATTACACTTGTGAACGGTTACGGCAATTCGTAACCGTTCACAGGGAATAGTATCAAATTTGTTGTGTCGCCGGTTTTACTGATTCCTCAGGTTAATAAGGTTTTTAATCAACCAGGCCACGAGATCAAACCCAATCGACCTTATTGACCTTAGTAACAATTCGAGGGTCCCTGCAA
>DYKB01000202.1 GCA_020722815.1 Caldithrix sp. | reverse complement strand
TCCTTAAAACAAGGGGGCGCCGCTCCCCTGCCGCGGAGCGGCTTACTTGAACAACAGGATATACCTGACGCAAATGGATGCAAAAGGCCGAGTGCGTCCGGCACGGCTTGTAAAAAGCCGGGTGGACAAAAGGTTTTTTCCGGATTTTTCAATGGGCCGGCCGATTGCGGCAACCCGGTTTGAAAATTTTCAGATGACATTTCATAAGCCCCGTGTTCTGCTTCTTGGATGATCCGAAGGGGAAGGTCATCTTCCTCTCCTCTCTAAAAATTTGACATCAATATGGATTCATGTGATTGTGTATCTAACAAATAATTTTTATCTTTTCATTCTCGGCCTGCGCTACCCTTAAAACAGGTACGGTTAACGGAATATGCGCCATGATTACTGAAATTACGGACCGAAAGAGGGAGGAGCAGGCTTTACAGGAAAGCGAAAAAAAATTCCGGGAACTGGGTATCATCGATAATCTCACCTGGCTTTTCAATTCAAGGCATTTTTTCAATCAGCCCAAATCCGAGATCGACCGCATCCATCGCCATCCTGAGCCTTTGGCGCCAGGGTTGTGTCATAATTAGTGTATGAATGAAAATGGGTATAATCAATAAAAACGGTTTATTGTAAATTTAGTATCAAATGAAGATTTTCAAAAAAAATGAATTTTTATCGATTTTGTTCTTGACATTAGTTCTAACTAATAACATAATATATTGAAATTACTGATAATAAATTTTGAATCGGTTTTCCGCCATCAACCGGCAAGCCGGTTGAACAGAAAATCTTCAGGGAAAAACCATGCGAAAAATTATCGACATGCAAATGAAAATCGGCGAAACCGCCATCGCCGGCATTAAGTTCAATCCAAAATGCCGCAACGGAATCCCGAAGCTTCTTCGCGGCCTTCAGGCCATTTACTGCAATCGCGAGGTCCGCGATTACCCGGCTCATCCCCCCGCATATCGATACCAAAAACGGTCGAAGGGGCATGGATTTATGGAAGATATTCCTCCTGGGCGCCCTTCGCCTGGGCTGCAACTGGGATTAGGATAAACTTCATAAAATCGCCAATAATCATAAAACCCTGCGCCAGATGCTCGGTCATGGATCAATGGACGATGTTACCCATATGACCTTCCAGACATTAAAGGACAACATTTCCCTTTTCACTCCGGAAATCCTGGACAATATCAACCAGATCGTCGTCAAGTACGGCCGCAAGATCGCCGGTAAAAAAAGACGAAAAACTGACCGGCAGCTGTGATTCATTCGGGGTTGAAACCAACGTCCATTATCCGACGGATACCAATCTGCTTTTTGATGCGATACGGAGAATGTTGACCCTGATCATGGCCGTTTGCGGAGAAATGAACTTTACCGAATGGCGACAGGGAAAACACCATCTGCGAAAAATCAAAAAACTGTTCCGAAAGGCTCAGACTTTAAAACACTCCGCTGCAAAAGATCCGGTGAAAAAAGCGGAAAGAGACCGGTTGATTATCGCCGCTCACCAGGCCTACATTGACACGGCGCAATATTATGTCGGCAGAGTCCGGCAAGCACTCTTGAATTTCAATTCGGCGGATATCCTCGTTTCTTTTCACATCGATCAAATTCAGGAGTATATCGTCCATGCGGAAAGACAAATGGATCAGATCCGGCGGCGGGTCATCAACCATGAAACCATCCCTCATGGGGAAAAGGTCTTTTCCCTGTTTGAGCCGCACACCGAATGGATCAGCAAAGGCAAAGCCGGTGTCCCGGTGGAACTGGGCGTAAAGGTTTGTATTGTCAAAGATCAATTTCAATTTATCCTGCACCACCGGGTGATGCAAAACGAAACCGATGATCAGATCGCGGTTTCCATCATCAAAGAAGTCCAGCAACGATTCCCGGAATTCCGGAAATGCAGTTTTGACAAAGGCTATCACAGCCCGTCCAATCAGAAAGAACCTGCGGCAATCCT
>DYKB01000113.1 GCA_020722815.1 Caldithrix sp. | reverse complement strand
ATGAATTCATTCACCTCAGAACTGAATTAATTCATATCTGAACCGGGTGAATTCAGATCCGGAATGAATTCATTCACCTCAGAACTGAATTAATTCATATCTGAACCGGGTGAATTCAAATCCGGATTGAATTCACTCACCTCAGAACTGAATTAATTCATATCTGAACCGATTGAATTCAGATCCGGATCGAATTATACTATTAACGAAATGGTTTTCGGATTTAGAAGAACTTGACCCACCCCTAAATCCCCTCCCGTGAGGGGACTTGGCGTGGTGATTTCAGGTAAAATTCAAAGAAAAAAGCCCAATTCTCCGTCAGGGAGGGGCCAGGGGCATAGCTGTCAGGTTAAGGTGATAACTAATTGGAAATTAAGAAATAAGTGAGTTAAAAACTACCCTCACCCTAGCCCTCTCCCGGAGGGAGAGGGGATAGCTACGCCCTCTCCCTCCGGGAGAGGGTTGGGGTGAGGGTCAGATGGATGGTTTTCCTTAAATATTTCTTATATATCCAACATCTTGTTTTCAAATAAATTAGATGCTTAACCTGACAGCTATGGGGCCAGGGGTGGGTTAAGTGAGCACTTCACTCTCCTGTCACAAAATCCGAAAACCACTTCGGCTTGAGTATAATTCATCTCCGAATCGAATAAATTCATTTTCAAACAGGATTTATTCTTCTCAAATTAGCACCCCCTGCCCGCTCTGCTCTCTGCCCCTGTAATTTAAAAACAGCATCGCCCCTGCTATTTTGTTGCTTCCAGCCGTTTTAGAATTTCCCGGGCTTTATTTCCAAAAGGACCATTGGGATCACATTGAATGGTTTTTTGAAAAGCTGAGTCAGCTTCAGGAAAATGTTTCGTGGCTTGATAAACCAAACCGAGATAATAATGTGGCTCGGGATTAGCGGGCGTTATATCTGTCGCCGAGGTTAAATGGGCCTGCGCTCTATCGTGTTGATTATGAAAAAAACAGGCTTTACCCAAACCACAAAAAATGCTGGCCTGGATTTCAGGAATGGGCTGTTTCTGCGTTTGTTCGAGGGCCTGGGTATAATTCGTGATCGCGGAAGCAAAATCTTTTTTTAAAAGCGCCAATTCTCCTAATTGCTTAAACGCCAGTTGCCGGACATCTTTAAAGAAAGGTTCCTGGTTTTCAGTAACCTTTTGCCATTGCGCGGCTGCTAAATCCAATTGATTCTGACGTCGATAAAGCACCCCGGCGTAATAATTCGCCGCGACATATTGCGGATCCTGTTGAATTATCCGGTCGAATAGTTCTTTTGCCTGCGCGTAGAGCTGTTTTTTATAATACGCCTTGCCCAATTCAACCATTACCGCCGTCGCGTTGGGATTCAATTCGAGCGTTTGGGAGAATTCGTTAATCGCTGGATCTAATTTTCCAGTGATGCCATAAAGCAGGCCGCGATTAAAATGGGCTAATTCCGACCGGGGATCGATGCTCAGCGCCTGATTAAAATGGGTTTCAGCAACCGAAAAAGCATTTTGTTGTAAATATAATACGCCCAAATCAATATAGGCCTTGATAAAATTGGGATCTAATTGAATTGCGGCCTGATATTCCTGGATCGCCAATTCCAGATTCGACAAATTATAATAATAGCCCGCCTGCAGGTAGTGGGACAGCGCATCTGCCTGATTTGATATGGCCGGTGTAGAAGCTGGCGGGGGTACGGGGCTTTCCGGCATCGCGGTTGGCGGCGCCGTGATTTCCGGAATAATTTGCGGTGTCACTGAGATTTCCGGTGTATCCGTCGATGGCGGTGGCAGCGGGATTTCTGTGACGGGTATTTCTGTGTTGGCTGGAACTGGCGGCGTAATAACCCGCCGGGTTAAGTGTGGAATCAGTTTTTGTGCTAACAGATCAATTAACGGCCCCTGAATCGCGGATTTTTCACCGACGACTTTTTCGGTGGCGATAATTTCGCCGGTATTCACATCCACAATTTTGGCCAGAATAACAACTTCGGTGGCGCTGGTTTTCATCACACTGCCAAAAATGTTGAATTGCACCCCCATCCATTTACCAGCCGTAATTGCATCCGCCTCGTTTAAAATGCCGCTCTGACCCAGGTTCATTTCTTCAACCAGACTTTTAATGCGGTTTCGTTCGACCAATCGAATGTCGGGAACATCCTGCAGCGGATAACAGAGCAATTCGGACACCCCCCAGCGAACCCATTTTAAGGATGGATCGGTTGTCTCATCAAAATCAAAAAACAATACTGAAACCGCGCTTTTTTCAGTCGTGGTTTGACCAATAACAGGAGCTGTAATTGAAAAAATTGCGATGAATAACGTAAAAAAAACCGTTCGGGAGCGACTTAAATGCCACATAGAAGTTACCTTTCGATGATCTCATATTTTAGATTTTTGTATTGGGATTTAAGCTGTTCAGCTCGATTCCGGGCTTCTTCGGTTTTTTCGTAGCGCCCTTCACAAATAGAATAGCTGATTTTCTGTCCCTGCCGGTGCTCGATAATATCGACCTTAATGCCGCGTTGCTGATAAAAATTTTGTTCTTCAAGGGCCTGATTTAAAAGTGCATACTGCCCGAGCTGTATCGTGAATTTTGGAGCCAAATAGTGTCTCGGTGAATCAGTGACGATATCACTTTCACCTTTGCTGATCACTACAAATTCGGTGCGGCGGTTGAGCTGGCGGCTGTTTTCGGTGTCGTTATCGGTAATCGGATATTTTTCACCATAGCCTTTACTGATAATTCTTTTGGCGGCGATTCCCCGTTTTACCAGATAATTTTTAATACTTTCAGCGCGTTTTTGCGAGAGCAGCAGATTGCTTTCATCCTGGCCCACATTATCGGTATGCCCGGCGATTTCCAGTTTTAATTGAGAACTTCGTTTCAGTAACTGAATCACCGTATCGAGCTGGGTCAGAGCTGCGGTCGTCAAATTTGCCTGACCGAAAGCAAATAAAATGTCATGAAAGCGCAGCACAAGTGGCGGCTGGTACATAATCGTCTTCAAACTCAGGTGAGTCACATCCGCAAAAATCAGTTTTTCATTGGGTTCAACCTGGCTGTTGGGAATCACTTCCCACTTACCATCCTGAAAGCTGTATAACTTGAACCCGCGGGGATCTTTATGTGTTTCTGCCAACCACTTCTCCTGATAGGGCAGTGCAATTCGGATAGGAGACAAAAATCGTTCTTTATTCGCTTTAAAATCGTAAATCTTGCCGGCAATTGCCAGATTTTGGTCCGTCTCGGGTGTGGGCACTGCCTTGATGGACACATCCAGTGGAAAACTGATGTTGCCAGGTTGAACTTCGAACCGGGCGCCGGAAAGTGTCGTAATCATCCCACCATCTTCAGGAGGAATCGTACCGGATTGCTGGTCGATTTCATTCAGTTCAAAACTCAGGTTTTCCCCCTGTTGGTGCATCTGCTCCAATGCGGCATAATGTTCCCGCATCCCGGAAAAATCTTTAAGCTGGCGGCAGGTTCGGGCTAATCCATATCGGGCATCATCATCAAAACCATTTTGACCATAATTGGCAAGTACCTGATTATATGCTTGTCTGGCTGCGTCCGGGTTCTGGTTGTCCTGATAAATTTCTCCTTTTTTACAGTAAATTTTTGCGATCAGCGTGGTATCATCGGTCGCTTTTAGCCCCAGATCACAATAATTTTGCGCTTCAGAAAATTTGCCTTCCTTTTGCATAATATCTGCCAGTTCATAATAGGCATGGACCGCGCAATTGCTTTCCGGATATTTCTGGACCAATTCGTTTAAATATTCTTTGGCCTGATCCAATCTGGCTTCGGTGCGTAACAGATAGGATAATTCCAGCAGCGCTTCATCGGCCAGGTCACTGCCGGGAAATTCATTTTTCAGTCGCAAGTAATATTTTTGGGCGTTTAGAAAATCGCCCTGCCCGCGATACGCCCGGGCTAAACCTAATAGGGCGGCCGGGGTCGATTTTTCCTTAGGAAAGCGTGTTACCAGCGACTGAAACTCGCTGATAGCTTGTTGATAATTACCCTGAGCGGCGGACATCCTCCCCTGATGAAATAAAACATCATCCTGCCACTCACTTTCGGGAAATTGCGCGAGCTGCTGGTAAATTTCACGCGCCTTTTGAAATTCGCCATGTTCTTCATAAAATACCCCCAATTTAAACTGGACATCATCGGCCCATTCGTTTTGAGGATATTGCGCCAGAAAATCGAGATAATCCTGATCCTTTACTGTAAATACTTTTTCTTTATAAAGCAAATTGAGATATCCCAGATAAGCCAGATCCGTATCGAAAATCCGATCAGCGCTGGCAAAGTGGCCATCGAACTGAAATTCCACCCGGATTTTGCGCGAAGTTTTTTCCCAACTGCGCTGGTCCGGCTGATAGCTAAGCCGATATTGCCCCTGCAATTCCTTTAGAATATTGACGTATAATTCCGCCAGATCACCCGTTTTAGGTGAAAAATAATATTTTCCGCCCGTTTCCTCTGCCAGACGTCGTAATACCTGCTCATCCGCCTGCTTTTCGAAGTTGATGGGAAAAATCGGGATATTACTTTTCCGTGCCTGGGTAATGACCTGATTTAATTTGGTGGAACTGCCGTTATCATTTCCATCCGAAAGAACGACAATTGCCTTGCGCCCTAACGTTTCGATTTTATCGACGGCGGTACAGGCCAGAAAAAGAGCATCATAGATATAGGTATTATCGGTCAATTGCTTTAGCTGAGTTTTATTTTTCAGACTATATTTCACTGCGGTAAAGTTTTCACGGATGCGGGCTTTCAACCGGGACTGATGGTTGTCGAACATTACGATTGCGGCTAAATCCTGTTTTCGTAAATTTTCGATAAAACTGATCGCGGCTTTTTCAACCTGTTTTACGACCAGTGACATCGAGAAGCTATTATCCAATACCAGCGCAACTGCCAACCGGGAAAATTCATCCTGAGCCAGGTCGGTTGCGGGGATCGCCTCTAAAACCGGATATTCCTGTTCGTCCTCAAATAGTCGAAAATTCGTCGGTGTTAAATTGGGAAGGGGTGCACCGGTTGCGCTATTCAGGGCGACATAAATCCGAAATTGTGGAAACGAAGAAGGGTCTAATTGCGTGAGCTGGACCGTGTACGCCTCAGAATTATTGGCCGCGGGTATTGGCTGGTACAACATCAACAGCGTACAACAAATAAACAGAGCACGAGCGATAAATGTCATTGCTGGATTTCCTTTCTTTTTAGGTGCTGGCGTAAAACGCGCCTGACGCCGGTATCTTAAATTCAGGGGCGCCTTTCAATCCGCGCCATTCGCGTAAAAGCGTCAAATCACGGGTTAAGATTGTCAAAAATAATTAAAAATTATCAATCAATCGTTTATAGAAACCTGGCTAACCGAAACCATGAAATATGTATACGATTTTTCGATTTTTCTTAATTTTATGCCAGAAAATGCCAAAATTTCAGGCATCGTATCATTGTTACCTGGTTATGTGGAATACGCCTATTATTAATATTACGTAAAAATTAGTCCAAACAGCTCATCGAAATTGAATTTTTTTGAAAAAGTGTAAGAATTTATTGGGAGGGGGGAAGTGGGTGCATAGCCGTCAGGCTAAGACGATGAACCTATGAATTTCAATAAGTTACGATTGAATTGCCACGAGCTTTAGCTCGTGGTTCAATGTGCGTCCCCAAAATCAACGGGCTTATAAACCCGAGATCTTATTCCCCCATGGGTTAAAACCCACCATTTAATTTTGGGGGTAATCCGATCCACGCGCTAAAGCTCGTGGCTATTCATTTGTTTTTTAATGAGTTTGAATCTTAATCTGACGGTTATGGGAGTGGGTGGGTGTGGGAGCCGGAGAAAAGCCATTATGCTTTCAAGTGTGCCATTAATTTTCCAACGCATTCATTAGGCTAAATGCCAAAAGCCAGCCGCCCAAACGCTCCTATTCACTTTTAGCCGCTTTTCCCGGCCCTTGTCTTTCGAAGCGTTTTTTCAAATCTTCGTAGATTGGTTTGGCGTCGGGTACATTCATCTTAACGGCCTGTTTGACTGAATTATAGTAACCCAACGCGGCTGAGTAAGCTTCACTGCCCGAAAGTAATATGGTGTCATCCAGATTGCTGCTGAGCCGTTCCAGAATCAGATAAATCGGCAACAATTGGGTAATGGCCTGGAAATCGATTTCCATTTCATTGACATCGATAAACGGTGGTGAAAATTGAGGCGCGGTTTTCATATATTCCAGCGATTTTTTAACAAATGGCTCTGTCTTGTCGCTCATTTTCGGATATTGCCTTCGTTCCTGTTGGGTCAGGGCAATCAGATGCGGTTCAAAAATTTCGGCTAACGTTTTTACCGCAGCATTAGCCTTTTCCAGATCTTCAGCTTTGATCTTGATGGAAATAATATTTTCAGCGGACATGTCACCCTCACAAATTATATGAATGGATTTGGTTAATTAATTTTATAGTCGGGAAAAGTATCCGAATTAAAGATACTGAGTAGCTGCTCAGGTTCAAGGTTCAAAGGTTTCCGGTTCAGCGTTTATCATTATTCGACAATCTGCTTTTAATAAAAGAAATTTTTCCCCGGACAGATTGAGCAGTTGAAAACAACGGATTCTAACTCTGAACCCTGAACCAGCCAACCGGAGTCGTTACGATATTGATTCAATTTACGTCGAATATCCCTTTCGAAATATATTTTGCAGAACCAGTCGCTTTATTAAAATAACGTAAAATCGGGATAGAACAGCTCATCAAAATTGAAAATTTTTTCTGCCCCTGGCCCGGCACTTACTCCGCACCTGTTTAAAATTAAGAATATTCGGATCGGGATTGCATGAACTCATAGCAGGATGAATTAATTTGTATCTGAACTGGATGAATTCAGAATCAAATCAAATTATTTCTTTTCAGGATATGACCATATTTTGATAATCACTCTACGCTAAATTGATTACTTTTCGATGAGGTTATATTAAATTGGGATTTTTTGTTGAAGTGCTTTAATATAATACTTTCCAAAACGTAACCAACCAATTTCTTGTTTGATTTCTTTTAGATCAGCAATAACTTCATTAAAATAAGGATTATGCAATTTTAAAAAAAATTTACAAGCGTGATACAAATATTTGATGGCATGTTCATAATTATTTTTTTTCTTATGCATCAATCCGATTTGGGCATAAATGGTTGCAATGTGTAATTTATCACCTAACTGTTGACTGATACTTAAACTTTTCTTATAAAAGTCAATAGCAGTTTCGAAGTCCTTTTGAGAATAATAGTTACCAATTTGGTGAAAATCCTTTGCCACTCCGTCAAGATTGTTTAATTCTTCATCAATTTTTAATGCATTGGTATAGTAAGTGAATGCACTTTCACGATCATTATTCTCATCACAAAGTTGACCCATTTGAAAAAAAGTTTCTGCAATTCCGGCGCGATTTTTTGTCGATTCATGAATCTGAAGGCATTTATGGAGATAAGCTTTGGACTCATCAATTTTATTTTGCTTTAAATAAATTTGGGAGATGTACTGCATATTGGAAACAATTCCATAGCTATTTCCTAAATTTTTATCTATTTTCAGACTGGTTTGAAAATTTGTCAGAGCCGCATCATAATCCCCCGTGAGGAATGAAAGGATCCCAAGTAAAGTTAATCCGTTACCGACTAATGCAATAATTCCTGATTTTTCAGCCAGTTCAAGGCTTTTTTGATAATTTGTACGCGCTTCAACATATTGACCTCTGTTTTGATAGATCATTCCAATCGTCTGTAAAGTTGAAATTTTCATTGTTGCATTGGTTGTTAATGAGAAACTCTCATTTAGAAAATTCAATGCCAGATCCCACTTTCCCGTTTCAAAATAGTAAATCCCTAAAGTCTGCTTGATTGCAGAAATACCGTCGAGGTTATTAATCGCTTCGAAAAATTCCAAACTTTTTTTTGCATTTTCAAGAAACAAATTTTGATCGTTTAGCTCGTGATAAATTGCAGCTATATTTTTAAAACAAACGGCAATTTTTAATTTATCATTTGTTGATTGAAAGTGCTCAAGCGCTTGAAAACTACAATCCAATGCTTCATCAACTCTTTGAATTGAATTAAATAGCATGCTACATCCCAGAAATTGATCGCCAGGGGAGTTGAGGTGTTCTTTTGCCCATGAATCAAAAAATTGCTGATTTTTATCTACTACAACAGTGGTGCCTTTAGGCATGGATTTTAGTTGGTCGATTTCTGGCGGCACCTGAAATTTTTGATTGAGGAACTCTAAAACTTTTTCAGTTTTGATATTTAATAACAGAATATCATGCGGATTGCGAATATTAGCGTTTTCACCCAATTCAAATAGTAATTGCTCATGTTTCGAAATAAAATCACCATTTTTATCTCTGGGTGCCTGTATCAATTCTTCCCATGACCCGTAACTTTCTGCAGCATCATTATCGATATGATTGATCCAGATAACGCGTTTTTCACTCGGTATGGATTTAAGTAATGGTCCAATATCGAAATCATCATAACCTGAATAGCCCATAACGATTAAATCATAATTCTGTAAATATTCTTCAAGTACTCTTTTTTGTGCTGGTGCAAACTGCAGTTTATCATCACTTTGTCCGATTGAATTGAGCGTTGCTTTGATGGAATACTTTGCATCAATCCATTCATTTTGGTATTTTTTTAAAGAACCATGCAATTTAAAAATTGGTGTTTGTTGGCTATCAATGCTTTTTTGAATATGATAGTCTTCTTGTGTCAGATATTCCTTGAATGGAATGTTGAGTTCGATGCATGCAAGCTCTAACAAATTATCAAAATTAGTGGTGAAAATAATGCAACCAAATTTTAACAAGTTTGCTAACATAAAATGATTTAAATTGGGTAAATTTGATCGATTAATGATGTCAAGAATATTGAGCTCAGGATCAAAATGGTCATAGATGATTTGCATTAGTCCTTCAAAACGAAGAAAATCACCTTTATTTCTTCGATTTTTTCGTTGCGGATCACACAATTCAAGCAATTGCGTTTCAATCGCCGTGTTTGGACTGATACGCTTAATGATATTTTTGGAAAATTCATTGCCTGAGAGAAGACTGGCTGGTGCCGGAACGGAGATGCCAGAGCCAATTAAAAGAGCAATTGGTTTTTTTTCATGAATTATTTCGGTAAATTTGTTCATGGCGATTATTTATATTTTAAATAGTAAATAATTTTGTATGGTTAATTAATGTCATATTATTTGAAACTTTATAAATTTAAAAATTCAGTCATCAATCAGGACATTTTACGTTCATTTTTAATAATATCATACGCCTGTTGAATTTCTTGAAATTTATTGGTAGCAAATTGAATGAACTCTTTTGGTAATTGTAAAGAAGTAATTTTATCCGGATGATATTCATTAACCAATCTCCGATAATTCATCTTTATCTTTTCAATGCTATCATTTCGGGTACATTCCAAAATCGCATAATATTTGTCGGTATTCTCTATATAAGATGCTTTAATTTGTTCGTATTCATTTTGACTTAGATTGAAAATGTTCACAGCACTTAGAATCATTTTTTCTTCATTTGGATGAAAGACATTATCGGCAAGTGCAATCGCCAATAATAAGTGAAGCATCCCCACAAGTTTCTCGTGATCATATCGAAATGCTGAGTAGAAATCTGAAGCAAATTCTTCAAAGGAACGTGAAGAATCCTTTGCTTCTCGAAATATTTTGATAGCCATTTCCCTGGCATCGCTGTTTAATTCAAGTACATCTTTGATGAAGTGATCGATGATTGAAATTTCTTCCTTTTGAATAATTCCATCAGCTTTTGCCATTTTGGCAGAAAGACAAAAGACAGAAATAAAAAATTGCAGTTGTAAAGTTTCTTCGGCGCTGAGTGAACTCTCTTCATCATCAGATGCTAATCCAAATGCCATTCCAATTCCACCGCCGATAGGACCACCGAGAAGAAACCCACCGGTACCGTATAAAAAAGCTTTGAGCCAGCTCATTTTTTTATCCTTTCAGCAACCTTCTTTATTGGTATTTCATCATATTAAACCCTTTTGAAATGTAAGAAACTTAAATAGATTAGTCTTCAGTAACAAGGAGATATATCCCAATAATTATCATTGGGATTCCGATTATCACTGGGATTAAAAAAAAACCAACTAGAATAAGAGCCCCACCACAACCTTTTCGACCATGATGACCTAACATATGAAGAGCATGTTTTACAAGATGTTCAATCATTTTATAATTTCCTTGGTTAAGTTATTATAGGTATACAAATATTAATTATAAGTTAATGATTGTATTTTTATTTTTCTATGAAGTTAATTCATCCCAACCTTTTTCAATTAATTTAGCTCCTTTTTCTGCAATCGCATGTCCACCTCCGTGACTTGGAGGGATTCTAAAAAGTCCGGCAATTGCGATTTTACCGGTTGCTAATGCAAAACCTGCTATCCCCATTGAAATGCCGCCTACAATTTTAATTGCACCTGTTACTTTTTGGATCAATTTGTCATTCGTATTTTCCATCTCTGAACTCCTTATAACTATTTAGCATTATTTAGGTTAATATATGTAAGAACTGAAAATAATATGTTAAAATGATGTCCTTTTAAAATTATGCTTTTTGAGTTTCGTCTACTTTCTTTTAAAATACATTTAGCTGACTTTGAATAATTTCTATGTAGAAATTTTTTCAAAATAATCTGTTACTATTACATTACGTGATATCCAGACAAAACGGCTCATGGAAAGTGAATATTATTTTTTCTAATGAAAAAGTAGCTTCGGTGGTTTGGAGAAGGAGCGTACATGAGAGTGGTAGGTGTGAGGGAAATAATCGCATTGGTAAAAATGCTTTTATATTTTCCTCTATCGTCCCAACACTCACTCATCTCCTGTTTAGAAATAAAGCGAATTAATATCCGGTTCAAATTCATTCATATCTCAATCAAGTGAATTCAAATCCGGATTGAACTCATTCACCTCAGAACTGAATTAATTCATATCTGAACCGAATGAATTCAAATCCGGATTGAACTCATTCACCTCAGAACTGAATTAATTCATATCTGAACCGAATGAATTCAAATCCGGATTGAACTCATTCACCTCAGAACTGAATCAATTCATACCTGAACCGATTGAATTCAAATCCGGAATGAATTCATTCACCTCAGAACTGAATTAATTCATATCTGAACCGATTGAATTCAGATCCGGATTGAATTAACTCACCTCAGAACTGAATTAATTCATATCTGAACCGATTGAATTCAGATCCGGATTGAATTAACTCACCTCGGAACTGAATCAATTCATATCTGAACCGATTGAATTCAAATCCGGAATGAATTCATTCACCTCAGAACTGAATCAATTCATATCTGAACCGAATGAATTCAGATCCGGATCGAATTAATTCATCTTCAAATCAAATTCATTCACCACCGAATCGAATAAATTCATATCCGGATAGCGTGCATCCATTCTCCAATGGAATAAATTCATTTTCAAACCGTGCCTGTTCTTCTCAAAATAGCACCCCCTGCCCGCTCTGCTCTCTGCGCTCTGCTCTCTGCGCTCTGCCCTCACTTCAGCAGCAGCAACTTCCGCGTCTGGCTAAACACCCCGGCCTGAAACTGACAAAAATAGACCCCGCTGGGTAAATCCAGGCCCTGAAACTGTACCTGGTGGATGCCGGCGGGTTTGGTTTCATTCACCAGCGTCCGGATTTCGCGCCCCTGAATGTCCACGATCTTCAGGTGCACCAGGGTTTGTTCGGGCAGTTGGTACGCAATCGTCGCCTGGGCATTGAACGGATTTGGATAGATGGCGTTCAGCGCATAGTTGGCTGGCGGTAGCGAGGTGTCGCCTGTTTCCGCGCCATTGCCAGCGCTCACCCGAATTTGAAAACTGGTAAGGCTGTTTTGGGCGATGAACGAATGGGTTGAATGCTGCCGCAAATTCTGGCACTGGCGGCCGGTTGCATCCAGCAGATCAACTGAATATTCGGCCGGAATGCTTTCAATGCCGGCAAAACGCAGCGTGCAGGCAGTATTTTCCGGGGCCTGAACCGGCACCTCCCAGACCGTGACCGCGTTCAGTTGCGCGCGGAAATCGGTGGCCAGGGTGGTTTTTTTGCCATTGGCATCGGTTTGCAGGAACGCGACCATGGGAATGACGCCCACGGCCCGGGGTTTGCGGAAATTGTAACGGGCCACTTCGGCCGGATCGGCATCGATGACCCCCAGAAACGCACTGCTGTCCACCAGGGAATCGGCGGTGAGGAACAGGTGTACCTGCCAGCGCGGTTCCGGCGGCGGTGCGATTTTGGCCAGGGCGGCCGGATTAAAGGGAATTTTTAACACGGATAAATTCTGCCGGTTATCGAAGTAATAGCCCTGATACGGTTCGAAGCTGGTGCTCTGGTTAAAGGTACCGTTAAACCCGTAAATGGGATCGGTGACATTGTTGGTGGTTTGAATGCCGGACCAGGCCTGGGTTTCGGTAAACGGATTGGTAATGATATTCCAGCCGCTGTGCAGGGTAATTTCGACTTCCCGGTTGCTATTCAGCGGGGCCGATGGCAGCGTGGTTTTAACCCACCAGGAATTCCGGTGAACCAGCCAGTAGCCGCGGCCCGCCTGCAGATTGAACGTATTACTGGCATCGTAAGGCAGCAGGTAGTTGGAACTCGCGCCATTGTCCCAATAGAGCTGCCACTTATCCCCCGGACTGCCGGACAAATATTGACTGATGGATTGTTGGGCCGCACCGGGTAACCCTACCAGGCGGTAATCGGTGGCCTGGTAAGCGGAGCGGGTGGTATAATCGGGGAACCAGCAGCCCAGATTGACTGAAAGGGAGGTTGGGTAGGGCGGTAAAAATTCTTCGACCCGGGCGAAGATGTCGAAGCCCTGGCCGGGGACACGGCTATCTTCCCAGCAGTAGTAGATGCGGCCGTTGACGAGTTGGACATCGGGATTTTCCTGTTCTTTTTGGCCGGTGTCGTTATTGACTCGGTAATTGGCGCCGATGGGTTCGCCGTTGGGATTGAATTTTTGGGCATATATGTCGGAATTTCCGTTTCGTTCGTCCTCCCACACCACCACAAAATTCCCGCTGGCATCCACCGCGATGGAAGGAGGAGGCCATGGCGAACTGCTGCTGCTGTCATCATTCACCCGAAAATTCGCGCCGGATTTTGTGCCGCTGCTGGAATAACGCTGGGCATAAATATCC
>DYKB01000201.1 GCA_020722815.1 Caldithrix sp. | reverse complement strand
ATTAATTGAAAATTAAATGAAAATTGAAAATTGTAAATTGCCCGCCTGCCGGCGAGTCAGGAAAATTGCGAACAAGGCTTTCACCCCCGCACCAAAACATCAAGCGCGCAGGGAATTGAGCGATAGGCGTATTTTTTTGGTGCGGGGGTTTACCCTCATCGAAATTATGGTCGCAATCGGAATTGTCGGAATTTTGGCGGCGGTGGTTTTGACCACGATGTCGAGCTATGGCAAAAGGGCTCGGGCGTCGCGGGCGCTGGCGCAGGCCTCGAGCGTGATTCCGTCACTGGTGAGTTGCGCGGGAAACGGCGGAACTCCGAATTTAAATGGGACTGGCGATTTATGCAGTCTTAGTTCAAGTTATGGCAGTTGGCCGACATTTCCAAGTGGTTATGGTGTGGCTACTGCTGAACCCACTCCCAATTGGACATCATCCAGCAATTGGGTTTTTAAAGTTAGCAGTAGTGGGGATAGCCAGTCAATCTGCTGTAATTCTAAAATGAACAGCTGTGGCCAACCCGCAACTTGCGACGCCAGCGCGACCTGGTGAAGATAGAATTTTGAATTTCGAATTTCAAATTTTGAATCAATTTTGAATGACTGAATTTTCGAATAAATATGATCTGGAAGAAAGAATTGCAAAGTTTGGTGGATGTGTGATAGAATTATATAAGACCATCAGACAGGAAGCGCAAGAGTTAACATTGATATTCGGAAAAATATTATCGACAATGAACAAGGAAAGAATTCAAAATTAAATCATTCGAATTTCATTCAAAATTCAAAATTTGAAATTCGAAATTAATCTAGAAAGGTGGTGAAAAAATGAAAACAAACAAAAAAGGTTTTACGCTGGTTGAACTGCTCGTTGTGATCGCGATTATTGGTATTCTGGCGGCGATTGTAATGGTTTCACTAAACAGCGCCAAAGACAAAGCCAAAGCTGCTTCATTCAAAGCGACTTCGTCTTCCACTCAAGCGGCGGCGATTCAGTGTGATGACGCGGGCGGAGCGCTTCAGACGGGAGTTTCAGGCACGGCTGTATGCAGTCCGGCTGATCCGAGTGTTAACTGGCCGTCAGTAGCGGCAAATACCTGCGCGGCCGGTACGAGTTTGACATTCACGGTAACTGACGCGGGAGGTGACGGGACATTCTCGTATTCGACTATCTGTGATATTCGAGATACGAGATATACTACGACTTGCAATGAAACAAGCTGCACGACGACAACCGGAGCGATACCTCCACCGTAATTTTTTTTGCTATACCCGGCCTCAATTCGGGCGTTCGATCTTGATTTCCAAAATTCGGTCGAGCGCGAGATTTGGGGTCGGGAAACAGCAATGAAAATCAAAAGTCAAAAATCAAAAGTCAAAAGTACGGATAAAAAATTAAAAGTTTTTACTTTTGAGTTGTGGATTTGACTTTTGACTTTTAACATTTGACTTGAACTTGAAATGATTCTCATTTTTTTTCTTATTGGTCTTATCATCGGCTCCTTTCTCGGAATGGCA
The DNA here is from genome assembly GCA_020722815.1 of Caldithrix sp. Classification (GTDB taxonomy): domain Bacteria; phylum Zhuqueibacterota; class Zhuqueibacteria; order Thermofontimicrobiales; family Sulfurfontimicrobiaceae; genus DYKB01. The sequence goes on along the minus strand of DYKB01000201.1, from coordinate 456 downwards.
AACTATCGTCTCAAAACAGCGGAAGACATTGTTTTCAAGCGGTCGCATTGTCCCAACTGCAAGCATCCGATCCGCTGGTATGATAATATTCCGCTAATAAGTTTCATTCTTTTGCGGGGCCAATGCCGCGACTGCCAAAAATATATTTCCTGGGAATATCCGCTTATCGAGCTGATGACGGGAGTCTTGTTTGCGGGAGTGGCAGTTCGGTTTTTCGGCAGTCGGTTGTTCGGTATCTCAGGAGTTATTTCCGACCCAGTGAGCGTAAATACAATTATTGATATGAGTTTTTGGCTGTTCGCTATCTGTTATTTGATACTGATTTTTTGGCATGATTATGATTATTTGCTCATTTCCGACGCGGTTGTTTATCCGGCGATTTTGATTACCTTTTTCTATCAAATTTGGAAATATACGCAAAGCCCATTGGGAATTGCCGATTGGCGCTCTCCTCTC
>DYKB01000112.1 GCA_020722815.1 Caldithrix sp. | reverse complement strand
TTGGCGACGCTGGCGCAATCGTGGGTCGGTTCACCCTTCAAGCGTATTTTAATTAGAGTCTGTCCGCAAAAGCCGCCGGTACGGTCATTGCGTGGAGCATTTTTGGCGACGAAGCAATCTCCGCCGTTTTATCAGGGGATTACTTCGGCAAAAAACGCCTCGCAATGACAGGTCTCGGTATTTTCGGACAGACTCTAATTAAATTCGATTTGCCGACCTTACGTTGATGGCTATGGGACGTGCCCCGCACGCTGTCCGGTGGCGTTGAAAAACCGATCGTGAGAAACGGAATCAGGCTTCGGTCAGACGATTCGATGCCGTAATTATGGACCTGAATCGGGAGCACGTTTTCCCCGTCGCGAAACAGACGCTCCAATTGGTCAGTGCGAAAGCGTTGGATGCGCCGCCCTGGTACATCAGGGCTTCGCGAAAGGTGGTCGCCGATTGGTTATATGCGGGATAATCACCTGGCGCACCCATATTCGCCCGGGCAATTTCCACAGCATTCAAATAGGCGACAAACGCGTCGTCGTAATCAATATGAAGCCAGGCTTTGGAAATCTTGCTTTTATCGGCAATCGTAAACGATTTGCGGACACCTAGCGAAATCACCCGCGGGACAGTGGTGGCGTCATCACCGTCATCGTACCCGAAACCACCCCGGCCCTGATTCCAGGAGGCATCTTCAAAATCCGGATGCCGCCAATTCGCCGGCAGCGCGGACGTGCCGGGACGGTAGCGCCAGAGATCACCGGGATCGATGACCGTTTCCCAGTGCAGCCAGTTTTTCCGGTTTTTATCGGAAGCGAACACCACCAGAAAGGCCTGCGGCGCAAGGGTTACTTCGGGAAAAGTCCATTTGAGCGGTGCGTCCTTATCGTCCGTTAAGCCAAATCCTTTCAGATTGACCGGATTGGACCTGGTGTTGTACAACTCCACCCAGTCCGGGCTGTCGCCGTCCTCATCTTTAATCGAGGCTGAATTGGAGGCTACGATTTCGTTAATTACCACGGTTTGCGCCGGGAGGCGAACCACAAAAATCAACAGAAGGAACAGAATAACGCGTTGAACCAAGGGACGAATTGACGGTAATGGACGGGAAAGCCGTATTAAAAAAAATGGCCGATTTTTTCCGGGAAATTTACAGCAGCTTTTACAGGCATCATTAATTCCGTTTTTAAATGTTCAGGGCATGGGGGGGTTATAATTACTTCTGAAAAATCATTTTCTTCGAGATTTGGGTGCCATTCACCTGAAACTGGCAAAAATATAACCCCGAGCTGACGACCTGGTTTAAATCATTTGTGCCGTCCCAATCAAAAGTCTGGAAGCCGGTTGGCGCCAGTCCGTCGAAGACATTTTTCACCAGCGCGCCATTCAGGTTAAAAATTTTTAAATTTACTGGCTGGGGCTCCAAAATAAAAACCGGAATCCGGGTGGAAAAATTGAAAGGATTCGGGAAATTTTGGGCGAGAAAAAAGGTTTCGGTGACCGGCTCAAAACAGAATCCAGCCCGAACCGGTGCGGATTTGAGCGTAAATTTCATATAATTGATATTAAACCCGCCCTGCACAAACACCAGTTTTAATGCGTGCGTGCCGGCTGGCAGCGACAGATTTTCAGAAGTTGAAATCGGGCGCCAGGTTTTCCAGCCGCCGGTATTTGGCACCGGAATGACCGGACCGATCGGCTGGTTATCGGGCAACAGTTGCAATTTGCCGGAACTGCCGGTCGATGCCACGCGAAAATCAACGCTGTACTGCCCGGAATCGGGGATGGTTACGGTGAACAGCAGCCATTCGCTGGTTTCGAGGTAACCGACATTGTACGGGGCGCCTTGTGCATCCCCGCTGATTTCGATATCGACGCCGTCGTTCCGATACTGGCCCCCCTGATTCCAGGTGTCGCCGCTGCCCAGGCCGTGCGTGTTCTGATAATCTTTATCCCAATAAGCAATCCCCACGTCACCGAAGTCATAATCCACGCAATGGATCGTGCCGGGCAAGGTGTGGGACCGGGCCGGCAGCGGGCGCGTGGCAAAGTCAGCCCGGGTGAGGGCATCGACCACATCCGGACGAAAGTCACAATTTTCGAGCCGCAGGTTGTCCGCCTGCTGGAGCAGGGCGGCGGTGGCATATTCCGGCGTCGGCTTCGTGGTCTGGTTATTCCAGTAATCGAGCACTTTCTGGTAATGCACGGAAATCGGCGCAGAGTAAGGGCTGGTTGTCGTTTCGATTTTTTTGTGCGTCCACCAGTTTCAGCCAATATTATTTTTTTCCATTAATTGCGTGCATTCAAAAAACCACTTATTTGAATTTTCCCCCGATTCGCCCAGCCACAACGGACAATTCGATTGATTGCGCCCATTCAGATAGTTCTGAATGGCAGCCTGGGTATTATCATTCCAGTATTTGTGAAAACTGTAAACCAGATTGACATCGAACGGCGGCGTCAGGAGACTAAAATCTGTCGCATACCTATTTCCTTCAATGATCAGAATATGATTGGTATCGACCTCCCGAATGGCCCGGGTAATGCGCATGTACAGGGCACGCAGGTCTGCATTGGTGTAGCCCGAAGGCAGCACGGGTTCGTTAATCAAATCGTAACCGCCAATCCACTCAGCGGTGGCGTAGCGTTCGGCAATTTTGCGCCAGAGATCCACGGTGCGATCCTGATTGGCCACATTCGTCCACAACCGGGCTTCGTTGCCGTCGCTGTCGCTGTGATCGTTCGTGTTCTGGCCGCCAGGAGCGCAATGCAGATCCAGAATCAGATAAAGCAGATTTTTTTCGCACCAATCCAGTAACTGATCGATAATTTTAAAACCATCTTCCAGGTAAACGCCGGGTCGATCTTCCGGCGTGAGCAGACGGTAATTGAACGGCAGGCGAATGGAATTGAAACCCCAATCGGCAATGAGCTGAATCTCTTTTTCAGTCACGTAATTGGAAATGTAGCGCTGGTAGAACTGGTCGCGATTGGCCTGACCGATGAGACTGGTGATCCGGTTATCAATCGCGGAGGGCGAGCCGAAACCGGGAATGTGGAGCTGGTAGCCTTCGGGCACGAGCCAGCCGCCCAGGCCAAAACCGTGCAACAGGATTTTTTGTCCGGTGCCATCGACAATATCACGTCCCTGGGTTTTCAGGAACGCGTAGGTTTCACCGGCAACCAGCAGCAGGCAGAATGAACTAATGAACAAGCGGCGAAAATTCATCAAAACTCCCCTATTTTGGACAGCTTCCGGAATTTACAAATTTCACGTCAGGGGAAACATGAACACATAATCCAATTAATATTAATAAGTTACAATATCAAATAAAATTAAAATTCCGGAGATTGTTATCAAAATGATAACAAAAGATTCTTATCTTGATAATCAGCACCGGAAAGAGACCAAATTTCCGGAAGAAGCACCGGATTTATTTCAGCCCCAGTTCTTTGCACATCCGGTAATAATTGGGCGGCGCAAGGCCCAATTTCCGGGCGGCTTCCGCGTCTGAATTTGTATTTTCGCGGACGAACTGAAAATAGCCCAGCCGCACTTTTTGCTCCATTTCGCGCCAGCTTAAAATGTGTTCCACATCCCACAAATCCGGCATGCGGGGTGAAGTTTCTTTCACAGCATCGGTCTGTAATCCCTGGGCCAGCCGAACGTGCTTTTCTTCCAGCTTCGGGGTGCCCAGAAACAGGAGTCGCTGCACCACATTTTGTAGTTCGCGCACATTACCGGGCCATTCGTAATCCACCAGCAACGCCAGGGCCCGGGGAGTGATTTCCGGCGGGGCCTGATTCATATCCTGACTCAGGAGCCGCAGGAAATGCTCAATCAGCAACGGAATATCGGTTCTCCGTTGCGCCAGCGGCGGCACAAAAATCGGGACGACGTTGAGCCGGTAGTACAAATCTTCCCGGAAGCGCTTTTCGCGGACCTCCTGTTCCAGATTGCGATTGGTGGCGGCAATAATCCGCACATTCACCTTCACTTTTTGTGTCCGGCCGATTTTGTCAATTTCGCCTTCCTGAATCACGCGCAGCAGCGTCGACTGGGCGCTCAGCGGGATTTCGGTAATTTCATCGAGGAAAATGGTGCCGTGGTTGGCCACTTCAAATAAACCTTGTTTTCGGGTCCCGGCGCCAGTAAAAGCGCCTTTTTCGAACCCGAACAATTCGCTTTCAATGAGACTATCCGGCAGGCTGCCACAGTTGATGGCGACGAAATTTTCCAATTTGCGTTTGCTGGAATAGTGAATATTGACCGCCACCAACTCTTTGCCTGTACCGGACTGGCCGCGAATGAGCACGCTGGCATCGTTATCGGCGCACTGCCGGATTTGTTCGCGCAAGGATTGAATTGCCGGGGACTGTCCCACAATCTGTTTTTGCGCCAGGATATCCTGGATATTTCGCTGCAATTTTTTATTTGATTTGGCCCGTTCCTCTTCCAGGCTTTTTTTCTCAAACGCATTAAAAATACTTAAAATAAAATCGGTTGGCTGGTAAATGTAATCTTCAATGTCGATGGGATATTTAGTGCAGTACCACGTGGCGCCGGCCTGCAGCAGCCGGTTGGCAAAATCGTAGTCCGTCATGTTAATGGTCATTTTAGTGACCACAATAATTTGCAGCGCCGGATCAATTTGTTTAATCCGCCGAATCAGGGTTTCGCCCATCACGCCGCCGGCGATTTGATAATCCATAACGACGACGTCATACTGCTGGCTGTTTTCTTCCAGCAAATCCAGCGCGACCTGCCCGTTCGAAACCACCTGTTGAATGAAAATGCGTCCGGCAAATGGTTGAATGGTTTTACGAATCCGTTGGACATCAAATTCTTCATCTTCAATCAACAGAACATTGATCTTTTCATTCGCGAGCATAATTCACCTTTCAAATGGCATGTTGGGGAATGGTCAGTGTAAACTGGCAGCCTCCGGCACTCAGATTTTCGGCATCCAGCTTCCAGCCACAGCGTTGGGTGGCAATTTCGTGGGCAATGTAGCAGCCGTAGCCGGAATTTTTGCTTTCCGCTTTGGTGGAAGTATTTTCCAAAAACAGACGTTTGATTCCCGCTTCATTTGTTTCCAGCAATTCGGGATGGATTCCCTGCCCGTTATCCGACAAGGCGATGATTGATTGCCGTAATTGCGGAGAATACAGGCTTTTAATCCGGATTACGATTTTTTCGCCACCGGCGTGCTCGATGCTGTTTTGAATCAGCGGTTCCAGAATTTCCCAGACCACGAATTCGTTGATGGGAACCGGCGGTAATTTTTCATCAAGATCCAGATCAAACCGGTAGGCGGCCTGGCCAGCGGTGACGCGTAAAAAGATATTCTGTACAATGAACCGGATTAATTCATTTAAATTCGTTTTGAAAATCGGGTTGCGAATGGCCTGAATCGGCGGCTCGAACCATTTCATATCATAAATCACCCGTGAAATGAAATTGGCATATTTGGTAACCCGGTATTTGATTTCATCGATATTATTCCCCGAAAGTGCGTGCAAATCTTCTTTGATAAATCCCATCACTTTTTCAGCCTTGTGGTGGGTGTGATAAATGCGTTTGGCAAACAACATTTCTTTTTGAAAATGTATATTCTCTTTTAATTGCAATTCTCTTTCCTGATACAGTAATTGCAGGGCTTCGTCGCGCTTGCGCACCGCGTGCAACGAGATATAAAACATTGCCAGCAGTCCAAACAAAATAAATGCTGTGAAAATCAGACTGGTTTCATTGTAGCTCGAAATAATGCCGCTGGTGATAAAACCAAAGGCTGGTGTATTGCGCATATAAACCGCGCCGACATATTCGCCTTTGGGCACAAACGGGACGAAAATATGAAACGTCTGGCGCCCTTCCAGAATACTGTAAATCTGTTCGGATTCGATGATTTCATTTTTAATTTTGCGGTACAATTCAATCGCCCGCGAATGCGGCAGATCCGGCGGGGGAATACTTTGCCGATTTTCAATTAAATAGGAATACAGGACCTGGCCGTTATCGATGGCAATAATTTCGTCTTTCCGCTCCAGCAGAATCGTCACTTCCTGTACGTGGTGCTGTAATAATTGCTGGCTCAAAATAATATTAAACGCCTGCACAATTTTTTCGACATCGGCCGCGTCCCGGTTTTGGTGCAGTAGGCTGCTTTCAAGCAAAAGTTCCAGCGAAGTGGTGCTGAGATTGGCCAGTCGCTCGGCAAAATCGCGCTGGTACCATTCCTGGGTTTTCATCAAAAAATTACGTAACGCAATTTTATGAATCAGCGAAACCAGCAACTGGGAAAGAATCAAAATAGCCAGGAGCACCAGCAGATGATTGAGCTCAAAATGATACTGCTTGACTTTTTTGCGCAGTTGCGCCTGATGGTTTTTCATTTAATAATAACCTGTTTGGTATGGATGGCACGCGTGGCGCGTTCCAGCGCCTCGGATACCGATATTTCTTTGGCAATGGCCAGGTTCAGGTAGTATGAAATAATGTCAGAAATTTTGGTATAATCCACCAGAAATGGCCGGTGCACACCCTGGTCCAGCAGCGACCGGCAAAATCGCAGATCGGGCTCCTGCGCCAGAAATGCCGAATCCTGGTAAACCGCATGATTGATTGGCAAATAGCCCCCGGTCTGGAACATCATTTTCTGGTTTTCCTGCCGCTGGGTGAATTTCAGAAACTGAATGGCGGCGGCTTTATTCGATGAAAACTTGGAAACCATTAAATTCCAACCGCCAAAAATAAATGCCGGCCGCCCGCCGGAAAAATGGGGCAGTGCGGCTTCTTCCAAAAACTGAACTTTACTCGTATCTTCCACAATCTGGCGAAAATGTCGCTTTAAGCCGGGCCAGCCCCGCAGAAACAGGCCATTGGTTTTCAGGGCGTGGAGGTAGCACTGAAATTCATCATATTTGGTTACCCCCACCGGGCTGATTTGATATTTGTGAACCAAATCCACCAGCAATTGCAGAGCTTTCCGGGCTTCAGGCGTATTCAGTTGTACCGAATCGCCTGCAAACAGGGTCTGATGCTGACTGGCAAGGCCTTCGACAAAACTGCAAATCAAACCTTCGTAATTATCGGCCATGAAAAAGTAGAACGGCTGGTCCGGCGAAAAACGCTGGCTGAGCTGAATAAATTCATCCCAGGTCATCGATTGCCGGAGGCGCTGTTCGATGACAGAGGCATCGGGCAGGGCGCGGATCAAATCACGCCGGTAATACATCATCCCGACATCGAGGTACAACGGCATTGCCACCAGGTGCCCCTGAAACGAGCAAGATTCCAGGGCATAATTAATAATCTGACTGCGTTCCCGCGAACTAAAATAGCTATCCAGCGGCTGGCACCACCGGGCAAACCGGGGCACCCAGATTAAATCTACGGCAAACACATCGATACGATTACTTTTACTGCGCAGCGACCGCGCCAGCAGTTCTTTCCGCTCATTCGTACTGAATTTATTGAATGGCAAATTGACTGGCACGACCTCAATTTTTCCCTGAAATTCCTGATTGAAGCGATCGATCAATTTTTGATGGCCGGTCGAAATATTGTCCGCAAAATAAATCCGGGGCACCGGATTCTTTTCACTTTCATCGACCCCTGAAGGATAAATGAAAATAATCAGCACGGCAATCGCCAGCGCGCCAAAAGCAAACAGTGACGTGAACACTTTGATGATATTTTTGGATAATGGCAAGGGATTGTCCTTTTCATTTTTTTTATATTAACTGAAAGGAATTTTGATTTTCCAAGGGATCAAAAAAAAATCGACGACATCATCCTCTATCCTCCAGCTATTTTCCATTTTCAGAGCGCCCTGCCATATCAGCATCATCAAAGCGTCTGACCTAATGGAAATATAGCCAACATAAACCTGAAAATCAAGCAAAATTTCAAAAAAGAATGCAACCAGGCAGTGTCGCTGCCGAACCAGGCAGCAATCCAATCATGGAAGGACTTTTTAGTGTCTGTCTGCAAATGCCCTAATTTTGTCATTGCGAGGAGCGTTTTTGGCGACGAAGCAATCTCCGCTGTTATTCCAGGGGATTGCTTCGGCAAAAAACGCCTCGCCATGACAGGTCGTGGTATTTTCGGACCGACTCTATTGATATGCAGACGCGGTCAAAGGCGTCATCGTCGTATTAAGGCGCTGGTTCTGCAACTGTGCTTTTCACTGGTGGCCGCGATTCCGCTGTTTTCCACAATCCGCAGTAATGCAATATTTTCTCAACCACATCCGCCTGACATTTATCGATAAAGCGGATGATCTGCAGTGCCCCGCCACAAGCCGGACAAGACAATGGATCCACCTTGTCCCCCTTTTTGATTAATGCCACCCAACTCAGACGTCGCTGCTTCAGCAAGCCATTGCCGTCACCGGGCTCCAGGTTCTGCTTTCCTTCCGCCGCAGCTTGTTTCTTTTTGTGTACTCCCCGTTTTTTATTCGAATACCAGCCGAAATAGCAGATCAAATGCTGCCCTTTATTCGGTATGTGCTGCGTCACCTCTGCCTATTGCCAGGCAGGAGCTTGGCAACGAGTCCCAGGCATAAACACCTGGAAATTGCGTGACACCCCTTGCCTGAGCTGCTCATCTCCGGGATTCGGAAACTGCACACACCCGCTTTTCCCCGCCCGGTAGTACGGGTAATCTTGAGATTAGCAAGTGAGTAGCCAAGCAATTCCAACGGCAGGGTTTGTTCACCCGCGGATGCAGGCGGTTAATAATCGGCCGGAATGAGTAATACCGAAAATTTGTCGTTCCTTCGTCGTCCGATTCGGTTATGACATTGCATATCCATAGCCCGCTGCTGTGAATGGAGGTAGCAGGCTTGTCCGAGAACGGCTTGTTCCACCATCCGCCTTTATAAAGGCACACATCAATTGTAGGCTCTGCCGGCTTGGCATGTCAAATCTGGCCTTTGAGATCGTCAGATTTGCCATAGTCGGAAACCTGGATCAACTCGATGGCCGGATTGCCGGGTCCGCCGGGGAGGCGGTCGTCGGGCATTACCGTTTTATCGTCCCAGCAACCGACAGGGAAAAAACGGGAAGATGACATGGCATCCGAGCAATAAGTAAATTATACAGGATCCTGCCAACCTCATCGTAGCTAGTTTTTTGATGATCATAAATATCAAATTCCGGGGCAACAAGTGCGGCACTTGCCGCCCTGGAGAGACTAGATGTGTTTTGGGACTATTTTCGTTCAGGAAATTTTTCTTTATTTAAGTAGTAGCATTTTTTTCGCCTGAACAAAGCCATCTGCCTCGATCCGGTAGTAATACACACCACTGGTCAAGTTGTTTCCTTCAAATTGCACCTGATGATTGCCTGCCGTCTGAGACGCATTGACCAAGGTAGCCACCCTTTGTCCGAGGGAGTTATACACTTCAAGTTTTATATTGCATTTATTCGGCAGATAATAGTTGATGACAGTCAGCGAATTGAAAGGATTGGGATAACTCTGCCCGAACTCAATACCTTTCGGTAAACGAATATTTTCATTCTCAATATCCGTCAGGACGCCGTCAAGATTGAAATAAGGCAAGTAAGATGATTTGAGGACCGGAGTAACGAATTTGGCTCGGGTTCTGTCCATAGAATACAATCCCATACTCTGAAAGCCATGGGGATGCTGGTGTGAATACCAATCAAAAATGCACCACCAGGTGCAGGCCATTAATGCGCCATTATCGTTTACTTTCCCATTGGAACTAAGTGCCGAATACTGTTGAAAAGCCAGAAAAGTATTTCTAAAAACATCAACTTGCTGCTGCTCGTTAGAATTATCCTCTGATGACCAGTATCCGAATTCGGTATCTATTATTGGCTTATCCGGAAAATTCGTTTCGGCGTTTTTTATAAATGAGTAGGTACCGGAAAAGTAACTGGATCCATGAAAAATTCCGAAATACATCGTCCAGCCGCAGACATCACAGGCATGCTGAGAATCATCATCTGAACCAGGCCTATCCGCTGCGGCTGACTGTGTTATAAGCCTGCCGTCAGGATAATTCGTATTAAGATCCAGATTCACAGTTTCGATAAAGGCTTTTCTGTTGGTAATATCGAGGCATTCGTTACAGGTACTCCACAAAATGATCGATGGTCGATTATAATCTTTAAAAACCATTTCACGGAACATCTGCTGATGAATATGTCTTGTATTGTTTTGAATCTGCCAGGCGTCTTGGGTATCGAACCACCATACGGGAATCTCTTCGAGTACGGCTATACCCAGTCTGTCGGCAATCAGATAGGTGTAAGGCTTGTTAGGATAATGCGCCGTACGAAGAAAATTTATATTTGTATTTCTCACCAGTTTTAGATCACTCAGAATAATATCGTTGGGAATACTCCTGCCATACACCGGATGATCTTCGTGTCGGGCTGCACCCGTGAAGAAAAAAACTTTGTTGTTCAGCAAAAATTTATTCCCTTTTACTTTGACCGTTCTGATGCCAAATTGTGAACTGAACTCATCGATAATTTCACCCTCTTCTATTAGTGTCACTCTCATGATATATAAATTGGGCTCTTTGGGCGTCCATAATTTGGGATTGGCAATGGCGACCGTTGTTCTGCAAACTGAAACAGAATCCGCGGGAACAAAGAGAGAGGTCTGCATCCTGGCAACATCATCACCGGATATCAACTGATACGAAAACTCAGTATGAATATTATTGGTATCAATCGATGCTTCAAAAACCTGAATCGTCACATCAAGATTGGCATCAGATGATTTTCTGTTATTGACAACGATAGTTGATTGCACGGAACCATCTGGAGTCAGCGGAACAATATCATTCCGAATAACAGAAACAGGTGAAGAAATTTCAATATAAACATCGTGGACAATACCGGTATAATTAAACCAGTCGCAGGAAGTGTATGGAACGATATCACGACGGCTACCCCATTTTGGATTATCCACTCTCACCGCGAGAATATTTGTACCGCCATAGTTCAAAGCATTTGAAACATCAAATGAAAATGGCGTGTAACCGCCCTCATGATAACCGAGATAGATATCATTGAGCCAGACATCGGCAACATAATTAACGGCGTAGAAATTAAGTTTCGCAAATTTTCCTGAATCCGCATCGTCGACCTGAAAGGATTTTCGATACCATACGCCATCCTGATAATATTCGGGGACAGTTGGATAGGCATTCATCTTATTTTCCACGGCCGGAAGAACTTTCGTTTCCCAACTGCTATCATCAAACAAAGCCGCATTTCTACCGTCGGCTTCCTCAAGCAGAGCCTGATATCCGACTGAATCCCGTTTAGCAAGCGAAATAGCATCACTGGCGAAAAACCGTTGTTTTTTCCAATCTCCCCGCAAATCAATTATGCTGCGGTTTTGTTTTTCAAACGATGGTAGGGCAAATCCATTTTGATAAGGAATCATAAATCCATCAACTCGTTTCAGGGCCAGTGTGGTCTCAAGGGAAGCGGTCTGAGCGAGCATACGCGAAACTGAGATCATTAGCGAGAACAATGCAAAACGAGAAAAAAGGACATTGGCTATTAATCCACTCAAGTACCTCGAAAGTATCCAGTTCATAACAATTTACCTCCTCGTAATTACACTCCACAAAGTAATTACACTCCACAAAAAATATGGATTAAATTTAACAATGGTACAACACCCATTTGGTGGTACTGATCCACTTCAATTGTTCATAGCGTGGGTTAAAACAATTTCTTACCCATCCATTCTATAGATGAACAATAGGCTCCAGTCGTACTGAATAAATTGAACTGACGAGTGTCAATTAAACAAACATATAGCGATGTATGATTTTCTAGCATTCATGCTGGTAGCACCTCCAATTGCTTTTTAATAAAGTCTTATCTATTCAAGTTTACTAAAATTTTCCAGCATGGTTAAACTGCTCACCATGCAGTTATTCCAGAATTCTTCGAAACCAGGCGCCCAAAAAGTTGGAATTTTACCATCCTCCTGTTGCACGTTGACAATGCTGTTTGCCAACGCGATGGCTTTTTCAAAGTAAATAGAATCCCCTGTTTTTTCATAAGCCAAATAAAAAGTCTCGATCATCTGAGCCGCGCTGGCATCGATGGGAACATAGCAGGAATATTGTTCCAAAACGGCAGGGACATGCCATCCGTCCGAAGCATTGCCCCAGTTATCATAGATGCCCGGTTTTTCCCACACCACAAACTGGTCTTCGCAAAAGCGGATCAGCTCTTTAGCCTGGGCAAGATAGGTTGTATCTTTGTCCACATTTTTGAGCAGATATTGCGCAAACCAGGAGGCTTCGTACTTGGTGAGATTTTGATAAGGTCTCACGGCCGCCACATCTTCAAATTGTCCGGTCCAGTTGAAGGTGTTCATTGGATTTTCCCAGATCCAGTTTATTGCCCGATCAATCGTTTGTAGAAAATCTCCCTGGTGATATTTTTCAACCATAATATTCAGGAAATTGGCAATGCCGATGGGAATGCAGAGTTCTTCTGAGGCCGGCTGCCCGGTTTCTTTGTGGATTCGAATATGCCAAGTGCCGGAAGGTAACTGGGTTTTGGCATAAGTTTGCGCGATTCGCAGGGCGGCATTGAAATATTTTTCATGGCCGGTTCTCTCATAAAGCGCCAAAAAAGTCTTGCCGGTCGATGCGGGCTCGGTCATGATGATCTCTTTGCCAAATTTCCCGGCGGCCAGATTGATGCCTTCATAAACCTGCGGGAAATATTCCAACGGAGAACCCGGCGGCTCAGCCTTGGCGAGCAGGTAATCGGCGGCGTTGCCAGCGATGGCCAAGGAAGTATCATTTTGCGGATAATTTTTATGATACAGCAGCATCGCATTTACCACACTGCCAACTTCCAATGCCGAATAGCAGTATAGCTGATGATCATCATGATCCGGTTTCCCGGTTTGATACCAGTTTTTGATATGACGCTGGTTGTACATAAAGCGCAAGCCTTTCAGGAAGGCTTCTTCATAAGAATATTTTGCCGCCGGATATGGCGGACAGAAAACAGCCGCTTTATGAAATAACCGGCTGCCGGCCAGCACCTGGCGCTTTTCATCCCTGCTGACCGCTTCCACCTTAAGATAAACTTCCCCGTTGGGAAGCTGATCCCAGATTGGCGTTAGCGACTCATAAGGGGTATTCCCGGTAAAAGTGTAGTACTTTTTATCCGCAAAGGAAAAAGCCGAATAACGATAATATTTTGGCCTGGGTATGATCCAGCTCGTATTCTCATTCTGAAAAGAAGGGGCATGTTTAAACATCATGGCTTTTTCGTTCCAGAATGGTCGTTTGCCCGGTATTCCCGGTCGAATCGGCTGCAATGCGTCCAATCGGCTTTGTTCACAATATACGTTAGATCCTGTTTTGTCCTGGCTAT
>DYKB01000200.1 GCA_020722815.1 Caldithrix sp. | reverse complement strand
GCTGCTCTGGACACAAAAAATGAAAATTGTTTGCTTTCACCCGGTGATCGGTTACAAAATAGATCTTGTAAATTTTAAATTGACTACGTTTATGATACAAAACAAATCCCAAAAAGTTAAGTGGGTTGGTGAATTTTATGAAAATACAAAAAACAGTATTAATCGGATGAGCAGAGAAAACCTAATCGGTAGTCATACGATAATTTTACAGAAATTTTTGTAAATTGTCAAGCAAATTATCAGCTTTCCGATGAAATAGCGTGTGGATACCTCACTTTTTAATCAACATGAATGAATCTAAAATTCCCGGTTCCCCTCCTGTCGTTATGGCAAGTTATGATGTGTCCGTAAATGAAGTGAATGTGCTGCTAAATCAACGTCAGCCGGCAGGCGTCCATCAGGTCATCCGGGATGCGGAAAATCAGGCGAGTCAGGCCGTTCCCGGTGGATTTGACTTTATTAAAATGAATTGCGAGGAGCTTGTGGAGATTTGAAAATGTCTTTGTTTGAATGAGTTGGACAAATTGGCAATTTGTCCGACGCTGATTGAATTTCGCGGTTATTTAAGGGAAGTTACTTTTTTTTATTGGCTGTTGGAAGCGATAACTTTTGGCTTTAATTCCCGAAAGATTTTGATGAAATGGGGAGTTTAATTTTTATTTCGTAATGCAGCGGGGAAAATAATCAGAGTTCATGTTACATCAGTAATTGACTTGGCAGGAAACGAACGATCAGTATGTACGGGGCGGGCAAGCATAAGAGAAAGTTCGATCGAAGTACAGACATTGGAGTTATCTGATCATGAAATTCATGACTCGGCTTGCCCTTCTGCACCTGACTGATGTCAGCGCCGAAATGCAAGCTAAAATTTGTTTCCGTTTTTCATCGTATTCAGGATTCTTTTAAAATATCAAGCAGCTCTTTTTCCAATTTCGGTAAGTGGGTCTTAATGATCTGCCAGACTTCTTCTGCATCTATTCCAAAATAGTTATGAGCAACAATATTTCTGAATCCTCGAATTTTAAACCAGTCTATTTGACTATTCTCTTCAATAAATTTATCAGAAAATCGTGAGCCCATCGCTCCAATTATGATGAAGTTCATCATTGAAGCATCAAAATCTCTCTCATTTTCATAAAATTCATCAGCGTTTTTATAACCAGCAGAGTATCTGGCAATCTTCTCAATCGCGTCCAAAAGGGTCAGTATATTTAGTTTATCTTTCTCAGACATAGATTACCTCTTTTAAAAGATAGCTTTTGATATAAGGCTTCATATACTTTTCCCGACAAATATCAACATCTCGACCGAAAGATGCTTTTAGTAGATTTTTCAACTTCATCTTTTTGCCAAAGATATCATCAGTATCCGGTTCAAATTCCACTAATAAATCGATATCGCTAGCTTCAGTTTGTTCGCCTCTTGCAAATGAGCCAATGAGACCTAATTTCACAATACGAAAATCAGATTTTATTGTTTGACGGTGATTTCGCAAAAATTCAAGGACTTCATCGGTATTCATTATCAATGCTCCCTGGTTGAATGTCGAAAAATAATCCGGGATTTAATGGTGAATTTTAATTGACCCGGACTGCGCTAACGATTCGGCTCACTTGCGGCGGAATGAATTTGCACAAAACTTCAATAAGCAAACAGAACATGATTAAACCTATAAATTTCCAAAAACCGGACAACCCCGCCGTCAAGTGCAGCCAATGGTTGGGCGTTACATGTTTCTTAACTGTTCAATTTCTTTTTGTATCTCTTCAATTACTTCTCTATTGACTATCACCTTTTTGTCTCCAGACTTTGAAGAATAAATATAAAACACCTTGCCCCCAAATTTTGCGGTGAATTTTTTGTGGGTTTCCTGCTGCAGACCTTTTTCTTTAAATATCTGAGAAAGCTGAATACCCTGATTAACTGGTTTTATCTGTATTCCAATGAATTTGTCTTTAATTTTTATAAAGAAGTCAACATTGTAAAGCCTGTCCCATTCATCGGGTGCGGGTT
>DYKB01000044.1:44329-56609 GCA_020722815.1 Caldithrix sp. | reverse complement strand
ATTAATATGACTATTTCTATTAAAATTTTAGAATTGATCAAAGGTAAGTTTGTGTCATTCATATTTTTCTCCAGCAAATTATAACTGTTCACTATAAAATACCGGGTAATAGAAGTTACACATTAGAATATACCCTTTTAATTCTAATAAATCAAGACCTTTTGGAAAAAAATTTAACTTTTTGATAACAAAAAATTGACAGTAATAGCCTCCTAACAGCATTACCGTCAGGTTAAGATTCTAACTTATTAAAAAAACAGATGAATAGCCACGAGCTTCAGCTCGTGGAGCAGAATGCCCCCCAAAATTTTTAAAGTGGATTTAAATCCACTGGTGTATAATGGCTCGGGCTTAAAAGCCCGGTGATTAAGGGACACTTATGGAACCACGAACTAAAGAGAACGTCCGAAAACCAGGAAATTGGCCAAAAATAACCTTTCGAAGGTTAGGAATAACACAATATATAGATTGAAATTAAAATTTTAATCTATATGTATAATTATACCAGCTCAAAAACCTTCGAAAGGTTAGTTCTCGGACACGCTCTAA
The DNA here is from genome assembly GCA_020722815.1 of Caldithrix sp. GTDB lineage: Bacteria > Zhuqueibacterota > Zhuqueibacteria > Thermofontimicrobiales > Sulfurfontimicrobiaceae > DYKB01. Next base: position 56,060 of record DYKB01000044.1, on the reverse strand, counting down.
AGCTCGTGGCAATTCAATAGTAATTTATTGAAATTGATATATTTGTAATTTTAGCCTGACGGCGGTGGGCCTTGCTGAATTCAGATCATCATAAATTTCTATTTTAGAATTTTTAGTATCAATTTATCATTGAAAATTGCTCATGAATAATTATCAATTGTCAATATATAGAACCTATTACAAAATTATTTCACCAACAAACACTTCCGCGTTAACAGGACCCCGTCGCCTTCCAGCTTAATCAGATATAATCCAGTTGGCACATCCTGCGTCTGCCAGGCAATTTGATGATAGCCCGCGGATTTTTTGCCACTCCACCGATCAGCAATCAGACGACCTTGTACATCAAACACCTTCACAGTGATAAATGCCGCTTCTGGCAAGCCAATGCGAATCGAGGTTTCGGGATTGAATGGATTGGGATAATTTTGCTCCAGCGTAAACGTACCGGGAATGCCATTATCATTACTTGCAATTCCGGAACGATGTAAAATCGTCACTTTTATATTTCGTTCATCCCATAGACCACCTGGATCAGTGACCTTGAACTGCACGGTGGTTGTATCCAATTCTGATGTTCCTTGAATACTCACCAGATGCTGATTTTGCTCAATTGTAAGCTTTGGATTCAGAGAATTCACTTGCCAGGTCATTACTGAAGGCACGTGATCTTCATCAGTTACATGCTGATTCAGCGGGATGATATAAAGCTCGCTTTGCCCAATCGTAATATCGGCTAAATCAACAATTTGTGGCGGATCATTTACGGAAATAAATTTAACAATAACTATTTGTGAATCCGATGCCATTCCATCTGAGGCGAGTACCATAAATGTGGTATCCGCTGTATTCTCACGCGGTGTACCCGAAATTTGATGTTTATCAGGTTTCAACCATGAAGGATAATTTCTAAAAGTAATCTGAACTGATTTATTTTCGGGATCACTGGCTTCGGCAGAATAGGTAAAGAGCGAATCCTCATACGCGACCACGGAATAAGATTTTGTCCAGTCACTTTCAATTCCATGTTCATCTTTAGCTTTGGCTTTAAGATTATAAACATTGGCTGTTAAATAAACATGTGTCGATGTGAATAGTGAGTCACTTCGTTGTAAAGGTGAATAAGAATAAATGATTCCTTCACCCCAATCAACTTTTACCTGGACTTGATTGCTATCATTATCCGTTACTTTGACCTTTAAAGTAATTTCCTCTCCAATCATAGCTGTATCAGGATTAAGAGAAATAATGGATGTTGAAGGAGCAGAATTCGGATCAATTTCACAAGTTCCATCCCAACCAAGATCTTCACAACTTAGTTTACCAAGGTTATCACCAAGTTTTTGCAGAGCTTTACCACTAGTAATTCCTGGATTTCCTGCTAGTGACAAACATACTAAATTATATAAATCAGGTAAATCGTCATTGTCTAATCGGTTGTTATTTAAAAATAAATATTGTAAAAGCCTTAAATTTCGTAAAGGTTCAATATCAGTAATTTTATTGCTTTCTAAGGTCATTTCGGTCAATTTTGTCAAATTTTCTAAGGGATATTTATAATTTTATTTTCGGGTAAACACAGATGTATTAATTTTGTTAAATCTTTCAAGGGAGAAATATTTGAAACATTACTTCCATCCAAAATTCATAAAGGTTTATCGCATATTCTAGACCACTGATTGAAAGAATATTTTTCCTGCTAATAAATGACCTTTCTAAAGTCATCATATCCAAATCCGTGACATCTCCATTAGGTTTACGAAGCACACCTCGTATTATCTGTTCAAAATTCGGATCTTCAAAATGCACCACAACCGTCGCCTGCATCCCTTTTGCCAGGTCAGGATTTACTTTATTTTGAATTGAATCCCTATGAAAATATCTATCATCAAAAGCGGCTGGCTGACTGAATTTTTCAAATTTTGTCTGTGAATGGACTGAATAGTTTATGGATAGAACCAGGCATAATCGCATTAAAACAAAACTTCGCTTCATAACCCCCCCCCCTTTTCAATTGCGGATTTCGGATTGCGGATTTCGAATTTAAAAACATGAAATCACGCAATCTCGGGCAATATCATTATTATCAATTATTTGAATCAAAAATCAGGCAAGAAATATATTTCCAAATCAGATGCTTTATAATACCTGAATCCGGTCAAATTTGCGGAAAAAATAATTTTGAAAGATTTATTGAAGTGGAATATCATTAAAAAACTAAAAACTGCGAATAAATTGTTAAAATTGGCTGTTTTATGTCGTTAAAAATAAAATTCGGAATTTTCAGACCAGGCAAAATATGAAAGGCATTAAGAAAGAGGTATCATAAAGCATATCTCTCCTGGATTTTTTTAAAAACTTTTTCTCCGGAAATTGGTATTACGCTGCCAGAACGCAACGCAGTCAGTCTTTCCTGAGCAATTTCAATCCATTTTCCATCAATTTCGGGGATTGGGGGGATTTAATGAGCGGTAAATGTTACGAAGGAGAGAAAGAAATTGATGACTCCCGTTTCAGCCTGTTCGAATAAATCGTCAACTCTATCCGCGCCGGCTTCATTTTCTAAAAAAGTCATCACCGCCGAAGTATCTAATACAAAATCATCCTTCACGATTTAATTCCTCTTTTCGATCCTGTAACAAAGTCTCCAAAAGGTGTTCGCCAGTAGCTGAGCCGCGCAAGCGCTGCCAATTTTTTCGGCTTTTGGCTTTTTCAACTTCTTTTAAAAAGGTGATGATCACTTCAACTTCTTCTTTAAATGGAATGGGTTCTAACGGTTTAATGACCGCCCCATCATATATGCCTTTAATGGTTAACATGAAATAATCCTCTGGCGTTTAATTTGAAAATAGTACAGATATGCTTACAAACTAATATAACGAAAATAAGCCATTAAATCAAGCACGAAGTGTATTTTTCTAACGAAAACGCGGATGGAACGCCTGATATTGGGGTATTTTCATTAACAATTATCAATTAACAATTCACCATTATCAATTGAAAATTGTTAATTGATAATGGATAATTGATAATTAAGCCTGCGGAAGGTTTGATTTCGGGTAATTTGTTAATCCAGGCCAACCTCCCGCAGAATTCAAACTAAATTATTTTAACAATAAACTCTTTCGCACCGCCGTATACTTTTTCGATTCAAACCGATAGATATACAGCCCGGTAGCCACTGGCTGACCCAGATTATTCCGGCCATCCCATTGGACTTTATGAGCACCGACTGAATAGGTCGCATTCACCAGCATCCGGACTTCGCGGCCCAGAATATCGTAAATTCTAATTGTCACCGGACTCGCTTCCGGTATCTGGAATTCAATCGTGGTGGTGGGATTGAAGGGATTGGGATAGTTCTGCTTGAGTTTAAATGATTCCGGTACCTGGCCAGCATCAGCCATGCCGGATGGTTTTTCATATTTGCCAGTGAAAGTCGTCACACTCTGGGCTGGCAGTGCGGTGGGATTCGCGCCACTGGTGGTGCCACGAAATTCACAATTTTGATTGTTGGCGGTGGTATAAATATCCAGCGCAGGCGGCAAAAGCTGTCCATTTAGCAAAACACTGGCGGGCGCTTTGCCTTTATTAATGACCACTACCGTGATAGTACAGTTATCCCGGTGATCAAAAGCTGTAATGAGCAGATCATTGCTGGTTGATTTTGCCTCAATCCGTTTAGCGCCCGGCCGGATGAATTTATAATAGTTCTTCGAGGTGTAGAAGCTGGCCGTGGGCGTGCCGCTTTGAATCAGCGTGCCGTCAATAGACCATAGCGTCCATAAGCTGACATTACCGGCATAAAGTGCTCCATGAATAGCGCCGGCCATGGAAAGCGCACTGTTCCAGTTGCTGTATTCAGGATAGGTTTCAGTCATCCAGAGTTCTTTGGGATATGGGCTTTTTCGGGCATTATTCCACATAATTTCCCAATCGATGTATTTCGGCTGCGCTTCGCCAATGCCGTCGTTGGCGTAGCCATGAGTGGCAATGATATCGGTATATTTATTCGCGTCGGGATCATTTTGTACTGCCGCGATATAGGCTGACATCGGGTAAAAGCCCTGACTAAAAACCTGTTCGGGCATATAGAGTTTGGTGCTGATGCCTTCCCGTTCAAACCGCGCCCCGACTATTTTGATAACCTCAGCAAATTTTGGCGGACTGAGAATCGCCGATGGATAAGGTTCGTTGAACGCGGGTTCATTTTGCACCCCAATGGCGTACAAGTCAATGCCGGCTTCATCTTTGAACATGCGCACGACCGCCACCATACTCTCGGCAAATTCGTCATAATAATACGGCTCCAAAATATTATCGGTCTCTTCCCATCGGGTTGCGGACGCCATAAAATAACTCACGGTTAAATTTCGTTTCATCCACGCCGGTGGTGACCAGGAGGTGAGGATAAAAGTTTCCACCCCAGCTTCCTTGAGCCGGCGATAATAATTAAAATCAAAAGCATTGTAATTGAGCGCACTCATATCGAGCACATTCGGATCGTTATTATCATTCACGGGTTCAATCTGGTTTCCAATTAATCCCAAACGCATGGCTGAAGCACCGAGATCGTGTGTATATAGATTAAGATAGGTTTCGCTGTTACTGAATGTCCCAAATCCATGCATCGTCTGGAAAGTTTTGTCCCGATTGACTTCGATGACCGAGGCATTTTCTGCCGATTCACTGATGACATTGATATTAAAACCAATGATGCGATCTTTTGAACCGGGCGCTGAAACAGTAATCGTTATCCGCGCAGTTCCTGTGCTTGAACTGCCGATATATTTCAGCGTTGCCGTGCCATCCGGATTAACAGCCGTGACTACCGGATCCGGGATAAAATCGGTGTGACTGCTTTTAGCCGCTAATACTGGTGTATTCGTACCCTTGCCACCATCAGAAATGCCGGAGAGATTAATTTCCTGTGAGCCGGCATTCTGAAAAATCACCTGATCCGGGACCGGATTAATGGTGGCGACCGGGAGTTTGAGGACAATACCCTCGGCTTTATCCCCAATTTTCAGATTGCGAATGGCGACATTACCATTATAGTTCGGCGTACCTTCGTTACTGTAAAAAACCTGATGAAAATTGAGCAATACCGCCACGATTTGATCTGTCCAGAGCGGAGTTCCCTTATCATCTTTTAGACCCAATGCTGAAAAATCGAAAGAAATGCGTGTCCATTGCCCTGGTTGAACCCGTGGCGCCATATCAGTAATATTATAATTGGTATTGCGTTTTCCAACATTACCGCCTGTATACGCCGTGTCCGGATCCCAGAACCACATCCAGAAATACATGGGATCATCGACCTTGACTTCCATACTGAAATAAGGGTGTTCGGTGAGATCAATGGGTGAAAAGCCGAACCATACGCCGTTCCAAATCCATTTGTTTTTACAAAGGAAGTTCAGGGCTTTGCCATTATCAGTGTCCAGGTATGAAGTAAACATCGTCGTGCCTTCGGTTTCCACCGACCAGACCCGCCATTTATCGGTTTCGTAATTTGTAAACGGGATCTCATAGCCTTTGGGCGGCAGCGTACGGGCAAAAACCCGGAATTTTATTTCCACCATCTGGTTGCCATTATTATACACCGTGCCGCCATTGTCCTTCAGGGTAATTGTGATTTCAGAATTCCCTGTCTGACTGGCCGAATATTGAAAAACCGCTGTTTTTTCACCTGGATTGTAACTGAAAAAGAGTAATGAGTTCGGAACCACAGCCTCGTTGCTGCTTTTGGCGCTGAAACTCAAGGTTTGCAAGCCGCTATCACCATCACTGATGCCCGTAAGTTTTAGCAAATACGATTTGGCACCGAGAATAACATCCTGATCTTTGACTATGTCCAGCGTGGGCGGATTGTTAAAATCTTCGAAAGTATTTATTGTAAAGGTCGTTTGTGTTAAATTGTTTGCTGATTCCTGATCGTTTAAGGTGACGGTGAGATGAATATCCTGCTGCGGCGTTTGCGTTGTATATTTTAAGCGTGCTTTCGTACTGCCGTCTTCATAAATAATGGCAATATTGGAATCCGGCAAAGCGAGGGGAGCATCGCTGGTCGCTGTAATGAGCAAAGGTTGTTCAGTCGCGGCATCCCCATCACTAATACCGGTCAGCGTTAATATCTGTTCCACACCAACTGGCACGGTTTGATTTTTAATCGGATCAATCTTTGGCGGAGCATTCGCTTCAATCGCAATGGGAACGGTGATTTGATTATCAGCAAATCCAGTCTCACCCTGAGCTGTCATCAGTAAATTCCCCTGTCCGACAACATCTTTCTGGCAGTCAAAAGTAATGGTGGCCAGATTATTGACCACGGGCGAAATATTGATATTGGAGATCAGGTTTTCGCCGCCCTGTAAAACAATATTGCGGGTATTAAAGAGATCAATTGCCTGAATTTTCTGATTAACTGAATTTTTGTAAACAGTCATATCTCCAATGCCGCCAATACTCGCCAGTTTCTCAGCATCGAGGCCAATTTTAAGCTCATCGAAAAAGATATTATCGGCATCCAGACCGCGGGAAGCGCCATTGGGCGTAAAAATCAGGCTGACAATCTGGCTGGCATCAACACCTTTGGCCGCAAAATCGCTAAAATTGAAAAAATAATTCACAAAATTGGTGGTGGCATAAACTTTTGCCTGTTTGAGCATGTTCTTTTTATTGGCATCCACAATATAAGCCGACAGCACAAACGGCACATCAGTTTTCACTTTCAGATTCATGAACGGCTGAAAGGCCATATTGATGGTTTTACCGATTTGATAGGATATTCCTTGCCACTGTGCCACTGTATGCATCCGGACATGCAGCATTTTATTGACAATTTGTAAATAAAAATCAGTGGATGCTGAAGCTTTTAATGCCCCATCAAAATTGTCAGTATAGGCGGCATCAGAACGATTCAGCACCTGGATATCAAAAGAAACCACCAGTGAATCGATTGCACCATTCGCTGTTCCGCCATTGTCTTTTATGACTAAATCCACCCGGCCGGTGCCGGCGGTCGCGGGTACAAATGAGAGCACCAGATTACCATTGGCATCGACATTTCCCGCCTGCAAATTGGAGACGATTGACGGGGAATTGGTACGGGCTGTTGTGGCTAAACTTTGCATCAAATCGTCATCCCCGTCGGTCACCCCGATAAAAGGAATTTGTGCGATATCATTACCTGAAATGAAAGTGTAGGTTTTCTCAACAGGGCCGATGGTGGGCGGTAAGTTTATATCCATCGTTGAACTTTCAGCAGGGCCCATATCGGTTGGTTTATAGGCTGAACTGGTGGTTAAAACGACCTTATCCAGCATATACCCATCTTCCCGCCGATAGATATTCAACGTATGCAATCCGGGAGATGTAATTTCCACAGCAAAGGAGCGATAATTGGTCCAATCCCAGGCGCGGGTGGGAAAAAATGGATTGGGTTTGGCGCCATCCAGTCCGGCAAAGAAAGAATCATCACCACTGGAAGGGGCATGGCCACGGACCCAAAAATAATGCTTGCCGGTTTGCACAAAGTTAATAACATAATCGATTCGGGCACATTTGGCTGGATCTTCAATCGTGGTATTTTTATTCGGTGTTTGCATCGCATAGCCACCTGAGGCCAGCGTATCCGGAACGAGTTCCCAGGGTAAATCTTTGCCCGGATGCTGTTGCTGAAAATGTTCCGCTTCTATTGAAACCAAACCATCAGCACCGGCATCCTGCTTAAACGCTTTGCCGGCAAAGAGGGTTGAAAAAGAGATGAGTACGATAATCGGTAACAAAAATATCATTCGCTTCATGCTGACTCCTTTTTTTAGAATGAGTGAGTTGAGAAAAGTGAATTTTGGATAAAATACAATTCAGCAGAATATATGATATTTTCATTAATTAAAGTCTGTCCGTAGAAGCCTTTGATTTGTCATTACGAGTAACGTTTTGTGTGACGAAGCAATCTCCTGTTGTTCTATGAGGGGATTGCTTCGGCAAAAAACGCCTCGCAATGACAGAGGTTGGTGTTTTCGGCCAGACTTTAATTAATTCAGGTGTTTTCAAATCAATATTAACTCATGAATGGCATTTCCTGATACAGGATTAAATATAAATGATTGTAAAGAAAATGTCAATAGATTAAAAAAAATATTTTCAGAAGGTACAAACTATAAAAAACATCAAATGTTTGAAGTTTGAAAATCCGAATTTCGAAAAAAAACCTTGCAAATTTACTGACAATTCCTTACTTTTAATCTTTCCGCTAAACCAAATTATTCCAAAATAAATATGTTGAGATAAAAATGTCAAAAAAAACCTGCCCGGCTGCCAAACCACATCGTCATTTACTTTCAAACAATACAATTAAAACCATTTTTTTTGTCTTTTATTTTCTAATAATTTACAGCTTTAACTTAATAAGCCCCCAAAACGTATTCAGCGCCAATCATAAAATTGTCGGCTACTACATGAGTTGGACGCGGACGACTTATTCACACCTGAAGGTCGACTATAGCAATGTAACCCATTTGATGCATGCTTTTATCTGGCCGAATGCCGACGGTAGCCTGCAGATACCGAGTTCTATTCCCCATCCCGAACTTATTCAAAAAGCGCATCAATCCGGCGTAAAAGTGCTTATTTCACTGGGTGGCTGGGGACAATGCGCCGGATTCGCGCCCATGACTGCCAATGCAGCCACCCGCCGTCAATTTATCACCAATATTGTCAACTTTTGTCGAACGCAGCATTACGATGGAATTGACCTCGACTGGGAATTTCCTGAAACAACAGTTGAACGCGGCAATCTCACCCGGCTCGTACAGGAATTACGGCCGGCAATGGATGCAGTGGATCCCGCCTGGCTGTTAACCATGGCAATTTCAACAGGCAGTGAGAGTACAAAACAAGATGATCTCCTGGCATTGAATGCCTATCTCGATTGGTTTGGCTGTATGACGTATAATTTTCATGGAACCTGGAGTAATCATGCCGGCCATAATGCGCCACTTTTTGCGCCGGCGAATGAAAATGATGGATCCGTTGATCAAAGTATTCGTTTTTTGACGAACCTTGGCATTCCTCCTGAAAAAATTTTGTTGGGAATTCCTTTTTATGGCAAGGAATTTAACGCCACTGATATCTATAAACCGAGTACGGGGGGCGACGAATTTAATTTTAACAAAATTTTTCCCCGAATCGGGAATGGCTGGTCTTACTTTTGGGATAATGTAGCCCAGGTTCCTTATCTCAGGAACACCAACCATACCAAAGTGATTACTTTCGATGATACGGTTTCGGTTAAACTGAAAGCCGCGTATGCGGCGAATAAAAAATTGGATGGTATTATGATCTGGGCTTTAGGTTCGGATGAGATGAATAACAAGCAACCTTTGCTTTCGGCTATTGGCCGGTATTTTAAATCAATAAGTGACTGTCCTGAAATGCCAAACGCAAATAATATAGCGATTAAACAACACATTTTGAAGCCCAATTATCCAAATCCATTTAATGCCACGACAAATATCGAATATTTTGTTGCAAGCCCATGTCAAATTCGGCTGGAGGTGATTAATCTATTAGGGGAAACGGTTGTTTTACTCGTGAATAAACAACAGAATCGTGGTTGGTACCAAATTACTTTTGATGCCGGGAATCTGAACTCCGGTATCTATTACTATCGCCTGTCGGCGCCGGATTTCAGACAAGCGGGACGGATGATGGTCTTAAGATAAAGCGAAATTTTTGTTATGATTCATCCACAGTACGATTTCTAAAAATCACTTGTTCAATCGAAAGATTAAATATGGAAAAAAGCAAGATTATTGTTATTATCGCCGTGGGATGTACGATTATCCATTTCATTTTCCTCATGATCTTTTTTAAACCTGCCATCTCAACCCCTGACGCTCAGGGCTATTTTACGCAGGCAAAATTAATCGCTACAACCGGAAAATCATCATTAACACCTGCCTCACCGCTACAATATCTCGGCCCACACTGGTTCTCAAAAAATCAGAATGATTATTATGCCACTTTTCCACCAGGCTTTCCAGTACTCCTGTCAATTCCTTATAAATTTTTAGGACCCCAATCAGCGCTTTATGTAAATCCGATTCTCGCATCCATTACCTTGTTCGGGCTGTTTCTTGTCGTCCGCTTGCTGCTGGGAGATTGGTGGGGATTAATCGCTTTACTCCTTTTCGCTTTCAATCCAGTGGCCAATGAACACGCTCTGTTCGGCGATTCGCATACTTCTGTCATCTTCTTCTTGATTTTCGGGTTACTATTTCTCACGATGTGGTACAAAAAAAGGGCTTCGTGGACGATATTTCTCGCTGGTTTATGCTGGGGAATTATCCCAACCATCCGCTATGCCGAATCCGTTTTATTAATCGCCTTTTTTACTTTTCTTTTATTAAATTTCAAGCGGGAACGAAATTTCTACATTTCATTTACTGTCGCCGGTATTGGTGCCGCATTGCCGCTTGTCGCACTTGCCGTCAGAAATCACATCGCTTTCGGCGCGTTCTGGAAAACAGCGTACGGCATACCGGAAGAATCGGCACATTTTGGCTTGAATTATTTTGTACAGCATTTTATGCCATTCATCGGGCAATTGCTTTCAATCGGAATCGGCATTCTATTTATCACCGGACTTATTGGCGCGGTTCTGTTACTTCGCGATAAAAACCGGAGATCAAAGGGTATATTTTTTGTCCTGTTAATTATCCCACTGACATTTCTCTATATGGCTTATGTCTGGCCACCGGATCCGCAATCCATGCGATTTCTATTGCCGACATTTCCTATTTATATTATTCTCTCCGTTTGGTTTCTAAAAATATTATCGGAAAAGAACTTAAAGACAGGCATTGCCGTGACCATTCTGATTCTCATCTTAACTGTTCTGGCCGGCTTGCCACGTACTTTTCACGCGTTGAAACAACTTAAGCTAAAAAATGAGGTTCTGGCGAACATTACCGAGGAATTAGCAGAAAACATTCAAGCTGAAAATATCCTGATTGCAAACGAAGGTATTTTACAAAATCTCGATTTTCAGGAAAAATGGAAATTAGCCAATATTGATCTGCTTCTTCCCCACCCGGCTGTAAATCCTCATGTTAATCGTGATCGGAAGCCACCCCAGAAGCGAATCAGAAATTTGAAAGCACAAAAACGATATGCTGCCCTATCCAAAGCGGAACTGTTTGCAAATGTAATTAATGATTTAAAAAGATGGTCGAATCCTGATAAAAAATTTTTCCTTTTATTCAGGGATGAGCCGATATTATGGCTTCAAGAACAAATGATGGGAAACGATAGTTTAATAACGATAAAAAAAATCGATATTCCTGATCTGAGGTATCTAAAAGCACCTGTACGAAGGCGTCCAGATCATCCAGAACCAGTTTTTAACGAAAAAAAACAACATAATATCAGGATGATGCGACCGAATCAGGTATATGATTTTCTGATTGATGGGAAGCCATTATTGTTAGTTGAATGGAATTGGGATTAAATTTTGAGGTAGTGTCCATATTTTGGTGTAATTGGATTTCAGGCCATAAATCATCAACACCGTTTATCCAATGCATGCGATTTATGACTTGTACGCTATGTTTTATGACTGATGCATTGTGTTTTATGACTGATGCTCTGTGATTTATGAGTGATGCTCTGTGATTTATGACTGATGCTCTGTGATTTATGAGTGATGCTCTGTGATTTATGA
>DYKB01000044.1:0-44229 GCA_020722815.1 Caldithrix sp. | reverse complement strand
CTGTGATTTATGACTGATGCTCTGTGATTTATGAGTGATGCTCTGTGATTTATGACTGATGCTCTGTGATTTATGAGTGATGCTCTGTGATTTATGAGTGATGCTCTGTGATTTATGACTGATGCTCTATGATTTATGACTGATGCTCTGTGATTTATAAGTTATGCTCTGTGATTTATGAGTTATAGTCTATAATATGCATTTTTTAGCCTGTGATATGAAATATTTCACCTGTGAAATACGATTTTTAGCCTGTAATATGAAATATTCATCCTGGTAAATGCGCTTATAGACCTGTATGGATAATTTCACGCATTACGTATTACGCATTACGCTTTAAATATCAAAAATTCAAAATACGATAGGAATCAAATGTCAAAAAGTGGTGAATTATTAGTCGCGATTATCAATAACCAACCCGATTTTTCGATTGCAAGCGATAAACATTGGTATCGAATTCCGGTTGAGAGTGTCAAAAAGTTATTGAAAGAGAAATGGCCGCCCCAATGGTTGTCATTCTATCACACAAGTACATTTAAAGAAAGTGCTCATTCCATCAGGTACTCCGCACAGGTTTTAAAAATAAGTGAGGCGCGAAGGTGGCAGCTCTTTCCTGAACTGCCGCTAAATGAAAAAAGTGATAAGTTGTACTATCAGTTGTTACTTTCACCCCTTAAAAAACTACCGAATCCGATTTATAGCCGACGCTGGCGCCGAATTGTGTTTATTCCCACGACAATGGAAAAATTTAATAACGCATTGGAAATCAATGATCTATACGATGGCAGCCCGCTGGAAGATAAATTATGGGCGGCATTAAAAATACTCAATATTCCGGCCGAACGACAGGAATTTATCCGGGTGAATAATAAAAATTATTCACTTGACTTTGCTGTTTATTGTGAAAAAGGCAAATTAAATATTGAAACCGATGGTGATCGCTGGCATCATACCCCGGAAACTGCCCCAAAAGATAATTTAAGAAATAATAATCTGGTAACCTACGGCTGGCAAATATTACGTTTCACCAGTCAGCAGATATGCGGTCAAATGGCTGAATATTGTATCCCGCAAATCGTTGATAATATCAATAATCTGGGCGGAGTTGAAATGCATCAAAATAAATATCGGAAAATAGATTTAAAGCTACCCGACACGACATTTCAAAATGAAATTTTTAAATGAAAAATCAAGGGTTATGCTTTACAGAAAATATTAACTGAAAAATAATCAGAATTATTATAAATAGAACTAAATGTATCCGCTCAAAATGTGTTGATAGATTAAAAATTAGTTTTTCAAATATGTTGATTTTTAAGCATAGCGCATGGAGCAGAGGGCATAGCAATATTGGTTTTCGCTAGGCGCCATGCTCTATGCGCTTTGCATCTTAAATTACCCTCCTTTTTTGAGCGGATACAACTAAATCCTCACTTCACTCGGACGAAACAGGAGTAAACCGATAGAAAAATTCGGTCACCCAAAACAACACAAACATTAATTGCGGCTTTTATGCACTACCGACTCTTTTATAATGTCACTCCCGACTATGCGGAACGTCGCAAAGAATTTCGTAATGAACATTTGACTTTGGCCTGGAAAGCTTATGAGGCCGGTGAACTGATCCTCGGCGGCGCATTAGCCGATCCACTGGATGGGGCAATTTTGCTATTTCAGGGAGATTCTCCGGAGGTTGCTGAACGTTTTGCGAAAAGTGATCCATACATCAAAAATGGTCTGCTAAAAAAGTAGTGGGTGCGGAAATGGACGATAGTCGTTGGGGAAATGGCTTCGACGCCGGTAAAGCTGGATTTTTAGGACAGAATTTCTATCAAAGCAAAAAGATGTTAATTTTTGGATTAGAACTCAGTCACTCCAATAAAATACCATTTTTAGCATAATCGACTATCAATGATTTTTCGGCCTTCCACTCTTCAGGTGTAAAAGCCGATGCATCAATTGGAGCAAAAACTTTATAAATTGCTTCGGTGAGAATATCAATCCGTTCCCAATAGTCTTTATCAGCAAAACCTGAAGAAATGACTACGACATCAATATCACTGCCTTCGATAGCTGTGCCCGTTGCATGCGAACCAAACAGGATTAATCGTTCAACGGAGATCCCCATCAATTCTAGCTCGTCCTTAAATTTTTTGACAATTTTTAAAACATTGTTTTGAGCCATGCTAATACTTCCTTACTTTTCATGAGGATAACTTTGGTGACTTTTTGGGTATAAGCAGCCTGTATTTTGGCCAGTTCATCTGGATCGGATTTTAAGATTATTCTCTTTGCGTATCCTTTGCGCCGCGGTTACTTTGCGTGTATTTTTTAAACTAAGATCAGAACTGAATCACCTTCTGAAAAACATTCAACGCCCCAAAACACCCATACCCATTTTCCACTGTACTAAAATCCTTCTGATAAATATTCGGCTTAATGCTTAAATTCGCGGTCAGATATTCGGAAAGATTTAAATCGTAGCCATAGATAATCAGTAAACCTGAATTGCCCGAAATATCTTTCACCGGGAAAGAGATTGATATATCGCCGGTTTTAGGCCGAATATATCGCTCTTTTAAAAAAAAATTCGGGCCAATTAATACTACTTCGTATAGTCCAATCTGTTCCTCGCGCTTGATAGTGAATGATAATTCATTCCCCTTCCGCTGCAGCGTACCCTCCTGAATGACGGGAACCGGCGGAATCGTTGCGCTGGCGGTCAATGTCGGATAGCCAGCACGGGTGCAAATCAGTTGAAATGTGCCAGCTTGAGGAAAGAACGTGGCGTTTCGATATTCCTTTGTCGGAAAGATATCCAAATCACCATATATTAATAAGGAAGAGTCGACACCGGTTTCGCCATCGAGCTTTATGATCTTTACTTTGGCATCAGCAACAATGCTGCTGTCGGGGATATCAGCCGTCGGATACGAATATTCCAGATGAATATATGAAAGCGGCAATCCCTGCAGCGAATCCGGCCGCAAAATGCCGAAAACATTCAGCTTCGAGATATGTTTTGTACTTTCCAGAATGTTTGGTTGCGGTCCCGGTGCGGTGGGATCGATACTATCGCATCCGGACAGTCCTAAACCAAATATTATTAAAATCAAAGAAAATTTTCTAATCATCATGTTCCCTTCACTAAACAAATTATAACCGCAGATTACGCAGATTTTCGCCGATGTTTAGATATTAATCTGCGAAATCTGTGTAATCGGTGGTCGTTTTTATGTATCTATTTCTGTGGCCTTTCTATTTTGTAGCCAACTTTTTATTAAATTAAATTCTATGCTTTAAAATTGAATCGAATACCCCGCACTTACCACCGGAATATAATTTGTCCCAATTCCATAAAGCTTATCATCCACCCGGACATAAAACCAGACATTTCGCTGTAACGCAAACAGCAAATTTTCAAAAGAAACCGTTAAATATGCCCGTTCCGCCCCTAAATAGCGCGCCAGATCTGCCCCAAAACCTTTCCGCAGCAGCTTTTTCATCCCGAAATCGAGGCTCAAATAATATGGCAATCGAATATTATTCTTTACTGGTGTCACAACCTGTGGCCATTGGGCATACTGATTACTGATTGGATCATAATAAAAATAGTTCGCATAACTCGTTTCCAGCGTTTTCGGCGCACCGGACAACACCCGAATCGCACCGCTGAACTCCAGATTCGGATTGATTTCATGATTCAACACTGCTTTGAACGTATGCGGCCGGTCATAATCAAAACGGAAGCGTTTACCATTCATGATGTGCGGAAACTGGCGGGTACTCTGACTCCAGCCGTAACTAATCCAGCCGGAAGTGCGCTGCCAACTCCCTTTCACTAATAACTCAAAGCCAAAAGCCTCACCGGTACCGGCCTTCAGCTTGTCCAGAAAAGAACTTCCCGCCAATTGACTGGCATTATAGTCGAAGGCGTAAGTTCGGGTAATATCTTTATGATAAAAATCCAGCGAAACATCGATATCCTTTAAAAATCGGGCTTCGATACCCAGAATGGATTGGCGCGAAGCCGCGGGCAGACTGTGCTCCAGGGGATAATAATTATCCAGAAATTGACTCAGCTCATATTCCTGCGTGTTGATACTCACAATATGCTGCAAATATTCCCCGTACGCGAGTTTGAGCTTATATCGGTCGGTGATTTGCCACGCTGCATTGATCCGAAATTCCGGATTCCATTTCGACTGGTTGCCGAACCGGGAAAATCGAATGCCCGGCCGAACCGAGAGCAGCCCCAAAACCAATTTATCCTCCAGAAAACCGGCCATCAAATCCGGCTTATACAAAACCTTGCCTTCACTGAACCGGTTCAGCAACACTTCGTTTTCAAAACGATACTGATTCCACTCGCTGCCCAGTTTCACCTGGTTCCAGGACGTTAAATGAACATCCAGTTTGGACTTGACGCCATCATCCTGAATCTGCCCGCGAATATCCGATTCCATAAAAAGCTTGACTTGCTGACTATCATCCGCGGTATATTCAAAATCAATCAGCGATAGATTCTTCGCCTTGAATGCCGAATAGTAAACCTGCGTTTGCCAGTAAATATCGGGGGTGACAATGGTTTTCAGCACCGCCGAAGCGGCCTGGTTGCGCCATTTGGTTTTATAGCGAAAATCATAATCCTCGAAAACATCCGTATCCAGCGTCGTCCCCAGATAGGAAAGATAGGTATCCGACTTGAAATCGAACTGATCCTGGGAATGAAAATAGCGGAGCATCAGGCGATGGCGCGTACCGATTTTCCAATTCAGGGACGCATTCAGATCATAAAAATGACTGGGGGCATCGAACAGAAACCGGCTGAAAAGATCGTAATAATAGCGTCCCGAAATCATCATGGTGGCATTTTTATTCAACGGAAAATCCACCACCGCTTTCGTATGCGTCGTGCCCGGCGCAATTTCACCCCGCAGCTTCTGATTATTCCCCTCACGCGTGGTAATGTACAGCACCGAACTGTTCCGCCCGCCAAATTCCACATCAAAACCACCGACCATCAGCTCCACATTTTTAATGGCGTAGATATTGAACAAGCCTGAAGAACTGACATAGTGATACGGATTATAAATGGTCACGCCATCCAGCAGAATAAGATTTTCGCCGGTGTCGCTGCCCCGCACGGCATACAGCGGCGAGATTGGATCAATCCCTTCCACGCCGGGCAGGAATTTAATCGCGCCAAATACATCGCTGCGGCTGGTAGGAATGCGCCGGATGGCCTCCTGGCTAATCACCCGATGGCCAGTCTCCAGCAAGGGATCGGCAAACTCGGACCTTTCCGCCACAATGGAGACGCCCTGCGTTTCCAGGACATTTGGCTTTAAAGGAATTTCCTGAAGAATCAGGCTTTTATTTAGTAATTTAACGGGCAGGGACTTCTTTTCGTAAGCGATATGCCGGAAATCCAGCGTATAATTGCCAGCGCTCAGGCCCGGAATGACAAAATAGCCATTCACATCCGAGGCCGCCCCGCGCGTGGTTCCCCGCACAATCACATTCACGCCAATAATTGTCTCTCCCGATGAACTATCGATGATATAGCCAGAAATTGTTAGCTTGCCGGCCCCGAATGCATTGCCAATTATTAGCAACAGCAGGGCAATCAGACCGCGCCAGCTCATAATTGCATTCCTATCTGAAAAATAAATCCGGGTTGAAATTTAAAATTCTTTGCATAGATATAATATACATTTTGATGCAAACCGATGCCGAAATACAAAGTGCGCGCGTGGACCGGGTGGAATAGAAAATTTTGACTGAACGACAGATCACCCAGCACGGCATCGTATAACTTGTGCTTCGCAGTTTGCAAATCTTTCCAGCGGTTGATCCCCAGAAACAGTTGTGATCGGAATTGAAAAAGAAATTTTGAATTGAGGCGATAATTGAGAAATTTACTGAACAGACTGAACTCAATCGTCTCAAACACCTCATCTTTTCGATAGCGCAGGGTGGTAATGGACTTTTGAAATGTCCGGGTTACTTCCGGATAGGTGAAAAAGAGATGACCATCCACCAGAAATCCCTGCGGCAGCCAGATAACCTGCGTGCCCGTGTTCAATTGCAACCAGGGAGGGTTGGAACGGAACGGTCGGTAATTGTACGGCAATGGATTTTGGCTATTTTCGAAATGGTTCGCGCAGGCCTGCAAGGTGCGTGTCAAATCCTGCAGATAAACCTGAAATGCGGTTTCATAACCAGTTTTCAACTTCGGTTTTTTAAAAAATTTGGTAATGCCTGAGTCAAAGATCAGTTCACCGATAGGAGTCAGGGTATCGGAAGGGTTGGATTGAAACAACGTCATGCTTGCATGGATTTGATGGCGATTCTGGAATGGCAGCGGCTTGGTGGTGGAAACTTCAAAATGATTCAGACCCAGCGCGAGATGTTGGGACGCCGCCGGAGTAGCTCCCGGTAAAGCCGCCTGAATCACCTCCGCCAGTGGCTTGGGCGTGAGAATCAGTAAATCCACCGGGACAAAAGTATACTGATTCACCTCATCAATACCAACGAGTCGGGGGTTTGCAACCTGGCGCGCATCAAAAATTGAATCAAATTTGATTGGCAGCAAAATCGAATCGGAAAAATTGGACTTCAAATCCAGAACCAGGGAATCCTGAACGAGCTTTTGCGGCCGGGCAACAGAGATTTGGCCGGTGAAGAAAATAATGAATAGCCGGAACAGGTATTTTGAGATATTTCGATAAAATGGATGAGTTGGATTCATATTTTTCATCGATTAAATTTATGAGTTTGTTAATTGGAGCAAACTTTTATTCAACACATTTTGGAATTTTTTTTATTATACGATGGATGGTGAGGAAAGTTTATGGGAATTTGCCTGGAGAAGTCCCAGAACGAACAAATCGATCTAGATCATCGAAATGAAAATTCAGGGAATATGCGTGATGTTGAAATTAAATTTTTTTATTGACTAATCATGCAAAAAAGCATATATTAAATTAGCAATTCGTTCAATCAGGACCTCAAGCGAAATGGAAATATTATGAATATGCAAATAACACTCTCAGGTAAAGCCGCCGATATTGTAAAATCGTACGTGGAATCGGGAATTTATCCGGATGAAGTTTCCTTCGTCTCGGATATTGTTTTAAAGTACGAATCATATTATAAAAAAAGGCTTGAAGCGCTCAATCGGGAAATCGCGATTGGCATCTCGCAAGCGGATAAAGGAGAATGTCGCGAGTTTGATTTTGATGAATTGATGGAAGAAGTTGATGAAGAGTTGGGCTATAAAGAATAATGGAAAAGAAATATACACTCACTCTCATAGGAATCAAAATTTTACACGTTTTATATAAATCGATGGATTTTTTACGGTATTTTAAATAGATTTTTTCTATTTCATCTCCAATTTAAATTATCATTTTTAAGAAATTTTAACCAGCCGGATTCGAAGACCCGTTCACCTGTAGAATTAATTTATTTCAAGCCATGCGTTGAAACAACATTATACACACATAGATTTAGATGATGATTCAAGAACGACCATATGTGAACCAGGGGATTTAGATAATGAGCAACCGCTTTTACAGATATACATCTATAATTCTATGATTATAAACTTTCTCTAATTTTTGATTTCTCAATCAGAAAATTAAAATTGTATTTATCGTTAATAATATCGCAGACTAGTTTATAAAACCAATCAGGCGCTAAAGGAGAGATATATATTTTTTCAATAAGGTTATTCAAATCTACCTTAATATTAACTCCAACCTCATAGAGAGGTAACTTCTCCTTTGATTTGCCTAATATATATTGGTCAAAAATTACAGCACGAACTTCATTCTCAAATCTATAAAATTTATTTTTTCTAAAATTTATTGTTGATTGTTTTACTAAATTGACTAAGTCGTCATAAATTACATCTCCAAATAAAATATCATTTGCATTAGAATCGATACTTTCTTTGAGTTTTTTATAAATTGTTTGAATCACAATTCCAAATTTATGACCATCAAGGTATAATTTCCATAATGCAAAAGATTCATCTTCATTTTTTGACCAACAATTAACAAGTGTGTATTTTTTAAAGTTTAAAATATTCAATTCCTCTTTCTCAGCATAATCTGACGCAAATTTTTTTGTGATTATAGGATGATAGGAGGCGACATAGTCTTGAATGTTTCTTCTATTGTGAAAAGGAAGTGTTCCTTCCAATTGGTCAGATAATTTATCTACTCGGCAAAAAAATAATTGAGAATAATTTATCAAAAAAAGAAATTTGGGTAAATTCATATAACGCCAAACTTTTGAATTTGCATCTGGCTCACTTATATGGTTATATAATTTAAGCTCATTTAAAATCATCGGTTACTTTCGTAAATCGTTTTCATCATACCAATCAAGGTCATTACTTTCCTGTATTCAGATATCAAATATCTAAATTAGATAAAATGTACAATCCTTTACTATATAAAAAATAATTTAATAATTAACCTATTTAAAAAAAATAATAAATTAAAATAAGAAAAAATTATTATATAATTAATAAAAAAACAAATAAATTTAAATAAAATTTTTCTATAAATTAATAATTATATCAGTTAAAAATATTGTAATTTATTAACTCAGAAAAAGTATTTATATCTCCATTTTCTGATACAACTTCGGTTTTAATTAATCCTATCTTTGGAGCATAATATTCTAATATTGTCATTGTAGAAATTTTAGGACCATCATTATAATATAAAATTGATTTTACTTTACATACTTTAGTAAATTTTCCAGCAGTTACTTCACAATCGACGAAAGCAACCACTCGATTTACCTTCTTTTCATCAGGAGTTTTGTATTCTATCCATTCAGAATTAATATGAAGAGAACTATCTAAAATTAAATCAGGAGATTCTTTTCGTTCTAAATCTGATAAGAGACTTGTAGAAGAGGTACCTGTTAAGTAAATTTTACCATTAATTTGATTATAGGTATTGATATTTTTTTTCTCATATATATTTTCAAATTTATTTGTAATATCAATAACATAAGTATCCCCTTCTGATATATATTCGGTTACTCGCCACTGAATAGTGCTTGTTTTTCCGTATTTATATAAATAATAATTACCAACTTGTAATGGAAAATATTTATTTTTTTGTTGTGAAAATAAATTTATATTAATTAAAAATAAAAAAATAATAGAATTATTAGTTTCATAAATCCTCCAGAATGTTACTATAAATATCTATCGACAAATTTAACCATATCATGATAAAATCTTAATTGCCAAAAGAAACAAATTTCATTCCAATCATTACCGAAGGCAGATTTGAAGCAATAGTGCTTTTTTTTAATAACATTATAAGCAAATTTATAGTTTTTTAAACTACATAACTTAAAAAATTTTCCGACTTTCAAGATTTTTTTAATATCCTAATTTCTATTATTATTGGATATGACATTAAACGCTTCATAAAACAAGTCATCAATGAACAATCATCGTGCTAATCACCTAATTTGGTAACAGAACATAAACTTTCAATACACAAAATATGATAATGATGAGAATCAATCTCTCAGTACTCTTTTATTTTAAAATTTAAGCACATTTAAGAGAAGGCAAAAGACGAAAATTAATTTTTACTGCGTGTGAAATAGTAAAAAATAGATTTTACAGGATGAATAGCAATAAAATCTATAAATCCTTTGCCAAACAGTAGAAATATACCTGGAATCGATAATCACGGGATCATTTGTAATAAGCTCAAAATTTTTAAGGCGGGCCGTACCAGCAATAATTCTGTCGTGTAATTCAGGAATATCATCAATTTCAAAACTGTTGAAGATTATTATTTACAGGTTAATGGTTCCTGATTGTTCGCTTATCATAAATTTTCATACAGACATGGAAGCAACATATATTCGGCATAGCTTTCACTTTCAGGTATCGCTAGGCCATCTTCTATTAATCCTTCCAGATGAAAATTAATTGCTTCATGATTTTGTTGCAAAAAGGAGACAGGCGCGGATATCATCTGCGGTAAGTCCTTGATACTCTTCAAGAATATCCGCAAATGTCGCACCGTGCGCCAATAAATTAAGGATGTATTCCACGGTCAGGCGTGTCCCTTTGATATTCGGTTTTCCAACCATTACTTTGGGGTTGAGTGTTATCCGCTCGAGTAATTGTTGATCTTTCATCGCTTTTGTTTCCTGTTTAATTATAATGAATTAAGTAAACCAGACATTTGTAATACCCGCTGCGACCATTCCCGCGATTGATTGGCTAGATTAATGCGCCAGTTTGGATCATTCCATTTTTTATGGGATTGTATTTCCCACTGTGCCAATAGAATCTGCAGTTGAACCAATTCAGCGAGAGTTTCAATCGCCAGATCAGAGGATGTCCATTCAATAAACCATTTACTTTCCTGCAATATTGATTCCACGACCAGGAAGTGATTGTCATTCTTCGAAAAGCTGGTAATACGTGCTCAATTTGCAGCCAGACCTCCAAGCCGAATTTGGAGCGAATCACTTAAATATCGGGTACGAAGTTTATCAAGTTTACGCATACTTTTCTGGTAAAACGATTTATTAAATCTTCAACTTGCCAGATATAAACAAAAGCCTGAAGGAAAGTTTATCCACGATTGTAGGGCAAATTAGCAATTTGCCTTACAAAATGTAAATTTTCGGACATCCTTAATGAACCGCCTGAGCCAGAACTTCAGATACCCATGAATTTATGTCCTTCCCCGAATTTTCTGCAGCCAAAATAATTTTACGATGTTGCTCCGGAGAAAGTTTAAGGGTTAACTGACCCGAAAACGGCAGATTCGGTTCTTCTCCACGCTCAGTGCAAAAAGCCAGATAATCTTCTACCGATTCTTCCAGGGCTTTTTTTAATTCGTCCACCGAGCTTCCCTGGAAAGTAATCACATCACGAATATTAATTACTTCTCCATGAAAAATATTTGCCTCATCATCAAATTCAATATGTGATAAATATCCCTTATATTGCATCATAGTTCGACTCCTGCTTCTATTAAAAAACGACGCATTGATATGACCGCGCCTTTATTGGTTTCCTTTTCAGGATGTGGTCGATGAAAAACCGCACGTACGCCATTTAGATAGATTCGCACCCTTGAACCACGTCCTTCATTTAATTCTGCTCCTAATGCTACCAGCAGACTTTCAATATCGGACCATAAAATATTTGAATGGACCGGATTTTCAAAAATTGCATGTCATATTTTTCGATGTTTTGATTTCATATATTTATTTCTCGTGCTAAATCTTCCTGATAATAATCGAATACAGGAACCCCTTATTCCCTACTCCATAAACGCACGCTTTGAATAACCAGAGAATTTCGCAGCCGGTCCTGATGACAATTTTCCAGTTTCAAATAATTTCATCATCAGGAATAATTTTGCTTCTTCATTTTGAACTTCTGGTGGTAATTCTATTTTCAGTTTATTTGTCATATTCATTCCCTTTTTGGGCTAACATATTTGAATACAACCTGATTCATAATTAATTTACTCATTTTTAAGTCTATTTTGCAAGGGAAATTTTTTATTGATTGATTCTTGAGTTCACTCTAAAAAGGTTTTGCTCTGTCATTCTGAGCGAAGCGAATAATATCGTAAGTCATTGAAAAATATAGACTATTCACTCCGCTCAGAATGACAAAACCAGGCTTTTTAAAGTGGACTCATTCGTAAAATCGAATCGGAAAAATTGTAACCGTTCACAGGGGTAATAAATTAAACGCTTCTGTCATGCCCGAATGCTTTTGTCGGGCATCCATTTGTTAAAAAAAGTATGGATTCCCGCCAAAAACATGCGGGAATGACAGATTCGATCCTCCCTGTGAACGGATACGAAAAATTGGACTTAATATCGAAAAATCAAGAATCTTGATCAATTTTTGTCTTTTTGGGCTAACAGGCCAGGTGAGTCAAGTCCGCCAATCCCGTGCGTCACCGCATTGAGGCGCCAGACCTGAACCCACCCGAAACCCATCTTAACTTTGTCGCCGGCGATAAAGCCGGTGGACATCCCACTGATGCTTCAAGGTGATGTCGATTTTTTTCTGCAATTGCTCAATCAGATTCGGTCCCAACAGGAAAATGTCTTCTTCCGCCGGCGTCGGGGCGGTCAAAATCAGCACTTCTTTGGTGGAAGACAGCAATTGGATTAATTCCTGCGTGTTGTCCACATCGTGCCGGGTGACGATCTGAATTTCCCGCAGCAATTGATCGCCATCCTGCGGGTAGATGTTCACCTCCTGCGGCGGCTGCGTGTAATCCGTGCGATCGAGAATGTCCTGATACTGAACAGTATAAAGAGCGTTACGATAGATGCAGATCAAAACTTTTAAACGCAGGATTAGCAAGTCCATTTTATCTGTCATGCCGCGTTGCCGGGCGGCCTCCAGATCTTCCACGGCTGATTTTAAATGATTAATGGCCTGATTAAAAAGATTTCCCGCCAGCATCGAGCCGGAATAACCATTGATAATCTCAAATCCCTGGATATTCATCAGGTCGGCAGCCTCCTCCTCGGAATTGGCCTGGAACTGGAACTGGCGATAATAGTCTTTTTCCGCCGGCTGCAATTCCATGGGAAATGGCACCAGTGGCCGGGTAATCCAGCGCTGATTTACCGACCCCACCAGCATAATCGGGTCGCCGCCCAGCGATTTGATGGAATAGATGGCTTTCGCAATTTTTTCCCACACATTCATCAAAACATCCGCGTGTTCTTTACCAACCTGCACGATGGCGGTTTGCAATAGATTTTCCATTCGGCCCGCCACATCCGGTCGTGGATTTTTCTGATATTGTCGGATCAATTCGTAAAATTCGGGATAGTCCAGATAATCGAAGCTATAATTCAGATTGGCGGTCTGATCTTTTTCTGCCTCCTGCAGATGTTCGGCAATGCGCCATGCCTGTGGAATTCCCGGCACCGGACCGACAGCATTATCATAAAATGGATAGCCAATGAGCCGCGTGGGATTGAGCCCTTCACGGGTCTTTTGATTGAGCGATTGGCCGGGATGCAGCGCCGGAATGACAGAGGCGACCTCCGCCTGCGAAATGTAACCCGATCCATAATACATCGAAACCTCAGCCGTATAGCCGGCATCCCGCGCGCCATTTTGAATCGTATCCATGAAGCCCACCACCCGATCAGCATAGCTGCGCGACTCGCACCATGCCGGACCATTCGGGCCAGGGTAGAGACTTACGCTCCAACAGATACCGCCTCCGGAATCGTTGGTCAAAAAGTTGAAGTGCTCGATGGGTGCATACCGACAGAGTTCGGCCACGGCCTGCCGGTACATCGCCAGCACTTCCGGATGATCGATACAGGGGGCATAGTACGGCTTGCGCGCGCGACGGGGCTGTTCACACCGCGGCCCACGCCAGGCAGGATAGGCGGCATAGACTGCTTCGGGCAGCCAGGCCGGCTCCTTGCCGATAAATGCTGCCTTTAGGCCGAATTCTTTTAGAATCGCGCTGCGCTGCGTAATGATATCCAGATTTTTTTGGGCATAATCCACCGGTAGAAACGGACGCAAGGCTTCCGGTACGATCACTTTAAATATGGTAGCGACGAGCATGCCCCAGTTGGGATAAGGATCGAACCGATCGAGATTCCACTGCCAAATACTTTTCGGCAGGTCGCTGATGGTCACATGGGTGGCACCCAATGCGGCCGCCTGGTTGACGAAGAGACGAAATTCTTCGATATTGTTGGTTGGACAGGAAAAAATTTTTTTACGATTTGTTGTCATTCTGGTAACTCCTTAGTTTTATATATTGGTCACGTTCCACCAGAAAAAAAATTAATCCGATGCCTGGACATAAACTGATGCATCCATTCAGACGATTTCTACCGGGGAACCATAATTTGTCAGAAGTATGTACGGGTTTACGTTTCACCATTTTGGGTGAGTTGGCCGGGGAGTATTAAAAAAATAATGGTATCCACGTTTCGTGGCAGTTCTGCTTTTGATTCATTTATCGTACGGACCTGATTTTAAGCTAATAATACCTTAAAAACTCCTTTTGAAAAATAAAAAATTACAAAATTCACGCTTGTCGATTTCCAATCTTTAATAAATTGCAAACCGGGATTACATACAGAATAATTCGTGCTTAGAATTGCAGGGCAAATTGGCAATTTGCCCTGCATTGAATTTAAGTTTTTTCCTATTCTTGTGCTGCTTTTTGGGAATGATAATACATCCAGACCGCCAATCCAATAAAAGTCAGAAGCCCAATTACCATACCATAATCGCGGTAATATGTCAGGGCATTTTCGATTTGCGGAATCCAGCGTCCGTCGGTATTAACGCCAAAAGGAACCCCGATAGAAATGTATCGTGCCAGCGTTCCTAATTGATCGAGATTTAAAATGGCCCCAATCATTCCCATCAACGCACCACCGGCAATAAAACCGGAGGCGATCAAGGTCCCACGTTCCTGGCGAGCAGCGCTGATCTCTTTATTTTTGCTACTGCGACTCAATAACCAGGCCAGAAATCCACCAGCGAGTAGTGGAACATTCAGTTGAATTGGGAGATACATCCCCAGCGCAAACGCAAGTGGCGGGACTTTGCACATTTCGAGTACAACCGCAATCAGCGCCCCGATGCCAAACAGAAACCAGGGTTGATTAATCGGATCGGCCATCAGGCTTTTCACGATGGTGGCCATTAAATTTCCCTGTGGTGCGGCTACATTGGGATTGGCGATCGGATTATCAAAAGTGCTGCCGGGTAAGGTAAAACCATAGGCTTTATGAATAATTAAAATAGCAAGTCCAACCGATGCCGCCGAAAGAAAAGTGCCTAAAAATTTCCAGCGTTGCTGATTCGCCGGCGTGGAACCGAACCAGTAGCCGATTTTCAAGTCCGTTACAAATCCACCGGACATGGATAAAGCGGTACAGACAACACAGCCCATAATCAGCGCCACCACGATTCCCTGGATTTTCTCACCCGGCATAACAAGCGAAAGCACCAGGCTCGTAATAATCAGCGTGATAAGGGTCATACCAGAAACCGGATTAGTTCCGACAATAGCAATGGCATACGCTGCGACCGTCGTAAAAAGGAAAGCTAACAGGATAACGATACCAAAACCGACGACACCAACAACCGGATTGGAAATCCAGATAAAGAAAATGACCAGCATGACCATAAAAAGGCCAATTAATAACATCAAGGATTTCATGTTAATATCACGATCTGTTCTTTCCTGGCCAATTTCATGGTGACCACCAAAGAGCTGTTTAAAACCGATGCTAAATGATTGAAGAATAACTTTTGAGGATTTTATAATGCCCAAAATTCCAGCCATGGCAATGGCCCC
Organism: Caldithrix sp.; assembly: GCA_020722815.1. Taxonomy (GTDB): domain Bacteria; phylum Zhuqueibacterota; class Zhuqueibacteria; order Thermofontimicrobiales; family Sulfurfontimicrobiaceae; genus DYKB01. The sequence continues at coordinate 28,843 of DYKB01000044.1, read as the reverse complement.
AATACCGATTTTTTGGACGTAGGTACCAAAAATTTGAATTTCTGTCATGTCTTTAATCAAAACAGTGCCCGGAGGAATCAAGGTAGTAATATGTTGACCAAAAAAATAGACGGCGGGAACCAGGATCAGAAATGAAAGAACCGAGCCGCCGGTGATGATGGCTGAATATTTCAGACCCACAATATAACCGAGCCCAAAAATGGCACTTAAAGCATCCAGTTTCAGGACCAGACGGTATTTCTCTCCTAAATAAGCGCCGACATTACCTAACAATTGAGATTTCCAGCGGAGAACGCCATTTTCCATAACGCTGTAAGCCGTGGCAAGATGAAAATTCCAGGTATGCATGACATCGGCAAAGAAATCATAGAGACCACCGATGAGCATACTGACGACCAATGTACCAGCCTGTCCGCCGCCGGCTTCTCCACTTACCAGGATTTCAGTTGTGGCAGTTGCTTCGGGAAAGGGTAGTAAACCGTGTTGCTCGACCATGAAATAGCGCCGGAGCGGAATCAGAAAAAGAATTCCCAATGAACCACCAATAAAAGCAGCCAGGAAGATATGGATGAGTGTAATTTTATCTTGTAATTGCAGAATGTAAAAAGCCGGAATCACAAAAATACCGCCAGCCACAACGACCCCGGATGCTGAACCGATTGATTGAATGATCACATTTTCTAAAATCGTATTTTTTCGTGGATAGAGTCGTGATAAGCCAATTGCTAAAATGGCAATCGGGATAGCCGCTTCAAATACCTGACCGATTTTCAATCCCAGGTAGGCCGCACCAAAAGAAAAAATAATCGCCATTACCAGACCCCAGATGATTGACCGGGTCGTTACCTCAGGAATCATTTGCGAAGCCGGCACATAAGGCGCATACTTTTCACCAGGTTTTAAGGGTGTATAAGCGTTCGTGGCCAGACCTTTTTTTGTAACCGAAGCCATATTTTCCACCTCCAGCTTAATTCAAGATGAGAATCTTTGGATTTAGAATTACAAAAAGTTAATATATTAAATAATTATTAGGAACGCAAGGGGAAATTTTCAAAATTGAAAACGAAAAAATTTACCGAACGATGAAGGAACATAAAATCATTCATTATCAAACTCAAAACTATCCGGCGTATGCCATTCAATTCTTCATCCAGCCGGGATGGATATCAGATTTTTTCAGAAAAATAATAGATCCGGTCTGAAAAAGCTTGACATTTGATTTTAAGTGAGTATTTTATTCACTATCGTACACTTTTTATAAATTTTCATCAAACTAAACGGGTGACCCTCACCCCAACCCTCTCCCAAAGGGCTGATCGTGTCCCACATCTTCTACTGGACACGGGGAGATGGATAAATGGAGAGAAATTAGAGCAAACCCGGCACCTTTTGACCACATATTTTTGATCCATTTTATTCACGCAGAAAAAGTATGGGAATGGGAATTGGGCTTTCAATCTGTATGGACATCATTCACGAACATCGGGGGACAATCGAAGCTTTTTCCTTAAATCCAGGCGCCCTCTTTCAAATTAAGCTGCCAGTAAATTGAAGCAGAACAGGCATTAAATTTCAATTTGCCGGAGCAGTTTCTCGGCAATTTCGCGGGTAATTGACCGATAATTCAGAACACTATATGGTAACTTTTCATTTTCAACATACGCCTGGGCTGTAATCAATGATTCCAGCAAATCCTGACGGCTGATACCATAATTGGCAGGATGCCACCGAATTCCCAATTTTTGAATTAAACCATGGATTTCGGAAAGGTTATTTTTTTGAAGAGCGGCCATTAACAGAACCCCCAACGCGATAACTTCTCCATGGATGAACTGTTTACGCGTCCGATACTCCAGATTATACGCCCAAAAATGTTCAGAGCCTTCTTCTGGACGACTGCTGCCAAATTCCCCACAAAATTGAACTTCCGCAGCATATAATTCAACCAAAGATTCTATTCCCTGGGGAGAAACCGAATAAATTTCATCTGCAGCTTCATCTAACTGGAGCAAAAGCCCCTCACTCTGCCTGGCAATCGAACGATTAAAATTTTCCCCATTCCGCCGTGCTGCCAATCGCCAATCCCAGAGCGCGGTATGGATCGAAAGAATATCACCGGCACCAGCCTGATTCACATGTTTCGGCGCCATCTTGATGAGCTGATAATCAATAAGAACCCGATCTGGATGTACCTTTCCAATATACACCACCTTTCCATCCCGCCGGATACCAATCGTGTCCGTCAAGAATGCATCAACCGAAATAACTGATGGCGCCAGCGCAAAAGGAATCTGTCTTTTCCAGGCCAGATATTTGGTGGTATCCATACAGACACCACCGCCAATTCCAATCAGATAAGAGGCCTCCGGCACGCTGGAAATCCAGCTATTCAATACCGTTTCATCCATACCCGGAGGAATAATGAAATAAGAATTATCGGGAGAAAAAATTTTTCGGATATAATCGAGAAGCGGTTCAGCCACAACGACCAACCACTTTTTATTTTGCTGGGCGAAGGCGGGTATTAGGTCTGTACCATATTGAATCGGCAATTTGAACATCGTTCGGTCTCCTGGTTGTTATTATAGAAATCGTTCCAGAAAATTTTTCCAAAACTTTATTATAAAATCAAGAAAAAAATTAAAAGCCAAAAAATAATTTGAAAGAAAATTCAAAAGCCAGTTCACTATAAAACGACATGACCCGCAAAGTCGGCCTCCAATATTCAATTCATTCGTCTGAGAGTAATTCTCAAACTTTTGACGTCAGAATTTTACCGACGGCATTGTGCGCAGAAGAATGGATTCGTGGAGCAAATTACCGCTCAAATTTCGACGGTCAGTTTTAGTCCAACCGTGTATCAATAATCGCGCTTAAAAGCTTGTTACTGGGGTGACAAATAATGGAACCACGTATATAAGTTTCTGATGATCCAATACTCACCCCATAAATCTAATTTGTTGTAATAACATCCTGACGGACCTAGACTTACGCTCCGGGTGATTTTAGTAGTTAATTGCGTATCCGCTCAAAAAAGGTGGGTAATTTAAGATACAAAGCGCATAGAGCATGGCGCATCGCGAAAACCAAGATTGCGATGCCCTCTGCTCCAGGCGCTAGGCTTAAAAATCAACATATTTGAAAAACTAATTTTTAATCTACCAACACATTTTGAGCGGATACGTTTTAATTGTTGATTTTTACAAATATTTTTATTAATTTAATACACTTGAGACTGGAAGAGGCTTAACTTAAAATTGAAACCATCTTCATCATTAAAGAATAAATTAGCTGAAAAACGATGATCCAGATTAATGAAGATATTTTCCTGAATGAAAATGAAATACATGAAGATTTCGTTCACGCTTCAGGGCCTGGTGGGCAAAATGTGAACAAAGTTGCCACCGCCGTGCAACTGCGGTTCGATATTCTCCATTCAAATTCATTACCGGAAGAAACAAAACAACGACTGAGCAAGCTTGGTGGCAAGCGGGTCACGCAGGACGGGGTTTTGCTAATCGATGCGCGGCGTTATCGAAACCGGGAAAAAAATCGTCAGGATGCCCTTAATCGCCTCATCCTGCTCATTCAAAAAGCAGCAATTAAACCGAAAGTTCGCGTACCTACCAGACCCGGCGTAATTGCCCATGAACGCCGATTATCGGCCAAACGAAAAGCAAGTGAGAAAAAGCAATCACGGCGTTTCTCAGCAGATGCTGATTAAATCTTCTATTACTCATCTAGAAGGCAAATTTGGTTTACCGATGCCTTGTTTAACCGTGGCATTTACTTAATAAAATAGCTTCATTAAGCTTTTAACTTTATTAATGATGAATTGGTTATGGGAATTAAAAAATTCTAATTGACATTTACATAAAAATATTTTATTTTATAATAATGTCATTTTTCATTGGAAATCGATATTAGCATTTATAAAGAGGCAAAAATTTGGACGATTGGATTGAAATTAATAAAGATCCGCAGCATATTGCTCGTGAAAAATTGAAAGCAAAAAAGCTGCGTCAAACACAATGGTGGAAAAGCCAAATCGCCACTGGTATCTGTCACTACTGCAAACAAAAATTCAAACCTGAAGAACTTACTTTGGATCACATTGTACCACTGTCTCGGGGTGGTAAAAGTACAAAAGGGAATGTCATTCCTTGTTGTAAAGCCTGTAATAATCAAAAAAAATATCTGACTCCGGTGGAAATCATCATGAATCAGATGAATTCCTGAAATCAAAATAAAAGTCGATTATTTTCCTGTAGTAATTTCTGCAGTTCTAAAATTATAATTCATGACTGGACACGAATGGGTGTTAACCGGCACCTGAACTGGCGTATCATTATTTTACTGATGACTATTAAAATTTTGAGGTTAACGTTCGCGACGGAGAAGCAATGAAAAAGAAAATGATACTCTTTGCACTTATTTCATTGATACTACTGCTGGTAATCGCTTTGCTCTTTAAAAATTATATTGGAAAACCGCTTTATGAACCTGGAAAGCTTCGACTTAATGCCGACACCAATACATTTGTACCACCGGCGCAGACGGGTGAAGAGAACACCTGGATAGTCGAATCCGATATCAAACTCCATTATTTTACAAAAGGTCAGGGGCGAAAAATTTTAATGATCCATGGTGGTCCAGGCTTTCCTCAACGTGAACCTTACCCTGCGCTCGAAGAATTAACGACATATTTTAAATTTTATTATTATGATCAGCGGGGGTGTGGAAAATCAACCTGTCCAATCCAAAAATTTGAAAGCTCTAATTTCTATAAAAACATGTTGTTATTAGATGAAAAATTAGGACTGGCACGCCAGATTACCGACATCGAACGTATCCGGCAAATACTGGGAGAAGAAAAAATAATTCTCATGGGGCACTCTTTTGGCGCTTTCCTTACCACACTTTATGCGATCGAATTTCCCGAACATGTGCAGGCAATGATCCTCATCGCACCGGCTAACTTGTTAGCAATGCCACCCGATGAGCCAGATTTATTTACAACTATTCAAAATCAATTACCGGATAGCCTGCATGCAGAATATGTCCAATTCATGAAAAAATATTTAAATTTTCAGGATATTTTCACCAAAACCGAGGAGGATTTGGCCACTTTAAATCGTGAATTTATAAAATATTATACAATTGCGACCACGATAAAAAATCCTGGCGCCCATATTAATCCGAATATCCAGGAAAATGGCGGCTGGATGGTTTTTGCGCTTTATTTGAGTATGGGAAAATCGTATGATTATCGTGATTATGTAAAAAAACTGGGGATCCCAGCTTTGGTTATTCATGGTGATAAAGATTTGCAAGCTGAAAATATCAGTCGTCTGTATGCAGATTTACTTCCAAACTCAAAATTTGAAATTATTCCGCATGCTGGCCATTTTCCTTTTTATGAACAGCCTGAAAGTTTTGCCAAAGTTACGGGTCAATTTTTAAAGGAAATTTTTTAAATAACGATATAACCCGCCAAAATACTTTAATTAATATTTTAAATAAAATCAGTTCGTGAAAAATTGCAATTCCAGAAATCAGGATTTAAAAATTCAGAATTGAGCCGGAATCAGATGACCGAAAATCAGTGGTGATAGTACTGGAGGAAGAAATTAATGAATGAATTTGTCCCTTATACAAAAAAACAATTAAAAGATGTGTTGAATCGAATAAACGAACTGATTTATGAAGAAGTTGGAAAACTGGAAATCACGGCCTGGTTGAGTTCAGAGCCGCTTCCATATCCACAGCGGTGCAAGGGCGAAGAACGCAAGCTTCATCCAGGTGATAAATGGGGTAACCTGTTTGATTGTGCCTGGTTTCACTTTTATGGCAAAATTCCACCGGAAGCTGCCGGAAAACACGTTGTTTTAATTATTGATGTCCATGGTGAATTATGTATCTTTGATAAAAAAGGTGTTCCAGTACGGGGTCTAACCACGGTCACTTCTGTTTATGACTTTTCACTCGGTTCACCGGGAAAGCGAATTTTTCAGCTCTCGCCGGAAGCAATCGCTGATGAATCCATCGAAATCTGGGCGGATGGGGGATGTAACGATCTCTTTGGTAATCTTCAGGGGAATGGAACCATTAAGCAGGCGATTATTGCCATCTGTCACGATGAAATCCATCAGCTTTACTATGATTTTGAAGTCCTGCTGGACCTGCTTGATATTCTACCGCCGAATTCCGCACGTTATCAGAAAATTTTATTAGCATTAAACGAAGCCTATAGATTATTTGATTGTAAAATCGAAAAGGCATCCAGTGCCCGTGAACGACTGGCAGCGGTACTCGCTGTTAAAGGCGGAGACCCATCGCTTCAAATCAGTGCGATTGGTCATGCGCATATCGATTTAGCCTGGCTCTGGCCTGTTCGTGAAACCATCCGAAAAGGGGCCAGAACATTTTCTACCGCTATCGACCTGATGCAATATTATCCGGACTATATCTTTGGTGCCAGCCAGGCACAATATTTTTTATGGATGAAAGAACACTATCCGAAGCTCTATGCCAAAATAAAACAAAAGGTTAAAGACGGCCGGATTGAGGTTCAGGGAGCCATGTGGGTCGAAGCCGACACGAATATTTCCGGTGGCGAGGCTTTGGTACGCCAAATCTTGTACGGAAAACGATTTTTCAAGCAGGAATTTGGGCTCGAAATCAATAATCTATGGCTACCGGATGTTTTTGGTTATTCGGCTGCCCTGCCGCAACTTTTAAGAAAGTCCGGGGTAAATTATTTTATGACTCAGAAAATTTCCTGGAATCTAATCAATCAATTTCCACATCAATCCTTTTATTGGCAGGGCATTGATGGAACGGCCATTCTCACGCACATGTTACCAGAGGAAACCTACAATAGTGCCGCGCTTCCCAGATCAATCGCGAAGGCAGAACAGAATTACCATGAGAAAGCCATTTCAGATCATTGCCTGCTGGTCTATGGCATTGGCGATGGCGGGGGTGGCCCCGGTGAGGAACATCTTGAGCGATTGAAACGGATGAAAAATCTTTCTGGCCTCTGCCCAGTGCAGTCAGAACGGGCGTGTGATTTTTTTGAAAAATGGGAAAAGGATGCGGAAAAATTTCCCCGCTGGGTGGGTGAACTGTATCTCGAACGGCATCAGGGGACGTTCACTTCCAATGCCCGAAATAAACGTTATAATCGAAAAATGGAATTAGCGCTGCACGATTGGGAATGGTTGGCGATGCTCACGAAAATTTTAACCCAGATGACTTATCCGGTTCAGCGCCTGGAAAATATCTGGCGGGAAGTACTGCTTTATCAGTTCCATGACATTTTGCCGGGTTCATCCATCAAACGTGTTTATGACGAAAGTCTCGCGCGGTATAAAGCCATGCTGGAAGAAGTCAATCAAAGTATCGAGAACACGGTTGATGCCCTGGGAGCCCTCATTCAAACCGATCACATGAAAGAACCGGTCATATTCATCAATACGCTGAGTTGGCCGCGGGTGGATTGGTTTCGGCTTGGTAACGATTGGCACCGGATTAAAATTGCCGCGATGGGATATAAAGTTGTTGATATTGAAGCACTTCCAGCCCCGGTATATCCTCAAATTTTGGCGGAACAAACGACTTTAGAGAATGAGTTATTAAAAATTGAATTTGATCAAGAAGGGGCGATAATTTCTATTTATGATAAAAAGACAGATCGTGAAGTACTCGATAGCAGGATGCCAGCCAATCGACTGGCGATTTATGCCGATAGTGGCGATGCCTGGGATTTTCCAATGGATTATGCTGATACAACTCCCAATTATATGAAGCGGGTCATCGTTCAAGCCCGGGTGGATGGTCCCAAAGCAATTATGACGCAGGTCTATCGGTTTGGCTTTTCGGAAGTTCGCCAGGAAGTTATCCTCACCAGTGGCAGTCGTCGTATCGACTTTTTGACCTGGCTTCGTTGGCGTGAAACGGCAACCATGCTCCGTACCAGTTTCGCCGTGGCCATCCAGGCGGATCAGGCAACATTTGATATTCAATTTGGGGAGGTTCGTCGACCAACGCATCAAAATACTTCCTGGGAAGTCGCGAAAGATGAAGTACCGGCGCATAAATGGGTCGATTTATCACAACGCGATTATGGCGTGGCACTTCTCAACGACTGTAAATATGGACATAAAGTAAAAGGAAATATCATTGATCTGAACCTGCTCCGCAGCGTACCCTATACCGGTCCAAGATTGGTTAATAATGAAGATGTGCCACCGGGTGAAGCGCACCATGGCTATTCTGACCAGGCTGAACATGTGTTCACCTATTCACTTTTTCCACATCCAGGCGATCACATTGCTGGCGAGGTTGTTCAGGCTGGCTATGAATTAAATTTGCCTGTTCGGATTTACCAGACAACACCGGCTGCAGGAAAATTACCGCTTGAAAAATCATTTATTCAGATTTCAGCATCAAACGTGATCATCGAAGCTGTTAAAAAAGCTGAAGATAATGATGATATTATTTTACGCCTGTATCAGGCAGAACATGCAGACAATCAAGCCTTGATTAGTTTGGATTTGCCTGTTCGTGCAATCTACCTGACAGATCTCATGGAAGCCATAATCGAAAAAATATCGTTTAATCCAGATTATTCCTTTATGTTAGACTTCAAGCCATTTGAAATTAAGACGATACGCGTTGTTCTTAAATAAAAGTAGGAAGGGGGATTTCAATTCAATTGAGGGAGGGAAAATTTAATGTCCGTATTAAAAGCAATTTTTAGCGCAATTGGTAAATTTTTTGTTTATATTTTCTATCCGTTTCGATGGTATAAGATTCCCATTATTTTGCTGGTCATCTATCTGTTGCTAACACCGGTAGCGATGATTTATTATTACGATTTCCCAGAATTTTTTGAAATCGAGGAAAAGCCAGCCAAACCGGGCGTGGTATTCACCAGCACAATCCTCCGTCTCGGCGATAAGATGATGGATCCCTGGTTACCGAACGATATCCTTTTTCCCACTGTCTTTCTGGACAATCCTCAAAATTTTCAACTGGGTGAACTGGAGATAATTCGCTATACAATTCGGATGATGCGCGATAAGTTATCTCGTCTACGGACAACCGATATAATCGATGAAAATTGTGATAAGGCGTATGTTTATCTTTCAAATGATCCCAAACGCTGGATTTTGCCATCGGCTGAAAGCCGTTTCCAACGCGCCTTTGCAGAATTGCGGGACTATCAAAAGCGACTCGCAACAGACGAAACGTCGTTTTATGCCCGGGCGGATAATTTATTTGAATTACTCGACCAATATAACTCCTTACTTGGCGGTATCAACACCCGTCTCTCACATGCACCACGGGATCAAGTGGTTATCATTTCCGAAGAAACCGCAGGCGATCAAACGTTAGAAGGAGAAAAGAAGATATCGGTTAAAGTCCCCTGGCGGAAAATTGATGATAATTTTTACTTTGCCCGAGGCGTGACTTATGGTTTGCGCCATATAATGCTGGCCATCAAATATGAGTTTAAAGATGTGCTGGAACTCAAACGGAGTACTGAACTTGTGGATCGAATCATTGAACTTTTAAATTTATGTCAATATGAACCTCTAATTGTTGCCAATGGGAAACGAGGTTCATTCTGGCCAAATCATTCCCTGGAATTAATGGCCACCACCGAAGATATCCGACAAAAAATTCGTTCACTTCAGGGAATGTTACAGGATTAATAGAAATTGACCGGCATTTGGCTCAATTATTGCCAAAAGGAGATTTTTTCAATTCAGAATGTCCGATATTGATTGTAATTGTTCCAACGTATAATTTTTGAATACGGCCATTAAAAAATCTCACGATAACCAACGACGGGATTTTAAAGGACCGTGGATGCGGGAATATGCTATTTTACTGGTTGATGATGATCAGCTAATTCTGAAAACACAATCATTCATTTTAAGAGAAAAAGGTATCAAAATTACAACAGCTCAGGATGGCGCGATGGCGATTGATCTACTGAAAACCCAACATTTCGATCGCGTCATCACGGATTTGGTGATGGGAGCGATCAATGGAATTCAGGTTTTAAAAAAAAGCCAAAGAGATTAAGGCTGAAATGATCGTTATCATTCTCACCGGCTATGGTGATTTAAAATCCGCTATCGATGCTTTGCGATTAAAAGCAACGGACTATTTATGAAAACCTTGTGAGGCGGAAGAAATTCTTTTGCGGGTCAATCAAGCTATCGAAAAGCTGGAACTCTCTCAAAAAATAAAAATTTATGAGAAACTTTTGCCCGTCGGCTGCAAATGTAAAAATATCCGGGCTGATTCAGTACAGTATACGGTAAAGGAGTTTGGCTTTCACTCGAAAATTATTTAAATAAAAAAGCCCGGATAAATGTCACCCACGGTCTTTACCCTGCATGTGCTCAAAAATTAGGAATTCAATTTGATGAGGAATAGTACCAATATCCTGAATTATTCATAAAATTTATCACGAAGATACGCAATAAGCAGATTTTAAGCTTTCAGTACATGCATGCCTATACAACGGATCCCTTTTCTTTTCAAAGTTGCCAGTTATTAAAATCGTCATGATAACATCATCTTTGTCGATTACTAAAAGTTCATTAAAAATTCTTTTACGATATGAAAATTTGCTGGAAGGAAAATAGATTTTTTCTCCAGCTTCTGGCACTGTTTTAATCGGTCTGGCATGGAAATGCTGGTCGGAATCAACTCCTGAACCACTGGCAAAAATTTGGCAGGATGGGCGGTTTCCAGTAAAATAACTTTATTTTTTGAATCGCTCGCTTTTAAATATCGCTTTAATGCCGCATATCCAACGGCACCATGAGGTTCAAGTATGTAATTATATTTCGCATAAGCTTCCTGGATTGTTTGTCGGACTTCATCATCCAGAATACTGACGCTCCAAAAATCTTCACGAATCTTGACCGGATCATGGTGATATAAATCCAAAATTCGGGCGAAATTGCTGGGATTTCCAACATCCATGGCATTTGATAATGTTTGGCGGGTTGGTTGCACCTGAAAGTGACCCGATTTTAGATATTTCGGAATACCATCATTGGCATTAACCGCCGCAACAAACTTCGCTATTGGAAGCCCCATCCTTTTCGCAAACACCCCAGCCGTAATATTCCCCCAATTACCACTTGGAACCGAAAATATAATTGGCTGCAACGGACCAGCTATTTGTGCTGTCGCATGAAAATAATAAAATGACTGTGGTATGAGCCGGGCAATATTGATTGAATTGGCGGACGTGAGATTTAATTTCATTACTAGATCATCATCCATAAATGATTGTTTTACAATATGTTGACAATCATCAAATGTACCCTGAATTTCAAGCGCAATGATATTCTTCCCTTGAGTGGTAAGCTGTTTTTCCTGAATTGCACTCACTTTGCCTGCTGGATAAAGAATAAAAACCTGAATGCCATCCATCTGGAAAAAACCATCAGCAACAGCGCTGCCAGTGTCGCCGGAAGTTGCAACGAGTATGGTCAGTTTTTGTGGCGACCCGGCAATAAAATATGCCATTAAACGCGCCATGAATCGGGCGGCAAAATCTTTAAAAGCGAGTGTCGGCCCATGAAAGAGTTCCAGCGTATGAATCTGCTCCGATAACGAGCGAAGCGGCACCTCAAAATTGAAGGCTGATTCAATAATTTCCTGCAATTTTGCAGCAGGAAGTTCCTGTTTTAAGAGATGTTGAGCAACTTCAAATGCAATTTCCTGAAAAGTCATTGTTTTTAACTGATGAAAAAAAGAAGCGGGAAGTACCGGGATTTCCTCCGGCATAAAAAGGCCCCCATCCGCGGCCAATCCTTTCATCACGGCTTCGCGAAAGGTTACTGGTGGACATTTTTGATGTGTACTATAAAATTTCATGGCTAATTCTCTAAAATTCGTGGTCCAACTGGATTTATTTTTGAAATATAGATTTCACTGGCGATGTTCAGGCTATTCATAACCGCTTGCATTGCATCACCAGCTTTTGAAGCTACTTCCCGGGTGGAACTCAAAGCGAACAAGGAAGGCCCTGAACCCGAAATACTGCAACCAAGCGCCCCACTCGCCAGTGCCGCTTGCTTGACTTCATGAAAACCGGGAATGAGAATCGAACGAATCGGTTCGATAATAACATCTTGCAGTGATCGGCGAATCAGATCATAATCCGACTTCATCAAGCCAGCAATTAAACCGGCAATATTCCCCCATTGGGTAATGGCATCTTTAATTAAAATCGATTTTTTTAAAATTTTACGGGCATCTTCTGTACGAATCTCAATCTGGGGATGGAGCACCGTGCAATAGAGATCCTTCGGTGTTGCAATTTGAATCACATCAAGTGGCTGGTAGCTGCGAATCAAGACAAAGCCACCCAATAACGCCGGTGCGGCATTGTCGGCATGGGCGCTGCCACAGGCAATTCTTTCACCTTCCGTTGCAAACGGAAGCAATTCCTCTTTTGCCAGGGGATTCCCTAATAATATGTTCGCGGCAAAAACGCCGGCCACGGTACTGGCAGCACTCGATCCCAATCCACTCCCCAGTGGCATCCGTTTCATCAGTTCAATTTCAAAACCCTGGTTCGATTTTAAATGTTTTAAGAGGGCAAGAATGGATACACTGACAGTGTTTTTCTCGGCGGCCAGTGGTAACCGCCCCTGATCGCCACTAATCTTCACAATATAGACACCCGGTTTATCAATCAACCGGACAATCACTTCATCACCGGGCTGGTCGATTGCAAAGCCTAAGATATCGAAACCACAAGCGACATTGGCCACCGTTGCAGGCGCGAAAACACGAATTTCTCTTTTCATGCTAACTTTTTTCCTGGGATTTAATGAGTTGATCTTCAAAAAACATCGTATGAATGACATTTAGCGCTTTTTTCTCCATTGCTTCATCGATAACCAGGGAAATATTGAGTTCTGAAGAGCCTTGCGCTATTGCCACTACATTAATTTGAGCATTACCAAGTGCCTGGAATATTTTTCCGGCAATTCCCGGTGTCCGCCGCATGTTTGCCCCGACCACCGCAATGATGGCAAGTGCTTTTTCAATAACAATCGCATCAATATGATGCGCCTGAATTTCCAGGACAAATTCATTTTCAAGAACGGCGCGGGCGCGATCAGCATCCGCCCGGGTTACCGCTACACAGATTGAATGTTCAGACGAGGCCTGAGTAATTAAAATAACATTAATTTTTTCCCGGGCCAATGCGGTGAAAAGTCGTCCGGCAATGCCAACCACGCCAATCATTCCGCTCCCCTGGACACGAAGCAACGAAATTTCCGGAATGGAAGAAATGCCACGAATGAGATATTTCTGATTATTCATGATTTGATTACTGATGTAAGTCCCTGCGAATTCGGCCTTAAACACATTCAATATTCGAATCGGGATATTTTTTTCCAGGAGTGGTTGAATCGTTGGTGGATAAATCACCTTGGCACCAAAATAGGACATTTCCATCGCTTCCTCGTAGGTCATTTGTGAAATCGGGAACGCCGTGGGCACTTTATTCGGATCAGCGGTCATCATACCCGAGACATCGGTCCAAATGTCGACCGCTTCCACTTTTAACGCTGCACCTAAAATAGCAGCCGTGAAATCCGAACCACCACGTCCCAGCGTTGTCGTCTCATCTTTAAGGGTAGAACTAATAAAACCCGTTGCAAATTGCAGTGCCGGATGATCGTTAAAATAAATTTTTATATTTTGTTCTGTCAATTTAAAATTGACCTGGGCGGCGCCGAAATTGGCATCGGTTTTAATGAGTTTACGCAGATCCAGATATTCAATATCTTTAAATTTCTGATGCATGCATTCATAAATGATATAAGTAGAAAGCCGTTCACCAAAACTCATTATCAAATCCAGGGTCTTTGAAGTCAATTCTCTAATCAAAAAAACGCCGTGGAGAATATCCTCCAATTCATTAAACAGTAGTTTGACATTCGCCAGGACTGAACTCTGATTTTTGATTTCCAGCAGCGTTTTGACTGTATCCAGGTGTTTTTGTTCGATTTTCATAAAAGTTGTCAAATACGATTCATCATTTTGCGAGGCTTGCTGACTTATCTGGATGAGTTGATTGGTCACACCACTCATCGCAGAAAACACCACCACCCGAATTGGCCCATCTAATAGCGCATTTTCAATAATTCGGATCACCTGCTGAATCCGTTCTGGAGAACCAACCGCGGTGCCCCCAAATTTAAGAATTTTCAGCTTCATACCGTTATGAATAAAATTTAGTTCCTGTGATTAATTATACAAAAATGAATGAAAATGTACTAGTTTGTCAAAAATTATTATCAAATCAAAAAGCACACTTTTGAAAAAAGATTCCGCTAATGTAAATCAAATTATTTACAAATACAAGAAAAAATTATAATTTTTTATTTTCGGTCTTGCTTTAATAGCTTTTCTTCACTATATTAGGTATCATAACAGTAGTGAATATTAGGACGGATAGAGATCTTTCAAATCTGAATATCGAGGTTATTATGCTAATACGGCGTTATTTATGTCTATTATTGTGCATATTGGTCATATCATGCGCTCAATCAACCAGGGTTATCGATACACCCATTGATGAAAATTCATTTTTGGTGGTCGGTTCTGTTGTTGTTGAAGATGAATTCTACACTTCTTTATCTGGCGTACACCTGAACGACATCGAAGTTGCGATTCTGGCAGAAATTACCCAGGATGGAATTACAAAAACAACAGGCTATTGGACAAAAACTGATGAAAATGGCTATTTTTATTTAATGAATGTCCCCCCTGGCAGATACGCATTGACCGGACTGCGTCTGAATTTAAATGATCAATCAACACTGGTTATTAATAATCCCTGTACATCAGAAACCGATGTATTTAAAATAAGTTATCGTGATCATATTGGCTTCATTGGGAATTATTTTGACATCGAACCCAATAATCGTGTAGTGAATTTACAAGCCAACTACTTCAGTATCGACGCCGATAGTCGTACCTATTATGATGTAAAATATTTTCGCCGAAAGGCAATAACTGGCTTGAGAATGGTTAATGGAATAAAGCTCGTTCAAATCTCCCCGATTCGATATTTTAAAAATCAGTTTGCAGGAACTCCCTGGGCTGATTTATTGCGTGAGAGTGAATAATTTCTTTAAGATAATGATTCAAAACATCGATTCGCTGACCTCTAAATCCTCATTTTTTTTATTCTAATAAATTTAAAATACACTGATTTGAAAACTATAACATTTTGTTAATATTATGATTATGATCTATTAAACCTATCAAAAACCTCCGCCAAAACCCAAACCCAAAAAGTGACTAAAATCACATTGAAATTAATTTTTATGATTATATTTAAGTAAATGAAAATAGCATCTGATTGATAATGAAAGACATTCAAATTCCATTTCAATAAATCGTACAAGAGTGAGGGATTTGAATTTTTGTTTTTAAGGAGATTACAACATGGATTCGGCTTCAGCGTATGATTATTTGTATCACAAAATTTATCATCGCAAGTGGGAGACAGAAGAGAATCGGGCATATCACAATCAAATTCGAACGATACTGGGAATTGATAACTCGCAAATTCCCTATGCCTGGGCGCGAGAAGTTTATGAACTTATTCGGGAGTTAAAACAGTCATATCCACACTTGCACATCCTAAACGTCAAAGAAAAATTGTTCGAATTGAAATTTCACTATTATTTACCAGAAAAAGAAGTAAACGATTACAGTAAGGTTTGGATTCAGGAAAAAATTGCCCTGACAAAACTCATTTTAATTTTAAAAAATGCCTATCGTGCTTCCATCGAAAAAATCAATGAACTAATAACGGCTGATAATGCGGCCGAATTTCATCATATTAAACAGTTGTATCAAAAACTAACCCCGGACGAAAAATCAGCTTATCGAAATCGTGAACCGCAATACAAAGATACATTTCTCATTGAGCAAAAAATACCCGAAAAAGAAGTGAACGCCTCTTTTCAATATTTAAACAGCGTCATACCGGAATGGCAAAAAAAGTTAAATAGTGCTGATTATTCCCAGCCGCGCCCGGCAAAAAGTGCGAATCTACGGCTTCAGATTATGCTGAAATTGGCATCTAAATTTTCGATTCACCCGCCAATCTCCATCGAAAGCTCAGAAGAAATACTTTTGCTGGATAAATTTTCAATAGATCGAACCCGTGCCCTTTTTGGCAATGATATTCTTCTTCAACTTTCATTAAAGCTGTATGAAAAAGGGGATCGGGATTCACTAACGCGCATTCAGTTAGGAGAATGGACGGATGATTTGAAACAATTAGAACTGGAAATCCTCTATGAGAAAGAAAAATCCATTTTGATAGAAAATGTGATTGCCTTTTATACTATCAAAACCCAAAGTGATCCGCGCTATGCTCCTGCCAGGAACGTTATAAATTAATTACAGATATTCCAGATAATCGAATCCAACTTTTTTAAGCGACAGAAATTCATGGTTATTTATCCGTTGGAAATCATGATCACTCTTCCCTAACCGGGTGCTCAGGCCACTTTTTGACAACGCCCATTCTGAGGCGTGTAATATCGGATGTCGCCTGTAGCGATTACAACTCGACCAAGCCAGTTCTGATGATCTTATCCGTGGAAGCGTTCCTATATGACAACAAGTATTGACTATTTCAAGCCCGACATGAATTTAACAAAATTAATCAAAGAATTTTGAGTTTATACATAAAAATTACTTGACATTATCAAATTTAATTGCTAAATTTTTGTTACTATACACTTTTTAAAATTGCCAAATTTGACCCCTCACCCTAACCCTCTCCCAAGGGGAGAGGGAATAGCTACGCCCTCTCCCTTTAGGAGAGGGTTGGGGTGAGGGTCATAAGTGTGGTATAATGATAATTTATAAAAAAGTGTACGGTAGTGAAGCCAAATTTTAAGCTCCAATGCGGGATTTTTGAGATTTAAATAGAAATATACGTTAGAAATGCTATTGATACCTTGTCCAGATACGAAGTAGTGTCTGTCCGAAAATACCAAAACATGTCCTTGCGAGGCGTTGTTTGCCGCAGCCTGTTTTTTAGGCTCGCAATCCCATCGTTAAACAGCGGAGATTGCTTCGTCGCACAAAACGCTCCTCGCCATGACAGTACCGGATGCGTTTGCGGACAAACACGAAGTAGTGTCTGTCTGCAGATACCAAAACATGTCCTTGCGAGGCGTTGTTTGCCGCAGCAGTCCCCTTATAAAACGGCTGAGATTGCTTCGTCGCCAAAAACGCTCCTCGCCATGACAGAATCGGGGCATTTGCGGCCAGACACGAAGTACTTACTGAACGACGAAAAGATTTGCAGAACTCATTCTGTTTTTCACGACAGGAACCAGAGGGAGGCCTGATGCGGAACGTCCTGATTGCAGATAACAATAATTTCTATTTTAGTATCATGAGCAATATCTATGAAGAGCATGAATTCAATGTCACGCGAGCTCGCTCGGCTCCTGATGCCTGGCAACTGATTCAGAAAAATGGGCTGGAATATTACGATATTATCGTTACCGATGTGACTATCGAATCCCACTTCTCAGGTCTTGTTCTCGCCGTTAAGCTCAAAAAAGCGGGCTTTAAAAATCCCGTTTACTTCGCCTCGAAGCGCTTTAATATTACGTTTACGTATATAATTTCAACAGGATTATTTCGAATGATTGGGATTGAACGCCTTATTCCCAAAAATGCGTTTCATATTATGAATCCTGTTTCATTAAAACGATATTTAATTTAAAATCCATCTTAATTGATTTTAGCTTTGATTTACCACTCGTAGATTATGGAACGGGTTTTCCCATTATTTCGGTGGTAGTTAGCGGGCGATGCATAAATTTCATCATTCGTTGATCCACATTTAATGCCAGGAATCCAACTAACGTCCCCATCAGGACAGCCCCAAAGAGCATAATTGGCAAAAAAAAGATTAATCCGGCGTGTTCAACAATCAGCCAGCCGGCGAGTATTAATTGCGAAATCGTATGAAAAACGGCTCCAATGACACTCACACCGATGATGCTAAATATTTTTACAGTATAATATTTAATAAGTGCCATTGCAATGATACTGATGATACCACCAACCAGTGAAAGAAAAAACGCCGGCCCTAAAAAAGTACCACTAAAAAAATTTCCAATCAAAATACGAGCGCAGGTGATTAAAAAGGCTTCGAAAAATCCAAACCAGTAAAGCGCCAATAAGCTGGCGATATTTGCCAGTCCGGGTTTTAACCAAGGCAATGGTCGCGGGAAATAACTTTCAAAAATAAAAAGAATTGAACCAAATGCGATAAGCAGGGATAACTGAATCAACCGGGGCGTATGTATTTTCGATTCGTATTTTGCCATTGAATTACTCAGTAATCACATCAAATTGTTCAGAAGATTTTCCACCTTCAATTTTAATTATTACCCGATTGGGGACACAAACAATCACCTGATTCGCTCTGTTAATGGCCCCCATTTTAAGACAAAGTTTATCAGGACATGCCGATTCAAGCATTCGAATTGAATGGTTTTTCACCTGAACAGTAAATCTGCCCTGTGTACCATTAAATTCAAGTTGTTGATCCCTGGATAAATCCAGTCGGTAGATTTCCCGGCCGTTCACCCAGATAACAGCAATTTTGCCAGTTTGTGTGTTTATCATCAGAAAATAACTCAGGAAAAGACTGAATAAAAGCAAACCAACAATCAGAATTTTATCGCCAATCGTTAATAAAGTGAATATCTTTCGACCAGGATTCATGAAAAGGGTTTTACCGATCTTGGTGTAAGCACACATTAAACATTATTTAAATTGATTTAAAGCATCAAGCCGTTTCTTCGCGCGCTGGATATAATCAATAGAATCATAATGATCCGGATTATAGGTCAACACTTTTTCCCATTCGGTTATAGCCTGATTATAATTCTGCTCATTATAAAAACTCATCCCGCGATTAAAATGTTCGTCAATTTTTTTGTTAATTTCCGCCTGACATTTTTCGATTTGTATTAAAACAAGCTGACTTTCGGGCAAAATTTGATTGGCCTGCTGATAAACTTGCATTGCCTTTAGGAGTTCACCGCGTTGAAATAATACCTGTCCCACCTCGCTCAGACTATCCGCCTGAAGTCGTAAGGTGACCTCCTGCATCTTCTCCATTGCAATTCGTTGCTTACAATTAAGTGCAATCATTTTTTGAAAATAATCACGGGCGATCTGCCAATTTTGTTCCTGTAATTTGCGGAGACCTTCATTATACAATTGATCACATTCGGCAGCCCTTGAGTTATTAATTCGCTGCAAATAATTATTAGACTCACTTTCATAATTGCTGAACGAGCTTTCCAGCGCTGCCAGATTTTTAATCTCTTTAAATAAATTTTCAGCAGATGACAGATCATTTCGTTCAAATAATCGCCGGGCGTTTTTTAAATTTCGGGCAAGATAGGATTGCACCTCAAATCGTGTCTGCTTAATTCCTTCCTGAGCTTCAAAATTTGAAGGATCAATATTGAGCACTTTTTGATAATTTGTATAAGCACCCACCTGATTTTTACGTTCTCTCATCTGGCGTGCGAGTTGTAAAAAAGTCGCAATTTGTTGATCGCGAATCCGGGCTTCCCGTTGCAACCGATTCGTTAAATTTTGGAGGCGCCGTCGTATCTGATCCGACTCGGGATCGCATTCCACTGCTAATTCGTATTCTTCTTTTGCACGTAAATAATTTTTCTGTTCTTCATAGCCCCACCCCCGATAGAAATGGATTTGAGCACTCTGTTGGAGTGAATCATTCACCAGTTTTAAAAATTGTTCCGCCTCATAATTATGCTCTTGAAAATGCAAAAACGCGCGCAAATATTTACGCGTATTTAATAAATCCCCTTGGGCAAAATGATCATTCGCATTTTTTAAAAGTCGCTGTGATAGCGCCTGAACATAAGGAGCAATGATTCGGCGATTTTCCAGCGCAACCCTGGAAGTCGGATCCACCTTTAAGACGCGCTTATAAAACAATTCGGCTGTCAAATAATTTTTTTGATTCTGATGCTTCAACCCTTCCAACGTCAGTGAATCGAGATATTTATCCTCCTCTTGCTTTTTGGTGTACAGATATTTCACCAAACGTATGATGGAATCATTTTTCACAAATCGAAGAGAATGTTCAAATTCAAGGATAGATTGTCGATAGTTCTGTTCGCGGAGGAAATCTTCCGCGCGGGCCAGATGCTCTTGAGCGCGTTCAGGGGCGCTTTTTCCTAAAATCATTTGAATCGATGCCTGAACCGATTTATTTTCATTCGTCCAACAAAAATCAAAAGCATAATTTTTATCCTTCAAACGAAATCCAATTGCGCCCTTTTTCAGATCAAAATCCTGTGCACCGGCAAATAATGAAAAAAATGGCAAAAATTGATAGCCAAATCCTAAATGGTGCGACGTTTGAGTCTTTTGTATATGCGCCACATATTGTAATTTGGGGCCTTTTCCGGGGGTATCATACCGGAAACCCATTCGAATCGAATAGTTAGTCTGGTGATCGAAAACAGGAATATTCAAAGCGTTCAGGCCGAATCCAATAACACCATCGTCAATAAATTTCGCTAAAAATTGAGAACGATATAGAATTGTTTTTCGGGATGGGATTTGAAAATAGCTCCCGACCCCCATACTGGTGTAATATTCCTGATCTATTTCATGAAAATTTAGATTCAATCCCAAACCAACATTCGATGAAAAATCATTACCCCAGGCGAAAGTTGTTGTCTGTAAAGATTGTGGCTGGAGCGGAATAGCGCTAAAGGCCAGCCCCAGGGCTCCAATCGCAGGAAAAAAATCAGAAACGCCGAAATAATTAATTGAAAAGGGACCATCGATACCTAAAAATAACTGGCGTGACGAGGCGAAAGCCAGTGCACCAGGATTCCAATAAATTGCGGCTGGTGAAAGCAAACCATCAATTGAGGCACTTCCCAGTGCTACGCTCTGCGCACCGGGAGCTAAATGAATATAATCCGGCTGAGAAGAAGCATTATTCTTCCATAAAATCAAAAAAATGATGAATACGAAACCTCTGAATTTCATCGAAAAACCCGCCTCAATCAATCATAACATCTTATTCTTCAAATAATTAACATAAAATACAATCGTTTTTAGCACCCTAACGAGAAAAACTATTATTATATCCATTCAATATTTACGGGTGAAATAATGTTACGCTGTCATTCTAAGCGAAACGAAGAATCGGTTGTAGCATGGCATTGGTTATTTTAATATTCATGTCCAGCAAAAAAAAAACTGAATTCAGAATGACAGAATCACCCAGTCCCTATTAAATTAAATCAATCGTATCCGCTCAATTTCAAAGGGAAATGCAACCATCGCTCATTTCGAGGAGCATTTTTTGTAACGAAGCAATCCCCACACCGGACCTCAGGAGATTAAGAGCCTCAACAAACAGGCTTTGGCAAAGAGCGCCTCGCGAGGATGTTTTTTTTCACCCTGAAATATTGAGCGGATACAATCAATCCTATCTAATTGAATGATTACATTTAAATTATGGTGAGTACCACTCCATTATGATTTTTCAAGGATAAAATGGTGAATCGATACGGAAAATCCTCTTGCTGCCAATCCCGGATGCAAAAAGCAGTAATACGTTTATTGATAGAACTTAATTTTCACATTCGTAATTAATTTCAAATATATTTATTTGACTATTATTGCCCTTGGAAGGTATCGGATCCAACTTTCGTGAAGCGAAAATTCCAGGCGCCTTTTCAATAAAATGGTCGGTTACCAGAATTTGTCGGGGTTTTGCCCGGTCACACAGGTAACTCGCCACGTTCACAATACTGCCAACAACACTATAATCCATTCTATCCTGTGACCCCATTCTTCCCAACACCGCCGGACCATTATTCAGCCCAATTCCAACTTCAAGAATCACTTTATTTTCATCAACTCGTTTACGATTTAAACTACAAATTGCTTTTTGAATTCCAACGGCCGCTTTTAAGGCATTTTTCTCATGCGAATCGCTCTCAAAAACCCCCATAATCAGGTCACCAACAAACTTGTCAACGATCCCCTTATTCTGCTCGATAATTTGAGCTTGTAAATCCAGATAAATGTTTATTAAATTGACAACTTCCTCGGGCGAATGCTTTTCAGAAATAAGCGAAAATTTGCGGACATCCGAAAAAAGAACACTGATTTCTTTTTTCTCACTTTTCTGAGGCAATTCCAGCGTACCACCATACTTTTCAATCATCCGCACCGTTGTTTTGGAAACGAACTTCTCCATCTGAAATTTTTCACGGAGTCCAATCACCATGTTATTAAAATCACGGCCAAGTTGCCCAATCTCATCGCTCGATTTAATGGGAATCAAAATATCCAATCGCCCCTGAGCGACTTGTTTGACCGCGTACGATAAATTTTGTATCTGACTCACCATTTTCTGAGAAAGAAAATAGATACCAATTATCGTGAGTAAAACAATGATCGCCGACACCAGAATGAAAATGTATTGCGCGTCAGCAATCGGTTTTAAAATTACCTTCTTAGAAAAGATAAATTTGACCACACCGATCTGTATTTGTGCGATGACGATCGGATAATAATATTCATAAGTATCCGCTGATTCTGTCGTCTGAAAATGTGTTAAGTTCATGATCTCAGCAAGTTGTTCGTCCTGAATCCGGGCAGCAGTATCCACCGGTGCATAATTCGGATCATTCGTGGCCACCACAATCTTCCCCTGGCGGGACAAATCCAGGCGATTTAAATCGATAACACGAATGCCAATCAAACCTTTAATGCCGGACTTCTGCATACGATCAACCGCTTCTAAAATCTGAGCATCCGATTTAACGAGTAAATCGCCACCAATTGTATTGGAAAGCGTTTTTACACTAAATTGGCAGAATTCATCAAGTCTATTAAAGAGCATACGTTTTTCATGCTGCAATACAAAAAGACTTAATGCCAGAGCTACCACCAAAACCAAACTCGTCAGGATAATGATTAATTTCAGACGAATTGGAAAGAAATGAAAATAAGTTTTCAAGCGACGATGCAGTTGCAAGGTACCTTCTTTTAACATCCATTAATAAATATTAATCATAGTGAAACAGGAAGTCGTTTTCGGAATATATTTTATCAGAAAATAACTTATGTGCCCGGTGTTTGTTTATTAATTGCTTAATCCCTCATCTTTCTATTGAACCTTAATATCTTCTACTTCAAATTGTACATCTGGTTGACTAACACTAAATTTTCGAAAAAAAAATAATAAATACACGACAATTAAACAAAGAACGATAAAATAAAGCAACGTTCGCCTATTTTTGGAAGAACCGGGATATTTTCGTTGAAAATCAATATGATATGGTTTGTCATTTTGATCCGGATTACGATATCGGGATTTAAATTGAAATTTTCGTGGTTGACGACGTGGTGCGAATAACATAAAATTGCTCCTATTTTCTGGAAAAATTTGCTAAACGTTCACAAATTAAATCCTGAATATTGTTAGCCATCGAAGTTGGCACGGTATAATTATTGGTAATTAATGAAAAAACAAACATTTCCCCATCCAGTGATGTGACATAACCTGATAGCGCCCGGACCCGACTGATAAATCCAGTTTTGGCATGAACATTATTTTGTGCCAGTGTCCCCCGCATCCGATTTTTAATGGTACCATCGCTGCCAGCTATTGGCAGGGATTCATAAAATTCGTTATGATAGGGATGGTGATGTAAAAAACGCAATAATGAAATGACTTGCATGGGCGTCACAAGATTTAATCGCGAAAGTCCTGAACCGTCGGCAATTCCAATCTGGTCCGGGGCGATGCCGATTTCGCTTAAAAATGATTTTACTATATTCATACCATCTGTATCTTTGCCGGATTCTGTAAAATGAGCGCCTAAAGTTCGGAACAAAAGTTCTGCCCATAAATTTTGACTAACCTTATTCACTGTCCGGATAATTTGCTTTAAAGGAGGGGATTGGTGATTTAAAATTCGGGTTGAATCAGCCTGAATATAGGTAAACTCGGGTATTTCATCAATATCAACATCCGGGCCATCGACATTTATTCCCTGTTTCACCAGAATTTCCTTAAAAACTGAAACCAGGAAGCCCGTGGGATTTTCAACGGCAAACCATTCTTGCACCTCTTTGGCGTTAATCGATATGCCACCCCGGATGATAATCTGGTTTGTTCCACGCCGTTTTTCAAAGTGAATACCCTGAGGTTGATTATCAGCAACGGTTTTTACTTCATTTTGGATCTGGACATAGCTGGTCGATGGATAAATTTCAAATTTCGCCGGACCATTCAAAGTATCCGCCGGTGTAAAGTAAATATCAATACAATTATCATTAAATGAAAGCGCACTTATCTGGGCAGCATACCATTCAGGTTCATCGTCCCAGGCCCAACCGCGTCCCAATAGCTGATCATCAAATAAATTATCATCACCAATAATCCGGCCACGAATGCGACGGATTCCTTGCTTTTTTAATTGATCCGCCCAGGAATTCAAGACATCCAGCATCCGATCCTTTCGCGCGGTTTCCGGAACATATCGCCCCCCCAATGTTGGATCACCTGAACCACGAAGGATGAGATCCCCATTCAACACACCATCAGCACCAATTTTTCCGCTACGAAAAATTTCAGTTTGGTAAGTAAAATCCGGTCCCAGTTTTACCAATGCCGTGGCCGTCGTAAAAAGCTTCATATTCGAAGCGGGCATAAAGCCTTTATTTTCATTTTGTAAAAAGACAAATTGGCCATTTTGAAGAGATTGTATGGCAACACCCCAATGTGCATTGGCAAAAAGGGGATTATTGATAATCTGAGAAATTTCGTGATTTAACCGATCCACTGGTTGCGCAACAGGTTGAACCAGGAGCTCTTTTTTCGCACAGTTGGCCAAGAACATCATTGCCGTTAGTGATAGATAAATTAAATCGTCAAATCGATTTTTCATAAAATTTTGTGCCTTCAATTTACGTCGCTTTCATAAAATTATGATTTGAGTGCAACCCCAAAACCTGCTCGTTCAGAAAGTTGAATTCTGCCATTCTGAATAGCACCACCGGCATAGGGATCATGTTGCAGAAAAAGATGCCCATCCAGATCTATATAATCACAAAGTGGTGCCAATTGTGCGGCAGCCGCGATACCCAGCGAGGATTCGATAAAACAGCCCAGCATTATCTTAAAGCCACAGGCTCTTGCAAGCCGAATCATGGCCAATGCTTCAGTAATCCCCCCGCATTTCATTAATTTAATATTAATCCCATCAAAAGCACCAGATAATTCAGGAATATCGGCACTGGTTTTAACGCTTTCGTCAGCGAGGAGGGGCATTTTAACCTGTGCTTTTAACCAATGCATCCCCGCTAAATCCGCTACAACCAGCGGCTGCTCCACAAACGCAACATTTTCTGACTCCAGCCATTTAATCTTCTCCAACGCCTCCTCACGCTCCCATCCTTCATTCGCATCAACCCAGATGACTTTATCGGTTAAATGACGGATACGCTTGATAATTTCATAGTCGTCGGGTGTTCCAAGCTTCACTTTCAAATAAGGAAAATCACGAGCGTTTTCTATTTTCTCTTCCAGACGTCCCAGAGAATCGATACTGATTGTATAAGAAGTATACAAATTCTTTTCGAAAGGATTGATGCCGAGGTATTTCCAGACTGGCAGATTTAATTTTTTTCCCACCCAATCGTAAAGTGCCATATTCACAGCAGCTCGTGCGGCATAATTGCCGTTTAAATTTTTATCAATTACCTCCTGAATTGAATAAATAAAGCCTGGATCGCCATTCAAAAAATGATCTATTTTTTCAAAAGCCAGGGGAACCGTTTGTTTGTCTTCATGGTAGAATTTGGAAGGTGCGGCTTCGCCCCAACCGGTAATCCCGTCCTGCTCAATTTCAATAAAAAAGTTTTCAGCATATTCCTTGGCACTTTTAGCAACTCTAAAAATGGCTTTTAAAGCAAGAACTTCAGCATGGAAAGTCAGTTTCAAAGATATCAGCTCCGGATTGTTAAATTTTGATTCTTATTAAGTTGATAAAATAATCAAAATCCATAAAATTGTCAAGTTTTTTTTGGATACAATCGAATTAAGTCAAAATAATGAAAAATTAGCTAAAAAATGAAAATAATACAACTATTGAATGAAAATAACGTATTTAAAGGAGAAAAAATTTTGAATCTCAGTGAATTTGAAACACTCATTAACATCATGGCACGTCTGCGAGGTGCAAATGGATGCCCCTGGGATCGCGCGCAAACACATGATTCATTAAAACAGTATTTATTGGAAGAGACTTACGAAGTACTTGAAACTCTTGATGACAATGATATCGATTCGCTGAAATCGGAACTGGGTGATTTATTATTACAGATAGTTTTCCACGCCCAACTGGCAGCGGAACGTCAGGATTTTACTATCAGGGATGTTATTCAAAAAATAAATGAAAAGCTCATTCGACGTCATCCTCATGTCTTCGGAGACGAGGAAGCCGATACACCGGAAAAAGTTTTAGTAAATTGGGAAAAAATTAAGCTGAAGGAAGGCAAAAAAAGTGTTATCGATGGGGTGCCACGAGAGCTGCCCGGTTTATTGCGTGCCTACCGTATTCAAAAAAAAGCAGCCCAGGTCGGTTTCGATTGGGAAAATATTCAACAGGTCTGGGATAAAGTCAAAGAAGAAGAAGGTGAGCTACACGAAGCATTGGCAAATGACGATAAAGAAAAAATTCAGGAGGAATTTGGCGATTTACTTTTTTCCTGGGTAAATTTGGCACGATTTATTAAAGTCAATCCGGAAGATGCCTTGCGTTATACTACCAATAAATTTATTAAACGTTTCAAACTAATTGAACAAGAATTGGCAAGGCAGGGTAAAACTCCTGAAGAGAGTAATCTGGATGAAATGGATCACATCTGGAATGAAATTAAAAAAAATGAAGATGAGATCAAATAATCTCATTGCAAAAAGGTGGTTCATTCTATGGAACATAAAATACTTGTGGTCGATGATGAGTTGATGGTACGGAATGTCATTCAACGGATGCTGCAAAGAGAAGACTATCAGGTAAAAAGTGTTGATACAGGGAGAGAAGCCATCCGCGAATTTCAAAAATATCAACCATCTCTGGTTATTCTCGATTTACACCTGGATGATATGGATGGCTTGACAGTAATGTCCGAACTGAAACAAATTTCTCCGGATACCCTGATTATCTTAATTACCGCGTACGCCGACGTTGAAACAGCCGTCAAAGCGATGAGAGAAGGGGCGTATGACTTTATCCAGAAACCTTTCATGGTCGAAGAACTGGTTTTAATCATCCGGAAGGCAATGGAAACAATTCAGTTAAAACATGAAGTTAAACTACTTCGTCAATTACATCTGGATTTAAATGATATATCTCCCCGGTTAGGAAATAGTCCGAAGATGAAAAGGCTTTTAAAACGAATAGAAGAAATTGCAATAACAGAAATGCCCGTTCTCCTGACCGGTGAAATTGGAACCGAAAAAGAACTCATTGCGCGTTACATCCATCATCTGAGCAACCGCTTTTCAAAGCCGCTGATTAAAATCGATTGTGAAAAAATGGCACCCCAATTTGAAGAAGCAATTTTTGAATTTAATACTGAGCAGGATGAAATAAGTCTAAAAGCCGAATGGTATGAAAAACTCAATAAAAGTACACTACTTTTAGATGACATAGACCGAACAAGCTTAAATTTTCAGGACACGCTAATCCAGTATTTGAAATGTGGAGAACCAACTTTTATCCGAAAAAATAAATCCATATTCCGTTTATTGGCAACAAGTAGCACGCCGCTTGCGGATTCTGTCAATTCAGGCAAATTTCGAAATTCTTTATTCCAATTTTTAAAGTCAGGTGAAATAAAAATTCCGGCACTCCGAGAACATTCTGAAGATATTCTCCCCATTGCCCATTATTTTCTGGAACGGGCCAATGCGCGTTTTAAAAAAAATACAATTGGCTTTACCCCAAAAGCTAAAGAGATTTTGGTTTCATTGGCCTTTAAAGAGAATACACGCGAATTAAGGCAACTAATTGATCGATTAATTTTTCTATTTAATAAAGATTATATCGATGCTGAAGATTTGATACAAACAGGTCTTTGTGAATCCCAATTCTGTTTTCAATTGCCGGTGCATTTGAATCGGCAACAGCAAAATGAGAAAGTAATGCCGGCGCTCATTCACAAAGTAATATCTAAAACAATGGAAATTGCCAATGGCGATTTAAAAAAGGCCTCACAACTTTTAGGACTTAACGAAATGCATTTGAATGCCTTTTTAACACATCGAGAATAAAACATGAGAATATCTTTGTATTGTATCAATTGAGTTAAAAATTAAGCTATTTTCACAAACCATTGATATCAAAAGCTATCCGGTTGTAAGATTTGCATCGATGTAAGAGCTCCATCCTGACCTAAGTTTAATTAATTTAAATTAATAAAGCCTGTTCAAAAAGAAATGCAAATTAAAACTTGAACCCATCTCCTCTTGCCCCATAGCCGTCAGATTAAAAATAAAACTATCTGAATTTAAATAGTGTCTGTCCAAAAACACATCCGGAACTGTCATTGCGAGGAGCGTTTTGTGCGACAAAGCAATCTCCGCTGTTTAACGATGGGATTGCGAGCCTAAAAAACAGGCTTCGGCAAAAAACGCCTCGCAATGACAGGT
>DYKB01000111.1 GCA_020722815.1 Caldithrix sp. | reverse complement strand
GGGGGACATACATAAATGTCCAAACTCCAGCCTCTCCCCTTTGGGGAGAGGGTTAGGGTGAGGGGTCAGATTGGGCAATTTTAAAAAGTGTGCAGTAACAAATTTTAAACATTTATTTAATAAAATGCAATGAATAAATATTGTACGTATTATAGAAAATATAAATATAGACGTTTGAAACAGCAATTTAATCCCAAAAATCCAATTATTTAAGACAATTCGGCAACATACTCAAAAATGGCAGACAACGGTTATCATCCAGCTCGTGGAAATTCACGCCAATTTGAATATTTTCATAATACTCATCCCGATGATCTTTATAATATTTTTCTGCCGGAATTTTCCAAAATTGCTTTCCCGGTTTCTGGCATATAAACCATTTCTCCAGCAGTCTGGCGCCCCGGCCATTGCCATTCATGAATGGATGAATGTGAACAAATATCAAATGCATCAATGAAGCGTGATAAAAAAAACTTTTCAGCATGTAGGTTGGGTTTGTCTTCTGAACCCAACATTTACTCGCCAAATTCACAATTATCATCACAATCTATATTATCGTTGCCCCACCCTTCAGAATAGTAACCCTGTTCCAGATAAATGTTACGACAGTAAAAAAATAAAGCCCGCCCGGTAATTTCACTCTTTTATAATCAGGCATTTCTCTTTTTTTCTAATTTGTAATTTGTTGGGTTCAGAAAACGAACCCAACCTACTACGGACTCAAAAAAAGTGGGGGAAGTACGTGCGACGCACTTTTTAACCTGAAAGAGCATCACCGGACGAGAGGTGCATTCGGTCATAAAAGTGTCTTTTTTTCCAGAAGTACGTCGCACGTTTAATTATCATCGATTATTGAGCCGATACCAATTTTCAATAAATCCTGGTGAGGTTGCAAACGCTCAAAAAAGTCGAAATCATTTTTCAACAACGCGTAACATCGATGGCAATACAATCAACAACAATGGCAAGGCGATGATCATCCCGCCGATTATGGCAATTGCCAGCGGCTGATGCATCTGGGCGCCAGTGCCGATGCCTAACGCCAATGGAAACAGCGCGGCGATGGCACCCAATGCCGTCATCAGTTTAGGACGCAGTCGTGTGGAAATGGAGTACACCAGCGACTCATCGACGTTTCGGTTGTTTTTTCGCGCTTCCCGGTATTGCAAATAAGTGAAAATGGCGTTTTCACCAATGATTCCGACGATCATGATAATACCGGTGTAGCTGCCTACATTGAGCGGGGTTCCGGTGAGGAATAACGCGATCAGGCTGCCAGAAATTCCCAAAACCGCGATGAAAATAATTGCCAGCGACACTTTCATATCCTGAAATAAAAATAGAATGACCGTAAATACCAGCAAAACCGCCGAGATCAAAATGCTGAGTAACGCTTTAAATGCCTGTTGTTGTTCCGCATAGGCGCCGCCATAGACAATCTGGTAACCTGGTGGCAGGATGATTTTGCTTTCTATCTGTTTTTGTACATCTTTGAGGGTGCTGCCCAGATCACGATTGTTCAGACGGGCAGTCACCGCGACCATCGGTTTCAGATTCTCGCGGTCAATTTGTGAAACGCCTTCGTTTACCACGAGATCGGCAAACTCATCAATTGGTTTTAAACGGCCATCCTTTAGCGCGATAAATCCGTGTTTCAGCTTGTTAATTGAATTTTTTCGGTTGCCTTCAAACATGCGGATATCTACCAATTGATTCTTTTCCAGAATGCTGCCGACAACCGTCCCATCCAGCATGGTTTGCATTTGAAACTGGAAATCACTCGGCGTCAACTCATATTGTGCCAGGTTTGCGATTTTAGGTTCAAATTTAATGATTGGGCCTGCGATGAGGATACCGTTATACACATCCGCCGTTCCGCGGACATTCCTGACGATAGTAGCAACGCTATCGGCAATCGCTCTGATTTTTTTATGATCATCGCCAAAAATTTTGACTTCAATCGGCTGGACAGTCGCCATCAAATCGCCCAGCATATCGCCGATGAGTTGTCCAAAATCAACCTGGAGTCCCGGCAGCAAGGCTTCGACTCTCACCCGGATGTCGTCGGCAACTTCTTCGGTCGTTTTCCTGCGGTTTTTTTTAAGCTGAATTAAAAAGTCGCCACTATTGGCTTCGGTGATAAAAAATCCCAGTTCTGTGCCAATGCGGCGTGAAAAGGTCTCCACTTCAGGTGTATCCTGCAAAATCTGATCGACGATTTTTAACATGTTATCCGTTGCTTCGAGTGATGAGCCCGGCGGGCTTAAATAATCAAGCACGATAGAGCCTTCATCCATCTCCGGCAAAAATCCGGAAGGCAGTCGGGGCAGGAGGATTGTCGACAGCATGATTAATAGCAGTATAAACATACCGGAAATGACAGGTCTTTTAATGAAAAAATAAACCCAGTTACGCTGCTTCAACTGTTTTGATTCCTCGCGAATCGAATGTTCCTCACGGGAAAACAGAATATACACCACCGGCAAGCCGACCCAGGTCACGAAAAAAGAACAGACCAAACTAATAATCATGGTATCGGTCATCACTTTGAAATAAGCGCCAGCCACACCGCCCATGAGTACGAATGGCAAAAAGATGACAATCGTACTTAACGAAGAACCAACCATTGCGGGCAGCAGGAAGTGGATTGCTCTGGCTACCAGGTGATAGCTATTCTCGTCCGGGTGCTCTTCATGGGTGCGGTGAATTTGTTCGACAACCACAATGGCATCGTCGATAATTAATCCGATCGCGGCGGCAATCGCGCCAATCGTCATGATATTAAAGGTGTAACCCAGTGCGTGGAGCATCACCAACGTCAACCCCAGGGTAACGGGAAGTGTGACCAGAATGACGGAACAGGCTTTCAGCGACCGCAAAAACAGGATGGTTACGATAATCGCCAAAATCAACCCGATCCACAGCACATCACTTAGACTGCGAATCGCATCGCTGACAAAATCTGCCTGATTGTAAAATGGCCGCAGCGTGACACCTTTGGGCAGGACATCGTTCACTTCCCTGAGTTGTGCCTTGACCGCGTTGGTGACATCCAGGAGGTTCGCTTTGGGTTGCTTTAATATGGCGATCAACGGGACGTCCTTAC
Source organism: Caldithrix sp. (assembly GCA_020722815.1). Classification (GTDB taxonomy): domain Bacteria; phylum Zhuqueibacterota; class Zhuqueibacteria; order Thermofontimicrobiales; family Sulfurfontimicrobiaceae; genus DYKB01. The sequence continues at coordinate 10,687 of DYKB01000111.1, read as the reverse complement.
CGTTGGCATTAATTTTAATATATTCCCGGCGTTCGGCGATTTCAATTTGCGCCACGTCTTTTAATCGCACGCTGCTTTTTGGTGAATTAACAATAATGGTATTTTCCAACTCACTTTTTTCATCGATTGCCGCATCAGTCAGCGTTAAATACATGCGATTGTAGTCAATTGAATAGCCGTTTGACGAGATAAAATTTGACTGCGACAACACTTCAGTAATGGTGGCAGGGGTCAGTCGTAAGTTGCTCAATCGCATCGGGTCCAGGATGATATGGTATTCCTTCACTTTACCACCGATAACCGCCACTTCTGAAATGCCTTCGATGCGCGACAGGATCGGCTTGATGGTAAATTCAGCCAGTTGGCGCAATTCGATCTGACTTTTACCTTCTCCTTCCAGGGAAAATCCCATCACTGGCAAAATCGAAGGATTCATTTTTTCAATTGTAATCTCTACATCCGGTGGCAGGTTTTGTTTGATGGCGTTGATCTGCGCCTCAATCCGCTGCTTGCCCAGATCAACATCAGCGCCCCAATCCAGAAAAGCCGAAATTTCACAACTGCCACGGCTGGTCGTGTTTCGGATCATCTTTAATTCTTCAACGCGTTTGATGGCGTTTTCCAGGGGAATGGTAACCGTAACCATCATTTTATCGACGGGTTGCTCACCATTTTCTGCAATAATTTTAATTTTAGGAAAAGTAATATCCGGAAATAATCCGGTTTTAATGATCAACATCGAAAAAATACCGCCCAAAATGATCAACGTCAGAATTGCGGCAATGGGGCTTTTATATTTCAAATAAAAATTGTTCATAGTCTCATCTGGTTATTAGTACTTTTGCAGTATCAGGCAGCCCGAAGGCGCCATCCAAAATAATGTTATCAGTTAAATTGAATTTCGGATCAAGAATTTGTACCAGGCTATCTGTTTCAATGCCTTTGGTAATATCCATCCGCACGGCAGTGGTATCGTTAACAAGTTTCATAATCCAGAATTCATCCTGGGTTTCGTTACTCAGTATTGAACTGAGCGGCAAAACCTGGGCATCTTGAATCGTTCGCAGCGGCAACCTGGCATTCACATTGAGATTCTCCGGCAGATTAACACTATCATCCAGATGTAGCAAAAAAGTTTGTGTTTGCGAGACCGGATCGACGCTTGGAATCATCTTCTGAATGGTGGCAGGCACTATTTTTCCGTCGGGCAGAAAAATTTCGCACTGGCGGTGAAGATTGATTTTTGAAACGTACTGGTACGGCACATTCAGGGTGATGCGCAATGACGATGGATTGGATATAATGGCAATTTCTTCGCCTTCGGAAACAAAATCACCCGTGTGGTAATTCAGTGCCGTTACAATGCCATTTGATCGGGCGGAAATATTGATGGCTCCCTGAAACATCCCGGTCCCCAGCGCCACTTTCAGACTGTCGTCCGCAGCCGATTCTTTGGTCTTGATCTGCAACAGGAGTTCGCCGGTCTTGACCTCATCGCCGATATTTTTGTTTATCTTTTCGATAAAACCTTGAAAAGTAGCTCTGACGATTTCTTTTTTGAGAAAGATTGTATTGGCGTTCAGCTCAATCGTCTCGGTCAGGTCCATCTGTTTGGGCTTCGTTACCTGCACCGGTGCACCTGATTTTAGGCTATCAGCTTCCTTTTGCGCCTGACTGCAAGATATGAAAATTACCGCGATAGTGAGCAAAGTCAGTTTTGTTTTAAAATTCCTGAAATACTTTTCAAATTGGTTCATTTCACCAGTTCCAATAATTGTAGTTATTAATTTCAAGCTGATAATTAATTTCCGTTTCAATTTTGTTTTTTCTGATTTCCACGAAATTTCGCATGAGCGTTAAATGGTCAATCATCGAGACATTGCCCTGCTGCAATTGCCTGTCGGACAATTGGAGCAATTTTTGGTAATCGGCAATCTGTTCGGTTAAAGCTTCGATATTCTGTTGCCGCGCGCGAATTCGTGAGATCAGGTCGTTTCGCTGCATGGCAATGTTTTGTTCGGAAAACCGCCGATATTCACTGATGGTATGCTGGTTAACCAGGCTCTGTTGACGGGTCAGGCTTTTCTGCCGACCGTCATAAAGTGGCACCGACAGTGAAAATCCGGCGCTCATTCCAAATTTCCGCCCGATGTTATTCAATGCGACGGCATTCAAGCCGGTGTTGAAAAAAACACTCACCTGCGGCCAATATTTGACTTCAAATTGCTGTTGCTGGTTGACTGTTACCAGGCTGTCCAGTGTGTATTTTTGCACGAAGTTGGATTCAGGCATTAGCTTGACCATTTTTAGCGCGACCGAATCGATTACCACGACGGCCGTATCTGAAATGCCACACACCGCATAGAGCTGATACAAATTGCTCCGATAATTCTGTCGGGCATCACTTAAGACGATGGACTGATTCTTCAGCTCGATTTTCAGCAGTAGATAATCCTGGGTCTTTACAAATCCCTTTTCAACCAATTCACGGGTCAGCTTTAACTGATCAGATAAATTTGAAACGACTTCTCTTGCCAGTTGAATCATCAAAAAAGATTGATAAGTATTCAAATATTGATCGGTTACCTGTTTTTGTAAATTGTGTTTTTCCAGATCAATATTGTACCTGGCATTTTCATCCTGGATCTGGACTTGTCGGTTCAGGACATTCATTAACCGGCCATTAAAAATATTCCGTTCCAGGTTAAGCTGGGCCGAATACAATCCACCGTCAAACAGATTGATATCATACCCAATCGCTTGTGGTGCCGGATTAATTGTCACCAGCTTGCCGTGATTATTAAAATACGGTGCGAATAGATAATCTCCACTCAGAGAAACCTGAAAACCAGCATTTTCTGCCTGATTTATTTTTTGTTGGATCTGATTGAGGGTCTGCTGCTGATGATATTCTTTTAATACCGGGGAGTTAGCAAACGCGCTATTGATAAAATCATCCAGCGAGTGTTGTGCTGTGGCTAATTTGGAGATTAACAACACCCAAAATGATATTCGTCTAAACATGATAGCTTCTTTAAATTATTTAAATTTCATTATAATGCTGTAACCGAAAAATCAGCTTAAAGTTGCCAAATAAAATCATAAAATCATTTTGTGTTTTAATGATTTTGGAGATCAAAATAGTTAGAGTCTGTCCGAAAATACCAAGACCTGTCATGGCGAGGCGTTTTTTGCCGCAGCCTGTTTTTTAGGCTCGCAATCCCATCGTTAAACAGCGGAGATTGCTTCGTCGCAAAACCTGTCCTGAGCTTTTGTCGAAGGAAACGCTCCTCGCAATGACAGTTCCGGATGTGTTTCTGGAAAGACACTAGTTAGAAATTTCCCACGGCAGAACAAAATTCGTATGCTGTAAAATAAAATTCTGTCCAGCCGCGGGATTTTCTATTCGTTGAGTTTTATTCCTTTTCCGCGTCTTCCGGCGCTTTTTCTTTTACCTCTTCCTTGATTTTTTGTTTCACTACTTTTCCGCTTGCATCCAGCACCACTTCCAAAATCGTTTCGCCCTTTTCCAGTTTTACCTCAAAAGTCATCGGCTCACTGGCTTTTTCCAGACTTTCTACTTTTTTGACTTGATACTCACCAAACTGTGCTGTTAACGTGCCAAGAACTGGCGCGGGCAATTCCTCGGCGGAAAGTATGGCTTCCGTCTCCAGCCATTTTCCAGTCGCATCAAAATTGGCAGACATTTTTTTGCCATCCAATTTAAATTCAGCTTCAAACTCGGTGGCAGATTCTTTGCCCCATTCGATCTCAGTAGCTGCAGCAAATTTTGTTTGGAAAGCCGCGGCGACTTCTTCCGGCACAGTTATTTTCATCGCGGTCTCTTCGCGTTCCCCTTCAGCCTCCTCTGCCTTTTCTTCAGCTTCTTCCTTTTCCTCGCTTTTCTTGACCTCTTTTTTAACAAGTTTACCCGTGTCCGAGAATTTTAGTTCATATTTTTTCTGACCTTTCGTGTCCAGCAATTTTACCTCAAAAAATTGCTTCCCCTCTTTTTCAATCTTCTCGGCAAGCTGAATAGAGAATTGCTGAAATTCTTTTGCTATTGCCTGGTGAATATTCTCGGGGAGTTGTTCCACGGCAATTACTTCTTCGATGGCAGCGACAGTTCCGTCGGGTTGGTAACTGGCATCGATTTTTCTGCCCTCAAATTCACAGGAAATTTCATAGAATTTTTGCCCGTCCTCGGTTTCTTCGGCGTATTCTTTAATCGTGGCACCGGGATAAGTTTCATTAAATGCCTTTAATACGTTTTGAGGAACTTCTTCGGCCGTAACAGTGCGTTCTTCTTCCTTTTCACAGGCAATAATAGAAAATCCTAAAATTACGACTATCATAATTTTGAATGTGTTCATCAGTTTCATTTTTTGTTCCTTTCATAATTTTTTACTTTTTTTGTTAATTAAATACATCAACTACAACAGCCCTGTTTTTGATATTTAAATCCTTCAGCAAACTGCTTTCGATAAGTTCAGGAGGCTATCAGGACAGGTCCAGTAAAGTGAAGAGTTTTCATATTTCATTGAGCTTTCAGAATCTTCACCTTATTAAGAATGATCGAGCTATCGCATTTTATAATAGGCCTCATTGAAAAGGGAAATATCCGTATCAGTTCACAACTTAAATATAATCACCCTAACTGAATTTTAGCTGAATTTTGAAGTCGACTTTTCAAAAAATGATAAAAAAAGAGGTTTTTTAGAAGATTAACTTTGAGGGAAAGTAATCGTTATCACCGTACCGGTAGATAACGTGCTCTCTATTTGGATTTGTCCATCATGCGCTTCAACAATCCACTTGCTTATCGATAATCCCAATCCACTTCCACCTTTTGCTGTTGTTCGCGCTTTATCAACCCGATAAAATCGATCGAAGATATGCGGCAGGTCTTCTTCCGGAATTCCAATTCCGGTGTCGCTGATTTTAATTTCAATTTCGTTATTTTGACTTTTAAGTGAAAAATCGATTCGTCCTTGTTGCGTGTATTTTAAAGCATTGTCGGCAAGATTGAGGAATAATCGTCGGATGAGTTGTTCATCACCCCAAAATTCAATTTCGTCACATTGACTTAAAACGACTTCGATCGGGTAACTTTCACCAAGTATCTTTACATCTTCTAGCGTTTCTTTTATCACCTGATCCAGGCAAAAGCTGGTTTTGTGAAGCGGATATTGTCCGCTGTCAGATTGAGCTAACAACATCAGGTCATCAACAATTTTATTTAAAATAATGGTTCGATCCAGGGCTTTTTGCAAGGCACTTTGATATTCTTCAGACAAATCGCTTTGCTGATAAAGTAGCTCTAATTCACCTCGTAAAATAGTCAGCGGCGTCCGTAGCTCATGGGCAGCATCCTGAGTGAATTGCTGGATTCGCCTGATGCCAGTTTCCAGTCGGGCGAGCATATTATTGAGGGTTTTGGTGAGAATTCCAAATTCATCATTTTTATTGTATTCAAAAAAGCGTTGCTCCAGATTGGTTAACGACATTTTATCCGCTGTCTCAGCCGTCGCGACAACGGGACGCATAGCCCGTCGGGCCAAAAATTTTCCACCTAAGTAGATTAAAACAAGAATGATCGGGATTCCAATCAAAAATATTTCTTTAAATTCATCAACAACCTCAAAAAAAGTCTCGTTCTCCATGCCCAGAATCAAACGCCCCCATCCTTTACGATTAATGTATACCCGATAAAATCTGCCGTTAAAACGCTGATTATAGCAGCCATCTTGAAGCGTAAAGAGAACCTTGGAGAGTAAAAGTTGAATATTTTTCAATTCACCACCGGAATAGACACGTCGTCCATTGTTTGTGGTCAACGAAAAAAGCACGAACTGATGTTTGTACTGACACATTTCGTTTAAATCTTCCACAAATTCGTCCCGGAGTAATTTTCGGTTATCGCCTGTTTCGACCAGCAAATCACAATATTCCGATTCAAATAGTTCAGTCATTCGTTTTGACTCAATCGCCAATTGCTGGTCAATGGTTTCATTTAAACCGAAATATAAGGCAATCGCTCCCGTAATCATAAAGAAAAAAATGAGCGCGAGGAATACAAATGCAATCAGAAAGGTGAGCTGAGTTCGGATAGCATATTTCATTCTTCAATGTCCCGAATTATGTAGCCACTATTTCGAATCGTGTGGATAATCTTTTGCTGGCTTTTGGATTCAATTTTTTTACGTAATCGACGGATATAGACCTCGATCAAATTATAATCACTGGAAAAGTGAAAATCCCAAACATGTTCGGCGATCAATCCCTTGCTCAGTAGACGATTTTTATTTCTTAAAAGACACTCCAGAATTGAATATTCCCGGCTGGTAAGTTCAATCAATTCTTCCTTGATTCGAACTTCATGGTTTACGGTATTTAAGGTCAAATCGCCGGTCTTTAATAATGATATTTTATCACCAGACTGTCTTCGTAATAAGGAACGGACTCTTGCCCGTAATTCAGCGACCGCAAAAGGTTTGACGAGATAATCATCGGCACCTGCATCCAAACCAGCAACCCGATCCGGCACGTTTCCTTTGGCCGTTAAGATGAGGATTGGGGTTTGAATCCCCTCTTTACGAATCGTCTTCAAAACGGCAAGCCCGTTTTTTTGAGGAAGCATGAGGTCAAGTATGATTAAATCATACGCTTCCGATAGGGCCAAATCTTCACCTTTGACACCATCATGAGCAATATCAATCGCATGATTTTCTTCAAGCAAAGCTTTTTTGACAAAAGCCGCAACATCTGGTTCATCTTCAATTATCAGAATGCGCATATAATGACCCGATCTGGATTTGTAAAAATTTTTGCCACAAAAGTGCAAAGAGAAAAAAGGACAAACCTTGGTTTATTATGAAAATAAAGTTACTGAATACAAATTTCAAATTTTTCGTTTCGTGATAATCAGGATTTATTCAAAGGTTCCTTTGAAACAAAATAGCCGATGTAAATTTTGAATGCAGGATATAGCAATACCGCCAATGATAATTTAGCGGACATCATACTTTTTTAAGGACCTGAACACGTCCAGTTATCGATTGAGCATCCTGTTTCTCCAAAAGTGATGGATTGATTTCCAGAATCATGTCCATAAATTCACAAAAAACGCGCATCCGTTCTGCCATCGGGAGTGATTGAAACCACCGCGTTTTTGCCGCCATTGATTCATCTGCGAATGAATGTGAAATTGATTTTATCATATTTTATCAGTTAATGCTGTCGCAAATTTTAAAATTTCTATTACAGGTAGTGATGAGAAGCAATGGTGTTCGGCACATTTTTTAAATTATGCCTTAACATTAATTAAATTAATGAATTAAGTGCCACATGGCCTCAGTACTGATCACAGTCATTCCCGCATGTTTTTGGCGGGAATCCATTTTCTCAGAAACAATGGATGCCCGATAATCCGTTAGCTAATGGACGGGCATGACTCGTCGCGCTATTTTATAGAAATAGAAACCAATTTCGTGAGCGTGCTGAACACTATTGGTCTATATAGATATAAATGTCTAAATATATAAAATTTTTCCATACCTACTTATAGACATTTGAATGTTGATGCTTCAAAATTATTCTAAATGAGATATCATTTTCTCAATTGTTGTTGAAAGAGGAGGTATATGTTTCTCGCAAACATAAAAAATTTCTTCTGCATCCACATTAAAATAATGGTGTGAGATAATATTTCGTAAACCTTTTATGCCTTTTCAATCGATTTCCGGATATTGTTTTAAAAGAGATTTCTTTGTAATCTTATCAATATTTTTAAGACTTTCGCCGATTGCTATCAATAACATACAAATGGAATCCAATTTTTCCATTCACGCTGGCGAATCGGTAAAACCAGAAACTGTCTTGATTTGCTCGAAACGCTGGATTACTTTTTATGTTGCCGCTAAAATTTGCGTTAGAATATCACATACCAATTCTTTATCATACATATTGAGCATCCTTTTCAATCCGCTTTTTTAAAAAAGGATTCATTTTTTCTCTTTTACGGATAATATCAACAGATTTATTAAAAAGCCGCTCTAATTCTTCCTTTATATGAACCAATTGATACATATCGGGTTCCTGAGTTTCGATGACAATATCAATATCACTCTCATCGGTGGCCAAATCTCTGGAATATGAGCCAAAGATTTCGATGTTATTTATACCATATTTTTCCGCATTTTCGTCTTTATACTGTTTTAAAATGTGCATTATTTCTGAACGAGTCATTTTTGTTTATTCCAGTTTTAAGTAAATCTTAAACTGAGCGATTCTTTATTGGTTTTTAAAATTTTATTTATCCAAATATGCAGGATAAATTGTTAATTTGTCCGATATTGGGCAAATTAACAATTTGCCCTACAGCGCCACATAGTCCGCCTGACGATTTAATCTATTTTATTAAAATTCTATTAATTTGTCAAGATTTTTTTAAAATGATTTGTTTTTCATTATGATTAGAGACAAAATCATTATGAGCAAGACGATGAATACATAAGAATATAAAACCACACAATCCTTAATCGTTTTGCCCCAAATGGTTTTGCCTGTTATCTTTCAAATGATAAAATCAGATTATTTTGCCATCCAATTATCACGCCCCAATTATGTCGAGACAAGATCAGAATTATGTCGTTATATTTTGAAATTATATAACGACATAATCTGAATGATATAACGGAATAATTGGAATTATATAACGACAAAACCTGAATCTTTTCGCTTCATTATCTGGCCTGCAAACGTCTGGCTATCTATTCATATCAGGTACTTTCAGTACGCTAATAAGCCATATTGCCAATAACAGCAATCATCACAATAATATAGATAACCGCTATAACCAGTCCAACGATTAACAGTACGTAATTGATGAAAAAGAAACGGGTTTGACGTTCCACTGCCCGTGCAATATCTTCAAATGCATTGGAAGCCGCAAATCGGGTGAACGACTCTGCCGATTCTCTTAATCGCATTCCCATGAAGATGACAGGCACGCCAAAGACTGCGGTAATAATTCCAATACAGTAAATCGCGCCCACAATAATATAAAACATCCCCATAAACCGCATGTAACGGGTCATATCGGAGACATTCGCCTGAAATTGTGGATTATTTTGTTCAATTGACATGACCGAACTGCTCTCACCGTTTGACATGATACATTCCTCCTCGTTTTGATTTTTCGTTTTAATTAAAGTGAAGATTCAATAACTTTTTAGCCTGGGTTTTTTATGAAATTTTGCCACGAAGGCACAAAGAAAACATTACGTTAACCTGGATTATTCACAAACTTTAGCCACGAAGGCACTAAAACACTAAGAAAACAATAAGTTATCGATTATCGTTTGTTTAAACTTGATTTTAGCACTTTTTAAAAGCAGTAAAAAAATCGAAAGAATTTTTTATGTTATGTTTAGGCAACAACTAATTTATAATCAATCTGTTAAATGCCTTATTGAAAACCATAAATTCTTCTTCGTGCCTTTGTGCCTTCATGGCTATGAATTATTCAGAATTGACACGAAAACCTGAAAATAACCATGGTTTGCCAGCCAGAATTATTTTTCTCCTGATTTTTCTGCAATTTTCTCAACCGCCCGAACAAGTCGATAAAATAGAACAATAATAAAAATAGCCAGGGCTAATCCAATTAAGGGGATGAATAAGGCAAAAATCATTTCTGTTTGACTGAGCATAATTTTTTTCTCCTGTTTTAAGTTGTAAGTTGAAAATTAACGTGACTATTCTGCACCGTTTAAGAAACTAATATAAAAGTGTTATCCCGAATGAATCGTCTTTTTCAGGAACTGGTATTTTTTGTCATCTCTGGTTTTCTGCCGATTATTAACAGGTCTTATTCTTTATCATGGAAAATTTTTATGAAGTAAGCCTTTTGTGATATAAATATTACATAACTCCTTTTTGTTTTTCAAGCATTTTTTTTAAAATTAATTTTGGATACCTGGACGATTCATAAATTTTTGCCACGAAGACACAAAGAAAACGTATCCTCTCAAAAAAGTATGGTAACACCGGAATTGCGATTCAAAAAGTTATCGGTGATGTTTTAATCTTTGACTAAATCCTCGCCCCAATGGTGTTATTGGAGCGGTAGCTACTCCCTCTCCCGCTAGCGGGAGAGGGTTGGGGTGAGGGTCTTTTTTTAAGCGGCACACCGGATACCATAAAATTTTGAGCGGATACAAGAAAACATTACGTTACAGATTATCTTTTGTTAAAACCTGATTTTGCTTTTTTTGAACTTATGTAAGTTCAAGTAATAATTGCAACTTATGCGTATTCTATTAAAACTCAATTTTGCCAATTAATTTTCTTCGTGCCTTTGTGCCTTCGTGGTTATGAATTATTCAGAATAAATATTTTTTCAGGAATTGACTTTGTGAAGCGTCACTTTTCTTTATCATGGGTAACGTCACATTTTATATCCTTAAAGACGATCGGGTCATTTTAATTCCGAAAATTTTAATTTTTTTAAAAAATGTTGAAAAGCAGGACGATTTTGGGACATGACGATTCCGGGGGAGATACAGAGGGGATCAATAGCATCGTCGTTAGATTAAGGCTGTAATTATATGAATTTCTCTTACGCCTAAGAAAAAAAATGAGTATATTCTACTTGTAATTTGAAACCAAAAAACGAGCAGAATAT
>DYKB01000110.1 GCA_020722815.1 Caldithrix sp. | reverse complement strand
TATCCAACATCTTGTTTTCAAATAAATTAGATGCTTAACCTGACAGCTATGCCCTAATCACCGGGCTTTTAAGCCCGAGCTCTTGTACGCCTGTGGTTTAAAACCCACAATAAAATTTGGGGGGCAATCCGATCCACGAGCTAAAGCTCGTGGCTATTCATTTGTTTTCTAATGAGTTAGAACCTTAACCTGACGGCTATGGAGCGGAGAACACGGAGATTATATTGAGGAGAAAATTGAATCTGAATTTTAAGGGAGTCATGATGCAAAAAAAATATTATTTTACGGCGATTATCTTCATCCTGATCTCGGCAGCCGTTTTTGCTTCGGAACGTGTGGCTTCGATTCATTACATTGTTCGGTTTGAGCATCGGCTGGTGAATGAAGCACAGCAACCGGAAGACATCGAGTTGTTTATTTCCATCCCGCAGCATAATGAACGGCAGGAAATCATATATTTTTATCCGGAACCTGGCTTCACCGAGATCATCCCAGATGAATACGGCAATCAAATTTTGCATTTTGTGGACAAAGCTGTTCCGCCAGGTGAAGTAGTCACGCATGGCTGGATGGCTGAGGTGCGACTTTTTAGCTGTCTTTATGATAAGCCGGTTGCGCTAAATTCAAAAACAAAATTGACCCATGCTCAGGAGAAGCTTTTTTTAAAAGATGCCCCAAATTATCAAATCGATTCACCCATTATCCAGGAATTAGTCAAAAAATTGACGCCCGGTGTTAATGGTCGTTTCGATTTGGCGAAAAAATTTTTTGAGCACTTAATTTATCAGGTCAATTATGAACGTGATTTGGTGTGGGATCCGGCGCCGATGGTGATTCAACGGAAAAGTGGTTCATGTTCCGAATACAATTATGCCTTTCTCTCTCTTTGCCGGGCTGCGAAAATTCCTGGCCGTTATACCGGGGGTATTATCCTGAAACAGGATGATGCAACCAGTTATGATGCGAATATAACAGAAGATGCCGTCTTTCATCGCTGGAGCGAAGTTTTTCTCGATGGAATTGGCTGGTACCCTATCGATTGCAGCCGGGGGAGTGGCGAGCTTAAACGCTTTGGCAATCCTTATAACCAATTCGGGCGATTGCCATCCGGGGTACTCCAGACCATGCGTGGTGATGGCGCGGGTTCTTCGCCGCTGGGTTGGGATTATCTTTCCAATTGTAAAATAAATTTTAAAACTTCGGATAAAGAAAGTAAAGTGGGCTATTGGATCAAGCCCAATGCTGTCGGTGAATTGCAAAAACAAACGCAGTTGGTGGAAAAAAAATTGCAATCCACCCCCACCACAAATACATTAAAAGAACTTTTATCAAATTCACTCAGCCGGGAAATCGTTCTGTTGCATCAGAATGAATTTCAGCCGAAAGAATGGCCGGATCTGGCTGAATCCCTGTATCACGTACATCATCCGGAAGCGATTTATTGGAGCATTCGGGCGCTTAAACGCAGTATCGGGGTGTCTTTTCATCAGACATATCCGTTTATGGGAGACGAAAATCTGACAAATGAGATTACCCGCTATTTAAATCGGGATGAATTTAACCTGGTGGAATTTGAATACTGGTGGCGAAAAGCCCGACCGAAGATTAAATGGGATGATCAAAAGAAGGCTTTTATTTTAACCGATAAGAATCTTAATCTTTTTTAATACCCAAAATTCTAAAATGGAAATTTTTGATGTTCAGAATGAATGCAGGATCTCCTCCTGCCATAGCCGTCAGGTTAAGGCTGTAAATTATTAATAAACCAATGAATAGCCACGAACTTTAGCTCGTGGATCATCATGCTTCCCCAATATTAAAGTGGGTTTTAACCCACAGGAGTTTAAGGACTCGGGCTTAAAAGCCCGGTGATTATCGTGAGGCGTTCATGGAACCACGCGCTAAAGCTCGTGGCAATTCAACACTAACTTATTGAAATTCATATTGTTATCACCTTAGCCTGGCTATGCCCCTCCTGCCTCCCCCAAATTCCAAAAAGCAGAATTTGGGGGAGAGAGATTCTGGTTCTCTCACCCATTTTCGTTTTTTAAAAATGGGGGAGATACAGAGGGGGTCAATAATTACTGAAAACGATTCATTTTAGAATTTCAGGTAAGATTAAAAATCACTGCCGATTTTTTATCTGCGAAACCTGTGTCATCTGCGGTTTCGGGTATTAAATATTTTGTTCCAGGTTCGTTATATCTTTATCCTTCGATTTTTTCCCGGTCATCGATTCAATTTCGATCCTCCAGAGCCGGCAGTTATCGACTGATTTTTTATCGAATTCCCAGGTTCGGCTGGAATAATGCAGCATAATCTGATTCAACGCCGCCACTTTTGCTTCATATTTTGTAATTTCAGCGACTTTTCCAAAGCCAATAACACTCAAAAATGAAACCGACCAGTCACAACCGCGCGCTTTATCTCCCAGAATCCGGATGTCGTGTTCAAATTCAAAACAAACTTGATTGTTCCGGCGCATGTACTCGATTTTCATCCCTTCCAGACTGGTGTGAAAATAGATTTTTGGGCCATCATACCCGAATGACAGCGGGATCAGATATGGCTTATTATCCTGGCAAAGTGCCAGCCGACAAATTGTGCTTTTTTGAATGATTTGATCAATATGAATTCGGTTGGTAATTTCCTTTTCTGGTTGCTGCATGGAGTTGTCAATCCTTCGGTTTGGGTAACATCTCAAAATATTTTTCCCGATGATTCATAAAATCTTTAAAAAATTGAAAATATTCAGTTTGTTCATATACCATTGATTGGATTGGAACATTATCAAAACTGAAAATTGTGGCGTTTGGACAGGAGAGCAAGACCGGTGAATGCGTGGCAATGATAAATTGTGCATGCCCTTTTGGGCTCATCTGGTAAAGAAGTTTTAGGAGTTCCATCTGGCTACGGGGAGAAAGCGCGGTTTCAGGTTCATCCATTAAATAGAGGCCTTTAATTTGATACCGGGCAGAAAAAAAGGAGATCAAAGATTGGCCATGCGATTGAATCATCAACGATTTTCCACCGAAATATTTCAGGATTTGGGAGTCTGCCACGGCCCATTCGTCCAGAAATTGTGAAAAGTTATGAAAAATCTGGGACGAGAAGAAAGATCCGGGCACTTCACCATCAGTCCAATTCACTTCAATGGCCTCATGCAACTGGTCTTCGTAAGGATTATGAACATAGCGCATGGTTTGAAAATTTTCCCAGATGTGGATGTTACATTTATGCGAAATAGCCCGAAGCAAGGTACTTTTTCCGGTCCCGTTTTCTCCACAAAAAAAAGTGACAGGAGAATCAAATTCAAGCTGCGGTGTCTGTTGAAAAATCCTCAGATTGAATGGATAAAATTCATGCGTCGGATATTTTTCTGGATATAAATTTACACTTTTGAGATGCATTGGGAGAACCTTTTTTGCTTGACAATAATGATTTGGTTGTTTTAATTTATTTGTTTTTTTTTGAAATGGGGAGTGATGCGTGATACGTGATACGTAATGCGTAAAACGTGATTTGAATATTTTTACGCATCACGTTTCACGGATCACGCAAATCTGGTTTAAATAGTACGACATCAGCAAATTCCCGACCTTTTATTATCAGCGACCACCAGGCCTTACCCCATTTTCTCTTTCCGAAACAGATAAATCGAAACGCCGATATTTTTCGAATTGTGTTTTTAATCGCTTCGGTGTTTTTTCGCACTTTAACAAAGTATTCCACGAGTAAAGAGGCCACAGTTGATGAAAATCCGAATTAGCCAGATAGTTAAATTTTTTTAATCCGACAACACTGAATAAATCATCCCGATTTCCGACTCCCAGGCGTCAAAGAGTTATGCAAATTTTTCGTGATTTTTCCAGAGATATTTCGAGTGCAGATCGCCATCGGGGCCACGTTGATAAGGGTGACAGGCAATTGCATTTGCCCCTTGTTGATGAATTTGCCCGATAATTTCTTCAATAGAAAGGTCGGGATCGATATATTTTTTAATATCGATACCCAGTAAATGAAATTTTTTCACATCATTGGTCATTTCATAGCCGGGAATCAATAACATTTCATATTTTTGCCACGCTTTTTTAGCAGCCTGCCAAAGTGTCTATAAATAATCCTCGAATCCAGTCTTTTCAATGGCGGGCACTCGCTCGTGTTCGTTTCGATAAAGTTCCAGATGCTGGGCGTCTAAAATATGATCGGTAATCGTGAGGACATCAAAGCCCTTTTCGCCATAAAAATCGACTATTTCATCCAACGACAACTCACTAGCACTCATCTTCGTCTGAATATGAAAATCACAAAGCAGCCAATCTCCAAACAATGATATTTCAACTAGATTTATCATTTGAAATAATTTTTCTGGATATTTAATCGGGTATCTGTTAATAAGATACTTCACTAGCGTACACTTTTTCATAATTCTTCTTTAAACCACACATGCATTGGTCACCTTGAATTTTTATTTAATAAATTGCGAAACAAATTGCAGATAACCCTGCCTGCCGCGTTCTTTATTCCACCATTTGGCAGAACTGTGAATTTTTTTGATACAATTGATGATTTCATCGAGACTTAAAGGAGTGGGGGCGACCGGTTGATCGATGGTTATCGGAGCGCTTCGACCTAAACGCCAAAGACATACATCTTTGACATTATCAAAAATTTCCACTGCATTATTCGACAGAATAAAATTTCTGGGGGGACGATTATTTTTTTCGGCAATAAAAAAACTGGCGAGGGCTTCCAGCGCATTGATAACATCATGGTCAATTAACGCCGGATGTGCTTTAAAAACCTGAATAATGGCGAATTCGAGGTTTTGCAGCACATCAAAATATTTTTCATGAAATTCCAAATTTTTTTCCTTATAAATTAATTAGAGACTTCTGTAGCGTTTATGCCGCGTCGTTCCAGCAAGGTTCCCTCCATGACATAGAGATTAATCAAGGCATTCAAATAAGCCACCATTGCTTGAGCTTCATCCAGTTGGCTGGAGATAAAATCCCGCTGGGCTTGAAGTACAAGAAAGTTGGTCGATTTACCCACCCGAAATTTTTCCTGTTCGGCTTCCAGTTTTTTGTCTTGTAACTCGCGCGTGACGCGGGTAGCAACAGTTTGTTGCTTTGAGCGAATCACTTCAATATAGGCCGAACGTACATCGCGTTGGATCAGCCGTTCCATGTTTTTCATTGCCAGTTCTAATTGCTCATGGGAATATAGGGCTCTTCGGGACTGGGCCCGGGCGCGTTGATTGAGCACTGGAAATTCAAAATTGACCCCCATGATAATATCATAGAACGGACTTTTCAGATCAGGTAGTCCTTCTTTAAAGGATTTCGCATAAGAAGTTCGACTCAATGTGATAAAAAAGTCCAATTGCGGTAATAAACCATTCCTGGTGCGGGAAATTTCAATTTCACCCATTTTCATCATCAGTTGTGCCTGTTTCAGGTCGGACCGATATTTTAAGGCGACGGCTTCATGAGTGGCAATATTGTCAAGCGAATCCTTCGGGATAAATGGCTGATCTAAAAGAATTGGAATCGTTGACCACGACACTTGCTCTTCAGGATTCAGCAGGAACAGGAATTGAAGCCGGGCCTGTTCATAACGACTTTGTACATCGATCAGGGCTTCCTGACGGGTGGCGACTTCGGCGTGAACTGCCGCAAGTTCCAGCACTGGTAATTTTCCCACGGCTAGTCGTTCTTCCGATTCTTTTAATTGTCGCTGGGCGAGTTCTAACGAGCGTCGACGAATATTAATTTCCTGGGCGGTTAGCAATAGCGTCCAATAAGCATTCTCGACATCCGCCACCAGATTTTCGGCGAATGATTTTAATTCAGCCGTGGATATTTCAAGATCGCGTTTTGCATGGCGAATATTGGCCAGATTGGCGCCGAATCCAAATCCCCGCAAGAGTGACTGTGTGACCGTGAGTTCATAGCCGCCTGAAAATTGATCCTGATAAATACTGGAAAGCGTTCCGGCAACATTTGCATTGGCGCTGACGATTGTTCCTGTGGGCAAAGCCTGAGATAAGGTGACATCATATTGATAGCGATCCGTGGTTAATTCGAACGGATCGGGTCGTGAGCCTAAAAATCGTTGCGTTTTATTTTTACTTTTATTGCCCACAATATTTAGCTTTGGATCATAAGTACTCAACTGTTCGCTGACATTCGTTCCCGCAATTTTGGGTTCCAATCTTTGGATTAAAAATGATGGATTTCTTTCCAATGCCATAAAAATGGCATCCTTCAAGGTGATTCGTAAAGTATCTTCCCCTGTTTCCGACAAAAAAAGGTTTGTATCGGCTGCGAAAACAGTGGCAATGGATAGAAATACAATTGCTAGAAAAATTTTTGCTGTTGCTGATTTTATAAACACGAATGAACTCCTTTAAAAGGCTAAATCTGTTCAAAATTAAGTTGTTACGGTTGTACTCTTGTAACCGTTCACAGGTTGGATAGAATCGGTCGTTCCCGCATGTTTTTTGGCGGGAATCCACACTTTTTCAGACCAATGGATGCCCGATTAAAGCATTCGGGCATGACAGAAGCTATTATTTTATCATATCGGTGAACGGATACTGATTAGAAAATATAGCTATTTGAAAATATTTTAATTATCACCTGAACCTGACGACTATGCCCCTGGCCCCTTCCCTAAAAAAATAGGGAAGGAGAATTTGTCCTCTCCCCGTGTCCAGTAAAAAATGTGGGACACGATCAGCCTTTTGGGAAAGGGCTGGGGTGATGGTCACCAGTGAAGTTAAATGATAGTTAATAAAAGTGACAGTAGTAAAAATTAGGTTATAGAAACCAAAAGCTAAACGTTGGTTTTCTTTTGCCAGAACTGCCAATTGATCTTTTTTTCAAAAACGCTATAAACAACAGGTACCAGTACGAGCGTAATAAGGGTTGAACTCGTCAAACCACCAATGACAACCCGGGCCATCGGTGCCTGAGCTTCTCCACCTTCGCCAAAACCAAAGGAGAGGGGAAGGAGGCCGAGAACAGTGGTCAGGGTGGTCATAAGAATCGGGCGCAAACGTCTTGAACCCGCAACCTTGATAGCTTCCATCATGGGCATGTTAGCTTTATGCCGAAGCTGATTGGTATAATCCACCAGAATGATCGCATTATTGACCACAATCCCGACTAAAATGATAGCGCCGATAAAAGCCTGCATGGTGAAGATTGTGTTGGTTAAGATCATGGTGATAACAACGCCAATCAAAGCCATTGGAATGGAGAATAAAACCACAAAAGGATCGCGAAATGATTCAAATTGTCCCGCCATTACCATGTAAACCAGAAAGATGGCCAGAATAAAACCAAAGAGAAGCTCCCGGAAGGAACGTTGTTGCTCTTCATAATCGCTTCCGAATAAAACGGCGAAATCTTTCGGCACGGGTACAGTTCGTAATTCAGTCCGAATATCGCTGATAATGGAACCTAAATCTCTTCTTGTATAATTCGCATCCACGCGAATAATTCGTTCCTGGTCTTTGCGTTCCAATCGTACCGGGCCTAGTTCGGGCTCGGAATTGACCACGTTCCGCAATATGACTGCCTCTCCGCGATTATTAATAACAGTTAGGTCTAGCAGATTTTCGAGATTTTGCCGTTCCTCTTCCCCTAATCGGACGAGAATCCGGTATTCCTTTCCTTTTTCGCGAAAATAAGATGCCTGCGTACCCCCAATTGCCGTTTGAAGGGCCTCTCCGATTTTCGTCACCGTTAATCCTAAATCAGAAGCCTTCTGGCGATCGATCCGAATCAGTTGTTCCGGGTTGCCTTCTTCACGGCTAATCTTCGTGTCGGTAATACCTCGTACTCTTTGAATCGCCAGTTCCACTTTTTTGGCCAATTCCTGAGCGGTATGTAAATCGTAGCCACGAATCTCGACACTAACATTTTCCGATGACCCGGATCCCAGACGCATGACAAATAAGGCTTGCGCTGTTCGCGTCCGAATGGTTACACCTGGAATATCTTTCAAAATACGACGCAAATCGTTTGCAATTTGTTCACTACTGCGTTTTCGTTGATCTTTGGGAACTAATGAAACCCTGATTTCGCCAGTATGACTCCCGCTTGATCGAAAGCCTCCCCCCCCTACTCTGGCCTGCATTGAAACCATTTCCGGAACGTTTTGTCGAACCGTTTCTTCCACCACAAGTGAGGCCTTGTCCAAAAGCTCCAATCGCGTTCCAACCGCCATTTCAAGATCTACCCGGACTTCCCCCTCATCCGCAGCCGGCATTAATTCGATACCGATGAGCTGAACTAGGAACACCGAAACGATAAATAGACCCAGGGTAACCAGCACCACGATGCGCCGATGCAATAAAGCCCATTGTAATAGCTTACTATAGCGTGCTTCCAGGTCTTTAAAAGTTTTTTCACTAAAAGCATAAATTTGATGAAGGCGACTTTCTCCTTTATAATGTTCGCTGGGTTGAAATTTTAAAAATCGTGAAGCGAGCATGGGAACCAGGGTGAGTGAAACGATTAATGAACAGAGCAGGGAGAAGCTGACAACAAAAGCCATCTGCTGAAACATAATTCCCGACATTCCCTCGATAAAGACGACAGGAAAGAAAACCACGATGGTAGTTAACACACTCGCCAGAATAGCTGACCCAACTTCCTGCGTTCCTTCCAGCGCACTGTGAATTGGTGAATGACCACCTTCCCGATAGCGGTAAATGTTTTCCAGTACCACGATGGCACTATCCACCAGCATTCCCACGCCTAAAGCCAATCCGCCAAACGTCATTAAATTGAGTGTAAAGCCGCTAAAATACATAAGTCCAAAAGTCGCGATAATAGAAATCGGGATAGCGGTGGCAATAATTGCAGTGCTGGAAATATTCCGGAGGAAAAGAAATAAAATAATGATAGCCAGGATACCACCGATCATGGTTGAATTGGCTACATTATTAATAGAACTTTTAATATATTTTGAAGAATCGATCAGGGGAATGAGTTGTATTTGCGGAAAGTCTAAATTTATTTTTTCGATTTCCGCCTTTACCGCATCGGCAACCCGGACTGTATTGGCTCCGGATTGTTTATTGATCATCATACGAAGGCCCGGCTTACCATTAATTCGAACTATCTGGCGCACTTCCTGCCAGCTATCTTTTACGGTTGCCAGGTCCCGAATCTGAATTGGGGTGCCCTGCCGCAAAATAACAACACTCTTTTCAATTTCTTCCAGCGATCGAAATTCTCCCTGGGTTCTGATCAAAACTTCAGAATTCCCTTTATCGTATAATCCGGCTGGAATATTTTGATTTTCATTCCGGAGGGCTGCCAGAATCATATCGGTGGAGATACCAAGCGCCTTTAATTGGGCAGAATGAAGTTCAACATGAATTTCCCGTAACAGACCGCCATGAATATCGACCGCTGCCACCCCTGGTACGCGTTCAATTCTGTATTTTATCTGATCTTCGATGATTTGTCGCAAATTAAGCGGATTTAAATTGCTCGATGCACCGAGAAACATAATTGGAAAAGCCGAAAGATCAAATTTTCGAATCATGGGGCGATCAACATCTTCAGGTAATCGGGTCAGAACCCGATCAATTCGGTCCCGGATATCATTCGCCGCCACATCGAGATCCCGACCCCAGCCGAAAGAAACACGAATCGAACTATTTCCCTCACTTGAGGTTGAATTAATCTCTTCGACACCCTGAACCGCTGCGACAGCCTCTTCTAAAGGCCGGGTTACCAGTTCTTCCATTTCCTCCGGTCCCACATTCCCATAACTCGTCGAGATTGAGATGGTTGGATATGTGATTTCCGGCATCAAATCAATCGAAAGGCGATATAACGAAACCAGCCCCAGCGTAATAATAACGACAAAAATAATAAATGTCAAAATCGGACGATGAATCGACCCTTTTGCGATATTCATAATGACTCCTTAATCCTGTTGAATGCGCTAATTTTTCGAATCCCGCTGTTTTTGGGGGCCGGATGGATCCCCTGTGTTTGATTCCTGTTTTCCGGAAGGTGCTCCGGTACCTGATTTTTGGCCCGGTAATAGGATATTGCTGCCATCTTCCAACAAGTGTTGCCCAAGCGTAACAACCGTTCCTTTTATTTCGGGTGATAAAATTTCGGTAAGTTCCGGTGAGACAATACCGGTTTGAATTTCGATATACTTAACTTTATTTTCCTGTTTATCAACTAAATAAACACCAGGCTTCCCTTCACGATTAACAACCGCTTGCGTTGGTACAATTTGCGCATTTTCTTTTTCATCCAAAACAACGGATACGCGTGTAAACATACCTGGCTTTAAAATCAAGGAGTCGTTCAAAACTTCCACTTCCATCTGGGCCATTCGGGACGTTTCCTGTAACATTGGTGCGATTCGATAAACATGTCCAGTAAATATTTTATTGGGAAAAGCATCCACAACGACCTGGGTGGGCTGTCCAACTTTAATTCGACCATAAACACGCTCGATTATCGTGGTTCTTATCAGAACGGTATCAATACCGATGACAGAAACAACCGGCGCATTGGGGGCCAGCAGGGTTCCTTCATCGACGAAACGTTCGCCAATAAATCCTTTTTTTGCGGCAAAAAGCAATGTATATCCCAATCGAATTTTCGCTGAATTGAGTGCGGCTTCGCGTTGTTCGACCTGTGCCTGGGCTAATTTGATTCGTGATTCCTGGGCACTATACTGTGATAGTGCTGCATCCAGTTCGGCCGAGGAAGCTATTCCTTTCTCCTGCAACGATTGCGCCCGGTCGCGTTCCTGCCTGGCTAATTCAAATTGGCTTCGCGTTTCATTCAAAGTCGCCTGTGAGATTTTCAAATTCGCTTCGGCTTCCAGTACTGCCTGTTGATATTCAGCATCATCGATTCGGGCAACAATCTCTCCCTTTCGAACCCAGTCACCAATCCGTTTTCGAACTTCAGTAATTCGACCGGCGACTTTTGGCGCGATGATAAATTGATATAATGGATAAACGGTACCCGTAAATTCCCGTATTTCCTGAATCGGACCATATTTGATACTATCAATTTCGACTGCCACTGCAGGACGTTGTAATTTACGCGAATCCGCGTCAGAATCGCGGAAAATGAGTAACACAATTCGCCATAAAAGAAAAAGGAGAAAGATACCAAGAATAATTTTGGGAAGATATTTTTTCATTTTTTTGCCTGCCTTCGGTTACTATTAATAAATTTGTCTGCTTTTTTCGACTCAGGAGATACTCTCGTGTGAGTTTGGAATATGACTCAGAAGATGTATTTTCAGAAAAGCCGTTCTTCTTCTGTTGATTAAAATCCTGTGTAGTGTCGGTCCGAAAGTACCCAAAAACTGTCATTGCGAGGAACTTGTCCTGAGCTCTTGTTGAAGGAAACGCTCCTCACCACGGCAGAATTCGGCTCTTTCCAATAAACTCTATTCATATTAGACATTTAAATTCAACCTTTTATTTCCTGGTTCTATAAATTCGTTGATGTTTTGATTAAAAGGAAGTTTCTACTTACCGGGCTAATAAAAATTAGTAACCGTTCACAGGGTGGAGTAAAGCTGTCATTCTTGCATGTTTTGGCGGGAATCCACACTTTTTCAGACCAATGGATGCCCGATTAAAGCCTTCGGGTATGACAGAAGCTATTATTTTATCATTCCGGTGAACGGATACAAAAATTACCCTTGAAAAAAAATGAATTGATATTTAATATAAGTGTAGCCAATCTTTTGGTATCAACGTGGCAATTAATTCCGTCTGTTTTCGGTGCATCATTAAAGGTGTCAAATTCGTAATCGTTCCGCCACTGGTTTTAAGCGATTATCCAGACATCATTTATCACCTGCGCAACCTCGTTCTCAGGTTCCCGGCTAAATGCGCAAAACTCATAACTCTGAACCGGGAACGCGGCGTCACTAACTAGTGTCTGTCCGCAAATGCCCTAATTTTATCATTGCGAGGAGCGTTTTTGGCGACGAAGCAATCTCCGCTGTTACTCCGGGAGATTGCGAGCCTAAACAACAGGCTGCGGCAAAAAACGCCGCGCAATGACAGGTCTCGGTATTTTCGGACAGACTCTAACTAAATGAAAATGCTCTTATAAACGTCTAATAGCGTGACATGAGATAATGACGTGTTGAATTTTTATTCAAAGTATTATTTCGTATCTATTGCACCCGCGAGCGACAATATTCAATTTTCAAGATGATGAGGAGGAAAAAAGTGCCGAGAAGAACAATGTATCTAAGTTGTTACTTTTTAATTGGTCTGTTTTTATTGAATTTCCATTCGCTTTGGAGTACCGAAAAAGTTGGTATCTGGATGAAATTTGAAACGCCATTTCAAAGTGAAAAAAGTTATGAAAATCCGCTTTATGATGTCAAATCATTTATCATTCATTTTAAATCCCCGGCTGGCCGGCTGAAAAATATCAATGGCTTCCGGGATGGCGGGAGCATCTGGAAAGTACGTTTTTGTCCCGATGAATTGGGAACCTGGACTTACACCACGACCTGTTCAGATGAAAAAAACCTGGGGCTGCATCATCAATCCGGTGCGTTTGAGTGTATCCGACACCAAAATAAACTGGATATCTACACAAAAGGTGCCATAATCCGCCCGAGATTACTTGCCGGAACGGCCGGGCCTCGAAGTTTTTTATATGGTGGAAACCAGTGTCCCTGCCGGTGTTTACATGGTGGATGCCAATTCCGGCGAAATTATCTGGAAGCAGAATCGGGAGGACGATCCAGCCTGGACGCAGGGTCCTTCCGGCTGGACGGCGGATATCTGGGATGGCTCGCCCGGTATTGAAGCCATCTCCAATCGTGCCGGCCATGATGATCACCATTATTTACTATTTTCGGCCACTGGAAAAGTGTTACGCAATCCATTTCCGGCTGGATGTACCTCTGTCGAATGGGATGGGGATCTCACCCGTGAGCTTTTATCCGCCAACGGGACAAAAATTGGTAATTTTAACGGCAAAGAAATCATCGATGTCCCCGAACTGCAGCCAAATCCATTACCAACGGCTTCACTTTCTATGGTTGCGGATTTATATGGTGACTTTCGTGACGAATTGGTACTCATTACCATCCTGGATTCAGGCAAACGCGGTGTCGCCGTCGTCACCGCCACCGAACCAATTGCGAAGAAATATGTAACCGCCACTGCCGTTCTGGATTATCAGCTCTGGCTGGCACGAAATATGGGCGGCGGGTATCGGTCGGTTTATGATCGGGAGTTGCAGGAGTAGAACTGGTTGTTGGCGAATGGCTTTTGGCTTATTTGAAATATTCGGGAAAATGCAGTAAGTTTTGGATTTGTCCGGGTTAATGTGTAAATGCAAATCTGAAAACCAATAACCCCGAAGGGCATAGCCATCAGTTTACAAGTATAACTTTATGATTTTAAATAAGTTGTAGTTGAATTGCCACGAGCTTCAGCTCATGGTTCCAAGAGCGCCTCCCGATAATCACCGGGCTTTTAAGCCCGCGTCCTAAAACGCCAGTGGGTTAAAACCCACGTTATATTTTGTATCCGCTCAAAAGGTGTTGGTAGATTAAAAATTAGTTTTTCAAATAAGTTGATTATTAAGCATAGCGCATGGAGCAGAGGGCAGCCATATTGGTTTTCGCTATGCGCCATGCTCTATGCGCTTTGCATCTTAAATTACCCTCC
Organism: Caldithrix sp.; assembly: GCA_020722815.1. Classification (GTDB taxonomy): domain Bacteria; phylum Zhuqueibacterota; class Zhuqueibacteria; order Thermofontimicrobiales; family Sulfurfontimicrobiaceae; genus DYKB01. The sequence continues at coordinate 240 of DYKB01000110.1, read as the reverse complement.
TTTTTTGAGCGGATACTTATATTTTGTGGGCAATAAGATCCACGAGCTAAAGATGGTGTCCGAGAACTAACCTTTCGAAGGTTTTTGAGCAGGAATAATTATATATATAGATTAAAATTTCAATCTATATATTGTGTTGTTTATAAACTTCGAAAGGTTAATTTTGCCAATTTTCCAGTTCTCGAACAGACTTTAAAGCTCGTGGCAATTCAATTGTTTTTTAATGCGTTCTATCTAATT
>DYKB01000109.1:5110-13980 GCA_020722815.1 Caldithrix sp. | reverse complement strand
TAAGGTCTATTGGGTTTGATCTCGCGGCCTGGTTGATTAAAAACCTTATTAACCTAAGTGATCAGTAAAACCAGAGACACAACAAATTTGATACTATTCCCTGTAATCGGTTACAAATTTTAGTAAGTAATCACAGGGTTAGGATAGAAATCTTTAACATCCTCCTAAATCCCTCCCAAGGGGACTTCCTTTGGTCGCCTTCAAAGGGGGACTCTAAAATTCCCCCCTTTGAAGGGGGGCAAGGGGGGATGTCAAAAAATAAAGGCTTAGATACTCTTTTTTCTTTACCCTGTGATCGGTTACAAATTTTACTTATTAACTTATTGATTTAAAAATATTTAAATTAAATTTAGCGTATCCGCTCTAAAAAGGAGGGTAATTTAAGATGCAAAGCGCATAGAGCATGGCGCCTAGCGAAAACCAATATTGCGATGCCCGCTGCTCCAGGCGCGATGCTTAAAAATCAACATATTTGAAAAACTAATTTTTAATCTAACAACACATTTTGAGCGGATACAATTCAGCTTAGATACTGAGAATTGTTGATTTCTAAATCTGGATTATTTATAAATTTTACCACAAAGAAACAAAGACACAAAGAAAACAGTCGGTTACAGATTACGTTATATTTTTATTTAATTTTACTTTTTTTACCTGGTAAACAGAACAAATTATCATCAACATATTAATAAGATAACTTATTGAAAATTATAGTATTAAGTTTTTTATTAAAAATTTTTATTTCTTTCATATCTTTATGTTTTTGTGGCGATGAATTTTTCAGATAAACAAATTATTGAATAATCCTATAAGTATTTTAGTTATCCATAAAACAAAAATTATTCAGAAAGGAAAATAACGACATATGCTTCCAGTACTTTTTAGAATTGGCAATTTTGAATTACGCAGTTATGGTCTGGCGTTAGCGATCAGTGTTGCGTTAGGGATATGGATTGCCATGAAGCGTGCCCACCGTTTCGGAATTGATAAAGAATTAATCATGGATTTTTCTGCTATTATCTTGCTAGCTTCAATTATTGGCAGTCGGCTCTGGTATGTGGTTTATCATGTCGATGAATTTCGCGGGCAATGGTTGAATACGATAAATCCATTTCAGAATGGTACTATCGGTATTGCTGGATTATCTATGGTTGGCGGTATCGTTTTGGCGATTCTTTCCGCGCTGGTTTATGCGCTCATTAAGAAAATAAATTTTATCAAATTAGGCGACACCCTGGCACCTGTTTTTCTTCTTGGATGTGGCATTGTTCGCGCGGGTGGTTGCTTTCTCAATGGTTGTTGTTTTGGGAAACCGACGGATAGCTCGCTTGGTATCATATTTCCGCCTGAGGGTGTTGCTGGTTCAGTTTTTCCCAACACCCCAATCTGGCCAGCACAATTGTTCGCATCTGCATTGGGTTTTATAGGCTTTTTCCTGGTGCTCTGGTTGGAACGGAAACAAAAATTTTCAGGATTTACCTTTTGGTTGGTCTTTTTCTACTATTCAATTGATCGATTTATTGTTGATCAGTTTCGTTATTATGAATCGCCGCAGGTGCTGGCAACACTGGGACCGGTTACGATAAACGCCAATCACCTCTTATTGTTCGTTTTATTCATTGTGAGTGCATTTTTTCTGATAAAAGGCAAGCGCCAAAATAATGCCACCTCCCCTATCAACACCTAAATTTGACAACCATAATCCCGCTAAATAACTGATAATCTCGCAATTTCCTTATCCCCAGGTCAAATCCTTGAAAACACCAACCGCCAAAAATATGGTACCGTTTTGAAACGACAGACGGCGTACAACTTTTTAATCTTCAACCGGTGAAAATCTGAACGCCAATAATTTATTCAGATTTACTTCTTGTTTTTTAAAAAGCTTGATTTTTCGAAATGCAGCCTTGCGGCACAATTTCAGCGTAAAATAAAAAAAAGCCGGACGCCTGACAGACATCCAGCTTTTCTTCAGAAGGGATAACCAATATTAAACTTGTTCTGTAACAACAGCAGTTGCCTGTCGTCTTGCAGCCCGTTCAGCCCGCCATTTATGAACCCGTATCGCCAATAACTCTAACATGATATAAATCGCCGGTACAACAACCAGTGTTAGAGCAGTGGAAACCGTTAGCCCCCCCATGACCACACGGGCTAATGGTGCCCAGCTTTCGCCGGATTCACCCAGCCCAAGGGACATGGGCAACATTCCTAAAATAGTTGTCAGCGCCGTCATCAGCACCGGTCGCAATCGAACCTGGCCGCCTTCAATTACTGCTTCAAATAATTCCTTTCCTTCAGCACGTAATTGATTGATATAATCAATTAAAACGATTCCGTTATTCACCACAATCCCTACCAGCATAACGACGCCAATTAACGCCATAATACTCAAATCAGTGCCGGTGAGTAAAAGAGCTAATGCCACCCCAATGAATGAGAGCGGGATGGTGAAAAGAATAATGAATGGATCGAACAAGGATTCGAACTGCGAAGCCATAATCATATAAGTCAGGAAAATAGCGACAAACAACGCTAATCCCAGGTACATGAATGATTCCTGCATATCCTCAGCCGTTCCACCAATTTCAATTCGGAAACCGTTTGGTAATGAAATTTGACGTGTCACTTTTTCAACATCACGTGTTACCGCGCGCAAATCGCGTCCCGAAATGCTGATATCAACACTCGCAATTCGCTCCTGATCTTCCCGCTTAATTTCAGTGAAAGATTGGGAATAGTCAATATCCGCAACTGCCCGGAGCGGGATTTGCTGACCGGTTGGCGTCATAATCATAATATTTCCAATATCGTCTTTACTGGTACGCGCTTCTTTCTCCAGTTGAACCCGAACATCATATTCATCGCCCCCTTCTCGATACCTGGTGACTGCTGAACCCAGGATACAGGTGCTGACAACATTTCCAATCTGAACCGTACTCATGCCTAAATCAGCGATGCGTTGACGATCATAATTAATTTTTAACTCCGGCCGGGATTCCCGAATACTGGATTCGGCATGCGTAATGCCTTCAATTGTCAGCACTTTTTCCCGGACAATATTTGCTAATATTTTGGATTGTTCCAGATCGTGTCCGAAAATTTTGACAACAATATCACCTCCACTTCCGAACATCGCACCACCCTGATCAACAAAAGAGATGTCCATATCCACCAGATTATCAAATTTTGTGAGCATATCATCCTGAATTTGAAATTTACTACGCGTCCTTTCGGATCTTTTTACCAGTCGAATCATCATTTGACCTTCGTTGGTGGTTGCTGAAGAAAATAACGCCGTAAAACCTTCAGCCTGACCAAAAGTAACGTAAATATTATCGGCTTCCGGGATATTCTCCTTTATAATTTCATTCAGTTGCGCCATGCTTTTTCCCATGGCTTCCAGACTGATTCCGGGGGTCCGTTTGACTTTTAAAATTATATAGCCATTATCGTTTTTCGGAATAAATTCACCACCACGAATCACGAGCAAAGTCGCAGAAACAATAAACAACAAAACGGCTGTAAATATCAATGTTTTTCGATGTCCCAGCGACCAGCGCAAGCTTCGATCATAAAATTTGTACACCCCTGAAAGCCATTTATCCACATTTTCACCAACTTTATGGATTCTGCCATGACTTTCGGACGTCCGGTTGGCTTTAAAAATTCGTGAAGATAACAGGGGTATCAAAGTAATCGCGACAATTAAAGAAATCCCCAGCGAAAAACAAATTGTTATCACCATATCTTTAAATAATTCACCGGCAATACCCGGGACAAAAAGTACTGGCAAAAATACAGCAACTGTCGTCAGGGTTGAGGCCGTGATGGCCATTGATACTTCTTTAACACCCTTGGTAGCTGCATCATGTGGAGAATCACCAGCTTCACGATATCGGAAAATGCTCTCAAGCACGACAATTGAGTTGTCTACCAACATACCCACGGCCAGAGCAAGTCCAGCCATTGAAATGACGTTGAGACTTAAGCCTGTTTGATACATCACGGCAAATGTCGTAATCATTGAAACAGGAATTGAAACGGCAACTATCAGCGAACTCCGAATGTTCTGGAGGAAGAAAAGCAACACCAAAAATGTCAGGATAATCGCCTGAATCGCCGTATTTCCCAGATTCGACATGGCGCGATTAATGAAATCAGACTGATCAAAACTAATAGAAATAGCAACCCCTTTGGGGAGTTCAGACTCGATTTGTTCTAAACGCCCTTTCACCTCGTCACAGACATTGACGGTGTTCGCATCCGATTGTTTTTGAACCATGACCATGATGGCTGGTTTACTGTTGTTCCAGACCCGGTTTCGAGCTTCCTGAAAGCCATCTACAACGGTGGCGACATCTTTGACATGGATGTTGGTCCCCTGAATAGTCGCAACATTGGTATTTTCAATTTGTTCCAGTGACGTAAATTCTCCAGCCGCCTGGAGTGTAAATTCCAGGGCTTCATTATCAATAAAACCGGCTGGTAGCTGCAAATTATTCATTTGTAACGCTCTGGATACCTGTTCAATCGGGATATGATGCGCTTGCAATTTTGCCGGATCAACTAAAACTTTGATCTCCCGGCGTATCCCGCCAACGGTAAAAGCTGCCGCAACGCCTGGAATACGCTCTATTCGCGGTTCCAAATCGTGTTCAGCAATTCGACGTAATTCAGCCTCACCATGAATTTTTGACTCAAGTGCCAGATTAATAACTGGTTGCATCGAGGGATCAAAAGCAAATACCATTGGATCCGATGCGTCATCCGGCATAAAATCCCGAATTAGCTCCAGCGAATTTCGAACATCAAATTCAGCTTGATCCATGTCGGTTCCCCAATCAAATTCCAGCGTAACCATTGAAAGCCCCTGGAATGAAGTGGAATAGATACGTTTCACATTTTCCACCGACGCGACAACTTCTTCAACCGGTCGCGAAAGGACTGTTTCGATATCGTAAGGAGCAACACCCGTATATTGAGTGATGACCGCAATGACCGGAAATTCAATGTCGGGATAGAGATCGATGTCAAGCTGGCTTAACGAAAAAAGTCCAAAACCAACCACGATCAAATAAATCATTGTAAACGTGATACCGCGTTTTACCGCCGTTTGTGCAATCGTCATTTTGTGCTCCCTTCCTGATTGATAATTTTTACTAAATTATCTTCCCGCAGATTATTTTGTCCCGAAACAACTAACTTTTCGCCGATGGCAATGCCAGAATCCACGGCAATACATCGGTGATTAACATAATTGACCTTTAGCTGGCGCTGGTGGGCTTTATCACTATTCACGATATAAACATAATAATTTTTTACCGCCTGCTCATCCCCATCAATCTGTTCCAGTGAGGTATTCTCAATAACCGCTTCACGTGGGACAACGATTGTATTTTCAATTGTTCCCGTAATCACTTCAACCCGGGCGTACATTCCGGGCTTTAATTTGGAATCACGATTTTCAATGATCACTTCAATTTCAGCCATGCGGGTCAGCGGATCGAGTACCGGACTGATTTTGCTCACCTGACCTTCAAAACGCGTATCTGGATAGCTTTTTACGGCCACAGATGCTTTTTGACCGACTCTTAATTTTCCCAAATCGGTTTCAGTCGCATTAAAGGCAATTTTCACCCGATTCATCTGGACAATACTGACAACCGGTAATTGCGGGGCCGCCAAATCGCCTGCTTCATAATAACGCTTGCCAATAATGCCAGCAATCGGGGCCGTAATAAGGGCATCTGCCAGCCGACTTTTCGCCGTGGCCAGGCCGGCTTCCACCTGTTTGACCTGCGCCTGTATCGCTTCGTACTGGGTCGAAATGGCATCAAATTGCTGCTTGCTCATGGCCGATTCTTTATAAAGCTTCTGCGCGCGTTCATATTCAACTTTTAAATTCGCTTCTTGTGCTCTGGCCGCAGTCAGACTGGCTTCAGCTTGTGTCACCGCCTGCTCAATGGTTTCAGCGTATATCTGGGCAATTTTTGCCCCTTTTGCAACGACATCACCGGCATCGACATAAAATCTTTCGATCCGATCCGGAATTTTCGAAAAAACCTTTACTTCAAATTCAGCTTTAATATCACCATTATATGTTAAAGATTGAATAACCGATCCTAATTCCACTTCCATTACCTTAACTGGAACTGTCGCGGCATTTTCCTGACCATCTTTTTGGCCACTGCAGCCAGCAAATGCCAGGATAATAACTAAAATTACTCCCATTAATCGATACATTTTTTTTACTCCTTTTTATAAAATAGAATTTAATGTCCCCGTGACTTTTCGTAATTGATAGCGCGCCATTTGATATTCGAAAACTGAACTGGCATAATTTAATCGCGCCTGATTCAAAGCTAATTGCGTATTTAAAACATCCAGTTGCGTATTTGTCCCCTCCTCATACATCATATTCGCCAGCCGGAGCGTTTCTTCGGCCAATTGCATCGTCTGACTCGCGGCCAGATATTTTTCATTAGCTTCCTTAAATTTATTATAAACCATCTCTGCTTCTGCCGATAAACCATCATTCAATTGTTTTTCAGTATCTTCGACAATATGAAAATCGAGTTTTGCTTTTTGAAATTCCTTTGCATGACGAAAACCGGTAAATAAAGGAATTTGCAAACTAACAGCAGAGGTAATTCCGCGATTAAAATCTCGCTGCGACAGCTTGTAATCATTTTTCATCGCCAGATAAGAATAATCTGACTGGAAAAACAGTTTGGGCAGAAAGCTACTACGGGCAATCGTGACGCCTTTTCCCGCCATATATTTCTGTTCGATCAGCGCTCTTTTTTCAGGACGATTTTCCAGTGCCATTTTTTTAACTTCGGCTAAACTTTTTTCTCCAAAATCATCAGCGACATATTTGAATTTACCATTAATGCTAATCTTCCGATCCTCTTCCAACCCCAAAACAGCACGAAACTGGGTGAGGGCCGATTGATACTGATTTCGGGCGCTAATGACCCCTGGTTTTAAATTCGCGACATTGACTTCCGCCCGCATCTTATCATAGCCGGAAGCCGAACCGGCATTGTATTTTTTAACGACGATTTCGAGATTCGCTTCCGCCTGCTGCAGTGCTTGTTCCTGTACATTCGCCACTTCTTTGGTTACCAGACAGGAATAAAATGCCGTCGCCACCTGGAAAATGAGATTCTGTCGCTGTGCTTCCAGATTCATTTCACTAGCCCGTTTTGCAGCACTGGCAATCTGAATACCGGCAATACCGGCACCACCTAAAAACAGCGGCTGGGTTAAAGTTGCACCATACTGAAAAGTATTTTTCAGCCCAAATCGCATTTCAACATAATCTGGCATGTTCGCAAATTCAGGAATCATTCCAACCAATGGACCCAACATCGGTTTCAAAAAGTTCGGAATCGTATTTTTCTGAATCTCCCGGGCATGTTGAAAATTCACCGAACCATTTAACTGGGGCATCAGATTCGAGTATGCCGTCCAGACATTCGCTTTCGCCTTTTCGACCTCTTTTTCAGCTATTTTAAATTGTGGATTTTTTTGGAAAGCGATCTCCAGACTTTTCTCCAGCGTCAATTCCAACGCCTCCTGACCGATTCCAAATTTTGGGAATACAATTATCAGGGCAAGCATGAAATACAAAAAGCTTCGTTTTTTCAATTTGAATTCCTCCTTCACTTTATTTAAAACTTCCTAAAATTATTCATTTAAACCTTTAAACAAAATTTCAACAACATCTTCAGCCAATTTATCTGTCAGAATGACTTTCTCACTATTCAGTTGTCGCCAGATAAAATGCGCCAGAACACCCCCAATAATTTCGGCCGCTAATACCGGATTTGCACTGGCACCAAATTCGCCGGCATCGATTCCTTTTTGAATCATGGCGGATAAAATTTTTCCGTTTTCTTCAACCTTCAGGGCAAACTTTCTGAGGAATGGCATGGCATCCGCAAAAGTAAACAAACTAAAAAAGAATTTGGTAAAATCGGGATGTTTTAAACATAATCGAAAATTTTTTTTCATCAGTTGAACCAATCGCGCTTTGAATGGCATATCCAAAGCTTCAATTTCTTTCAACATCTCAAAAACATAATTCAAGCCAACATTGACCAATTCTTTGTAAATCTCTTCCTTGCTTTTATAATAATAATAAATTGTCGGTTTCGACACGCCTGACTGCTCTGAAATTTCCCGCATCGAAACGCCATTATATCCTTTTTCGGCAATCAGTCGCGCCGCAACCTGAAATATTTTTGTTTTCGTATCCTGTTCACAATTTGGATTTTCTCCCCAATCTTGCATTCTTCACCTTTTTGCTAATTAACATCTCGCTTACTTTACCGACCGGTCGGTAGAAAATTGTGTCTTTTTACGTTCTGAAATGAAAGAAGGTTTCCATTTTTTTGAAGATTTTTAAAATAATTTAATCGATTTAAAATGTGGAATTTTCAGCAAAAAAAGAGGGAAAAATTATCACTTTAAGTCTCCGAATGACTGGCTTTCCGCATTCAGATAAATCATAAAGCGCGATATTTCATATAATAATTCTTCTTGCTTTATTTCAAAAATTAAACTAAATTCAGCATTCATTTCTGTACAGGAATTCATAAATTTTTTCTATGGACAAATTATAAAGCGGTGATTAATTTTTAAAAAAGGATTAAACCTGGTTTGCAGGTTCAATTGATTAATTTAACAAAAACGATAAATCTTCACCCGTTTTTAAGATTGTTTCCTCTGGTAACCAAACTCCAGCTTGGTTCCTCTGGTAACCAAGCTCCAGCTTGGTTCCTCTGGTAACCAAGCTCCAGCTTGGTTCCTCTGGTAACCAAGCTCCAGCTTGGTTACCAATTATTCGAAAAGCTCCAGCT
>DYKB01000109.1:0-5010 GCA_020722815.1 Caldithrix sp. | reverse complement strand
CAAAAACATGCGGGAATGACAAATTTGATCTTCCCTGTGAACGGATACCAAAATTATCTAGAAATAGTGAAAGGAAATGATATGAACCGTTGTCCCTGGCCTGGAACTGACGAAATGTACATCAAGTATCATGACGAGGAATGGGGTGTCCCGGTGCATGATGATCGGAAGCATTTTGAGTTTCTCATTCTGGAAGGTGCACAAGCGGGATTGAGCTGGCGAACCATTTTGCTGCGCCGGGATAATTATCGACAGGCATACGATTTTTTTAATCCACAAAAAGTCGCGCAATATGATGAAAATAAAATTGCCGAACTGCTCCATAATGCCGGCATTATCCGGAACCGATTAAAAATCCGCTCATCCGTAAACAATGCCAAACGCTTTCTGGAGGTTCAGGAGGAGTTTGGCAGCTTTGATAAATATCTCTGGCGTTTTGTGGATTTCAAGCCGGTCGTTCATGAGTGGAAGGAATTGTCACAATTGCCGGCCAAAACAGAATTATCGGATCGGATTAGTAAGGATTTAATCAAACGCGGCTTTAATTTTGTGGGTTCGACGATTATTTATGCCCATATTCAGGCGATTGGGCTGGTGAACGATCATCTGGTGAGTTGTTTCCGGTATGAGGAAATTAAAAAGCTGTATGAACAAATTTGAATTTCACTTTGTAATGATGATTATTATAGCGAGAAAAACAGATGAACAATCAATTTAAGGAATTCCTCAAACTTTTAAAAGCACTTGAGGAGCATCAGGTCGAATATGTTCTTGTCGGCGGTGTGGCGGTTATTATTCACGGGATGGCGCGGTTAACCAGAGACATCGATTTATTTATCCAAAATACTCCTGGAAATATCCAAAATTTCCAAAAAGCCTTACAATCGATTTACCATGATGATTCGATTAATGAAATTACCATTTCTGAACTGGAAAAGTACTCCGTAGTTCGTTATGGTACGCCAGACGACTTTTATATTGACATTATCACCCGGCTCGGCGAAGCGATTGCATTCGAAGAAATAAAATATGAAATTATTGAGTATCAGGGAATTGGGATAAAAATCGCATCGCCTGAAAGTCTTTATCTGATGAAAAAAAATACGTATCGGGAGAAAGATAAACTCGATATTTTGTTTTTAAAGGAATTGATACTCACCCGAAATTTAAAAAAAGAATAGCATAAATCCAATGAGGAAACCGTATGCCGATATTTAAATACAAAACTTTTGAAGAAGCCGAAAGAGCATTATGGAACTTCAAGCCCGATGAAGCATATTTTAAAAGGGTGGCGGAACTCTGGGATTTCGCCAATCAATTGAATCCGATCCGCTATCCACGGGGAATTTTTAAATTCAAGACGATTGAGGAGGCAAATCGGCATCGGGAGGAGATTGAACTGGAACATGCGAGGGAGATACAGAAAAAACGAAAATCATCAGCGCCAAAGGATATGAAGTAATAAAGTTTTGCGTGACTCTAAATTCATCATCGTATCAAAAGATCACTTAATTTTTATTAATAATATGGAAACAGTAACTATATCTCCACAATATACGATTGTGTTCCCAAAATCTATACGTGAAAAGTACAATTTAATCCCGGGTCAAAAACTACAAATTTTTTCGTATCAAACTCGAATAATATTTATTCCAATTAAACCTGCTGAAGAGCTGAAAGGTTTTTTAAAAGGTATTGATGCTTCGGTTAAAAGAGAAGAGGATAGATATTGAGGCTTCAGGTTTAATTTATAAAAAATTCCCCTTGACACTTACAATAAAAAAGGTTACCTTATTTTAGTTTTTAATTATTTATTTCATTAACCTTAGATAAGCCTATGAAAGTCTTTATCAGTCATTCGCACAAAGATGAAATCCTGGCCAAAGAAATTGCCACTTTCCTCAAAAAAGCCGGTTTGGATGTCTGGGAAGGTCTGGATATCTTTCCGGGGGACAATTGGGCCAGCAAAGTTTCGGATGCATTAAATGAATCCAACGCCATGGTGGTATTGCTGACACCGGAATCAGTAAAATCCCGTTCGGTGCGGCATGATATTGAATTCGCCCTGGGTCACAAACGCTATAATAATCGTTTGTTACCGGTTATCGTTGGCCAGAAAAAAGACATTTTAGATGAAAATGTCCCCTGGATCTTAAAAAAAATCAGGCATGTCAATCTCGATAAGTCTGATGTTGATGAAGAAGATTTAAATGAAATCGTCGAAGCATTGATGGACGTGATTCCTGGAACTTCAAGTGAGAAAAACTTTTGATTTATGCTGCCCAAAGAGATTTTTTTATCCCACTCCGATAAGGATCGTGATTTTGTTGTGCCATTAGTCGATGTGTTACGAAAACATAAACTCCCCGTCTGGTATAGCGGAACCAATATCGTCGGGGCGCAACAATGGCATGATGAAATCGGTTCTGCACTTAGGCGTTGTGACTGGTTCATTATCGTCCTCTCGCCCAATACCGTGAAGTCGCTGTGGGCCAAACGTGAACTGCTTTTTGCCCTGCAGCAACCCCATTTTGTGGATAAAATTATTCCCCTGCTTTACAAACCTTGCGATTTTGAACAGCTTTCGTGGACATTATCGATTTTTCAGATTATTGATTTTACAAAATCTGTCGAAGCCGGGTTTCGGGAATTGTTAAGAGTCTGGGGAATGGGTTATCAGGCTTGAAATATTTTGACAGGACATCGATCCATTATATTTTCAACTGAGGTCAATTTTCCCCCTGAATCATCTCGACAAGGTCAACAGGCCGCAGATTATAGCGCTCCGCCACATCTTTAATATTATCATTTTTCGATGCCTGAATTCCTTTTGCTGCCAACATTTTGAGCACGTCATTCACATTTTTTTCTGCCGACAGACATACATCTTCAATCGATTTGCGTCCCCAGCCACCACCATGTCGCAGATTTCCGGATGCCATATTCCGGCCAGACGATTGGGTACTCAGGATTTTATAGAGATCAGCCGGCGATATTTGGTTTCGTTCGGCGATCTGAAGAATTGTTTCATTTTCGGCAAAATCCCACCCCCTGTCACTCAATTTTTTCTGAAAGGTCTCCAGCGGGATATTTAATTTTGTCGAAAATTCAGTAACAGTTAACAATTCCGCATGTGGCATCGGCGGTTCGGCAGAAGCTTTATTGGCCCAATAATTTTTGATATCGTCATTCCACTGAATTATTTTTCCAAAAGGCTGTAAATTATAAATTGAAGCCACCACAATGAAAAACGATAAAATCAAAGTCACGATTAATTCCAGTTTCAACCCGGCAACTTCACTCACTTTGCGCCGAATATAAAACGTCAGGGTTTTCCAGTTATTATAAATATGAAAGATGACGATAAGAAAAAAAATCAAAGAAGAATTGATATGCATGGCCGCCCAGGTTTCTTTATCCAATTGCCAGAAAGTCCAGTGCGTCCAGTGGGCGACCCTTCCCTGGGGGGTAAAATAAAGAATAATGCCGGAAATCAGCGAAATAATGAAAGATGAAGCCGTCAGAAGCGTAATAAAACCCCGAATGCGAAATGATACTTTAGTCATGGCGTTTGAATCTCCTTGATGATGATAGTTAATTTTTTAATTATAATTAATACTCATTTTTTGACAAAGAGTTCAAAGAGAGCGGAGAGAAAAACTTTTGTCCAGCTTGTTAGAATCATTGCTTTAGACCTTATGATGACATTAATTTAAATTCCAGTCTTTACTCAAATCCATAACATTATCAGATAGAAACACCTCATTTTCGACTGTTTGGTCGATTTTTTAGAACCATTTTGTCGATATCTCCGAATTTAACTAATCATAATTGACAATTTTTTAAGCACTTAATACTTTAAAAATCAATATGTTATTTAACTATGAAATTTTTTGGCACATCCCTTGCCTTAAACAGCAGCGAAAGCTTAATTAATTTACAGTAAAAAAGGCGAAATAAATCAAACAAATTAAATTAAAACAACTTAATCAAAAAAACAAATATTATTTCGACTTTTAATTAATCAATTAAATTTATGGAGGTGTAACATGAAACGATTCACTCAAATCCTGATGCTGTTATTTGTTGGTCTGTTTGTCACTTTTATGTCCATGAACGAAGTCAAAGCACAAGAAGTAGTGCATGGACCTGGTTTTGTCGATGCAAATGGCGATGGTTTTAATGATAATGCACCAGACCATGACGGCGATGGCATTCCCAATGGCCAGGACCCGGATTGGACAAAACCAGCCGATGGTAGCGGTAAACAAGCTGGCCAAAAAGGCAATGCTGGCTGGAAACAGAATGGCAAAGGTTTCATCGATGAAAATGGCGATGGTATTTGCGACAATTTTCAGGATGCCGATGGTGATGGTATCCCCAATGGTCAGGATCCGGATTGGGTTCGGCCACAGGACGGTACTGGTAAACAGCTTGGCAAGATGAAAAATGGTACTGGTCAGCGAGGCGCCGGCCGGATGGGCAATGGTCAACGTTCCGGAAGTGGTATCTGTGACGGAACCGGCCCGAAGGGTAAAGTTGGCAACCGACAGGCACAATCAGGCAAATAAATCAGATTGGAAATTAAAGTAATAAAAAAAGGCATGATCATCAACTGGATCATGCCTTTTATTTATTCCTAAAATTCTAAAATTGAAATTAATGATGTTCTGAATCCATGAAGGACCACCTCCTGCCTCCCCCAAATTCCAAAAGACGGAAAATGGGGGAGAGGAAACCTGTTTCTCTCCCCCATTTTCGTTTTTTGAAAACTGGGAAATACAAAGGGGGTCAATATCCCAATAAAAATGATTTCACCCAGTATAAAACGTTTCATTTTAGAATTTCAGGTTATTAAACGATTCACTACCGTACACTTTTTAAAATCGCCAAATCTGACCCCTCACCCTGACCCTCTCCCCAAAGGGGAGAGGGAATAGCTAACACTCTCCCTTTGGGAGCTAATCGTTACGCATAAATTTTTTGGGGTGGAGTAATTTTTTTCTTGAC